>JANYLJ010000070.1 GCA_025357945.1 Gemmatimonadota bacterium
CTCACCGCCATGCCGATTGCGTTTCCCGTGCCGATCCGCCTGGATGTTCGGCTCGATCTGCGGGTCTTCGGGATGGCCGTGCTCATCACCGTCCTGGCCGGGCTGTTGGCTGGGGTGGGCCCTGCGATCATGGCTTCACGGTTCAACCTCCAACGCGCCATTCGCGAAGGTGGGCGGAGTGGAGGCAGCCGCCGCGGTCAGCGGGTACGCTCGCTCTTGGTGGTGGGCCAAGTGGCCGCCTCGTCGGTGGTGTTGGTGTGCGCCGGCCTCTTCGGGGCCAGCCTACGCCAGGCCGCGAAGCTCGATCCGGGCTTTCGAGTGAATCAATTGATCACAGTGGGGCTCGATGCAGGCCTGGCCCACTACGATGAGCCGACCGCCCGACGGGCCTTTGACCGGATCGCTCGTGAAGTTGGGCAGCTGCCGGGTGTCCGCTCCACCGCGTGGGCGAATACCGTACCGCTCGAACACGGCGCCGCTGGGTTCATGGATCTGTACGGGGATGATGCGGAGACCGCGAACACGAAGAAGGGCTCCGTCAGCGTGCTCACCTCGACCGCGAGCCCGGCCCTCTTCGCGACCGCCGGCATCCCGATCGTTGAAGGCCGCGCCTTCACCATCCGCGACGACTCGACCGGTCCTCGCGTGGCCATCCTCAATCGGCGAGCCACAACCATTTTGTGGCCCGGGAAGTCGGCCATCGGCCGGATCATTCGGCTCGCCAGCAACGGGCCGCCGATCGAGGTCGTCGGGGTTGCCGAGGACGCGCGCTACATCGTGATCGGTGAGGCTCCGAAGGCCGTCCTGTACGTGCCGTTCGCCCAACAATACGAGGCGGGCGCGTACCTATACGTGCGCACCGCCGGCGACGCCGCATCGTTCTTGCCGGCGATTCGGAAAACCATCGCGTCGGTGGATAAAGACCTGGTCCCGTTTGGCCTCCACACGATGTCCGACATCGTGCAGAACAGTCCGAACGCGCTCCTCCCGATGCGCTTGGGAGCGGCACTCGCCTCGGCGGTCGGTCTCCTCGCCTTACTCCTCACGATCGTGGGGCTTTATGGCGTCATTGCCTATGCCGTGGTTCAGCGGACGAAAGAGATCGGGGTCCGTCTCGCACTCGGGGCGGAGCGCGGGAGGGTCATCCGCGACATTCTTGGGCAAGGGGCCATGCTCGCAGGAGCGGGAATCGTGATTGGGATGGCGATCGCGTGGATCCTCACCCGAGGAATGGCCGGACTGCTGGTCGGCGTGCGAGTGACCGATCTCTCGATCTTTGGAAGCGTCGTCGGGGCCATGGCGCTTATCGCGCTGGGGTCGGCTTTGTTGCCGGCACTCCGCGCCTCACGAGTGGATCCCGTGAAGGCGTTACGCGCGGACGGGTAGGCGCCATGGACAAGGACTCGAAGGCGCGCCGATCAGGGCGTGTGTGGCAGGTCGATCGACGGGTTCCGGGCAAAGAAGCCGACCGGCCGGATCTCGAAGCTGTGCCATGCCACGGGCATGATCGGCCAATCCTCCGGCCGCGGGACATGGTGGAATCCCAGGGTGAGCCATGCCACGATGTCGGTGTTGGCCACGGACCGGTTGGCCGCGGTCCATTGAGGAAGCCCTTCGCCCGCGGTACTCACCGTCGGGTAATCCCCTGCGGCGAACAACTCATCTTGGTTGAACGGCGTCACCCACAGGGTGTGATTGGTGAAGCCGGCTCGGCGCTGCATGTAATCGTCCGGACTGAGCAGCGTCATGGTACTGTGCCCGTCGATTTCGTAGCCTACCGGTGACCCATACGCACCCATCACGCTGGGGTTCACGATCCGCCAGATCTCCGGTTCGCTCATGGTGGAGTGCCGCTGCGCCTCCGACTCTGTGCGCGCGGTGGTCGACTGCACCTTCCACAGACTGCGACGGGGGTTGGTGTCCGGGAGCCGCTCGGTCTGGAGCCGGTCCACCACCAGTGAATTCGAGGTGCCGTCCACATCGAGGTCGAGCCGGAAGGAGAAGAAGTGGCTGTGGTTCACGCCCACCAGCTTCGGCGCGATGAGCCGTCCATACGTTTCGTCGTTGCCCTTCCCGCTGATGCCCTTTGTCTGATCCATCCCGGTGGCGCCTAGGTTGACCCGCAGGGTTCCGTCCTGCTGGAACACCCAGTCGAAGAGATAGTCGTAATTTCCCGCGTTCATGTACATCCGAAGCACCAGATCGCGTTTGACCCGCGACTCCCCGTTGAGTCCGCCATCTCGAGTATGCCGCCAGGCGACGTCCCCGGCGGATCGCTCGAAGAGACACGCGGTACGGGCCCGCTCCCGAGGCTTGCCCTTGTCGGTCACTACGACCGAGTTGAAGTAGATCCCGTTCGCGGGGCACTCGACGCCCGGCTCGAGCGAACTGGCGATTCCACCGAACGACGCCGGGTAGGTCCCGAGGTCGAAGTAGCCCTGGTAGCTCCACGGATCATTGGGATCCATGTAGGGCACGAACAGTTCGGAGAGCGAGCCCTGATACATGATGGAGCGGTCCTTGCCCCCATCGGTGTAGCGCAACATCGACAGCACTATGCCCCGCCTGGGATCCACCCGGAAATGGAACTTCCAGTTTTGCCAGCTCACCTGTTGGCCGTCGACGGTGAACGACGGTCCCAACGGCTGCACCATCGAAACCGGGTTCCGGGTCTCCCGGGTAGGTCCGATGGCTTCGGCGTCGTGATCGCCAAACGGGCCAGTCGACGGCTGCGGGCCGGTATCGACGACGCGGAGGATCTTGCCGTCGGTCAGGTCGGCGACGACCACCAGCCCCTCAATCGACTCGCCGTATCCGGAGAAGCGGTTGCGATCGTTGTTGCAGGCCAGGTGGACGACGCGGTGATTGCGTTCCTCCGGCAGGTCGAAATACCCATGATTGGCGGGGCCGCATCCGACGTGAGTGAGATCGGTGATACCGCGCCGAGCGAATGCCGCCAGCACCCGGGGGTCCTTCATGGCGAGGGCGTCCGCCTTGTCCGACTCTTCTCGGCTGGTCATGTACTGGCGGCCGGGGATCTCCTTCCACGAAATGAGTTTCTTCCCGGTGATGTCCACCAGCGCCTCGTAGCCCCGCATGTTCTGAGTGAGGTGCACCAGGCCCTCGCGCCGGAACGGTTGGCCCGGCCGCCACGCCAGCACCTCGGCTTTGGGCGGCTCGTGCAGCGCCTCGTAGAGGTAGCGGGAGGTGGTGTCGGTTTTCCCCGAAGCGATCAGCGCGTCATAGATGGCCCAATGCTCGCGAGCCGAGAGGCCGTCGAGCGGATGGGTAGGGGCCTGGGCGGCGGCACCAGCTGTGGACAGCGCGGCAGCGAAAAGCAGCGGGGCGATGCGCATCGAGTGTCCTGTGGGAGTGTGCGGCAAATAGGCAGTCGTCTAGGAGGGCTGTCAAGCACCCCCCCGTTCATTGCGAGCGCTCTGACCCGCGGGCCTTGCACCGGGACGATAGAAGACCGGGTTGGCTTGCCGAGGTCAGGTCGGATTCTGCCACCGATCGAGAGCCTTGGCGCGATGTGCCGCGACGAGCACTGCGGTGAGCACCGCGAGGCCCGTGACCTGGTGCAGTACGCCGAGGACGATCGGTACCGTCAAGAGAAGAGTCGTGATACCGAGCCCCACTTGCACCATGACCAGGAGCCCTGTGACTGCGGTTGGGCGTCGAAGCGGGGCGGGCACCTCTGGCCGGCGGCCGAGCGTGGCCAGGATGAGTAGCAGCGTGGCGGTACCGAGGGCCAGCACGCGATGATGGAACTGTGCTGCCACGGGATTCTCGAAGGCGTTACGCCAACCCGTTCCCGGCAGATAATATCCGGGAGGCACGACATGACCCCCCATCAGTGGGAACGTGTTGTACACCTTGCCGCCGTCGAGACCCGCGACAAACCCACCCGAAAGCATGGTGATGATGGTCAAGCACACCGCGGCAATCAACCAACCGCGCAGGAACCGAGGAGTCCTGCTGGCCTCGGACCCGGGCGCGCTCAAATCCCCCGCGGTCCACACGCAGACGACGTAGATGGCCAGCGCCATGCCAAGATGGGCCGTGAGCCGGTAGGGGCTGACGTCCGGTCGGATCTCCAGTCCGCTCTTCACCATGTACCAGCCCAGTGCACCCTGCGCGCCAGCGAGCACCGGGAGAAGGAGCAGCCTCATGCGGTGGGGGGGCCGGAGGTGTCCTCTCGCCAGCAAGACGAAGTAGGGCACCGCCAAAATCAACCCGACGAGACGGGCCAGCAGTCGGTGCACCCACTCCCACCAGAAGAGGGCCTGAAACTGGCCCATGGTGATCCCGCGGTGAACCGTCTGCGCTTCGGGAATCGCCAGGTAGCGCTGGTACGCCTCGTTCCAATCCGAGCTCGAGCGGGGCGGCAGGATGCCCGAGACCGGTCGCCACTCAGTGATGGAGAGTCCGCTTTCGGTGAGGCGAGTGATGCCGCCGATTGCAACGGCGAGCACCACGGCGGCGGCCGATGCCAGCAGCCAGCGCCGCACGCGGAGATCCGACGACGTGTTGCTCATTCGCGGATTGCCTCGGCTTTCAACTCGAGCACTCTGCGCTCGGCATTGAAGGTGACAAGTGCTACGCGCCGCGACCGGAACACCACCACCGTATCGAGCGTTGAGCTGGGGGAGATCGCCGCGCGCGCTCTCCGCGCCCGCTCTGTCGCCTCCCGCTGGGCGCGCCCGGCATAGAGACCAGTGTCGGCGTCCGGCACCACCGCATTGGCGAAGGCCGCCGCATCGTTATCGGTCTTCTCACGGCGCGTCAGCCTGACCCGTACCCGATGCTCGCCCGGCGAGACCGGAAAGTCGCGCAGCACATAGAGGGGTCGGTCATGTCGCAGTCCCGCGCCGTGAATTACCGTCTCCCCGATGGCGCGGCCATCCACCTCCACGCGCAGGGCATAGGAGGCGAACCCACCCTCACATTCCACGCGCTGACGCATGTGTTCCTCGCGCTGGGCCTGCTCCTCTTTGGAGAGCTCACGACACACCTCGATTCGCTCGGGGCGGGCGCTCCACGACAGCCGCAGGCGTGCCGTATCCCGCGGGTGATACGCCATCGGCACAGCGGATGCATACGCCAGAAGTGCGAGCCCCGCGGTGGTGGCGGCTGCCGCGGCGAGGATCCGTGCCACGCTCATTTCGCGGCCTCCTCGAGGGCGACCGGTTCGCACCGGGTGTCGATTTCGACATCCCGGTCTGTTTCCGGTGGCGCGAGCGCGTCGAGCTCGCGTCTGAACTCCTCAAACTGGGCCAATGTTCCGGCCAACTCTCCCGGCGCCAGAGTCGCAGTGCGAACTCGACGGCGGTCCACCCGGGGCTGCAGTTCCGCCTCCCGGTCATGGAAGAGTCGCTCGTGGAGCCACTTGGGACCTTCGCGTCCGATGCAATCGCGGGGTGGGCACCCGCACACGATGACGCCCGGTGCTCCGTTTCGGATGAAGAGCTCGATCACGGAGGAATGCAGGTTGCCCACGCAGGGCACCATGTGAACATACGCCCCGCGGGCTCGCAACGCGGAGAGGTGTGGCGCAGGTGCCTGGACGCAGCCGACCACGATAATCGGCACAGTGCCGGACCCGACGACCGTGTGAAAGGTGACCTCTCGCAACTCGGTCAGCTGGTCCCGCCCGCTTCGACCCGGGGGTCCCACTCCCATCGGTGCGCACGAGCCGGCGCAGATGCCACAGCTCACACAACGCGAGGGGTCCACTCGTGCCACGAGCGTCGGGCGGTCATCGTCCCGCGCCACCATCTTGATTGCTTCCCACGGACAATCTTGGGGACACTGGTTGCATCCGGTGCAGAGACGGGGGTCCACGGTGCTGGGCGCGCAACTCGCTTCTCGGGGGCGGCGCGTGAGTCGCGGCACCAGAAGCGCCAGAAGAATCACGCCGATGCCACTCCCCCACGCGATGCCGACCGGCAGCCGCTCTGAAAGGGGTAGCCACCAGGCCAAGACCAGGTCGGTCGGTGTGGATGCTTCGAGGTGCAGCGGGTCGGCGGCGGGGCC
>JANYLJ010000035.1 GCA_025357945.1 Gemmatimonadota bacterium
GATACGTAGAGCGGCGAGAGCCGGTAGGCGATGATCCGTTCGGTGTCCCACGGCTTCAGGTTGGTCAGCGTGGCGAAGTTGCCGTAGCGAAAGGAGAGCCGGTAGTCGTCGTCGCGGATCGAGAGGACGTCGCGCAGCCCGTCGGGGTTTCCCTCGACGAAACAGAAGTCGCAACGGTTGGCGCAGCGCTTGATCCGAGGTGGCTCGACGGCGACGCCGATCGGCTCCTCGACCGGCCGTTCGACCTCGACTTCGTACTCCGAACTTTCGCCCGGGAGTCGGTAGACGAGCGTGAACTCTTCGTCGGCGGTGAGGAACTCCCAGTCCAGGAAATCCTCGAGGTCGCGCCCGCCGACCGAGATGAGTTCGGTTCCGGGTACGAGCCCGATCCCTTCACCGATCGAATCGTGGAGGACTCCGGTAACCTTGATCATTGGCGACAGCCGAGGCAAAGCATCACCCAATATGCGGCTATGTTGGCCCCGAATCAAGGGTTAGCCAGTCACAGTTAAAGCGAGTTCACAGTAGCAAGCGGGAGCTTGGGACGCCAAACGCCCCGGGGCGGTCGGACCGCGCCGGGGCGACAGGGTGGGACAAGCGGGAGACGGGGTTCGAACCCGCGACCCTCAGCTTGGGAAGCTGATGCTCTACCAACTGAGCTACACCCGCGTGGTCGAGAAGGTAGCCCGCGGGGGGCCGGCGATCAATCCTTCGCCGCGAAGAGGACAGGCGCCTCCCCCCGCCCCGCACGCCGGCTACTTCTTGCGGTACTTCCAGGATAGGATACCGGCGCCGGTCGCGTCCACGACGATCGGCTGCTTGACGTTCGGCGCGAGCGCCGGGACGGTAACCTCCTGCGTGGCCACCACCTCGCCCGCGGCGTTATGGAACTCGAACACGAGCGTCGTCGGTGCCGGTGGAATGAGCTTTTCCTTGGCGTCACGCCCCTCGCTTCCGGTCGCCGTCCCGACGAACCTGGCGCCGTCCTGCCGCAGCGTGAAACTGTCGACTCTCACGTCCATCGTCATCGCCTGGAGCTGGGTCACGATGCCGAGCCACTTGTTGGTGTCGGCGGCGAGGCGGTACCCGTTGGCGAGCAGCCGCAGGTTGTTATTACCCAGCGGATCCACGGCCAGGAGCTTCTGCGACGCGTCCAGCAAATTCTTCCCGTCATTCAACGCCAAATAAGTGTTCGCCAGGTTGTTCAGTGCGTCGTGATTGTACGGGTCGGTCACCAGGATCCTCTTGAACGCCTCCGCTGCGCGGTTGTAATCCTTGTCGTTGAACATCCGGACCGCAACGCCAGCAATTTCGTTGTTGGTCAGCGTACCGGCCGCCAGCAGCTGGTTTTCGATCTGCACCGCCTCGGCGGTGTTCCCGGTAAGTCGCAGCGTGGCCGCGAGCGCACGCTTGACGTCATCGCTTGTGGCGTCGAGTGCCAGGTACTTCTTGAAGTAGATCACCGCGCTCGCGTTGTCACCTTGCTGCTGGTAGATGTATGCCGTGTTCTTGATCGATCCCTTCAGCGTCCCCGCGAAGGCCGTGTCGCTCCCGGCCTTGTCCGCCGCCAGCTTGAAGTAGTAGATCGCGCTGTCCAGCTGCGACGGCGTCATGTTCGCGAACGTGGCGGCCAGGTTGTAGTAGCCCTGCGGGTAGTACCGCGCGACGGTATTTGCATCCCGCAGCACGGCCAGCGCCGAGTCGTACTGCTTGTTCTGCAGGAACTCGGTGCCCGGATTAATCAGCACCGTCCATGCCTTTTGTCGGAAACCCTTGATCTCAACCGCGCAGTCCGGGGACATTTTCTCGAGGTGGGTCAACGCCGAATCGGCGCCCATGATGTCGCCAAGCATCAGGTCGGACCGGCCGAGGTAATACCACGCGGCGGCGTTCTGCGGATTGGCCGCGATCCCGTCGCTGGCGACCCGCTTCGCCTTGGTCAGGATGTCCACATACTTCTTGGCATCGACCTCAGTCCGGCCGTCAGAAGCGCTGGTGAAGCCGCCTTCAGCGGCGATCTTGATATAGACGCCGGCACTGCTCGTCTGGAAATTGCCACCCTTGAGTTCGCAGAGCGCCGGCACGTATTTGCCCTGGCTGCCCATCGCCAGCATGACGCGCCGGTTGGGCTGAGTTTGCGCAGCGAGCGGAGCTGTCGCCGCAACCATACCGGCCAGCGCCGCAATCGTTGTGATCCTCATTCATTACTCCTGGAAGGTCCGTCGTGGGTGGCCGGCTGAGAGGCAGGCCTCCTGGCCAACTCGTAAATATCCCCAATCAGGGGCCGCCGAGCAAATCCGCCCCGCCCCGATAGAGCCAGCCGGCGCCGGTATTGAATACGATCAATCGATCCTCGGGCCGGATCGCCCCCTGGCGCTGCAATTCGATGGCTGCAGCGAGCGAGGCGCCCCCCTCGGGCGAGAAATCGACACCCTCCTGCTGGGTGCCCAGGCGGGCCAGTTCGCCCATCGTATCATCTGTAACGGCGACGGCACCCCCATTTGTTTCCCGGAGCACCCGCAGCATCAGTTTGTCGCCAAGCGGTCCGGGGACTCGCAGGCCGCTCGCAATCGTCCACGGATCAGGCCACGGCTCCGCCTGCAAGGCGCCCGCCGCAAACGCCTTGACGATGGGAGCACAGCCGGTGCTCTGGACGGTGTAGAGTCGGGGCAGTTCGCTGGTGACCCAACCGGCCTGCCGCAGCTCAACGAAGGCTTTCCACATGCCGATCAGCCCGGTGCCGCCGCCGGTCGGGTAGATGATTGCATCCGGCAACGTCCAATTGAACTGCATCGCGATCTCGAGACCGAGCGTCTTCTTCCCCTCGATCCGGTACGGTTCCCGAAGGGTACTGAGGTCCATCGCCCCGGTCTCGGCGGCATACGCCCGCGAAGCCTTGCCGCAGTCGCCGATATGGCCATCGAGGAGTACGAGATCGCCACCGAACGAAACGATTTGCGAGAGGATCGTTCGCGGCGTCGTACGGGGTGCGAACACGCGGACGCTCGCGCCGGCGCGGGCGGCGTAGGCCGCGCTCGCCACCCCAGCGTTGCCGGCCGTGGGAACGACAAAGCGAGTGGCGCCGGCGCGGACGGCACGGGTGATCGCCGCACTCAACCCGCGCGACTTGAACGAGCCCGTCGGGTTGCACCCCTCGTCCTTGATCCAGATGTCGCCGAGCCCGAGCGCCGATGCGAGCCGCGGTGCCCGGAGCAGCGGGGTATCCCCTTCGCCGAGCGTGATCGGTTCCTCGCCCCCCTCGAGCGGCAGGAACGAACGGAAGCGCCACATCCCGTGGCGGCGACGGGCCTCGGCCCGTTCCGTCATCGGGTGCTCGCGCCCCGGGTAGCGCACAAGTAATGGTCGTCCGCAGGCCAGGCAGACGGTCGGGAGCCCATCGGGGGCGGCGGTGATGCCACAATCAGAGCACTCGAGTATCCAGTCCATTCAGGGTGCCTTCAGGTCGTCGAGAATCCGGGTGGCGAGTGCGGCGGAGAAGCCCGGAATTGCGGCCACATCCGCTACGGTAGCCGTGCGCACGCCGGCGAGTGAGCCGAACACCTGCAGCAGCGTGCGGCGCCGGGCCGGGCCAATCCCGGGAATGTCGAGCAGTGCCGACGTGATGGTTCGTGCTGCTCGCCGGTTGCGATTGTACGCCACGCCAAATCGGTGCGCTTCGTCGCGGGCGCGCTGCAGCAGGCGCAGCGCCGGACTCCTGCGCGAGAGCCGCAGCGGCTCGGAACGGCCGGGAACGTAGATATCCTCGTCGCGTTTGGCGAGCGAGATGAGCGGGATCTCCGCGACGTCGAGTGCGGTCATCGCGTCGAGCGCGGCGCTCAGTTGCCCCTTGCCGCCGTCGATGACGACCAGGTCGGGAAGCGGCTTGGCCTCGTCGATGCGACGCCGGAAGTAGCGGGTAACCACCTCGTGAATCGCGGCGAAGTCGTCCTGCTGCGCCATGCCCTTGATGCGGAACTTGCGATACTCCGCCTTGCGGGGTCGGCCGCCGTCGAACGTGACGAGCGATCCGACGGTGTCGCGACCCTGACTGGTGGAGATGTCGACGCAGATGAAGACGCGCGGCACGACCGTGAGCCCGAGCTCGCGGCCGAGGGCGTAGACGGGATCCTCTGCCCGCTCATCGCTTTCGAAACTCTCGAGCCGGAGGCTTTCGAGCAGGTGCCGGGCGTTCTGTTCCGCCAGCTCAAGCCAGCGCGCCGCGACGCCCCGTTGCGGAACGGCGATCCGCTGTCCGGCCAGCAGTTCCGCGAGCGACTCGAACCCGCTCGGCGGAAACGGCAGCACCAGCCGCTTGGCCTTGGCCGACGTGGCGAGATACCAGCGGATCAGCACGCCGCTGAGCACATCCTGGTCGGATTCCTCCTGCACGTTCTCGAAAAAGCGGTGCTCACGCCCGATGACGCGGCCGTCCCGGACGCGAAAGAGCACGGCCACCGCGTCGTCGCCATCGCGGGCGTAGCCGATCACATCGGCATCGCCGGTGCCGATCGCGTCTACGGCGAGGGGACCCTCCACCTGGTCGAGCCACTTGATGGCGTCGCGAAAATCGCGCGCCCGCTCGAAATCCTGGCGTTCGCTCGCCCCGTGCATCAGGGCGCGGATGCGCGCCTTGAGGTCGACGGTGCGTCCTTCGAGGAAGTCGAGTACGTCGGTGATCATGGCGCGGTAGTCGGGGGCATCCTGCCAGCGTACGCACGGCGCCTTGCAGCGGCCGATGTGGTAGTCGAGACAGGGGCGCTCGCGCTGTGTCGCTGGCAGGTCGTCGTTGCACGATCGGACGGTGAACATGCGGCGGATCAGGTTGAGCGTGCGCCGCATCTCGCCGACGTCGGTGTACGGGCCGAAATAGCGAGCGCCGGTGATGTCCCGGCGCCGGGTCACCAACACCCGTGGAAACGCCTCGTCCACCGTCACGGCGATCGACGGGTAGCTCTTGTCGTCCTTGAGCCGCACGTTGAAGCGCGGCTGGTACTCCTTGATGAGGTTGTTCTCGAGCAGCAACGACTGCGTCTCATTCGGCACAACGATGGTTTCTACATCGGCGATCCGTTCGAGGAGCAGCCGGTGCGTCGGTGCCTCGGTTCCGTCACTTGCGAAATACGACCGGACCCGGGTGCGCAGATTTGCTGCCTTCCCGACGTAGAGCACTGCGCCGGTGGCATCCTTCCAGAGGTAGACACCGGGACCGTCCGGCAGCGTATCGACCTTGCGCTGCAACGCCTCGTTCATAGCGCCCGCATCCCTCCCGTCAGCACGCGGCGAATCCGGCTCGTGAGAACCGCCGCTTCGGGGATGTCCCACCACGACGTGATGGCGAGGTAGGTGGCGGCATTGGCGGGCACGGCGAGCAGGGCCAGTGGAATTGGTTGGAGGTGCGGCAAACCCAGGCGAAAGGCCGTCCCCACCACGGCCGCCGCCAGCCCCGCCGCCCAGAGCTTGAGCAGTTCACCGCCCTCCAGGTTGAAATGCCCGAGGCGGCGGCACAGGCTGCGGCGGAGTAACGCGAACTCAACCCAGCCAGCGATGCCGGCGGTCGCGGTCAGTCCCGCGGCACCCCACTTCGGGTCGAGACCGAGGGCCGGCGGCGCGATGATCGCCGCAAGCCAGCCGAGCACGCCGGTCAGCAACACGCGCACCAGGCCGCATCGCAATGGAGTTCTCGTGTCATTCAGGGCGTAGAACGTCGATGCGTACAGCCGCCCGAGCGTTGAGGCGAGCAATCCCGTCGCCGATCCCGCCAGCACGATCCAGACGAATTCGCTGTCGGCGTGCTTGAACCTGCCGGTCTGGAACACCGCGCCGGCAATCACGCCGCCGAGCGTCAGGAAGCCGAGCGCGGACGGCACGATGTAGAACGCGAGGCGCTGTGTCGCGCCCGTGAGACGAATCCGGAGCGCGGAGGCAACGGTTGCGGCGTCGCCGCGTTCACGCGCCATCTCGGGCAATTCGGCCGCCGAGACGGCCATGCCGAAGAGCGATACCGGCAGCGTGTAGAGCACCTGTGCGTTGGCAATCGCCGCGACCGCACCGACGAGCGGGATGCTGGAGGCGATGTAGAGGTCGATCAGGGCGGAGACCTGGCTGGCACCGCGCGAAATCACGTTCGGCACGAACGCTCGCACGACCCGGGGTAGCTCCTTCGCCTTGTTCCACGCGGTTGGCACGATTCGGCCGCCCACGGCGATAACGGCCGGCCACTGCACCGCGACCTGAAGGGCGCTGCCCGCCACCGCACCCCACGCCGCGATGATCACGAAGTGCGCGGTGTCCTGGTGCCGGGCAAACAACAGAATCGCCGCGATGATCGCCACGTTCCATACCACTGGCGATGCGTAGGAGAGCAGGAAACGGCGGTGCGAGTTGAGGACGCCAAGGCACCAGGCGGACAGCACCATGATCCCGGCACCCGGGAACAGGATCCGGACGAGCGACTCCGTCAAGGCGCGCTTCTCGGGGGACCATTTGTGCGACACCAGCAGTGCCATCAGCCACGGCGTCGCGAGCTCGCCGCACAGGACGATGGCGGCTACGGTCACCACGAGGACCGACAACAGGGCCCCGGCCAGCCGCCGTGCCTCCGCTTCATCGCCGTCGCCCAACAGGCGCGAATAGCTCGGGATGAACGAGGCCGAGAGCGCGCCCTCACCGAGCAGGTTCTGCAGGAAGTTCGGGATGCGAAACGCGGTGTTGAGCGCGTCGGCGGCGTCGGAGAGGCCGAGGTAGTGGGCCAGCAAGGTCTGGCGGACCAACCCGAATATGCGACTCAGCAGGATTCCCGCGGCGACGAAGAACGACCCGCGACGGCTCACGGCGGGCCCTCGGGCAGGTTCTCGGCCCACATCGAGACGATTTCGAACAGGCTGTTGAGCCAGACGTCGCCGTATCGCCCGAGAAACGATGGCGTCGTGAGCACGCGTTCCTGCGGCTTGCCGTTGGGGCGAAGACTTTCCGTCAGGCGGACGAACTGTGCGTAGGCGATATCATCACGCCGACGGAGGTGGCGACGGATCACGTTTTCGATGTCGTCGGTCACTTGTCCGATCCGCTGCATCCGTCCTTTCACGGCGCGGTCGAGGACCGGGTCAATGCGTTTTCCTGCCGCGGTGATGACACCAGCGCTGCGGGTGATCTGCTGGCGCAGGGCATCGATGGCCTGGCGAGCGTCACCGGGGAAGTCGCGCTCGAGGAAGGTGCGCGCGAGGGTCCCGTCGTCGTCAAGAACCGCCCCCGCCGTGATCCGCAGCCGCCCGAGCAGTCGGTCCGCCCAGCGAACCACAACGGTGCCGGACCAGCGCGGTACCGGCTGCTGCTGCGCGACACCGAGCAGTGGATAGAGCGCCGACGCCTGGCGGTCGAGATAGCGCAATTCACCCGGGCCGGCGACGTAGGCGACCGTGGGCAACAGCGCGCTCTCGACCACCGGGCGCAGCAGCACGTTCGGCGAGAAGCGTGCTGGCTCGCGCTCGAGCAGTGCCTCGATCTCGGCCGGGGAAAAGCGTACGCCGGCGCGACGGGTACGAAAACCGTCGCCGTCGATCAGCAGCCGATCCCGTCCGACCGCTGTGGCGAGGAAGACCAACGTGGCACCCTCACCGGCGGCAATCCCCGTCCCGGCATCGGGCAGCGCTGCAAGAGCGGCATCGAGTTCGGCGGCCCGGCGGAGTGCCGCGGCGACCACGGGTATCTGCGCCCGCTTCGCCGCAACGTGCGTCGGGTCGAAACAGAGGACGCCGAAGGGCGCGAGCAGTTCGGCCACCGCACCGGCGTACGCGGTGTGGAGTGAGGCACCCGGGACGTAGTGCTTGCGGAGCCACGCGAGTGTTTCGTCTCGCGGAGGTCCCGGTGGGAGCGCACTTTCGAGGCGCTGCAGCCCATCGAGAACCTCGGCTGGCAGGCGCTCCTCGGACAGCGACAGTTGGGGGGCCGCCGCGGCGCGCGGCGGCAGGCTCCACGCCACCAACTTCCCACCGGCATCCACCCAGCTCGCGGTGCTGGCTTCGGCGAAGTCGTGGTCGTCGCCCGCGACCCAGAACATCGGAATGACGGGGCGCTTCCAGCGGCGCTCCAGGACGCGGGCGAGCGCCGCAGCGGCGAGCGCCTTGTGTACCGCGTACAACGGACCGGTGAACAACCCCGGTTGCTGTCCGGTGGTCACGACGAATGCGCCGGGGAGATGCAGGCGCTGCAGCGCCGTCTCGGTGCCCGGTGCCGCGACGAGCGCCGCGTCGAGGTCGGTACGCCACTTGGCCGCCCGTGGTGCCAGCGGTGGCAGCGGCCCCAGCGGATGTGACACGACGCGCAGCATCTCAGCGAGCTCCCTTGTGGTACGGCTCTCCCCGCAGGATCGTGCTGGCGCGGTACAGCTGTTCGACCACCACGATCCGGGCGAGCTCATGCGGCAGCGTCAGCGGCCCAAGGCTCCAGGTGGACGCCGAGCGCGCGTGCAGTGCTGCGGACACGCCAGTCGCCCCACCAATAACGAAGGTTCGCTCGCGGCCGTCCAGCCGCCAGCCATCGAGTTGTGCCGCCAGCTGTTCGCTTGACCAGGCAGCGCCGCCAACGTCGAGCAGCACGACCGGGCTGCCGACCGGGACGGCCTCGAGCAGACGCTTTCCCTCCGTCTCGCGCTGCAGCTGTTCCGTATCCGCGCGCCCCGCCTCGCGTACTTCGCGCTCGTTGACGTTGACGAAGCGACCGAGACGACGGAGATAGTCGTCGCAGACCTCGCGCAACGCGGGGCGGAGCTTACCGACAGCGACCAGCGAGATGTGCATTACGCATAGAGTCCGCGCATGCGGTGCATCGCGGCCACGCGATCGATGGCCAGCATATAGGCGCCGATGCGCATGCTCACCTTGTGCTTGACCGACATGCCATGCACTTCATCGAACGAGTGGGTCATGATCTTGTGGAGGCGATCGTTCACCGTCTCCTCGTCCCAGAAGTAGCCGCTGCGATCCTGTGCCCATTCGAAGTAGGAGACCGTGACGCCACCCGCGTTCGCGAGGATGTCGGGAATCACGTACACGCCCTTGTTGTCGAGGATGACATCTGCTTGCGCGGTGGTCGGACCGTTGGCGCCTTCGCAGATGATCTTCGCCTGAATGTCATCGGCGTTCTTGCTGGTGATGACATTCTCGAGCGCGGCCGGGACCAGCACGTCGCACTTCAGCGTCAGCAGTTCCGCGTTGCTGACCCGCTCGCCCTTGTGGTAGCCGTCGAGGAATTTCTTGTCAGCGACCCATTTGAGGCAGTCGGCGATGTCGAGTCCGCGGGCGTTGAAGACGCCGCCGCTCTTGTCGCTCACGGCGACGATCTTCATGCCGGCCTCCGACATGAGTCGTGCCGCGGTGGAGCCGACGTTGCCGAACCCCTGCACCGCCACGGTGGCGCCGCGGGTCTTCATCTTGCGCTTTGCCAGCGCGCACTGCGTGACGACGAGACAGCCGCGGCCGGTGGCGTCCTTGCGTCCGAGCGAGCCGCCCATCGCAATCGGCTTGCCGGTGACGACACCCGTCACGGTATGGCGTTTGTGCATGGAGTAGGTATCCATGATCCAGGCCATCACGCGCTCATTGGTATTGACGTCCGGTGCCGGGACGTCGGACTCCGGTCCGAGGGTTTCGATGATCGCTGAGGTGTAACGGCGGGTCACCCGCTCGATTTCACGGTCGGACATGGTGGACGGATCACAGATGACGCCACCCTTGGAGCCGCCGAAGGGAAGATTCACCACGGCACACTTCCACGTCATCCACGCGGCGAGCGCCTTCACCTCGTCGAGCGATACGTTCATGTCGAACCGGATGCCACCCTTGGCCGGCCCGCGAGACGTATTGTGGAGGACGCGAAAGCCGGTGAAGACCTCGATCTCGCCGTTATCGCGCGGGATCGGCACCGACACGATGATCTGCTTTTCGGGTGCGCGCAGGACGCGGTAGAGGCCCGGCTCCAGATTCAGGCGGGTGGCGGCGTCATCGAATCGCGACATCATCGCCTCGAAGGGGTTTCCCTCGAGGGCGAAGCGACGATCGCGATCCTGTTTCATCAGCGGCTGTGCCTTGCGCGACTTCGATGTGGCCATGGTGACCTTCTCCGGTCGGCGACCGATCCCAGGGTTCTGATGGACCTGCGTGTGACTTGAACTGAGCGTGGTGCGACTTGAACTACGTGTGACGCGCGACCACGCGATCGAGCGCTTCCCGCAACTCTGTTTCCCCCGCTTCGAAGCGTACCTGAAGTATCGCTACGAGCGGCTCCGGCACGCTGGCCGGCCAGCGATCCCGCAACTTCACGGCGTCCTTGGCGGTGACGACCACCGAATCGGTCCGTCGGGCGGCATGCGCCAACCAGGCGATGTCCTCGTCCCGAAAAACGTGGTGATCCTTCCACGTGGCGACCTGCACCTGCGCTCCGGTGCGCTTGATCTGCGCCACGAACGCGTCCGGGTCGGCGATCGCGCTGGCGGCGACCACCCGCTTCCCGGCGAGCGAGCTGACTGGGTGTTCCCGGCCGCTCACGAGCCCGCGCAATATTGCCAGTTCGAGATGGGCGATCGCAACCGGGCGCGAGGTTGTCCGACGCAGCTCGCTGGCCAGGTGCCGTGCCGTCGCGGCGTCGGCGCGCTTTCGGGTGACGACGAGTACGTCGGCGCGGTCGCATGCCGAAAAGCCCTCGCGCCACGGGCCCGCCGGCAACGGCCACCTCACCGCCTGCGATGATTCGGCGCTCACCAGGCAAATGTTCAGGTCCCGCTCTACATCGAGCCGCTGAAAGGCGTCGTCAAGCACCAGCACTTCGGCACCGTCGGCCACCGCCCTCACCGCCCCCGCGTAGCGATCGGGGTTGGCAACGACGATCGCGGCTGGCACTTGTTCGCGATGCACGAGCGCCTCGTCGTCGCCGACGCCGCGGAGCAACACCGCCGGGCGAATGCCGCGGCTCGCAAAGTGTGCCGCCACCCATGCCGCGAGCGGTGTCTTGCCCGATCCGCCGACACTGATGTTGCCGATCGCCACGCTCGGCAATGGTAGCGGTCGTGTCGCGAACCAACCGCGCCGGTAGCCCCATCGCCGCGTCGTCATTGCGGTGTACCAGATCAGGCTCGCCGGGAGCAGTACCAGTCGGGCGACGCGCGCCCCGGCGCCGCGACTCGTCCAGAGCCAGCGAACCATCCGGTGTCCGTCCCCGCGCCGGCGCGGCATCAACTCGCCAGCTCCCGCTCCACGCAGGCCAACGCCGACGCGCACTGTTGCAAGCCGGTCGCCAACCCCTCCGGACCCGGCGAGACGGCGAACGGCTCGCCATAGCCGAGGTCGATTTCAGCGAAGGGCTTCGGCACCATCATCCGGTCCCAGGAGCCGAGGCGCCACGCCGAGCGGGTGACCGCGTGCAACGGGAGGATCAGGGCGCCGGCACGTTGTGCCGCGCGCACGACACCCGGCTTTACATCGCGCCGCGGGCCGCGCGGCCCGTCGGGCGTGATCGCGATCGTACAACCATCATCGAGTGCGCGAATGGCGCCGAGCAGTGCCCGGGCACCGCCCCGGGTCGACGACCCCGGTACGAGATGATAGCCGATCCGCCGGGCGTAGTCCGCGAGATACTGCCCCTCGCGCGCTTCACTCACGACGATCGCGATCTGCTGCCTGCGATGCTGCCAGAGCAGCGGCAGCAGGGCCTCGTGCCACAACAGGAAAATGAATGGCTTCCGGCACTCGACCAGGCGCTGCCATCGTTCGTGGTTCCTGAGCCGGAAGCGCCACGACCGGGCCAGCGGATCGATGATCGCTGGTGCGATCACCCGGACCACCTTCGGCGATACCCGGATTTTCACGTGGCAAGCAACTCCCCGGCGAGGCGGGCCACGCGCTCGCTGGCACCCGGTCCGCCAAGGCGTCGACGCACCTCGGCGAGTCCCTCGTGCTGCCGGCGCACCGCGTCCGACGCTGGGTCGAGCAGGGGGCGGACGGCGGCGACGAGCGCGTCCCGGCTCAGCTCGCCCTGGAGCAGCTCGGGCACGATCTCGCGCTCGGCGATCAGGTTCGGCAGCGCCACCCAGGGTGTGGTCAGCAGCCGCCGCATCAGCCAGAACGACATCGGGTTGATCGAGTACGCCACGACCATCGGGACGTTCGCCAGGGCCGCCTGCAGCGTGGTCGTGCCGGACTTTGCGATCACCGCGTCCGCAGCGGCGAGCAAGCGGGCGGAATCGTCGCGCACGATGCGCAATCCGTTCGCGTCGGGATATTCTCCCCACGTGGTCGCGGCGACCACGACGTCCGTGCAGGCGCCATCCTGCAGCAGCTGGAGCGCGGCATTCCGCATCACCGGCCAGAGCGATGCGACTTCGCGTCCGCGCGAGCCCGGGAAGACGGCCAGCACCTTCGCGTCGTGGCGCAGTCCAAGACCGGTGCGGGCCGTGGCACGATCTGGCGGCGGTTCACTGTCGAGCAGCGGGTGGCCGACGAACGTCGCCGCCAAGCCCGCCTTCTGGAAGAACGCCACCTCGAACGGGAGGATGACGGCCAGGCGGTCCACCGCTCGACCGAACCGGATGGCGCGTTGCGGCCACCATCCCCACATCTGGGGCGCGATATACCAGAGGACCGGAATCCCGTTGCGCTTGGCTGCGCGCGCCAACCGGAGATGGAAGCCGGGGTAGTCGATCGGGATGATCAGGTCGTATCGATGCGCGTGAAAGTCGCGAATCAGCTCGCGCTCGAGACGCCAGTGGGCGGGAATCCTGGTGAGGATCTCGATCAGGCCGATCGCCGACAGTCCCTCGATGGATCGGCGTATCGATGCGCCGGCGGCCGCCATGCGCGCGCCACCGACGGCCTCGATCTCGGCGGCAGGAAGCAATCGCCGCAGCTCGGTGACGATGCGCGCGCCGTGCAGGTCGCCTGACGGCTCGCCGGCGGCTACCAGAATGCGCACCGTCACCGCCCCAGAACTGGCACCGGTACCCGCTGCACGGCGCGGGTCACCTCGAGCGCGAGTGCGAGCGCCGCACGGCCTTCGACCGCGCTGACAATTTCGGCGGGATCACCCCGAACAGCGGTGACGAACTCCGCCAGTTCCAGCTCGAGAGCATCCGCCTCGGGTGCGGTCAGCGCCACGGTTTCGACAATTTCCTCCAGACTCGACGCGGTGCCGGGCCGCCATCCTTGGCGCAGGCGCATGAAGTTCGCCTCGCCCGTGGCCAGGTCGAGGGAGATGTACCCGGAGGGCTGGAAGATTCGCAGGCGGCGCACCCGTTCGCGTGCCACCCGCGAACTGACCACCGAGGCGACAGCGCCACCGGCGAACTCCACGCGCGCGTTGGCGATGTCGAGGTGCGAGGATACGATCGAGACGCCGCTGGCGCGTACCTCGACCGCCGGGACGCCGCCGACCAGATGCAGCGCCAGGTCGAGATCGTGGATCATCAGGTCAAGCACGACGGCGACGTCGGTGCCGCGGGGCTGAAACGGTGCGAGCCGAACGCCCTCGATGAACGCCGGCCGGTCGAGGACACTGCGTGCCGCACGCATCGCCCGATTGAAACGCTCGACGTGGCCAACGGCAAGCAAGACGTGGTTGCGCTCCGCTGCGGCGACCAGGTCATCGGCCTCGGCGAGCGTGACGGCGAACGGCTTCTCCATCAACACCGCCACGCCGCGGTTGAGGCACTCCAAGCCAACGACGTGATGCTGCGGCGTGGGCACGGCGACGGTGACGGCCGCGACCTGGCCGAGCAACTCCGCGCAGCTTTCGAACGCTCGGCAGCCGTAGATGGCAGCGGCCTCGACCGCCCGAGCGAGATCGGAGTCGTAGACGCCAATCAGCTTGACGCCAGGCATGGCGGCCAGGTGACGTACGTGATGCCGGCCGAGCGAGCCGACGCCCACGACACCCACGGGCATCGGCGGGGTCACGCTGGGACGCCGCGCTGCGACGACGACACGAATTCGAGGAAGCGATCCACCTCGGGAGTGGCGGGCACGTCCTGGCGAGCGCGTTCGAGCGCCTGGCCGAGGTTGAGGTCGGAATTGAAGCAGTGTCGATACGCGCGCTTGAGCGCTGCGATGGTGGCCGGCGGGAACTGGTGTCGCTGCAGGCCAATGGTATTGAGGCCGTAGAGTTCTACCGGGTTGCCCACCGCCTTGACGAACGGCGGGATGTCCTGGTTCACGCGCGTCATGCCACCGATGAATGCGTAGGCACCGATGCGCCCGAACTGGTGGACCGCGACGAGACCGGAAATGACGGCACAGTCCTCGACCGTCACGTGGCCGGCGAGTTGCGTGCCGTTGGCCATGATCACACCGTCGCCGATGTGACAGTCGTGGGCGATATGGACGTAGGTCATGATGAAGGAGTTACGGCCGACAGATGTGACGCCTGCCGCACTGGTGCCGCGGTTAATCGTGGTAAACTCGCGAATGCGGGTCCCTTCGCCGATGTCGACCCACGTTTCCTCGCCGGCATACTTGAGATCCTGCGGCGGACCGCCAAGGACCGAGCCGCTGCCGACCTGGACGTTCGCGCTGAGCCGGACGTTTCGCTCCAGCGTCGCCCGCGCGGCGATCACGCAGCCGTGGCCGATGCTGACCGCCGGCCCGATGACCGCAAATGGGCCGATCTCGACGTCGTCGCCGATCGTGGCCGACGGATCGATGAGGACCGTGGGGTGGATGCGCTGGCTCATCGCGGCCGGAGCGTCGCCATCATTTCGCCCTCACACACGATCTGGCCGTCGACGAATGCCTTGCCACGCGTGCGAAATGTCCCGCCACGAACCTGGAGCACCTCGACCTCGAACCGGAGCTGATCGCCGGGAAGCACCGGCTTGCGGAACCGGACGCCATCGAGGGCGGTGAAGTAGACGACCTTGGATTCCGGAGAGTCAAAATTCCGCATCAGGAGCATGCCGCTGACTTGCGCCATCGCTTCGACAATCAGCACACCCGGCATGATCGGATGGCCCGGAAAGTGACCCTGGAAAAAGGCCTCGTTGACCGTCACGTTCTTGATGCCGACGATGCGTACGCCCGGTTCGATCTCGATGATCCGATCGACCAGCAAGAACGGAAAGCGGTGGGGGAGCACCTTGAGGATGCTGCCGATGTCGAGCCGCGTCGGATCGGTGCGCAGCGCGCGACGGGCCAGGGCGCGCGCCAGCGCCACGTTGCCTTGATGACTCGGGCGTTCGGCGATGATGCGGGCGTCAATTCGCGCGCCGAGCAGTGACAGGTCGCCAACGATGTCGCCGAGTTTGTGGCGCACGAATTCGTCGGGCCAGCGCAGCGCGCCCGCTACCACGCCCGTGTCGGTGAGCACGACCGCCATCTCCGGCGACGCGCCTTTGAGGAGTCCCCGCTGCTGCAACCCTGCGACTTCACGCACGAAGCCGAACGTGCGCGCACTCGCGATGTCGTTCCGGAACACGG
Source organism: Gemmatimonadota bacterium (assembly GCA_025357945.1). Taxonomy (GTDB): domain Bacteria; phylum Gemmatimonadota; class Gemmatimonadetes; order Gemmatimonadales; family GWC2-71-9; genus Palsa-1233. Next base: position 15,456 of record JANYLJ010000035.1, read on the forward strand.
TCGGCGTGATGGTGAAGTTGACCGACTGCCGTCCGATCATCGGGTGGTCCCACTCGATCGTCGCGGTCAGCTGAAGGCCGGTCCCGGGCGCCACGACGTAGTAGGCGTCGCCTTCCCGCACCGTGAATGGTTCGGCGACCCGCAACGTCGCTGGATCGCCGGGATGTTCGGCGAACCCGGCGCGCTCAAACGCCTCGAACCATGGTTGGAAGGATCCGTCGAGGATCGGCGGTTCGGGACCATCGATCGCGATGAGCAGGTCGTCGAGTTGCCACGCATGGGCCGCGGCGAGCAGGTGTTCGACGGTGTCGATCGTCGCCTTCCCGCTCGCCAGGCCGGTGCGGCGCTCGGTCGCCTGGACCTGGCCGATGCGAGCCGGAATCCGCGGCGAGCCGGGGAGGTCGTCACGCTGGAACACGATGCCGGTGCCGGGTTCCGCCGGACTGAGGCGAACCATTGTGTGGGCGCCGGTGTGCAGTCCGGTGCCGCTCAACTGCACCGTCCCGGCGAGCGTTCGCCTAGGCATCCTCGCGCTCCTTCGCCAGCGATTCCAGTGTCTCTGCGTGCGGTCCGAGACGATACATCGCCGCCATGCCGCGGAGGAACTCGCGGTGCAGTCGCGCCGGGATCCCCGACACGGACGCGCCAGCGGGAATGTCGGCGATCACCAGCGACTTGGCACCGACCTTCACGTGGTCGCCGAGATCGACGTTGTCGATCACGCCGACCTGCCCGGCGAGGATCACCCGGTCGCCAAGAGTGGTGCTGCCACCCACGCCGACCCCTGCCATCATCAGGCAGTGGGCCCCGACATGGACGTTGTGGGCGACATGGACGAGGTTGTCGATCTTGGTCCCCCGCCCGATCCGGGTATCGTCCAGCGACCCGCGGTCGACGCAGCTGTTCGATCCGATCTCAACGTCGTCTTCGAGGATGCAGCCACCGACATGGGGAATCCGGGCGTGGCCTGCCGCATCGGATGCGTAGCCGAATCCCGGGCCGCCGATCACCGCCGACGCCTTGCACCACACCCGGTCGCCGAGCACCGCATCGGCGTAGATGACGACGTGGGCATCCAGCCGGACGTCGTCGCCGATGGTGACGCCATCCTCAATCACCACGTGCGCACCGATGTGCCCGCGCGCTCCGAGACGAACACGCGCACCGAGCACCGCGTACGGGCCGATGGTGACGGCTTCGCCGAGCTGCGAGCCGGGACCGATCTGTGCCGTCGCGGCGATCCCCGGTGCGGGTGCCACGCCGGGATGAATGGCTCGCGTCGCGACAAACATCGCGCGGGCGGGGTCGGCCACGACAATCCGAGTCGCCGGGCCCGGATCGCCAGCCAGCGCCTCTGCCACCAGCACCGCCCCGGCACGGGTGTGCGCCATGGCAGCCGAATACTTCCGGCTGGCACACATCGCCAGGGCATCCGGCCCCGCCTGGTCGAGGGAGCGCACGCGCCGGAGCAGCCCGTCCCCCGGACCGGACAAGCGGCCGCCGACAAGGTCGGCGACCGCCTGAGCCGTCAACGGGTTGGCAATCACCCGGATCAGGGCTGCGTCGGCGGCGTCGCGGGAAGCAACTCGCCACCCCCGCCGCCGCCGGGCGGCTTGATCCCGCCGCCGGTCGGCGGCTTGGCTGGCACCTTGGCGGCCGGGTCCGCCGCCTTGAGGCGGTCGATCACCCGATCCGTCAGGTCGAGCGACTTGTCGGCAGATGCGATACCGGTTCCGGCGCTCACATCGAAGATGATGGCGCAATTGAGCTCGGCCCGCGTGCCATCGAGTACTTCTTGTACCCGCATCTGGATCGGCTGCAACAACTCGGCCTGGCGCTGGCTGACTTTCGCGTCGAGGTCAGCCGCGCGCGTTTGCAGGTTGCCGTTCTGGTCCTGCAGCTTCTTGACCTCGGCCGCCTTCTGACTTGCCGTGAGCAACGCCGCCTTTTCGGAATACGCGACGCGGGCTGAGTCGAACGCGCCCTGCTGCTTCGCCAGTTCGGTCTTGTACGCCTCCAACTCCTTGGCGAGGAGTCCTTCCGCCTGGACATACGCCGGAATGCTCGCCAGGATTCTTTGCGCGTTGACGAGCGCGACCCTGCCGTTCAGGCACGGTGACCCGGTTTGGGCGAACGCACTCGCAGCGGGCATGAGTAACGATGCACACACCGCCGCAACCTTCAGGACATCTCGACGCATTGTCATCCGATCCTTGTGGGAACGTAACCAGTGAAAGCGGCCATGACGGGCCGCTAGAAGAAGTTGCCCAGCCGGAAATGCACCTTCCATCCCGGCGCGGGCTGCCCGAGCGCGTCCGTGCGGTCGAGGCCGTACCCGAGATCGATGCCGATCGGGCCCAACGGTGAAACTAACGCGGCGCCGATGCCGATGCCGCGATACAGCCGGGACGGGTCGTACTGGCGGGCCGTCCGGTACACGTTGCCCGCGTCAAAGAACACGTCGACGTAGATCGCCTGCGAAAGGCGTGCGCCGAACTCCGTGGTGAATGCCGCATACGACTTGCCGAACGATGCCTGGGACGCGCTCGACGACGACGCGTTGGCGTTGAACCCGCTGGGCGTGATCGAGAACTCATCGTAGCCGCGCAGCGGGATACCGTATTGCACGCCACCCATGCTGTAGAGCTCGGTGAAGAAGCTGCCGGTGTTGCCGAAGATGAAGCCTGACTTGGCCGTGAAGCCGAGCGTAAACTGGACGCCGCCGCCGATCGACCCACGCTTGGCGCCCACGGTGCCAAGCGGTGCGAACCACCGCGTGTCAAAAGTCAGCTTCTCGTAGTTTGCATCGCCGCCGATCGGCCCGCCGTTCTGTTCGACGCTCGCCGATACCATGCTGCCCGCGACCGGGAAGGGCAACCCGATCCGGGTATCGCGAAGGAAGGACACGCCCAGAGTCGACCGCGTGCACGGCGAACAGCGGAAGCTGGCCTGCAGATCGGCCGACCCCTGACTGTACGTGACGTGCTGCAGCCCATAGCTGACAAACAGGCGGGAATAACGCGATCCGAGAAACGGCAGGCCCAATTGCATGGAGCCGCCCAGCGACTGTTGTTGGCCGAGGTCACCGACGATGTATTTGAGTCGCGAGTCGTACAGCGTGACGGTGCCCGACATCCGCGTGTCGAACAGCGTCGGGTCGGTGTAGCTCAACTGGAAGTCGGTGATGTTGCGGCCGAATTGCCATTGCAACCGGCCGTGCTTGCCGCGCCCGAAGAGGTTCGGCTCCTCGAGTCCAAGGAACCCGCCGAGGCCGGTGCCCTGCCCGACGCTGGCGCCAAAGTTGATGTTGCCGGTGTGTTTCTCTTCGACCCGGAAGGTGATGTCGACGCTTGAACCATCGTCGGATGGATGGACATCCGGTGTTGGCATCGGCTGCTGAAAGAAATTGAGGTTGGCGATGTTCTGGTAGGAGCGGATCAGCCGTTCGCGGTTGAACAGTTCACCGGGCAACAGGACGACCGCGGCGCGCAGGATCCCTTCGTGGGTGACCTCGTTGCCGGCGAACGAGATCTTGTTGATGATCGCGGGCAGCCCTTCCTGGATCCGCCAGCGCAGGTCGAGCACCTGGGTGCCGTCGGCGAGCGTTCGCCGAGCCTGTTCGGCGCCGACCTGCGGGTTGATGTAGCCATTGTTCTGATACAGCTCGCTCGCCTTGGCGGTCGCGGCCTCCCAGGCGGTCCGGTCGAACACGCCGCCGATGGTCTTGCCGCTGCCGATCTGGTCGGGCGTCGCGAACGGAATGAGGGCACCGAGCTCTTCGCCCGAGAACCGTCGGTTGCCGACAATGCTGACGGTCCCGACGCGGAAGATCTCGCCCTCCTCCAGGCTCAGCCGGAGGATCGCCTTGCCGGTGTTGGCGTCGGCGATCAGTGTGTCTTTCGTTACCTGCATGTCGATCAGGCCGTGCTGGCCGTACCACGTCGGCAGGTGCTCGCGGACGTCGCGATCCACCATGCGCTCATCGTATTCGCCTGAGCGGAACCAGAGAAACCCCTCCGGCTTGGTGTCCATCACCTTGACCAGCTGTTCGGAGTTGAAGCGATCGTTGCCCTGAATCTCGACCCGCGAGATGGTGACCCGGTTTCCTTCGGACACGTCGAACACGAGTTTGACGCCGGCTTTCTCCGCCGTCTCGGACACGGTGACGTGCACCGCGTAGTAACCGGCCTTCTTGTACGTGGAATCGATGGCGAAGCGCGCGTGCGCCGCAGCGGAGCGGTCGACCGGCCGCCCCTTGGCGAGGCGGACCAACTCGTCAATGCCGTGCTTCGGCAACTTGGTGACGCCCGTAATGGCATAATCGACCAGCAACGGCCGTTCCTTGACGATGATCGCCAGAATGAAGCGGCCACCGACGGTGCGCTGCTGCACGCGGACGTCGTCAAACTGACCCGTGCTGAACAGGTTGTCGATCGCCTTCTGCACGTCGCGATAGTTCGGTGTCGAGTGGAGCACGAGCCCCGACACCAGCGCGATCTGGTCGGCGTGGTTCCGGGCGCTCCCCTCGACGACGATGCTGTCGAGCGGCGGGGCGGTGCCCTGCGCGACAGCGTGCGGCACGCGCGCGGTGCCCAGTGCCACCACGCCGGCAGTCACCGCGCCCATCACCCACCGTCCCGACGCCGAGCGGCGTCGCCACACCGCCGTCAGGCCCCGGTCCCGGTCAACGCCCGGAACACGAGCTTGTCCTTGTCGGGGCCGACATCGACCTCGATTTCGTCGCCAGCGGTAAAGTCGCCGCTGAGGATTCGCTCACTGAGTGGGTCTTCGACGTAGCGCTGGATGGCCCGACGCAACGGGCGCGCACCATAGCTCTCGTCGAAGCCGTGTTCAACGAGGAAGTCGAGTGCCGCCTCGGTCAGCCTGACGTCATCGCCCACGCGCCGGGTGACGTCCTTGAGCAGGACGCGAACGATCTGCGCGATGTGCGCCCGCGTGAGCGGGTGGAACACAATGACGTCGTCGAGGCGATTGAGGAACTCGGGGTTGAAGACCTTGGCGATTTCTTCCTTGACGGTTTCCGCCATCTTCTCGAACGTCTGCTTGGAATCCCCGCCGTGGAATCCGAGGGACTTCCCCTTCATGATGTCGCGGGCACCCACGTTGGAGGTCATGATGACGACCGTGTTCTTGAAGTCGATCACGCGGCCGTAGTTGTCGGTCAGGTGGCCTTCATCGAGCACCTGCAACAGGATGTTGAACACGTCGGGATGCGCCTTCTCGATTTCGTCGAGCAGCACGACCGAATAGGGTTTCCGGCGCACCGCCTTGGTGAGCGTGCCGGAGTCCTCGTAGCCGACGTAACCCGGCGGCGCTCCGATCAGGCGCGACACCGAAAACTTTTCCATGTATTCCGACATGTCCACGCGAATCAGCGCGGCCGGGTCGTTGAAAAGGAACCGGGCCAGTGCCCGGGCCAGCTCGGTCTTGCCAACGCCAGTCGGTCCCGAGAAGATGAACGAACCGATCGGCCGGTTCGGGTCCTTGAGTCCGGCGCGCGAACGACGGATGGCGCGCGACACGGCATGGATCGCTTCGTCCTGCCCGATGACCGAGACGTGAATCTCGTCTTCCATCCGCAGCAGACGCGCCGCTTCCGCCTCCTGGATCCGGGTGACCGGAATACCGGTCCACCGACCAACGATGAAGGCTATCGCTTCCTCGTCAATGACGGGCCGCTTGGTCTGGCGCTCGGCCTCCCACTCGACCTGGACCTGGCGGATCTGTCCCTGCAGATCGCGTTCACGATCGCGTAACGCGGCGGCCTTCTCGAAGTTCTGGTCCCGCACCGCGTCTTCCTTCTCGGTGGTGACCACCTCGAGCTGCTTTTTCAGTTCACCGATCTCGGCCGGCGGATGCTGCGAGGCGAGGCGGGCGCGGGCGCCGGCTTCGTCGATCACGTCGATCGCCTTGTCCGGCAGGAACCGATCGGTGATGTAGCGATCGGCGAGGTCGGCGGCCACTTGCAGCGTGGCGTCGGGAATGATCACGCGGTGGTGGTCCTCGTACTTCTTGCGCAATCCCTTGAGGATCTCGACGGTCTCGGCCACGCTCGGCGGCTCGACCACCACGGTCTGGAAGCGGCGCTCGAGGGCACCGTCCTTTTCGATGTACTTGCGGTACTCGTTCAGCGTCGAGGCACCGACACACCGCAACTCGCCGCGCGCGAGCGCCGGCTTGAGCATGTTCGAGGCGTCGATGGCGCCCTCGGCCGCACCGGCACCCACCAGCGTGTGCAATTCATCGATGAAGAGGATCACGTTCTTGCTCTGCGCGATCTCGTTCATCACCGCCTTGAGTCGTTCCTCGAACTGCCCGCGATACTTGGTCCCGGCGATGACCGCGGCCATGTCGAGCGAGAGGACGCGGTGGTCGCGCAGGACGTCGGGGCAGGATCCGTTGGCAATCAGCAACGCGAGCCCCTCGACGATCGCCGTTTTGCCAACACCCGGTTCGCCGATCAACACCGGATTGTTCTTCTTGCGCCGCGCCAGGATTTCCATGACGCGCTCGATCTCCTTCGCCCGGCCGATCGTCGGATCGAGCGCGCCCTCGGCCGCAAGCACGGTGAGGTCCCGGCAGAAGTGGTCGAGCGCCGGCGTCTTCGATTTCTTCTCGGCCTTGGGCGGTACCGCCTGTGGGCCGGGTTGCACCGGAGCCCCGCTCTGCTGGCTCTGGGGCACGTCGCTGCCAAGCAGGCGGAGCGTTTCGGCGCGCGACTGCTCAAGCGTGACACCCGCGTCGGTGAGGACCTGCGCGGCAATCCCCTTTTCCTCACGAAGGAGGCCGAGCAGGAGGTGCTCGGTGCCGACGTAGGAATGGTTCAGCTCGCGGGCTTCCATCATCGCGAGCTCAAGCACCTTCTTGGCGCGCGAGGTGTACGGCAGCTCCGGTCCGGCCGCGGCTGCCGCCTTCCCCTTCTTGACGGTTTCCTCGATCTTCTGCTGGATTTCCTCAAGTTCGACGCCGAGGTTGGTCAGCACCGCCGCCGCCACGCCTTCGCCTTCGCGGATCAGCCCGAGGAGAATGTGCTCCGTGCCGACGTACTCGTGGTGCAGGCGCGCGGCTTCCTCGCGCGCCATCTGCAGCACTTTGCGTACGCGGTCGGTAAAGTTGTATCCGTTCATTGGTGACCTACCTCCTCGAACATCCGTCGCACGAATGCGGCACGGTGTTCTGGAATCGCGTCGGCATCGAGGCTCAGGCCAGCAGCCTCGGCGACGTGGGCCGTCTGTGCCAACACCAGCACCCGGTTCAGCGAATAAAGCGGAACGTCCGGCAGGATTCGCAATCCGACGCCGAGCCGTACGCCGCTCAAGAGATCCACAGTTTCCTCAAACGACAGCGTGCGGGCATGCTTCAGGACCGCCCATGCGCGCCATGCCTTGTCCTCGAGCGCGGCCGATGCGTCACGCCGGAGCGCCGTGCGCGCCCGCTCCTCGTATGCCATCACCTGGTGCACCATCCGGCCCAGGTGGTCGAGCAACTCGGCTTCCGACTTGCCCAGCGTCGTCTGGTTGGACAACTGAAACAGGTTGCCGAGGGCCTCGCTGCCCTCGCCGAACAGGCCGCGATACGTCAGGCCGACCTGCGCCAAGCCCTGGAGGACCTTGGTGATTTCCTTGGTCAGGACCAGCGCCGGAAGGTGGATCAAAACCGATGCGCGAAGGCCGGTTCCGACATTCGTCGGACACGCCGTAAGATAGCCGAACTCGGGGTGGAAGGCGAAGGAAACCCGTGCCCCGAGCTCACGATCCGTGCGGTCTGTAACGCCATACGCCGACTCGAGCGCGAAGCCGGATCGCAGCCCCTGAAGGCGGACGTGATCCTCCTCGTTGATCATCGCGCTTGCGGAGCGTCCCAGGAGCAACACGGCGCCGCTGCGGACCCGCCCGGCGGCGTCCAGGCCGGCCAGTTCGCGAGACACGAGCTGCCGCTCGTTGAGCCACCGGCGGGTGGCGATCGACACGGCGTCCAGCCGATACATCGTCGCGTCAGCCAGGGCGGGCATGTCTTGCGCTGCTGCCCCGATGGTGGTGACGATCGCTTCCCGGTCTTCGGGAGAGTTTCGGCCCCAGAACGGACGTCCTGCAAGGTTCCGCGCCAGCCTGATCCGTGTGGATAACACGAGGTCGCTGTTCGGCCCGCTGGCATCGAGCCACGGCATCCCGCCATCGGGCACCAACGCCAAGTCCGTCATTCTCCCTCTAATACGCGCAGCGCGTCGCGAAGTTCTGCCGCACGCTCGAATTGCTCGGCCGCAACGGCCAGCCGGAGTTGTTCCCCAAGCTCGGTGCGCGTGCGCTCACGGTATTCCGGGACCGTCAATTGTTCCGCGCCGGGCCGGGCGTAGCCGGTGCCGGTGTGCCGGGTTGCGCCGTGCAATCGGCGCAGCATGTCCCGCAGCGGCCGTTCGAAGGTGATCCAGCAGCGAGCACATCCTAGACGGCCGGATGCCCGGAAGTCCTGCAGCGTCGCGCCGCACTCGGGGCACGCTTCGCCGACGGCAGCAGCGGCGGCCATCGGGGCACCGCCCTTGTCCATCGCGGCGAGAAATGCCCCGAGGGGCGTTTGCGCCACTTCGGTCGCGGTCTCGATGCCTCGTTCGGCGGCGCACTTGCTGCAGAGGTGGACGGTGGTGACGTCGTCGCCGACGATCTGGGTCAACCGCACCACCGCGTCGCGTTCGTGGCAGGACTGGCAGGGATTCACGCCAACGTCTCGGCGAGATCCGCGGGCCGAAGCACGCCGTCTTCGAGTGCCAGAATGCGGTCGGCGCGTTGTGCCAGCGTGCGATTGTGGGTCACGGCGACCACCGCGGTGCCGCTGGCACGGGCCAGGCCGCAGAGCAGGTCGTGCATGCTCGCGGCGGTGTGGGGATCGAGGTTGCCGGTCGGCTCGTCGGCCAGTAATATGGCGGGTTCGGTGACCAGGGCGCGCGCCAGGGCGACGCGCTGTTGTTCGCCACCCGAAAGCAGCGTCACTCGCGACGTGGCTCGTGGCGCGAGGCCGACGCGCTCGAGCAGGCGATCGGCGCGTGCCCCGGCCGATCGCTCGGATTCACCGGCGATCAACCATGGCATCATCACGTTTTCGCGGGCGGTGAAGTCCCGCAACAAGTGATGGAACTGGAAGACGAACCCGATGCGGCGATTCCGCACCGAGGCGAGTTCGCGCGTGTCGCGGCTGCGATATGCGCGACCTTCGAGCGTGACCTCCCCCGCATCGGGAAGATCGAGCGCGCCGAGGAGGTGCAGCAACGTGCTCTTGCCGGAGCCACTCGCCCCGGTAATGGCGACGAATTCGCCCGCCGCCACCGACAGGTCCACGCCGTCAAGCACGGTGAACGCCGTCCCATCGCCACCAACAAACCGCCGCACCAGCCGTGTTGCCTCGAGGATCGCCATCATTCCGCCCGGATGGCTTCGACCGGCACCAGTCGCGCTGCGCGCCGGGTCGACGGGATCGTGGCGAGGACGGCCACCGCGAGGCTGGCGATCACTACCACGAGAACGTCCAGCGGCTCGACGTGCACCGGCAGGCGGTCGATGAAATAGATCTCGGAATTGATGTGGATCCGCTTGTCCACCACGAACGCAAGCGTGAGCCCGAGGACCAGGCCGAGGCCGGTGCCCAGCAGCCCGACGATGGCGCCCTGCGCCAGGAAGACGCGCGCGACGCCCCGGTTCGGCAGCCCCATCGCCTGCAGGATGCCGATCTCCCGGGTCTTGAACGCCACCACCATCGTCAACGTGCCGACGATATTGAACGCGGCGACGACCATGATGAAGAAGATCACCAGACCCATCGCCAGCTTTTCCAGCTGCAGCGCGGAGAAGAGCGAGTTGTTCTGGGCCTGCCATGTCTCGGCCAGGTACGGATATCCGAGCGTGTGCTCCAAGCGGGCTGCAACCAGTTCGGCGTTCCACGGATCCCGCACTCGCACCGCGATGTCGGAGACGGCCGAGTCGATCCCGGCAAACCGTTGCGCCGTCCGCCGGTCCATGAACACGTAGGAGTTGTCGTAGATGTACATGCCGGTCTTGAAGATGCCGGTCACCTGCATCGACCACGTTTTCGCCTGGTCGTAGAATCCGGTCGAGCGATTGCGTTTGATGGTGCTCGGCGCGATCATCGCGATGACATCTCCCGGCGAAACGGACAGGTGATCAGCGAGGCGCCACCCGATCACGACGGCGCCGTCGACATCCGCCGGTGGCAACGTCGCTTTGAAGCCCAGGTCACCTCGGGTGATCACGCTATCGAGATGAATCACGGTGCGGGTTCCCTCGCCCGGCTCCAGCCCCGACACGATCACCCCCTCGGGAAACCCGGCCGAGTTCTGTACCAGTGACTGTGCCGACACTTCTGGTGCGGCGGCAACCACATCGGGATCGGCGCGGATCAGCTTGAGCTGCGCTTGCCAGTCGTCGATGCGGAGGCCGGTGCCGTGGGTCTGGACGCGAAGGTGCGGCGACGCGACGAGGATCCGGTCGCGCAGGTCGTTGCGGAGGCCGTTCATCACGCCGAGCACAATGATCAGCGCCGTCACGCCAAGGGTGATGCTGCCAATGGCGATCACGGTTTGCAGCGACGCGGTGCGGGTGCCGCGCTGGCCGCGCAGGTAGCGCAACGCAATGCGACGTTCGAGGGGCGTCGGCCACCACCGGGTCATCCGGCGTCGTCCGCGTCCGGCGAGGCGCGACGATCGCCCTCCGGCCGCATCGCCGGAAACAGGATCACGTCGCGAATGGACGAATGATCCGTCAACAGCATGACGAGGCGATCGATGCCGAGTCCCACGCCGCCGGTGGGCGGCATGCCGTACTCGAGTGCCCGAACGTAATCGGCGTCCATCTGCTGGGCTTCTTCGTCGCCGGCCTCGCGCTGGCGTCCCTGGTCCTCGAACCGGGCACGCTGGTCGTCGGGGTCGTTGAGTTCGCTGAACGCATTGGCCAGCTCGGTCCCGTTGACGAACAGCTCGAACCGCTCGGTCAGTCGCGCATCGTCACGATGCGTCTTGGCGAGGGGTGAAAGCGCCTTGGGATAGTCGAGCACGAAGGTGGGTTGCGCGAGTCGCGGTTCAAGCGAGTGCTTGAACACCTCGTCGAGCAGCCGGCCGCCCGACATCGTTCGTACCGCTTCGAGCGATTCGCCCTGCGTCGCCACGAACGCGCGCATTTCCTCTTCGCTCGCGGTGAGCACGTCGATGCCACACACCGCCTTGATGCCCTCACAGAACGACACGCGTCGGTACGGCGGCGCGAAATTCAAGGGGACGCCGTGCCGCACGTGTTCGAGCCCGCCGAGACACTCCTGGACGATGCCGCTCACCATTTCCTGCACCATCTCCAGCATGTCGATGTAGTCGGCGTACGCCTGGTACCACTCGAGCATGGTGAATTCCGGATTGTGGGTGCGATCCATCCCCTCGTTCCGGAAGTCGTGCCCGATCTCATAGACGCGCTCGAAGCCGCCGACGATGAGCCGCTTGAGATAGAGCTCGTCGGCGATGCGCAGGTAGAGCGGCATGTCGAGCGCATTGTGGTGGGTGACAAATGGCCGTGCGGCGGCGCCACCGTACAACGGCTGCAGCACCGGTGTCTCGACCTCGAGATAGCCGCGGGCATCGAGAAAGCGCCGCACGAAGGCGATCGCCCGGGCCCGGGTCCGGAAGTCATCGCGCAGCTCCGGGTGAACGGCAAAGTCAGCGTAGCGCTGCCGATACCGCACTTCGGGATCGGTCAGGCCGCCGTGTACGACCGTGCTGCCGTCCGCGAGCTTCTCGACCTTGCCGCGCGGCAAGGAGCGCAGCGACTTCGCCAGCAGTTCCACGGCGGCCACCCAGACCGAGACTTCCCCCGTCCGGGTCCGGAAGAGGCGGCCGGTCACACCGATGTGGTCGTCGAGGTCGAGCAACTCCACCAGCGGCCACGCCGGCTCAAGCTGGTCGCGCTTGAGGTAGATCTGGATGCGTCCCGATCCATCCTCCAGATGGGCGAACATCGTCTTGCCCTGCCCGCGCAGCGCGGCGATGCGCCCGGCAATCCGGACCTGGGGGCCGGCATCGCCCATCGCGTCGTCCCAGAGGGCGACGACCGCGGCGGCGGAGTGGCTGCGCTCGAAGCGGTATGCGAAGGGGCGGATGCCCAGCGCCTCGAGGCGCGCCCGCTTCTCGCGGCGCGCCGTTTCGATGTAGCTGCGTTCCAGGGGATCGATCACGCGGCCTTCGCGCCGAACCGCTTCAGATACGCCTCGATGAAGGCGTCAAGGTCACCATCCATCACCTTCTGCACGTCACTCACTTTCAGTTCGGTGCGGTGATCGTTGACCAGGGTGTACGGCTGAAACACATACGAACGAATCTGGTTCCCCCACGAATTGTCCGTCTTGGTCGCTTCGACCAGCGCACGCGCGGCTTCCTGTTCCTCGAGCTTGAGCTGATAGAGTGCGGCTCGCAGCATTTTCATGGCGACGTCGCGGTTCTTGAACTGGCTGCGCTCCTGCTGGCAGGAGACGACGGTGCCGGTGGGCACGTGCGTCAAGCGGACCGCCGACGACGTCTTGTTGACGTGTTGGCCGCCAGCGCCCGAGGCGCGGAAGACGTCCATCCTGATGTCTTCCTCGCGCAAGTCGATCTCGATGGTGTCATCGATGTCGGGGTACACGAATACCGAGGCGAACGACGTGTGGCGCCGCGCCTGGCTGTCGAACGGTGAGATGCGAACCAGCCGGTGGACGCCCTTCTCCGCCTTGAGAAAGCCGTAGGCGTACTGTCCCTTGATCTCGATCGTCACGGACTTGATGCCGGCTTCCTCGCCGGCCATCAGGTCGAGAATCGAGACGGCAAATCCCTTCCGTTCCGCCCAACGCACATACATGCGCATCAGCATTTCGGCCCAATCCTGCGACTCGGTCCCGCCGGCCCCCGGATGGATGGTGAGGAGGGCGTCGCGCCCATCGTCAGGTCCTTGCAACATCGTCTGCAGCTCGAACCGCTCCAGCTCCTGGTCGGCACGGGCGATTTCCTGGTCGAGTTCGGCCGTCAGCGCGTCGTCCGGTTCGGCGGCGAGCAATTCCACCAGGCCAGCGGCGTCGTCCAGGCGGGTGACTAGCTGATGATACGGGGAAATCCAGCCCTTGAGCATCCGGATCTCGGCGACCTGCTCGCGGGCGCGCACGGAGTCGGCCCAGAACGCCGGTTCTGCCTGCCGTGCCTCGAGATCCTTGAGCCGCGCTACCTTGCGATCCAAGTCAAAGAAAGTCTCGGAGTTCGACGACACGCTGCTTCAGTTCGGTGACGCGTTCGCTGAGGTTCTGCATGGCAGAAAGATAGCGCGGTGTCGTCAGCCGAACAGCGCTCTCCCCTCCGCGAGGATCTCGTTCAAGGCCTCGGTGAAGTACGGGGTGGTGGTCGCGATTTCCTGGCCCACCTGTTCGGTGTACTCCTCCCAGCTTTTCCGGATTTCTTCGCCGAACAACTCCTTGAGGTTCCCTTCGGCGAGGCCGCGCTGGCGCTTCTCCGGGTAGTACACGACCAGGTCCGATACCAGGGCGCGGGCGAGTCGCCGGGCGCGCGTGGCCGGATCCTGCTGCAGGAACGGGTTATTGAAGCGGGACGGTGGCGCGGGTGCCACGACCACCGGGGGCAGTACCGGTGCCGGCTCGGGTGAGGGCGGATTTGCCGGTGCCACGATCGCGACGGGCTGGACGACCGGTGCCGGCGGCGGTGGTGAAGGGGCTGCCACCACGACCGGAATCGGCGCTTCGACGACGCGCGGCCGCGGTTCGGGCGCTGCGAGCGCGACGGGAGGCTCGGGCGCCGGGGCGAGCACCGGTGCGGCGACTGGCGGGCGGCGGACCGCGATCAGGCCGCTGCAGACCGAGCAGCGCGCGCGCACTCCCTGTTCGGGGACCTTGGCCGGATCGACCCGAAAGATGGTGGAACACTGCGGGCAGGTGACGTTCATCATTCCCTCAGGTACTGCGGGCGTCGCGCCCGCCGGGACCGCTGCGAATTTCCATGTCGCCCCGGCGACGGTCGACCACATAAACCGATCCGGGCAACGTCTTGGCATAGCTCTTCATCTCGGTCGCCAGTTCGCTCACTTGCGCCGGATGGGTGAAGCGGTGGTGCTGATTGGTGACCACGCCAATCGACAGCGTCATCAGCGGCACCCGGTGCAGCTGGCCGCGCCGGTCTTTCCCGAAAAAATAGCCTGCCTGGCGGTCCGGTTCGCTGTACTGCAGCGGGATCAGCTCATCGAACACGGCCAGGATCTCGGTGCACACGGGCGGGAAGTCTGCCAGTGATGTCACGAAGATGAAGTCATCCCCGCCGATGTGCCCCACGAACCCATCGGATCCCAGCAGCCCTCGCACCACATCGTGCAGCACGCGCGAGAGGATGTAAATCACCCGGTCACCGTCGTAATAACTATACCGGTCGTTGAACTCCTTGAAGTGGTCGAGGTCGGCGTAGCAGACTGCGAAGAGTGATCCCGCGTCCAGCCGCCGGCGAATCTCACGCTCGATCTCATTGGTCCCGGGCAGCCGGGTCGACGGGTGCACGGCGACGTCCCGTTCCGTCCTCACGATCAACGCATCCAGACGCGCCCGCTGCTCGGCCGGATCCACCAGCGGCGAAAGCACCTCATCCGCGCCCGCCTCGTACCACCCGACGATTGTGGCGACGTCGTGCCTGTCAGTGAGGATCGTCACCGGGACGATCGCCGTGGAGGGGTCCGCCTTGAGCCGCCCCACCAAGGCCACCCCGTCGCGATGCCGCGACGTCTCATCGACAAAGATCAGCGCGCCGCGACCGCGGAGGACCAGCGTGGCGACGTCCTCCGGGTCAGGATGCACCTCGATGCCGAGACTGCGGGCCGCCGCCCACCGGTGCACCAGCTCCGGGGGCGGTCGGTCAGCCGCGCCGCAATACAGGATCGTGCGACGCTGATGAGACACGCTGGAACTCCGCGCGAAGGAACGGGATGCGGAACGTAGGCACCCGGTCGGCAGCGGTCAAATGAACCACGCGGCCGCGGCAATCATGGCATACAACGCCAGCAGTTGCATCCCCTCGAACCAGTGGGACTCGCCATCCAGCGTCACGATCGCCGCGACGATGGTGGCGACCGTCAGGGCGACGACCTGGAAGAGCGGAAAGACCAGGGTCACACCCTGTCCCATCAGCACGCCGGCGAGCACCAGCAGCGGTGCCACCAGCAGAGCCACCTGGGTGCTCGATCCGACGGCGATCTGGACCGCGAGCTCCGTCCTGCCCTTGCGCGCCGCCACGATCGCGCTGGCGTGTTCCGCGGCGTTTCCCACAATCGGGATCACGATCAGGCCGAGAAACACTTGCGACAGGTGCAGCGACTGCGTCACCGACCCAATAGTGTCGACGAGATACTCGGATTCGACAGCGACGATGACGGTCGCCAGGCCCAAGGCGCCGAGCGCCGCCGCCAGTGGCCACTGCGTGCCACCCAGCGTGGCATGGTCGCCACCCGCGAAGAGGCGTTTGTGGGTGTGCATCGTGAACAGCAGCGAGCCGACGTAGGTGACCGCCAGGATCCCGGCGACGATCTGCGAGAGCTGGGTAACGTTGTGCTCGCCCGGTCCGCCGCCGACGACCGACGGGAGGATCAGTCCGGCGACCGCGAGCGCCAGCATCGCCGCGCTCATCCCTGCCGCCGTCCTGCTGAACTTGAGCGTCGGCTGGCGCAACCCACCGGTAAAGAGTGCCAAGCCGAGGATCAACAGCAGGTTACTGAGAATCGAGCCGGTAAGCGACGCCTTGACGAGCTCGACGTACCCGGCCTGGAGTGCGGCGATAGCGACGATCACCTCGGTCGCGTTGCCGAATGTGGCGTTGAGCAGCCCGCCGATCATCGGGCCGGTGCGAGCCGCGACCTGTTCGGTGGCGTACGCGATCATGGCGGCGAGCGGGACGATGGCCAGGCAGGCGGCGGCGAACAGTGCCGTCATGTTGCCGCCAGTAAAGTGCAACCAGACCGAGATCGGCACGGCGAGATAGAAGACCCAGAGCCACGACCAGCGCCGTGGCGCACGCGGCGGCGGGGCGGGCTTTGGCGGTAGTGTCAGCCGCGGGCGTTCGGGCGGGCGCGGCTCGGGGATGTCGTCGATTTCGGGGTCGCGTGTTGGGCGGGCCGGCGTGTCGCGTTCTCGCGGTGGCGGCTCCTTGCGCTCACGCGGTTCACGGGGCGGCGGTGTCTTCGCCGCTCCCTCCCGTCGAGCTGCCGGACTCTGTTTTGTGGCGTGCGGTCGGGTCAGTGCCTTGAGTTGACTCGGCTTGACCTTCGCTTCCGAAAGTCCACGTGCCACGGCACCGCGGGGCTCGCGGATGAGTGCGAGGAGGACGTCATCGGCGTTGGCGGTGTCGCGACCATCAGCTGTTGCCATCACTCCGGCCGTGTCGATCACGCGTAGTGCGTGCGAGGAGAGCCCCCCCTCCTCGGCCGCGGCGCCAGCTCGTGGCGGACCACTGCGGGTGCCGAGCAGGGCGCGAAACGCGTCCGGGGTCAATCCCGCTGTCGCAGCGGCCTCGTGGGCCGGGCCGGTGCCGACAAGGAGCCAGGCGAGAAAGAGGTGCTCCGAGCCCACAAAGGTCGACCCAAGCGCCCCGGCCTGCTCGGCTGCGGTAGCGCGAAGACTATCGAGAGTGGTCATCGGGAATCATCAGTCGAGCGGCTTGGCTTCGTCGATGAGCATGATCGGAATGTCATCTTCCACCAGGTACACGAGCCGGCAGGCGTGGCAGACCAGGGATTCGTCGGGCGCGGTGCGATATTCGAGGTCGCCCTTGCACTTGGGGCAGACCAGGATTTCGAGCAGTTGCGGTAGGACCGGCATCAGTTCGCCTCCTCTGGGGTCGGCGGAAACCCGAAGCGCGCGAGTGCAGCCGCACTCCGTCGCCAGCGCGGCAGCACCTTGACCCACGTTTCCAGGTAGACCGGCTCACCCAACAATGCCTCGAGCCGAGCGCGGGCGTGACTGCCGATGCGGCGCAGTGTCGCACCACCGTGGCCGATGACGATTCCCTTCTGCGACTCGCGTTCCACGTACAGCGTGGCTCGAATGTATACCGGCTTCCGTTCCTCGCGGTACTCATCCACCTCGGCCGTGAAGGCGTAGGGCACTTCGTCCTCAAGGGCGTCGAAGGCCGCTTCGCGGAGGTATTCGGTGACGAAGAACTTCATCGGCTGCGTCGCGAGGTCGTCGGCGGGAAACTGGAACTCACCCGGGCGCAGCTTGGCGCGAAGTTGCGCGACCAGATAGTCGATCGACCGCTGGCTGCTGACTGACGTCACCAGTGCCGTTGCTTTGAGTTCCTCGCGGCGGGCGGCGGTGACCATGTCACCCTTGGTGTACACGGTGATCAATTCGGCCTTGAACGGTGGTGCCTCGGGAACGAGTTCAGCGAATACCGGGGCCGGCGCTTCGGGTGCGGGGTGCAGGAAAAGGACGATATCCGCCGTCCGCAGCCCATCGAGCGCGAGGTGGAGCATGCTTTTCTGGAGCAAGTAGGCCGGCTCGAGGAGGCCGGGGAGATCGACGAAGACGATCTGGGAGTCGTCGTCGCTGAGAATGCCGCTGACGGGAAGCCGGGTGGCCTGCGCCTTGGGGCTTACCAAGGAGAGGTGGGTGCCGAGGATGGCGTTGAGGAGTGAGGACTTGCCGGCATTCGGCCGGCCGGCGAGGGCGATACGGCCGAAGCGAGGCATGGGCAGCAATCTAAGCACCGGCGCTGCTTGCTGGACGGTTTTCGCTAGTGCAAGAGCTGGCTGAGCTGGCCGTATCCTGGCGGTGGATCGTTCAACTGATGTGGCACCCACCGGTGGGCGGGAAGGACGCCGGTGACGCTACCAGTGCCAATCGGCTGGACGAGCGGACAGCCATTCAACCACCCGCTCTCCCGTCTGCACCCCGTGCGCCGCAGCGGCAGGGAACGCCACGCCGTGCAACGCCGACCCGGTGATGAACATTCCGGGCAGCGCCGCGGTCATCTCGTCAATGCGCGTGACGCGTGCCGAATGGCCGAGTTCGTATTGCGGGATAGCTCGCGGCCATTGCACGACCTGCTCGAAACACGGCGCCGCCTCGATGCCGTACAGCCGTGCCACCTCGGCACGAGCCAGAGTAGCGAGTTCGCCAGGCGTGAGCGTACCAGCCTGGGGATCCACACCGCCACCGTACATCGCGCGGATCAGCACGTGACCGTCTGGACAACGCCCGGGATAAAGATGGCTGTCCCACAGGTTGCCGAGCATGCGAAACCCTTCGCCGCGGGCGATCAACACTCCGAAGCCCGTGGGGATCCGCTTTCGACCCTCCGGGCCGTAGCCGAGGGCGACCACGCCGACCGGCGGGCAATGGATGGCTGCCAGATCGGCGGCGAGTGGTCCGCTGTGTTCGCGCAGCAATGACGCCGCTGCCGCGGAGTCTGCGGCCAGGATGATCGCGTCGGCGGTGATCGTCGTGCCGTCACCACCGACGCTGATCTCCCAGCCCAATCGCACCCGCGCGATACGGTTCACCTCAGCATGACAGCTGACGCGAAAGCCGCCTCGCGCCGCGAGCGCGCGCGGCAGTTCCTGGATGCCACCAACAAACGTCGTCAATGTGCCCGACTGCATCCTGCCTCGGCGCGCAAGTAAGCCGCGAATGAGTGACCCGTGATCGCGTTCCAGCGTCGCCATCGTCGGGAACGAGGCGACGAGCGACAGCCGGTGTGCGTCGCCGGCGAACACGCCAAGCGTCATCGGTGCAACGAGTCGGTCGGCAGCCTCCGCGCCGAGTCGCCGCGCTGCGAAGTCCCAGATGGATTCGTCGCTGCTATCCCGCCGCCGGGGTATGACAACCTCGGCGAGCAGTCGCAGCATTCCCTGGCTGCTCAGTAATCCCGAGCGAACCAATCCGAGGGGATTTGCGGCAACCCGCCGCATCCGCCCACCGTGGTATATGAAGCGCCGAGCGGCCGCAGCGTTGGCAGGTAGTATTTCGGCGGCCAACCCGGAAGCGGCCACCAGCCGATCCATCTCGGCACCGCCGCTCAGGAAGCCGGTAGGTCCGGCCTCGACCAGCCAGCCATCGCGGGAGATCGTGCGCGCCTTGCCACCGACGTCCTCGCCCCGTTCCAGCACCAGGATGTCGAGGCCACCGGGCACGCGCCGCGCGGCCGCGCGAGCTGCCCAGGCCGCAGCGAGGCCAGCAATGCCACCGCCAACGACCACCAGGCGACCCATGCCTACACCGTGCGGCTGAAGACCGGGCGCTCCTCTGCGGCGTGCGACTCTCGCTGGTAGCGGTCGAAACACATAGCGAGGTTGCGCACGAAGAGTTCCCCGGCCGGCGTTGCCTCGATCCGGGCCGGCGTGATCCGCACCAGACCCTCGCCTTCATATTCCGCGAGCAAGGCAAGGTCGGCGGCAAAGAAGCTGGCGAAGTCGATCGCGTACTGGCGGGCGACGGCGTCGCAGTCGATCCGGAAGTTGCACATCAGCTCATGAATTACCGTGCGGCGCACTTCGTCGTCGGCGCTGCGGGCGACGCCACGGGCCACCGGAAGCTCACCGGCGCGAATCAGTTCCCCATAGACAGACAGTTTCTTCTCGTTCTGCACGTAGGCACCGCGCACATCGCCGATGGCGGAGATCCCGAGGCCGATGACGTCGTCGCCCGGGATCACGGCGTAGCCCTGAAAGTTTCTCCGCAGCCGGCCCTCGCGCTTGGCGCGGGCAAGCTCATCATCCGGGCGGGCGAAGTGATCCATGCCGATCGACTCGTAGCCGGCCTGGAGAAACCGCTCGCGCGCGATGGCGAACAGCGCGACCTTGGTCTCGCGGTCGGGGAGCTGACTGGTCTCGATCCGCTTCTGGTGGCCGCGGACCCATGGCACGAACGCAAACGAATACACTGCCGCGCGATCCACGCCCAACCCGACGATGGCGTCCACGGTTCGTTCGAAGCTCTCGGGCGTCTGCAGCGGCAACCCGTAGATCAGGTCCACGTTGATGCCGCGAAAGCCGCGGGCCCGCGCGTGTTCGATGAGGCTCGCGGTCTGCTCGAGGGATTGGACGCGGTTGACGGCTTGCTGCACGGCCGGCGTAAGGTCCTGGACTCCGAGCGAGATCCGATTGAAGCCAAGGTCCGCCAGTGCATCGATGTGCTTCGGCGTCGTGACCCGCGGATCAACTTCGACCGCGAGCTCGGCACCAGGAAGCGGGTGAAAGTATCCGAGCAGATGTTGCAGGAAGCCCGTGAGTTCTTCCGGCGTGTAGTAGGTCGGCGTTCCGCCACCGAGGTGCAGTTGGGCAAAGCCGCGCCGATTGGGCAGCCGCTCGGCGACCAGCTCCACTTCGCGCTGCAGCAGCTCCAAGTACGGCAGGGCGGCGTCGCGATGGCGCGTCACGATCACATGGCAGCCGCAGAACAGGCAGCGTTCTTCGCAGAACGGCAAGTGCACGTATAGCGACAATGGTGCTTCGCCAAGGGTATCGGCCTCGGCGAGGCGGCTACCGTAATCGGCTGCGGTGATGCCTTCGTTGAATTCGACGGCTGTGGGGTAGCTGGTATAGCGCGGGCCCGGACGGTCGTAGCGAGCCAGCAGCTCCGCGGTGATGCCGCGGCCGACCGGCCGGGACGCGGGTATCGCCGGAATCAAGTCATTGGTCATTGCGGCGCCTCCTCGTGTACCACGTCGATCAGCGCACGCACGCTGTCGAGCGGCGTTTCCGGCAGAATCCCATGGCCGAGATTGACGACGTGGCCACGAGCCGGCACGGTAGCGAGCAGGCCCTGAGTGGCGCGCCGCGTTGCGCCGGCGCCGGCCAGCAGGATCGCAGGATCGAGATTGCCCTGAATCGCGCGACGCGTTCCCAGCCGCGAACGCAGCGCAGCCAGGTCTTCCCGCCAGTCCACACCTATCGCCTCGGCGGGTAACGCGGCATAGGCATCGACCAGGTGCGGCGCGTCCTGAACGAAGAGGATGCGGGGAACGCCAAGCGATTGCGTGGCGGCCAGCAGGTGCACGAGATGCGGCCGAACCGTCCGGGTCCAGTCGGCGAGCGACAGCACGCCGGCCCAGGTATCGAAGATCTGGATCGCATCGGCGCCGGCTTCGACCTGCGCCGCGACGTATCGTGCCACCAGGGTGGTCAGCTTGCCCAGCAATCCATTCACCAGCCCGGCGTCCTGTGCCAGCAGCGCCCGCAGTGCCGGAAAGCCCGGGGTTCCCCGCCCTTGCACGAGATACGCCGCCAGCGACCATGGTGAGCCTGCAAAACCGAGCAACGCCGCGCGCCCGTTCAACTCGCGCTTGACGCTCTGGAGCGCAGCGATCACTTCCGGCGCGATCTCGCCGTACGCCGGCTCACGCAAGGCATCGACATCACTGGCACTCCTCACCGGTTGAGACAACACGGGACCGGGATCGAAGCGCACGCCGAGTCCCAGGGCCGGAATCGGACTCATCAGATCCGCAAAGATGATGGCGGCATCGAGCGGGAAGCGCGCCAGCGGCAGCATGGTCACTTCAGCCGCGAGTTGGGCATCGCCGGCGAGCGCCTCGAAGCGGTGCCGCTCCCGTAGCGCACGGTACTCAGGGAGGTAGCGTCCGGCCTGGCGCATGATCCAGACCGGGCGGCGTGGTGTCGCCTCGCCCCGGAGCGAACGCAACAGCAGGTCGTTCATGGGTCGACCTCGGCGGCGGTGGTGAAGCGGTAGCCGATGCCGCGAATGGTGTGGAAGTGCACCGGTTGTTCCGGATCGGGCTCGAATCGCTTGCGCAGGCGCAGGACGAAGTTGTCAATGGTCCGGGACGAGGGCAGCACATCGTCGCCCCACACCTTCTCCAGGATCTCGTCGCGCCAGACCACGTGGCCCTCGCGCGCCGCCAGCAGCTTCAGGATCATGGCTTCCTTCTGGGTGAGCAGCTGGTCGGCGCCGTCCCATGAGCGGCCGCGAAAGCTGCGGAAGTCAAATTCATTGTCACCGAATCGAACGACCGGCTCCAGCGCGGTCATCGCGTCATATCGAGTACGCCGACGGATGATCGCCGCGACGCGGAGCAGCAGCTCCCGTAACTGGAACGGCTTGGGCAGGTAGTCGTCGGCTCCCGCTTCGAGCCCGCGAATACGGTCCTGACCGCTGCCCTTCGCGGTAAGAAAAAGGATCGGCGTGTCGCGGCCTTCGCGCCGTGCTGTCTGGCAAACAGTGTACCCGTCCATGCGCGGGAGCATCACGTCGAGGATGGCGAGGCTGAACTCGGCCTGGAGAATGCGGTTGAGTCCCGTCTGTCCGTCGACGACGACCTCCACGACGTAACCTTCGGCCTCGAGATTCTCCCGGATGCCGCGGGCGAGATTCACCTCGTCCTCGACCAGCAGTATCCTCCCCGAGGCGGTGCTCACGCGGTGGCGTTGGCCGCGATCGGCCATGTCACGGTGAATGTCGCTCCCTGGCCCGAGCCGGGACTCGCGGCGGCCACGCTTCCCCCGTCCAGCTCGACGCATCGCCGCACGAGATACAGCCCGAGACCGGTGCCACCCATTCGCCCCGGCTCATTGCCTTCGATCCGGTAGAACTTGGTGAATAGCCGTGACGCGGCCTCCGGCGGAAAGCCGATCCCGTCGTCGCGTACTTCCAGGCGCGCCCGGCCATCGGCGGCGAGCGCACGGACGGTGACCTGGCCGCCGCTTGACGCTGCGCGGACCGCATTGTGCAACACGTTGCGCAGAATGGTCCGCACCCGTTCCTCCTCCGCGTGGATCGTGAGCGACGCCGGCACATCAATCGTGATGGTCACGGCGACGTCATTCGCGATCTCGTGCAACTCGTCCACGACCGTTGCGACCACCGTCGCAATCGCGACGGGCGCGGCGACATCGGTCGCGTCGCCCGACTCGAGGCGGGTGGCTTCGAGAACATTGTTGTCCATGCGCTCGAGCCGACGCAGGTCCGTGAGCATCCGGCGAATCAACTCAGCGCGTCGCTCGGGAGGCGGGTCGCGCATCGCAAGCGTCTCGGCTGAGAGCCGGAGACTCGCAAGCGGGCTCTTCAACTCGTGTGACACGGCGTCGAGAAACTGTTCCTGCCGGGCGCGCAGCGCCGCCTCGTCCCGCAGCGCACGGTACACCACTGCCATCGCCGCCAGGAGGACCGTCAGGAAAAACCCGCCCTCCCACGCATAACGATTCAGCCGGTGGAAGCGTTGGGCGTCAATTGCCGCCAGCGCAGAGGGTTTCACGGCGATGATCGAATCAGGGCCGATCGTCAGGTCCGGATAGGTAGCCGACAGCTTGCTCCACCGCGAGCCTTCTCTCAGCATCACCTGTGCCGCCTCGGCGTCGGCTCCGTACGCGGCGCGCAGTTGCGTGCGTACCGCGGCCGTGTACGCCACCTCGTCGGCCAGCCAATATGTCAGTTGCGCCGTGCAAACTCCCAGCAGGACGAGAAAGCCGACCTGCAGCAATCGGGTGAACTTCAGGCGGCTCACGGCGATCCCGCCCGGACTGCCGCCGGTTGCAACGCCAGTGCGAGCGCGTCACGCAACCGCTCGAGGTGGACGGCCTGATGCGCGAGCGACAGGAACCCGACCTCGTACGCCGACGGTGCCATCGCGACGCCATGATCGAGCAGTGCGTGGAAGATGGGACGGTATCGTGCGGCAGCTTCGGGGTCGATCGCTTCGGCCGACCGAGGCGGCGGACCCGGCTGCAGCGAAAACCAGAACAGCGAGCCCAGTCGCACCAGTGTCGCCGGGCAGGACGATGCGGCGAGTACTGGTTCGATCAGTGTGGCGAGCGAGCGACCGGTGGCCTCGAGTCGCTCCCAGGCACGATCGCGTTCCAGCACGGTCAACGTCGCCAGGCCCGCCGCCATTGCCAGCGCGTTGCCCGAGAGTGTGCCAGCCTGATAAACCGGCCCATCGGGTGCGAGGTGGCGCATGAGATCACGCCGGCCGCCGAACGCACCGACCGGGAGACCGCCACCGATCACCTTGCCGAACGTCGCGAGGTCCGGTGTGATGCCGAGCAGCTCGGCCGCGCCGCCGCGCGCGACCCTGAAACCGGAGATCACTTCGTCGAAAATAAGCAGGGTGCCGGCGCGTTCGGTCTCCCGGCGGAGGGTCGCAAGAAACTCCTGCCGCTGGATGAGCAGGCCATTGTTCGCGGGCACGGGCTCGATGATTACCGCGGCGATGCGATCGCCCTCGCGGCGGAGCAGCTCGGTCAGGCGCGCCTCGTCGTCCAACGGCAGCACGATCGTTTCGCGGGCGAACGCTGCTGGCACGCCGGCCGATGAGGGCCGTCCGAAGGTCACCAAACCTGAGCCGGCCGCCACGAGCAGGTGGTCGGCGTGGCCGTGGTAACACCCGGAGAATTTGACGATGCGATCGCGACCGGTCGCACCGCGCGCGAGCCGGATCGCGCTCATCGTCGCTTCGGTGCCCGACGAGACGAAGCGCACTTGCTCCCCGCCGGGATAGGCCGACGCGATTCGCTCGGCGAGCTCGATTTCCATCTCGCCGGGGGCACCGAACGTCGTGCCGCGGCCCGCCGCCTCGGTAATCGCATGCACCACTTCGGGATGTGCATGTCCGAGGATCAACGGCCCCCACGATCCAACGAAGTCCGTGAATCGGCGTCCGTCGACGTCCTCGATCTCGGCGCCGGACCCGCGACGAATGACGAGCGGGGTGCCGCCGACGGCGCGAAAGGCGCGCACGGGCGAACTCACGCCGCCGGGCAGCCACCGTTCGGCGCGCGCCATCCAGGCCGCGGAAACCGGCCCGGCGCTCACAGCCACCGCCCCCGCAGCGCTTCGCGAGCGTGATAGGTGATCACCACATCGGCGCCCGCGCGGACCATCGCCTGGAGGTTCTCGCGCACGATCGCCGCTTCATCAAGCCAACCCTGCGCCGCCGCGGCCTTCACGGCCGCGTATTCTCCCGAAACGTTGTACGCTGCGAGCGGTAGTGTCGTCGCCGCGCGGACACGCTGGATGATGTCGAGATAGGCGAGCGCCGGCTTGACCATGAGCATGTCGGCGCCCTCGGCCTCGTCCAGCCGTGCCTCGCGGATCGCCTCGACGGCGTTGCGCGGGTCCATCTGGTAGCTCCGGCGATCACCGTGCTGTGGCGCCGAGTCGGCGGCGTCGCGAAACGGGCCGTAATACGCCGAGGCATACTTCACCGCATACGACAGGATCCCGACACCGGAGTGCCCCGCCACGTCGAGGGCATCGCGAATGGCGGCGACGCGCCCGTCCATCATGTCCGACGGCGCGACGAAATCGACACCCGCCGCCGCGTGCGCCACGGCCATCTCCGCGAGCGGCCGCAACGAACGATCGTTATCGACTTGGGCGTTGGCGATCACACCGCAGTGACCGTGATCAGTGTAGGCGCACAGGCAGACATCGGTAATGATGACGATGTCGGAGCCCATGGCATCCCTGAGTGCGCGGACCGCGCGTGGCACCGTTCCCGCCGGGTCGTGTGCGCACGCGCCCTCCGGATCCTTGGTGCCCGCCGCCGGTGAACCGAAGAGCAGCACCGTGCGGATACCGAGTTCGCGGTCCGCCGCAACCGCGCGCACCAGGTCATCGATGCCGAGACGCGCGACTCCGGGCATCGAAGCGATCGGATCGACACCGCGCGCGGCGGGCAGCACGAAGTGGGGCATGATCAGCTGCTGCGGACGCACCCACGTCTCGGCCACGAGGTCGCGAAGTGCGCCGCCGCGCCGCAACCGGCGGGGCCGCACGCGGCCGGGCGTCACCACAATTGGGTCGCTCAGACGATCGCCTCCAGGATGCCATCGAAGGTGGGCCGTTTGGCCTCGCCGGCGACGACCAGACCCGCCGCGGTCGCCGCCGTCGATGTGGTCGGGCCAATCGTAATGACCCGGGCCGATGCGGGCAGAACCGCAAGACGCAGGAGTCCGGTGACCGCTGACGGCGACGCAAGCAGTACAATCTCGACGCCATCCGCGGCAAGATCGCGCTTGGTCCTGGCCGCTGGTGCGGGGACGGTTCGGTAGACGGCGACCTGCGTCACGGCCAATCCGGCGGCGCTGAGCAGGGCGGCAGCATCATCGCTGCCGGTCGCGGCGGCTGCAATCACGGCGCGAACCTGCCCCGTTGACGCAGGTTCCCGAAGCGCGGCCGCGAGTTGACCGGCGAGTCCAAGGGCGGTGTTCTCGCGGGCAACGAGGTCGACTCGACCGAGGTGCGTGGTCGCGGCGCGCGCGGACGCCGGGCCAACCGCCGCGATTCTCAAGCCAACCGGCAAGGGCGTCACGCCCCGGAGCAGCTGCGCCACCGCCTGGGCGCCGCGTGCCGACGTGAGCAGCAGCCAATCCGCCGCGGCGATCGCATCACGGAGCCGGTGCACCGTCGCCTCGTCGCCGATCGGCTCGCACACGAGACACGGCAGCGTGAGCGGCTGCGCACCAACTGCCGTCAACCGCGCCGCCCAACGTGCCGCATCGTCCGCCGCACGCGTCACGAGGATTCGGCGACCGGCGAGTTTGCGCCGGATCATTCGGGCATCGCTCCCGCTGACCGAACCACGTCAGCCCCGCGCGGACACGTGGCGTTGTCGTTGTGTTCACATGGATCTGACGCTGTCATCAGCTCGTTCCACACTGCCGCGGCAAGTGTCTCCGGCTCGCCATTCGTGGACTGGGCGCGAACAATAGTGCCATCATCGCGGCCAAGCGCCGCGAGCAACGTCAGCGTGCCGTCCGGATTCTTCCGGCACCACGCGCCGAAGGGCAGCGTGCAGCCGCCCTCGGCGAGTCGCAACGCGGCGCGTTCTGCCAGGAGCGCCCTGGAAGTCGTCGGGTCATCGACGCCTGCAACGGCGGCGTGCACGGCGATGGCGCCACGGCGAACCTGCAGTGCGATCGCGCCCTGCGCTGGTGCGGGAACAAAAAGCGCTGGATCCAGCCGAACGCACACGATGCCATGCGGGAGAACCAGGCGATCGTTACCAGGTGCACGTTCGAGTCGCGCCAGTCCGGCGGCGGCCAGCACGATCGCGTCGAACCGGCCCTCGGCCAGTGCCCGGACTCGCGTCGGAACGTTGCCGCGGAGCAGTTCGACGGCAAGATCCGGTCGCAGCGCGCGCAACCACGCTTTGCGTCGTGCGGCAGACGTCCCGACGCGGGCACCACGGCGCAATGGGAGCGGGCCGCGTCCCGGGTCCGACACGTCGTCGCGGACCAGCAGCACGTCGGCTGCGTCGAGGCGCTCGGGGACGGCAGCGATCACGAGTTCCGCCGGACTTTGCGACGGCAGGTCCTTGTACGAGTGCACGGCAACGTCCACCCGGCCCGTGATGAGCGCGGCTTCGATTTCTCGCACGAAGATGCCGAACGCGCCGACATCGGTGAACGCCCGGTCGGTTGCCTGGTCGCCCAGCGTCGTGATGATCACGATCTCGGTGGTGTGGCCCGCCGCCTCGAGGCGGCGCGCGACATCGTTCGCCTGCGCCCGAGCCAGCGCCGATCCCCGCGTCCCGATGCGCAGGTTCATGCGTCCTCGAGCCCGCCGAAGAGTCCCGCGTCTGAGCGATCAGCGGCGGTGCGCAGGTCGAGCGCGAGTTCCGGTTCGGCGCTCGCAAAAAACGCTTCGACGGCAGTCGGACCAACCTGAAACGCGAGATCGCGGAGGCCGACCGAAGGCACGTGTGCGAATCGTCGTGCCAGTGTCTCGGCCCAGCGCCGGATCGCTTCGCGTTCCGACTCGCCCAGCCCCACCAGTTCGCGGTCGAACAACCGCTCGATCCCTTCCAGCGCCGTGTGCCGGTACCGAAGCCGCAACTGCGCGATCAATGGCCCGACCAGGCGCTCGGCCGCCTGGCGCCGCAAGTCGGTCAGCGCGGCGTCGACGATCGCGCGCGCGTCGGCGACTTCGAGCAACAACCGCTCGCGGTCAAGGGCAGCTTCCTCGGTGATGTCGTGCATGCCAAGCCGCGGGACGTCGGCTGCGGCCGCGTCCTCCGGTGTCACATTCGGCGGCAGCGCGAGGTCGATTACGAGAGGCGAGTCGCCCGACGGCGAGCGCGCGGCAACGCGCTCGAGCTCGCCGCGTACCAGCACCGGCTCGCGCGATCCCGTCGAGACGATCAGCGCTTCGATACCCGGCGGCTGGCTCCGAAATGCGTCCAGGGACATGCTCTCGCCGCCACAGCTGGCGGCGAGCGCCTCGGCCCGTTCCACGGTGCGGTTGACGATTACCACGCCGACGCCATGCGCCGTCAACGCATGAGCGCATCGCTCGGTCATGGGCGAGACGCCGACCAGCGCCACGCGACCCGGTGTACGCGCGAGGCGCTCGAACACATGGCGCAAGGCGATGTCCGCCAGCGAGACGCGCCCGGTGCGTGCAGCGGTGACCGGCCGAACGCGCCTGGCGACCTTGAGGGCCGCACCGAAGACGCGTTCGAGGCGGCGCGAAAGCAATCCGAGTGTCCGGGATTGCTCGACCGCTTGGCGCACCTGTCCGGCGACTTCGGCCTCGCCAACCTGCGCAGAATCGAGCCCGGCTGCGACCAGAAACAGATGTTCCGCGGCGCCTTCACCCTGCCACACGCGCAGCGTGTGTTCGGCCTCCCCGGCGCGCGGTTCGCGGCCGGCGAGCGCCGCAAAGACGCGGCGCCGGACCACCGTTATGGGAATGGATGCGTCGGTCGCGAAGGCGACCTCGACGCGATTGCAGGTCGCCAGGTACACCAGTTCGTTCACCCCGACGGTGCTGGCCAGTTGCGGCAGCCGTTCGGCCCGCTCTTCGCGCGGAATCGTGAACGCGGCGAGCGCGTCAGGCGGACCCTGTCGCCACGAAACCCCGACGACCCCGATACGGTGCATACCTCATCTTACTACGACGCTGCGCGCGCGTGTCATGGTTGTGTCATGGGCACCGACGCCGAGCGACGGTCCCTCGGCTCAGCCACTCGCCAGTGCCACCAGCGCCTGAAGAAACGCCGGATCGTGCTCCACGGCGCGGACATAGAGCAGCGACTCGCCGCCGGCCGCCACAAAGGTTTCCCGGCCGCGGATGGCGATTTCCTCGAGCGTCTCGAGTCCCTCGGTAACGAACCCGGGCGTGATCACCGCAACGTGACGCACGTCCGGACCGGGCAGGCGGGCCAGCACGTCAGCGGTCGCCGGCTTGAGCCAGGGCTCCGGACCGAACTTCGACTGGAACGCGAGCGTCGTCCGCTCACGCGGCCAGTTGATGGCGCGCAGGAACGCCGCGGTCGTCAACGCACAGTCGCCGGTGTACATCCGCCCCTCGCGCTTGTCGTAGCGGATCGGCAGGCCATGGAACGACACGACGACATGATCGGGCTGGTGTGGCGCGGCGCTGAGGGCGTCGTGCCACTGGTGTGCCAGCGCTTGGATGTAGCCGGGATCGTCGGCCGGGATCACCCGTTCGACGAGGCGGCTTGCGGCGCCGGCCCGCGCGGCGGCCTCGCGGGCGCGCCGGAACACTGTGCCGGTCGTCGCGTCGGTCCGCTGGGGAAAGAGCGGCACAACGACGATCGGCCCGCTCGACTCGCTGGCGATCCGGTGAATCGCCGCGTCGATCGACGGCTCGCCGTAACGGTAGGCGCGACTCACGCGACAGCGGCCTGCCGCGAGCACATCCGCGTCGGCGGTGATCCGTTCGGTGGCGACGCGCAGCGGCGAACCGGACGTGGTCCAGATCGAGGCATACTGGTGGGCGACACGTTCGGGTCGGCGGCGCAGCACGATGCCATGGAGAATCGGCAGCCAGAGCAGGCGCGGCAGGTCGACCACCGCGGGATCCGCGAGGAACTCCTGGAGAAAGGCACGGACCGCCGCGGGTGTTGCCGCTTCGGGCGTACCAAGGTTCACCAGGAGCAGGTTCGGGACGCTGGCGGAGTTCATGCGCGGAACATAGCGACGGCGTGCGCTTCGCCGTCACGGACGCACTGGCGGAGACACACGAAACCCGGCCACCACTCGCGTGATGGCCGGGTTTCGATGGGGAGGCTGACGACGGCCTACTCTCCCACGACCTCGCAGTCGCAGTACCATCGGCGCTACAGGGCTTAACTACCGTGTTCGGAATGGGAACGGGTGTGGCCCCTGCGCGCTGGTCGCCAGCCATATCTTGGCTATTGAACAACAGAAGGGAGGGATGTTGTGCCTGGGAAGGCACCGAAAACCACTAGAAAATGGGGAGAGATCAAACTTCACGGGCGATTAGTACGGCTCGACTGAAGCGCTTGTACGCCTTGCATCTGCCGCCTATCAACCTGGTAGTCTCCCAGGGCCCTTCAGGGATCTTAAGATCCAGGAGTGTTCATCTTGGGAACAGTTTCCCACTTAGATGCTTTCAGCGGTTATCTGCGCGCGACATCGCTACCGGGCGATACCCCTGGCGGGATAGCCCGTACACGAGCGGTCGCTTCGTCCCGGTCCTCTCGTACTAAGGACGACGTCCCTCAACACTCCCACGCCCACGACGGATACAGACCGAACTGTCTCACGACGTTCTGAACCCAGCTCATGTGCCACTTTAACCGGCGAACAGCCGGACCCTTGGGACCTTCTCCAGCCCCAGGATGTGACAAGCCGACATCGAGGTGCCAAACCGCGCCGTCGATGTGAACTCT
>JANYLJ010000048.1 GCA_025357945.1 Gemmatimonadota bacterium
TCCTGGCCCGACGCGGTGAATTGCTGGGTGGCATTGGCCACCAAGCTGACCGGGTTGGGAGTAATGGTGATGCTCGCCAACGCACCTGCTGCGGCAACGACCGTCACGGAAGCGAAGCCCGAAACACTACCGCTGGTGGCCTTGATCGTCTGGGAGAACGCCCCGGCCGACGCACCCGCGGTAAACAGGCCCGAGCTGCTGTTGATGCTGCCACCGCCGTTTACCACAGACCAAGTGGGCGATATGGGAACGATATTGCCGTTGGCGTCCCGGCCCGTGGCCGCAAATTGGACGTTGGCACCGGTCGCGAGGGAGACTGGGTTGGGCGCGACGCTGATGCTCGCGAGCGTACCCGCAGTAACTGATACCGAAGCAAAGCCCGAGACACCGCCACTGGTCGCCTGGATCGTGTTGGCGAATGTTCCCGTCGACACGCCGGCGGTGAATAGGCCAGCGCCGCTGATGGTTCCGCCACCCGCCACTACGGACCAAGTGGGCGCCGGCGATATTGGAACGACATTACCATCGACGTCCTGGCCGTGGCAACGAATTGCTGAGTGGCACCGACCGCCATGGTGTTGGGGTTGGGTGTGACGGTGATGATCGCCAACGGACGCGGTCCGGTGGGCCCGCTGTGTTCGCACGACGCGAGCAGCAGCACACTGAGCGGGACCATGACAGCGAGTCGCGCGGTGAGCCGGGCGCGACCAAGAATAGACGTCGAATGTTTCATCATGAACCCACCTGCAAGAAGAGACGGGGCAACGCGCAAGATTGCGGAGAAAGCGTCACTGGTAGGGAGCGTAGCATCAATGCTGACGACGAAGCGTCCTTGCCAACTTGCACAGGCGGTTCGTCGCTGCCGCCCAACCGGCCGAGCGCTGGCGCTGGACACCGGCCTGCACAGCTTCCCGCCCCGCCGTCGGCGGTCGGTCATTTATGATTGTGTCGCGCTTCTACCCTTACCCGTCGGCACGGCCATGACCGAATTCTCCTCGTCTTCCGTAACCACTTTGCCACAGCCCACCGGCGGCACGCTGCGAATCCTCATGACGGATGACATCGATCCCGAGGGCGTTGCCGTGCTTGCCGCTGAGCCGAGCCTCACGGTCGAGGTGGTGCCGACGCTCCCGCCGGCCGAGTTGCTTGCACGAATCGAGCATTACGACGCCCTGGTGGGACGCAGCGCCACGCGCATCACAGCGGAGCTGCTCACGCGTGGCCGCAAACTTCGGGTGGTCGGTCGGGCCGGCGTCGGCGTCGACAACATTGCGCTGCCCGAGGCCACCCGGCTTGGCGTGGCAGTGGTCAACGCGCCCGCTGGCAATACCGTCGCCGTGGCGGAACTCTTTTTCGGCAGCCTCCTGTCGCTGCTACGCCACATCCCCAGCGCCGCGATGTCGATGCAGGCTGGCCGCTGGGACCGGAGCGAATTCCTCGGTAGTGAACTCTTCGGGCGCACGCTCGGCATCGTCGGCCTGGGGCGGATCGGCAGCGAAGTGGCCCACCGTGCCAAGGCCTTCGGTATGACGGTTCTCGCCTACGATCCCTACCTGCCGGCAGAGCGGTTCCAGGCATTGCAGGTCACCCGCGCCGACTCACTCGATGAACTCCTCCGCAGCGCGAGTATCGTGACCCTGCATGTGCCGCTGACCGAGGAAACGCGCGACATGATTGGCCGCCGGGAGCTGACGCTGCTCGCCAAGGGAGCGATCGTGGCCAACCTCGCCCGCGGCGGGATCGTCCAGGACGAGGCGCTGCAGGAGGCCCTCCTCGCTGGCGGCCTGCGCGGTGCGGTGCTGGATGCGTTTGCGATTGAACCGCTGCCGCCCGACGCGCGCCTGCGCCGGATGCCCAACGTGGTCCTCACGCCGCACATTGGCGCGGCGACCGCGGAAGCCCAGCGCAATGTCGCGGTCGACGTCTGCGTCGCGGTGCGAGACCTGCTCCTCCATGGCCAACTCTCGCGCTCGATCAACCTTGCAGCGGTGGACCATCTGTCGTGGGATGCACTCCAGCCGGCACTGCTGCTGGCCCGCCGGGCGACCGCTATCGGCCGCGCACTGTTGGCAGACCGCGGCGTCCAGATCGCCCGGCGGATTACGGTCCGGGTCGGGTCAGAACTTGCCGGCGCAAGCGGGGCCCTGTTGTCATCCGCCGCACTCGGCGTCATGGAGAACGTGGTCGAGATCGAGCGCCTCAATCTGATCAGCGCACGGGCACTGGCTGAAGCTCGCGGTATTGAACTGGCCCTCGCCGAAGCACTGGCCGAGGACCATCCGTACGCCATTCAAGTCGTCGTCGGCGGCGGGATGGAGACGATAACGGTCGGCGGTATCGCTCCGCTCGGCGAAACCCCACGCCTCACCCAGATCGGCGCATTCTCGGTCAACGTCGCACCACGGCAAACCCTGGTGATCCTCACCAACCGCGACGTACCCGGCGTCATCGGCCACGTCGGTACGCTGCTCGGCGCGGCCAACGTCAACATCGCGGAGTACCATCAGGCTCGCCTCATCCAGGGCGGTGACGCGCTCGCCGCGATTGCGGTGGACGGCACCGTCGATGAGAGCCTGCGCCGGGCACTCCTCGATCTCCCCGATGTGCGCTCCGCCACGGCCGTGGATTTTCGTCGTTCGTGACGTCACTGGCGAATGTTCTGCCGTGAAATTTCCGCGATACGCCTCAGTCATTCTCGATGTCGATTCGACGTTGTGCGGGCTCGAAGGCGTGGACTGGCTGGCGGAGCACCGGGACGACGCGATGGCTGCGGAGTTTGCCAAACTCACGGCCCGGGTGATGGCAGGCGAGATCCCTCTGGAAAGCATCTATGCCACGCGGTTGGATCGGATCAGGCCCGGTGCCGAGGAACTCGCCGCGCTGGCTGAGGCATACCGGGACGCGATTGCAACCGGAGCCGCCGGGACGGTCCGAAACCTTCGTGCCGCGGGTGTGAGGATCCATCTGGTGAGCGGCGGGCTGCGCCAGGCCATCCTGCCACTGAGCCGTGACCTGGGTTTCCTCGACACGGAGGTCCATGCCGTCCCGGTGGTCCTGGACTCCCACGGCCGCTACGTTGATTTTGATCGGACCTCGCCTCTCTGCCGAACGGCGGGCAAGTGCGAGATTGTCACAGCGATCGAGCTGCCCAAACCCCGGCTGGCCGTC
Source organism: Gemmatimonadota bacterium (assembly GCA_025357945.1). Taxonomy (GTDB): domain Bacteria; phylum Gemmatimonadota; class Gemmatimonadetes; order Gemmatimonadales; family GWC2-71-9; genus Palsa-1233. The sequence continues at coordinate 3,169 of JANYLJ010000048.1, forward strand.
GGGGATGGGGTTACTGATGCCGCGTTGCGTGCGGTTACCGAGGGCTTTGCCGTGTTCACTGGTTTCGTTCATCGCCAATCCGTGGTAGACCTCGCGCAGCACGAGTGCCGCTCCTTCGCCGACCTCCTGGATCTTGTGCTGCCATGAGTAATGCAGTTGCGGGACGCTTCTTCGTTCCCGGCCCAACCGAAGTCCGTGCCGAGATCCTCGCCGCCATGACCGGCCCGATGATACCGCACCGGAGCAAAGCGTTCGAGTCACTCTTCGGCACCCTGCAAGTGGGACTGCGTGAGGTATTCGGCACGTCTCGAACGGTGATCGTGAGCACGTCGTCAGCCACGGGGATGATGGAAGGCGCGGTACGGTGTGCTCCCCCGGGAGCCGTGCTGGCGCTCGTCAACGGGGCTTTCTCGACGCGTTTCGGCGATATCTCAGCAGCGTGCGGCCGTGAAACGCAGCTCATCCAGGCACCACTCGGCGCGGTCGTGCCGCTGGAGCAGATCGAGGCCGCGCTGGCCGCGCGCCCGTTCGCGGCGGTGCTGGTGGTCCACTCGGAGACTTCCACCGGTGCCCGGAGCGATATCCGCGCGGTGACCGACCTGGCTCGCCGCTATGGCGCGCTCGGCCTGGTGGACAGCGTGTCGGGCATCGGTGGCATCCCGCTGATGTTCGACGAGTGGGATCTCGACTTTGTGCTCACCGGCTCGCAGAAGGCTCTGGCGTTGCCACCGGGGCTGGCGTTCGCCGTGGCCTCGGAGCGCTATCTGCGGCATGCGGCCACGAATCCGTCGCGGGGCCGCTATCTGGATATCGCTGAGTTGCAGGGCTTCGCAGAGCGCAACCAGACGCCGGCCACCCCGGCGCTCTCGCTCATGTACGCTCTCGAAGCTCAGCTCGAGACCATCCGGGCGGAAGGAATGACGGCACGATGGGATCGCCATGCTGCCATGGCCGCAGTCATGGCGGAGTGGGTGGCCGGCGCCAAGGCGCGCTGTGGCCATGCGCTCGGGATTCTCGCTGGAGAGCACTGTCGCTCCGAGACCGTCACGGCCGTCCTCTTGCCGGAATACCTCAAGGGCCCTGAGGTTGTCGCGGCGGTATCCACCAAGGGGTATACCCTCGGCGAAGGCTACGGCTCGAGCCGAGCGCGCACCGTCCGGGTCGGCCACATGGGCGACCACACGGCCGAAGGACTCAGCAACTTCCTGGCGGTCGTGGACCAGGCATTGGGTGAGGTGGCGCAGCACAACCGCGGGTAAACGAACTGTCGGGGGCCGCCGCCTCCCCTTGCGTGAGAAAGCGGCAGGACACGATCGGTCAGAATACGACCCAGCTCAACAGGTACAGCGTGTTGTTGTCCTTCGCATTCCGGCCAAATCCATCGTAGTTCGTGCCGCCGCCATTGAACTTGTTATAGAGAACGTACTGGAGTTCGAACCGCGTGTTGAGCCAGGGAAGCGCCGACAACTCGAAGACGAGCCCGTTGCTGTTTGGACTGCCGGTTGCGCTGCCGCCGACGGCGCCCGTCGGATAGCGAAGCGGATCGGTCGTGCCGGAGGTCGCGAAGTAGCCCAACGTGACACCCAGTCGTGCCGGGGTGTAGATCGACGCATTGATCCGGAACGTGTTGAGCGTGTTGCTGAGGTTGGCCGCTGCGCCGGACGCGACGTCGGCGTCGAGCTTCTGCTTTTCATGGAGATACAGGGCGTGGGCGGTGAAACCGCCCTTGCCTTCCCCGATAGGTACCTCGTACTGCGCATCGAAACCAACGTCCGTAAATCGGTTCCGGGCACCGATAATTCCGGTCGGGAACATCGACGTGCTCATCCCCAACGTGCCAACCATCAGGTCCTGGCGCCCAAGCTGCTGATGCCAGAACGCTCGCCAGTAGGGCGCGACGCCGTGGATCGTATTCGTGGACGCCGAGTCGGGCAGCGGATTGCCGCCCTGCACCGCCGACCGGTACACGCTGAACTCGCCGTAGAGATGATTGTCCCAGAAGCCGTAGGCACCGAGGCCAGCCACCTGCTGGCCGAGCTGCCCGTCGAGAACGGTTGCGGCGGCCGGTGACGGAGCCACCGCGGACGAGGCATACGGAAAGCCCCAGGCCGGTACCGTGTTCCAGACATCCTGCACGGTCGGGTTGTTGTTCAGCGTCACTCCGTAGATCACGGACTTGGAGCCAAACGTGGTCCGGTTCGCGTATCGGATGTCGGCATTGTCCATCCCGATGCTCCCGGCCACCGGGTCGTATGTGACCTGGAGAAATGTGCCGATGCGTGGCGTAATCGCCTCACCGAAGAACACGCTGACCTGCTGCGGGAATTGCACGTTGCCGTTCTGGGTTCCCGGGAGCGTCTTGCTCGTCTGCGTGAGCGAGGACATCACCATGGCCGACACCGGCGGAATGAGATCGAGCTTCAACGATTCCCGCTTGCCGCTGTCGCCAGCCCGGACGACCTGGAGCGCGGTCAGCGTGTAGCCGTTCAGCTTGAACAGGCGGCCGAACTGCGTGAGGTGCGGGAAGGCCGTATGGCAGGCGCTGCAGGCGAGGCCAGTCTGTCGCGAAAAACTGGGAATGCTCGCATGCGACCGGACGCTCGCAGTGTAATTTCGCAGATACCGGCGCACGGCGTCGTTGAGCCCGTCGGCGCGGAGGGCGGGCACCAGGAGCAGGGACGGGAGCCCGAGATACAGCAGGCGACTGAATACCTTCATGGGGACCTCTGCGACTGAAGACGCCTGCACGGAAGGGAAATTTCCTGCAACCTGCGTGACTGCCATGAATAAGCACCGCCGCCCATGAAGAAACCATTAAGGCCGCATTAAGAACGCTGCGCCTCCACCGTAGATAAGGCCAACCAGTCCACCGTAGATAACGTGTCCCGCGAGGCTACCGACGAGCAGCAGCAGGTCGCCGCGGGAGAAGGCGCCGGCGCCGACCAGCGGCATGAAGGTGAGTTGCGCAACGATGAAAACGGCGCATCCGTACAGGATGCCGCGAACGAGTGGCGGGCCCGGCAACCGATTGACCAGCCATCCCGCGTAGATCACCGCCAACCCGACGCCAACGAGGACGTGAATGGCCCAGCCGACCGCGGGCCAGATCGGCAGGTAGGCGGTCGCGACCGCCAGGAAGCTGCTGAGCAAGCTGCCGACGGCCAAGCTGGGGAGACCGAGGAAGGGTTCCACCAGCCAGAACGTGGTGACGGCCGCGGTCGCAACGATTCCGGCGACGCCAGCGCGCGTGGCATTCACGGCAGCCTCCTCCACGAGAAAACGATGGCAGGAAAGGGATAGTATACATTTGGCGACCAAGAAAAGAGTCGCCTTGGGTAACGCGCCGTTCCCTACCCCAGCGACCCGGAGGCTCGAATGGCGGATCGCTTGACGTTTTCATCCTGCTTACGCATACGACATTTCGCGGCGGCATCGATGCTCGCCGGGGCGCTCATCGCACCCGCGCTCGGGGCCCAACAACCGGCCGACACCAACAAGGCATTTCGAGACAGCGTCGCGGTTCGGTTGAAGGCAATCGACGCCGGGCGCCACCTGTTTCACGGCGAAGGAACCTGCTTCGCCTGCCATGGGCCGAACCTCGAGGGAACGGCCATCGCCCCGACCCTCCGGGCGCACAAATGGCGCAATGGCGACGGCAGCCTGGCGATGATCATGCGAGTCGTCCGGAACGGGGTCCCGAATACCGTGATGATCAGTCATCCGGGCGGAATCAATGATGCGGAACTCGCCGAAGTCACGGCATACGTCTGGGCCGTCAGCCGAGGCGCAGTGAAGCCATAGCACCGTGACTCCCGCTTCGGCTCCGAGCTCGGGAGCGCGCTGGGTGGCCGTATCAGAACACAATCATCACCTGGCCGATGAGGCCATGTTGCTTCAGGCTTCCCGGACCCTTCGGTTGATCGAGCGTGTACTCGAGCGCGAATCGCAGATACTCCGGCATCTCGACCGGCAGCACGCTCCCCAACACGAACCTGGTATTGCCCTGGTCCGCTACGCCGGAGTTCGGGTTCACGACTTCGTACCGGCCGAACAAGGTCATCCTGCTCTTCGGGAGCGTATACCCGCCGTACAGCCAGAAACCGTTTCCTTTCACCGACGTCGTCGTGAACGCCGAACCAGCCGCGATCGGCAGGTCAGTGTCCTTGGCATATGCATAGCCCGCCATGAGTTCGGCGGGGCCGAAGATCTTGTTCGCGGTGATCGCCAGGCGGGTGAACTTCGATGTGAGCGTGGGCGCGATCGGATCGGCACCTATGATGCGGCCGAGGTAGGCGACCGCGGTGAAACCTGAACCTTGCTTGTCGAAGATGAACTGGTCGATCAACGCGACGTCCTTTGCGACCCGATTACCCGCCCCTGCGATCATCACTCCATTGAGAACCTCAGCTGACAGTCGGTTCCTTCCCTTCACCCAGAATGCTTCGAGGCCGAGCTGAGGGCTGTCGAACACGAATGGGAGGGCGGATGTGAGCTGGTTTCCGAGCGGGGTAGGCATGGCGAGGCCGGTCGGCCGGTCGAATCCCGCAACCGCACCTTCGAGCAACCAGTGCATCTGGCCAACCCGGAACCCGGCATAATTCTCCGCCTGGCCCCAGACGCCGCTCACGTGGTTGACCAGCTCCGTCCCGCCTTCGTTATGTGCAAACTCGAGGAACGCGCCGAAGTGCTTTCCGATCGCACCACCGGCCCAGAGCGTGGCGTTGTCGAGCTCGAACTGGCTCGTCGTTGGCGGCGATCCTTCCGTCTTGTTGTAGGCGTACTGCACGGCCATGCGGGCGGCGATGTAATCGCTGACATTCGCTACCTCCTGTTTTTCGCCGATCTCTTCCGGCAGGCGGTAGCCGGCCCACTTGAACTTGAATCCGAAAGTGTTGAGGCGGGGCACCGCGGGCGAATGGCAGCCGTTGCAGTTCATGTTGTATTTCCGCGCCCAGGCGGGAATCGCCGCCGTCTTTGCGGGAAGGCCGAACAGGAACAGGGCCAGCGCGAGCAGTCCGCCCAATAGTATCGTCTTGCGCATTGCAGCCTCCAGCGAGGTATGTGGCGAAGCAGTTCTGCGTGCGGACTGCCCCGTAATTCAACAACGCCGGTCCGGCTACGAACGCGGCCTGATCGCAAGCTCGTGCACATACTTGGCAACGGCCGCCATTTCGGCCGGCGTCAGTTTCCCCTTGAAGGGCTTCATGTCGTCGCCCTTGCCCTTGGTCAGGACCGTCACGATCGAGTCCTCGGTGTGCTTGGCGATGAACGCGGCGTCGAACGTCGCGATCTTGGCAAATCGCTCTTTCATGGACTTGGGCGGCGTACCCAGCACGCCATGACATTTCTTGCAGGTCGCTTCGTACAGCGTCTTGCCGTCTGGTGTCTGCGCCGCCGACCGCTGTACCAGGCCGGCGACGATCAGGAATAAACCGATTGCGATGCCGCGCATGATCAGGGCCTCTCCGTTCGTTTCACGGGTTCAGGGAAGGTGTCGTAGAATTCCTGCTTGGCCGTCGCCCAGTTGGGCCCGCGCAACGACGCCAGGTACCGGGTGATCTCCTCGATCTCTTCGTGCGTCAGCTTGGGCGGACCGACGCTCGGCATCTTGGAATTGGGGTGAAACCGGGCGGGGTCTTCCATGAAGCTGTGCATCCAGGCCGCCGAGTGGCGCAGGCCGACCTCGGTCAGGTCCGGAGCGTTGGGCGTGTCGGCACTGGTGTCGGGCTTCTGGTCGCCCAGGGCGTGACAGGCGCCGCAGTTACGCGCCTTGTACATCGCGCGCCCGGCGCGCTCGATCGAGCTGAGCGGGCGACCGACCTCCGTGGCCACTGCGGTCGGCGGTTCGCTGCGGAAGGCGGCCCCCAGCAGCAATGCGACGCCGGCCAGCGTGACGCCCATGGTGATCGCCGCGGCAGGCCGGTGACGCAGCGAGCGCATGCTGCGCCGGTCAAAGAACGGCAGCGCCAGCAACACCAGCACCAGGGCCGCGGGCACGCCGACCGCCACCACGCTTTCCAGCGAGCCCGGCACCAGCTTGAGCAGCTGGAAGAACGGCAGGAAGTACCACTCGGGCAGTGGTACGTAGGTGGTGTCGGTCGGGTCGGCGGGCGCCTCAAGGCCGGCGCCCGAGAAGTGCGCCAGCAACACCAGCACCACGATCACCAGCGTCGCGACTACCAGGTCCTTGGCGATGATGTCGGGCCAGAAGCGGACGCCGGCGCGCTTGGAACGCGCGTAGCGATCATGGTAGTAGCTGGCGTACGCCGGATCATCGGTGCGCGGCGGCGGCTCGGCGTCCAACACCGCGGTTCGCGGCGCAATCCCCTGCCGGATCACCTGCACCAGATGCAAGAGCGCAAAGAACCCGAGCAGAACCGGGAAGAGCAGCACGTGCAGCGCATAGAAGCGCGTCAGGGTCGCCGCGCCGAGCTGAGTGCCACCGCGTAACAATTTGACGAGGGCGCCGCCAATCAGCGGGGCGGTACCGGCAATGTTGGTGCCGACCTGCGTAGCCCAGTAAGCCTTCTGGTCCCAGGGCAGCAGATAGCCGGTGAAACTGAACCCGAGCACGATGAACAGCAACACGACCCCGAGCACCCAGTTGAGCTCGCGCGGGTACTTGTACGCGCCCATGCTGAAGACGCGGATCATGTGCGCCAGGACCAGCACCACCATCGCCGACGCGCCCCAATGGTGCACGCCGCGCAACAGGGCGCCGCTCATCACGTTGTGTTCGAGATAGCGGATGCTGTCGTAGGCGTGGTCGGGTGATGGGGCGTAGTACATGCCCAGCACGATCCCGGTTACCACTTGCACGGTGAACACGGCCAAGGTCGCGCTGCCGAGCGTGTGCCACCAGGTCAGCCCGCCGGGCACCTTGCGGTCGACCAACGTTTCGCGAATCGACGCGATGTCGATCCGTTCGTCGATCCAGCGTCGCATGGCGCCCACGCTATACCCCGACCTGCTCGGAGACGCCGAGCCGGAAGTCGCGGTAGTTCACGAACACGGCGCTGTCGCGGATCTCCACTTGCAGTTCGTCCAGCGGGCGGGGTGGTGGACCCGCCAGCACGGCGCCGGTCTTGATGTCGAACTGGCCCCGATGGCAGGGGCAGGCGAAGGTCTTCAGCTCCTTGTCGTAGTAGTAACTGCAGCCGAGGTGGGTGCAATGCCCGTTGTAGGCCTTGAACTTGGCGCCATCCTCGGTGTAGAGCCACACGGCGTTCTGGGTCCGGGACTCGACCCAGGCATCGCTCTGGTTCTGGATAAAATCGAGCCGGATCGGCACGGCGATGTCGAGCAGCGCGATGTCTTCCGCCACCTTGATCCAGGTCGCCGGTTGCGCCTTGGCCAGCGCCGGCGAAACAAACGAACGGAGCACCGGAATCCCCACCAGCACGCCGCTGATCGTGGCACCAATGCCGCTGATCCAGCGCAGGAACCGCCGGCGGCTGAAAAGCACGTCGTCGAGAACCGCCGGCGCCTGCTCGGGTACTCCGTTCGTCACGGCTGCACTCCCTGTCGGGTCGCCCATCGGGCGGTACTCTGCCAGAGGATCGCCGTGATATGTATGCCGCCGTTAGTGAAATCCCGATGATGGCGTGATGAAGAAAGCTTCACTCGCCGGTACCTCGATCGCCCCCCTTGCGCAAAAGCAGAAAACTGTAAACGTTTACATCATCTCGTAAACGTTTGCATTCCATCTGGTAACTCGTTCGCCACGCGCGTTCTCGTGGGGCGGGTGCCCGATCCGGTCCGTTACGCTGAACCTGGAAGCGTCGAATTGACGGTGACTATCAAGGATGTCGCTCGTGACGCCGCGGTTTCCATCGCCACGGCCTCCCGGGCACTCAACCGCACCGACCTGGTGGCCCCCCAGACCCGGGACCGGGTCCGAGAAGCTGCAGCCCGGCTGCATTACACCCCGCACGGCGGGGCCCGCAGTCTCATCACCAGACGGACCCACACCATCGGTGTGCTGCTCCCCGACCTTTACGGCGAGTTCTTCTCCGAAGTGATGCGCGGCATCGACCAGACAGCCCAGCGGGCGGGATTTCAATGCATCGTCTCCAGCGCCCGCCATAGCGGCCCGACGCTCGAGGCGGCGCTCCGCGCCATGCGGGGCCGGGTCGATGGGCTGGTCCTGATGTCCCCAGAGTTCACGCGGGAGCTTTCGACGCGAACCCTCCCGGCTGGGTTCCCGGTTGTCCTGCTGAACTGCCCGCCCTCCGAAACGCCGCACGACAGCCTGAATATCGAGAATTATGATGGCGCCTACAGCATGGTCCGACACCTCGCCGGCCTGGGACACCACCGAATCGCCATCCTGACCGGCGCCGCGGGGAACTTCGACGCCGCCGAACGCCTCCGCGGGTATCGTGCCGCTCTCCTCGACGCGGGCCTTCCCTCGCCAGCCGAGTTGGTCGTTGCCGGCGACTTCAGCGAGGCGGCTGGCGAAGCGGGCGCCCGGCAGCTGCTCCAGCTCGCCGAGCGCCCGACCGCGATTTTCGCCGCCAACGACGGCATGGCGATCGGCGCCCTGCTCGCCCTGCGCGAGGCCGGGCTGCGAGTGCCTGAGGATATCGCCATCGGGGGATTCGACGACATCCCGATGGCGCGCTACGTCGACCCCGCACTTACGTCAGTTCACGTGGATATCAGCGCGCTCGGGGAGCGCGCCGTAGCGGCACTGCTCTCGGTGCTTGGGCACCCGGCGCGCCGCGAGTTCACCCGCGAGACCGCGGCGACGACCCTTGTCGTCCGTAGGTCCTGCGGCGCCCGAAAAGCCGAAAGCGTGCCCCCAGTCAGACCGAGCGCTGCCCGTAGTTCACCTTGGAGGGAGGTCGTATGAAGAATCGAGGACTGCAGCACCACCTCAGCCGGTTCCTGGCCATCGGTGTGGCACTGTTCGCCGTGTTGACGGTCGGTCCGGTGTCCGCCCAGACCAGCACCGGAATCATCCGCGGGACGGTCACCGCCAACGACGGCAAACCGGCCGCCGACGCAGAACTCATCGCGAAGATCATCGCCACCGGCGCGGTTCGCACGACGACGAGTCGCCCGGATGGGTCCTACATCCTCCCCGGCCTCGTCCCGGCGGTCTACGAATTGACGGCTCGCCGCATCGGAAGTGGAGCCCAGACCCGCCAGGTGGTGGTGCAGATCGGCGCCACCGTGGTGCAGGACTTCGCCCTGGAGACGAGGACAGTGCAACTCGCCGAAATCTCGGTTGTCGCGGCACCCAACGCCGAGACCCGGACCTCCGAGGTGGCCACGAACGTGAGCCCGGCCCAGATCGACAAATTGCCGACCACGAGCCGCAACTTCCTCGACCTGGCGGTGCTCGCCCCCGGCGTGACCGTGACTGAGGATCGCATCGGTGGAGCGTCGGTGACGTTCCTTGCTGGCGGCCAGACCGCGAACGCAGTCAACATCTTCATCGACGGGACCAGCCTCAAGAACGATCTCACGGCCGGCGGCGTCACCGGCCAGGACGCGAGCAAGGGAAATCCGTTCCCCCGGAACGCCATCCAGGAGTACCGGGTCATTAGCCAGAACTTCAAGGCCGAGTATCAGAAGTCGTCCAGCGCCATCATCACGGCAACCACGAAGTCGGGGACCAACGTCTGGCACGGCAACGCACTGTTCGGCTATCAAAATAAGGGCCTGCTGTCGCTCGACACCTTCCAGCTTCGGTCGAAGTTCGTGGCGGACAGCATCGCCCAGAAGAACGGAACGGTCACCACCTTCAAGCAGCCCGACTACAGCCGTTCGCTGGTGTCACTCAGCGCTGGCGGACCAATCCAGCGGGACAAGCTCTTCTTCTTCGGGTCCTACGAGGGCAACTACCAGAACCGATCGAACCTGGTGAACTTCGCGAACATTCCGAGCGGCTTCCCGGCGCTCGATTCGGTTAATCTCCTACAGTACAACGGCAATTTCGCATCGCCGTTTCGTGAGTCGCTCGTGTTCGGCAAGCTGAGCTACACTGCCGACCCGAAGTCTTCGGCGGAGTTGAGCTTCAGCAACCGTTCCGAAACGGACGTCCGGGATTTTGCCAATGTGAATTGCCCCGGTGCGATGTGCGCCTTCAGCGAGGCGGTGAACTTTCGCCAGAACGTCTCGATCGGGCAGCTCAAGTACAATCGATTCGGAGATGCATGGTTCAACGAAGCGAAGGTGGATTTTTCGCGGTTCCAGCGGAATCCGAGCCCCGACACGCCGGGACAGCCCCTGCGGGACTATCAGTTCAACAACTCGGATAACCTGATCGGCAGCAACGCGAGTACCCAGAACTACATCCAGCAGCGGCTCGGCTTCCGGGATGACCTCACGTACACCGGCTTCCATGCGGCCGGCGAACACGTCATCAAGGTCGGTACGAATTTTGACTTCGTGAAGTACAACATCCACAAGGGCAATGACGAAACGCCGAAATTCCTCTATCACGCGGACGGCGGTTTCAATTTTCAGACGCCCTACCAGCTGGCGTACGGCACCGGGAATTCGGACCTCAACACCAGCAACAATCAGATCGGTGCCTACGCACAGGACGACTGGAGTCCGAGCTCACGACTGACGCTCAACCTCGGCGTGCGCTGGGATTTCGAGTCCCACATGTTCAACACGTCCTACGTGACGCCCCAGAACGTGATTGACACCGTCACCCGCTACAACAGCCAGCTCATTAATCCGATCGACCCGGCCACCTATTTCTCCACCGGGACCAACCGCAAGCCGTTTTACGGAGCCGTTCAGCCCCGGCTCGGATTCTCCTTCGCGCTCGACAAGCAGAGCAAGACGACCATCTTCGGCGGTTTCGGCATCTATTACGATCGCTCGCTCTTCGACGTGTCGGTGGACGAGCTGCTCAAGCTCTCCCATCCGACCTACTTCATCAACTTCGCCGCGCCCGGCGTTGCGCCCACGGCCGGACAGGTGGCCTGGAGCAACACCTTCCTCACCACCGATCACGCGGTGCTCGACTCCCTGGTTCATACGGCAGGCAAGCCGGAGGCCTGGCTGATCGCCAACAACGCGAAGGTGCCCAAGTCGCAGCAGTGGAATGCCGGCATTCGGCGCGTGCTGGGGAACTTCTCGGTCGCGGCCACCTACGCGGCGGTGCGGGGCGTTGACCAGCTGGTGCTCAACTGGGCCAACTTCGGCCTCAACCGGAACGGCTCGTGCTGCACCAGCTTCGACATCAGCCAGCACGGATTCCAGAACATCATCTACTCCACCAACGATGCGAAGACCTGGTACGATGCGCTGGAGATTCAAATTGACCGCCCCTATCGGCGCTTGACCAACAAGGGGATCGGCTGGGGGGCCGGCCTGGCCTACACCTACGCGGTCCGCTCGCTGCAAGGAACGGACGGCCTGGGCGACGAATTCTCCTTCCCCAACGCGCTCAATATTCCGAAGCATTCGTCCAACGACGAGAAGAACCGCATCGTGGCCAACTGGATCCTCGACGTTCCGTACCTGTTTGGCATCCAGTTCAGCGGCCTCCTGACACTGGGGGGCCAGTACAAGCTGGATGTCGGCTGCCCGGGGCGCTTCTGCGGTTTCGGCACCACCGGGAATACCTTCGAGCCCGGGGGCTTCACCGTGCCCGGCACGTTCCCGTATCGGCGAGTCGATCTCAGGCTTCGCAAGGACTTCCCCAACATCGGACGGTCCGCGCTCGGCGTGACCCTCGACATTTTCAACGCGACCAACCGGAACAACCTCGGGTGCTACAACGTCGGTGACCGGGGGACGACGGCATCGCCCAATCCGGGTTTCGGTCAGCCCGGCTGCGTGGTCTCCGACGCCCGCCGCTTCCAGATCGGCGCGGAATACACCTACTGATCCAGCTCGCCCCGGGGCACCGATCCGGTGCCCCGCGGCGATCCCACTGCCGGGGCGATCCGACCATGACTGCACCAGCGAGACGCCTCGCCCCGTCGTTGAACCTGCTCCTCGGCGCCATCGTCGCGTGCAACGGCTCCGTCGCGACGACGGCGCCCTTGCCGCCGACGCCGCGGGTGCAGGCGCTGCTCGACACGGTGGAGCAGCGCACCTTCGCGTTCTTCTGGGAGCGCACCGACGATCGCACCGGGCTCACCCCGGATCGCTGGCCCACGCTCTCCTTCTCCAGCATCGCCGCTGTCGGCTTCGCGCTCACCGCCTATCCGATTGGCGCGGAACGGGGCTACGTCAGTCGGGACGCCGCGGCCGAACGGGTACTCACCACGCTGCGCTTCTTCTACCAACTTCCCCAAGGGCCAGCGGCTGCCGGCACCGGCGGCTACCAGGGTTTCTTCTACCACTTCCTCGATCCAGTCTCCGGCGTCCGCTATCAGACGGTTGAACTCTCGACCGTGGACACCGCGTTGCTGCTGGCCGGTGTGCTCTTCTGCCAGCAGTACTTCGATGGCGCCGGCGGGCTCGACCCGGCGATCCGCGCCTACGCCGATTCGTTGTATCGCCGCGTCGACTGGGCTTGGGCACAGCCGCGCCCGCCGCTGGTCACAATGGGCTGGTCCCCTGAGAGCGGCTTTCACCCGCTTGACTGGCGCGGGATGAACGAGGCGATGCTGGTCTATCTGCTCGCCCTCGGCTCACCCACCCACCCGATCGCCGCCGAGGCGTGGGACGCTTGGACGTCGACCTACACCTGGGGCGATTTCTACGGTCAGGCCCATGTCGGCTTCGCACCACTCTTCGGACATCACTACTCGCAGGTCTGGGTGGATTATCGCGGGATTGCCGATGCGTACATGCGCGGCCGGGGTATCGACTACGCCGAGAATTCCCGCCGGGCCACCTACGGTCAGCGCAGTTACGCCATCGCCAATCCCGCTGGGTGGAACGGGTATGGCGCCGACATCTGGGGCCTCAGCGCATCGGACGGGCCGGCCGATGTCAGCCATGACGTGAATGGCCGGGCCCGCCGCTTCTTCACCTATGCGGCCCGCGGGGCTTCGTACACCGAGATCCGGGACGACGGCACCATCGCCCCCACCGCGGCCGCGGGTTCGATCGCGTTCGCGCCGGAAATCGTAGGCCCCGCGCTCGTGGCGATACGAGAGCGGTACGGTGATGGCGTCTTCGGCCAGTATGGTTTTCTCGATGCCTTCAACCCGACGTGGGTATGGCCGGATGTGCCGCTGCAGCACGGGCGCCTCATCGCCGGCAAGGGATGGTTCGACCTTGATTATCTCGGGATCGACCAGGGGCCGATCGTGGCGATGATCGCCAACTACCGCTCGGAACTCGTCTGGAAATACATGAGGAAGAGTCCCTACCTCATACAGGGACTCCGCCGTGCTGGATTCCGGGGTGGCTGGCTGGATCAGGCGCCGTGAATCCGCGCCGCAATGCGGTAGCGCTGCTCGCACTCGCCACGATGCTCGGCTGCGCCAGCCGTCAGGATACCACGACGCTTCGCTTCTGGGCCTTTGGACGCGAGGGCGAAGTGGTGCCGGAGCTGGTCCGCGGCTTCGAGCGCGAGCACCCCGGCGTCCGGGTCAGGGTCCAGCAGATCCCCTGGACTGCCGCGCATGAAAAGCTGCTCACCGCCATCGTCGGCCGGGCGACGCCGGATGTGGCGCAGCTCGGCAATACCTGGATTCCCGAAATGGTGACGCTCGGTGCGTTGGCGCCGGTATCCGACGGACCGCCCGACAGCAGCTACTTCCCGGGCATCCTCGCCACCAACCGGGTCAACGACACGCTGTTCGGCGTCCCGTGGTACGTGGACACCCGGGTGCTGTTCTACCGCAAGGACATCCTCGCCCAAGCCGGCTATCAATCGGTCCCCGACACCTGGGCCGGCTGGCTCGCGGCGATGCGCGCCATCAAGCGGGTCGTCGGCCCCTCGAAATACGCCATCTACGTTCCGTTGAACGAGTGGCCGCCGATGGTGATTCTGGGCCTGCAGGAAGGGTCCCCGCTGATTGACGCGAACGGATTCGGCGTGTTCCGGAAGCCCGCCTTCGCGCAGGCGTTCGATTTCCTGCTCGCGCTCTATCGTGAGGGGCTCGCTCCGCCGGTGAGCAGCACCGAAATCGCCAACCTCTACCAGGAATTTGGCCGCGGCACTTTCGCGATGTACATCAGCGGGCCGTGGAATCTCGGCGAGTTCCGGAGCCGGCTGCCGCCCGAATTGCAGCATGCCTGGGGCACCGCACCGCTGCCGGGTCCCGACGGCGCCGCCTCGGGTGTCTCGCTGGCGGGTGGCTCCTCGCTGGTGGTGTTCCGGGCCTCGAAGCAGACCCGGCTCGCGCTCGAACTGGTGCGGTACCTCGCCCGGCCGGAACAGCAGGCCCGCTTCTACCATCTCACCGGCGATCTCCCCGCCCGCCGCGAGGCGTGGGCCGATTCCGCGCTCGCCGCCGATCGCGAGGCTGCGGCCTTCCGGGTCCAGCTGGGCCGGACGGTGCCGACGCCGATGGTTCCGGAATGGGAGCAGGTCACCACCAAGGTGATGGACCGGACCGAGGCCGCGGTGCGAGGTCAGCAATCTGCCGCGGCGGCGCTCGCCGCCCTTGATGCCGACGTCGACCGGCTGCTGGAACGACGCCGATTCCTGCTGGCTCGCCGCGCCGGAGTCAGCCACTGATCGACGCCGACGCGCGCGCCGAATCGCGGGCGGGGTGGGCGTTCGTCACGCCGGCGCTGCTGCTGATCGGGGTCTTCTTTGCGATCCCGGTGCTCGGCGCGTTCGTCCTGTCCTTCACCGATTTCGACATCTATTCGATCGCGAATCTCGGCAACACCCGTGTTGTCGGTCTCAAGAATTACCACGACCTCGCCACCAGTCCCCAGTTCTGGATCGCACTGCGCAACACACTCTACTTCGTGGTGGTGGGCGGGCCGCTCTCGGCGGCGGTGTCGCTCATTGCCGCCATCCTGGTCAATGCGAAGCTGGTGCGCTTCAAGCCGTTCTTCCGGAGCGCGTTCTTCGCCCCGTGGGTCACCACGCTTGTGGCGATGGCGTTGGTGTGGCGGTACATCTATCACCCGCAGTACGGCCTGCTCAACGCGGCACTCGGCGTGGTCGGGATCGGCCCGGTGGACTGGCTGGGCAATCCGCACTGGGCGATGCCCGCCCTGATCCTGCTCTCGGTCTGGAAGAATTTTGGCTACAACATGCTGGTGTTCCTGGCCGGGCTGCAGAGCATCCCCGAGGAACTGTACGAAGCAGCGGCACTTGATGGGGCCGGGGCATGGCGCCGCTTCCGTCACGTCACACTTCCCATGCTCGGGCCCACCTTCGTGTTCGTGGGCGTGGTGACGATGATCGCTTCGTTTCAGATCTTCAGTGAGCCCTACGTCATGACGCAGGGCGGGCCGCTCAAGAGCACGCTGACGCTGGTGCTGTTCATGTACGAGGAGGGCTTCCGCTGGTGGCGTCTCGGGTTCTCCGCGTCGATCGCGGTGGTACTCTTCCTGCTCACCTTGGTCGGCACACTCGTGCAACTCCGCCTGCAACGGCACTCCGCGCCATGAAGGCCCGCGGGCGCACCATCGGACTGCATGCCCTGCTTGTCGTCGGTGCGATCCTCGCCGCGAGCCCGCTGCTCTGGATGGTGTCGGCATCGCTGATGCACTCGGGCGAGGCGAATACCTCGCCGCCGCCGCTGCTGCCGCACAGCCCCACGCTGGTGCACTACCGGGCCCTGTTCACCTCCCTGAACCTGGGACGCTACTTCCTCAACAGCCTGATCATCGCAACCGGCGGCACCGTCATGGCGGTGCTGATCACGGGGATGGCGGGGTATGCGTTTGCCAAGCTCCGCTTCCGCGGGCGGCAGTCGGTCTTCCGCGCGTTGCTGGCCGGCATGGTCATCCCCGGCCAGGTGGCCATGCTGCCGATGTTCATCCTGCTCCGGGAAATGGGCCTCATCAATACCCTCTTCGGCGCGATGATTCCGGTGCTCGCGCCGATCTACGGGATCTTCCTGGTTCGCCAGTACGCGCTGTCGATTCCCGACGATCTCCTCGATGCCGCGCGGCTCGACGGCGCCAGCGAGTTCCGGGTCTTCCGATCGATCGTGCTGCCGTCGCTCGGCCCGGTGCTGGCAACCCTCGGCGTGTTCACCTTCCTGAGCGCCTGGAACGATTTCATGTGGCCGCTGATCGTGCTGAGTGACGACGCCCGCTACAACCTGCCCGTCGCACTCGCCAATCTCGCCGGCGAGCACGTCCAGGACGTCGAACTCATGATGGCCGGCGCGGTGGTCACGGTGGTGCCGGTCTTCATCGCGTTCCTCTTCCTGCAGCGCTACTACATCCAGGGCATCATGGCTGGGAGCGTGAAGGGATGATTGCGGGACTCTTGCTCAGTGTCCTGCTGACGGTCCCGCCGGCCGACACGCTCGCCCCGCGAATAGTGGACGACTTCGAACGACTTGACGCGTGGTCCGCCCATCCGGCCGACGGCGTCACCATGGCGCTCCGCAGCGATCGGGGACACCGGGGCCGAGCCCTGCGGCTCGATTTTTCGTTTTCCGGCGGCGGCTACGCCATCGCGCGCCGGGCCACTTCCATCGACCTGCCACGCAACTACGCCTTCTCGTTCTGGATCCGCGGAGAGGCGCCAAGCAACACGCTCGAGTTCAAGCTGGTAGACCAGAGCGGCGAGAACGTCTGGTGGTACACCGAGCGCGACCGGGTCTTCGATGGCGGCTGGCACCAGATCACCATCCGGCGCCGCCAGATCTCTTTTGCGTGGGGACCCAGCGGTGGTGCCGCGCTCGATCACGTCGCGGCAATCGAACTCGTCATCACGGCAGGCCGCGGCGGTGGCAAGGGGAGCGTCTGGTTCGACGATCTGATCCTCATCCCCAGCACCGAGTCCGGCGGCTACGACCTGACACCGCTGGTGCGCGCATCGACCAGCCGCGCCGGCCATCCCGCTGCGGCACTTCTCGACCGCGACACCACCACCAGCTGGCGGGCGCCGGGGCCGCGCGCCAACATCACGATCGACTTCCTGCGCCGGCGGGAGTACGGTGGACTCACGCTCGCCTGGGAACCGGGGCGCGCGGCGCGGAACTACTCGGTCCTCGCCTCCGACGACGGCAAACTCTGGCGCCCGCTTGATCGGCGGGCGCGGGGGCGCGGGGAACGGGACTACTTCTACCTCCCCGATACCGAATCCCGCTTCCTTCGCTTCAACCTCGCGCTGCCAGAGGGACCTCTCGGCTTCGGCCTCCGGGAACTGCGGATCGAGCCGTTGGAATCGTCGGCGTCCCGCAACGCGTTCTTCGGCGTCGTGGCTCGCGACGCTCGGCGTGGCAGCTTCCCGCGCTATCTGGTGGGCGGGCGCGCCGACTGGACCGTCGTGGGAGTCGATGGCGGCTTCGACGAAGCACTGCTCAACGAGGACGGCGCCCTCGAGCCCGGCGCCGGGTCGTTCAGCGCGGAGCCGTTTCTGCTGGCAAACGGCCGCCTGCTTACCTGGAACGACGTTACCCGCACGGCGTCCCTGGAACAGCAACGGCTGCCGATTCCATCGGTAGCATGGCGCGCCGACGGTGTGGCACTCTCGATCACCGCCTTTGCCCGCGGTTCGGACACCGCGTCGAGCGTCGTCGCCCGCTACCGGGTTACCAACCTCGGCCGGATTCCCCTGCGCGGTAGCTTTTTCCTGGCACTCCGGCCCTTCCAGGTCAACCCGCCATGGCAGTTCCTCGGGACGCCCGGCGGCGTGAGCCGGGTGGATTCGATCGACTGGGATGGCCACCGCGTTGTGATCAACGGCGAGCGTACTGTCGCCCCCATCACGCCGGCCGACGGCTTCGGCGCCGTACCGTTTGCCGCGGGGGACGTCGTGGCGTATCTCCGCGGCGGAGCAGTACCGCCACGCAGTAGCACCCATGATCCGTTCGGTGCTGCCTCGGGGGCACTGTCGTGGCGACTCGATCTTCCGCCCGACAGTTCAGCGACCATCGCGGTAGAAATCCCCCTTGGTGTCCGCCCCACACCACTGCTGGCCGAACGAAGCGCCGGTGCGGTGGATCGGGCACTCGACGTCTCCGCCCGCAGCTGGGCGGCGGCCGTCGATCGCGCCACCATCCAGCTTCCCGCCGCAGGGAGCCGGGTATCCAATACCATCGCCAGCACGCTGGCGTACATCCTGATCAACCGTGATGGCCCCGCCATCCAGCCCGGCTCCCGCTCGTACAAACGTTCCTGGATTCGCGATGGATCACTCACCTCGACCGCACTGCTCCGTTTCGGACACGCTGATGCCGTGCGCGACTTCCTGCTCTGGTACGCTCGCTACCAGTATCCCAACGGGAAGATTCCCTGTTGCGTTGACCGGCGCGGCGCCGACCCGGTGCCGGAACACGACAGCGAAGGCGAGTTCATCTACCTCGTCATGGAATATTTCCGCCACACCGGCGACCGTCCCCTGCTGGCGCAGATGTGGCCCCACGTTGTCGGAGCGGTGGGCTATCTGGACTCCCTCAGGCAGACCGATCGCACCAGCGAATGTCGGACTGGACCAAACCGCCGCTACTTCGGGCTGCTCCCGCCGTCGATCAGTCACGAGGGGTATTCAGCCAAGCCGATGCATTCGTACTGGGACGACTTCTTCGCGCTGCGCGGATTCAAGGACGCCGCGGCAATGGCCACCGTGCTCGGACACACCGCCGACGCGGAACGCATCGGGGCCATGCGCGACGAATTCGCCACCGACCTCTACGCCTCCATCGCGGCCGTGATGGCGGAACGGCACATCGATTACATCCCGGGTGCCGCCGACCTCGGCGACCTCGACCCGACGTCGACCACCATTGCCGTGACGCCGGTGGAGGAACTGCAGCGTCTCCCCCGGGCGGCGCTCGAGCGCACGTTCGAACGCTATTGGACCACCGCGAGTGCTCGTCGCGACAGCGGCAGTACCTGGGACGCATATACCCCTTATGAGCTCCGGACGGTGGGGGTAATGCTCCGGCTCGGCTGGAAAGACCGCGCGCTGGCGATGCTCACGGATTTCCTGGCCGATCAGGCGCCGGTGGCGTGGAATCAATGGCCTGAAGTGGTCTGGCACGACCGCCGGGCACCTAAATTCGTCGGTGATCTGCCGCACACCTGGGTCGGTTCGGATTTTCTCCGCTCCGCGGCCGATCTCTTCGGGTACGAACGGGAGGCCGACAGCGCCCTGGTGATCGGGCAAGGCCTCCCGGATGCGTGGTTGACCGGTCCCGGTGTGGCGGTGAACGGCCTCAGCACGTGGTGGGGACCGCTCTCTTACACGGCGGTCCGCGTCGGGACCGCGACCACGCTCAGGATTGCAGCGGGCGTTCGGGTGCCGCCGGGCGGCCTCGTCATCCATACTCCCGGCAACGCGCCAGCGCGCCGGATCACGGTAAACGGGCAGCTTGTGGTCGCCGCTGCCGATGGCTCGGTCACGCTCCGTTTTGCGCCCGCCAGCATCGTCTTCGAACCATGACCGACGGTCACCCGCTCACCAACGGCCACTATCGCGTCCTTGTCACTGCTGCGGGCTCGGGGTATTCCGCCTTGGGCGACTATCAGCTGACGCGCTGGTCGGCCGACGCCACCCGCGATGCCGACGGCTTCTTCGCTTACCTGCGCGACGTCGACTCGGCTCGCTACTGGTCCGCCGGATACGAGCCGGTGCAATCGACCCCCGACTGTTACCGCGTCACCGCTGTCCCGAGGACGGTGACCATCGTCCGGCGCGACGACGAGATCGAGGTCCGAACCGAAATTGCGGTCGCGCTGGATGCCGACCTCGAATGGCGGCGCTACACCGTCACCAATCTCGGCAGTCGAACTCGGCGGCTCGAACTCACCACCTGCGCCGAAGTCGTCCTCAACACTGCGACAGCCGACGCGGGGCATCCGGCGTTCTCCAAGTTGTTCGTGCAGACCGAACTGCTCGCCCCGCTGGGCGCCGTGCTGGCGCGCCGCCGTCCCCGGAGCCCCGAGGACGAGCTGCTCTTCATGGGCCACGCGCTTTTCTTCCCCGATATCAACCGCGCAGATTTGCCTGAATTGGAAACAGATCGCGCGCGGTTCATCGGCCGCGGCCGCACGCTGGCCAATCCCGTCGCGCTGGCCGCGGCGGGACCGCTCTCCGGCACCGTCGGCAACGTGCTCGATCCAATCCTCTCCCTGCGCCGAATTTTCAGCTTGGCTCCGGGGGCCGCCGTGCGGCTCGACGCCGTGCTCGCAGCCGGCACGCACCGGGATGCCGTGGAGGCCGCCCTCAGTGCCGCGCTGGTCAGCGGGGCCGGCGATGCGGTCTTCGCCGCGGCCCGCCCGCCCGCCGAGATCGAGATTCCCTTTGCGATTCCTGCCCGTCGCCACCACCCCGCACCGGGCGTCGCGGCGAACGCCGACGCATTGGAACCGCTCCGCTTCTTCAACGGATATGGCGGCTTCTCCGCCGACGGCAGCGAATACGTCGTCCGCCTCGATCGCACCGTCGATGAACTGCGCCGCCCGCCGCTTCCCTGGACCAATGTCATCGCCAACGAAGCGGCCGGATGTGTCGTGTCGGAGTGTGGTCTCGGATTCACCTGGAATGGCAACAGCCGCCAAAACCGCCTGACCCCGTGGTTCAATGACCCGGTCGCCGACCCGGTGGGCGAGGCGCTCTATCTGCGCGACGAGGCCACGGGCCTGTTCTGGTCGCCAACACCGGCGCCGGCCCCCGGCACCGGTGCCTACGAAACGCGTCACGGATTCGGCTATACCTCGTGGCGTCACACCAGCCAATCGCTGGAGCAGGACGTTCTCTGCTTCATGGCCAAGGACGCGCCCGTCAAGATTGTCCGGCTCCGCGTCACCAACCGCAGTTCCGCGCCGCGGTCGCTGTCGATGTTCTACTATGCCGAGTGGGTGCTGGGTGGCCTGCGCGCCACGACAGCGCCATCGGTCATCACCGAATCAGCGGCCAATGGCCGGGTGCTGCTTGCCACTAACCCAGTGAGCGACGATTTCGGCCGCCACGTGGCGTTTGCCGCGGTCAGCGGCCCGGCGTCGTCGGGACACGAATTCACCGCCGACCGCGCCGCATTCCTCGGTGCGTATGGCAATGCTGCCGCACCCGCGGCACTTGGTTCGGCCACCCCGCTCGACCGGCGCTGTGGTGGTGGTCATGACCCTTGCGCCGCGTTCCGGCTCGCCACAGCACTCGCGCCGGGCGCAACCGCCGAGTGGTCGATTCTTCTCGGCCAGGCCGTCGACCGGGATGCTGCGTTGGCACTCTGCGAACGATTCGAGGCGGCCCCCGATGTCGCGACGGAATTCGCGGCGGTGCGCGAATTCTGGCGCGAGTTGCTCTCGGCGGTGCGGGTAGAAACCCCGGCTCCGGCGCTCGATCTGATGATCAATGGCTGGCTCAGTTATCAAAACCTGAGCTGTCGGCTCTGGGCGCGCTCGGCACTGTACCAATCGGGTGGCGCCTTCGGTTATCGCGATCAGCTGCAGGACACTGCGGCGCTCGTTTATCACTGGCCCGAGCTGACCCGGCGACAGATCCTGCTCCACGCCGCCAACCAGTTCGTCGAGGGCGACGTGCTGCACTGGTGGCATCCGCCTGGGGGAAAGGGGATCCGCACCAGATTCTCCGATGACCTGCTCTGGTTGCCGCTGGTCACCCAGTATTTCGTCGACACGACCGGCGACACCTCGATACTGGACGAGGAGGCCCGATTCCTGACCGCCCGGGAACTGCTGGCAGGAGAAGATGAGGCGCTCCTCGCTCCCGAGGACTCGGGGACCCACGCCGATCTGTACGAACACTGCTGTCGCGCCCTGGATCGTTCGCTCGGCGCCGGCGCGCACGGCCTTCCCCTTATCGGCACCGGCGACTGGAACGACGGGATGAATCGCGTCGGCCGACTCGGCCGCGGGGAGAGCGTCTGGCTGGGGTTCTTCCTCTACGCCATTCTCGAACGATTCATCCCGACGTGTATCGGACGCGGAGATTCCGCGCGGGTCAGCCGCTACCAAGCGCGGATGCGCAGCCTTCACGCCGCGCTCAACACCACCGGTTGGGATGGCGAGTGGTACCGCCGCGCCTACTATGATGACGGGACGCCGCTCGGTTCGGCCGCAAGCGATGAATGCCGCATCGACGCAATCGCTCAGGCGTGGGCGGTGATGTCGGGCGTAGCCACCGTCGAACGCGCCGGTGTTGCCCTCGATGCGATGGAACAGCATCTCGTCGACGAGCCCGCCGGCTTGATTCGCCTGTTGACGCCACCGTTCGACCGGACGCCGCACGACCCCGGCTACATCAAGGGATATCTCCCCGGCGTGCGGGAGAACGGTGGCCAATACACCCACGCCGCGCTGTGGGCAGTGCGGGCACTGGCCGAAGCCGGCTGCGGCGAGCGCGCCGCCGCGTTGCTCGAGATGCTGAGTCCGGTCACCCGCGGTGGTTCAGCCGAGGCCATCGCCGTCTACCAGGCCGAGCCATATGTCGTTGCGGCCGACGTGTACGGCGAGCCGCCGCATACCGGGCGCGGCGGCTGGAGCTGGTACACCGGATCGGCGGGGTGGCTGTTTCGGGTCGCGTTCGAATCAATTCTCGGGCTGACAATATCCGCGGGCCGGACCCTGGTGCTCCGGCCGTGCGTTCCGCTGGACTGGCCGGGCTTCTCGGTGTGGTACCGGCTTCCCGACGGCAAGACCCGCTACGAACTCGTGGTGCGCCGAACGAGCGGGGCCACCGTGGTGCGCGCGCCGGGTCTCGAGGCGCGCGTGGCCGACGGTGCCGTGCTGGTGGCGCTCAAGCGTGACGGCGCCAGTCACCGGGTCGAGGTCGATCTCGGCACCGATGTGGGCACCGGCTACCGGCCGAGCACCCCGCCGAGGGAGCCGATGACCTCGGCGTAGAATCGAGCGCTGGCCTTGGGAGTGCGGCGCTGCGTGGCGACATTGACCCGGTACAGGCCGAACGTCTTGGCGAAACCGGCGCTCCATTCGAAGTTGTCGAAGAGCGACCAGACGAAGTAGCCGCGGAGGTCGACGCCCAGACATATGGCGTCGTGGGCAGCCAGAAGATGATCGCGGAGATAGGCAACCCGGAGCGGGTCGTTCACCAGGTCGACATCGTCGGGATCGGTGTCGTCGAACGCGGCGCCGTTTTCAGTGACGTAGAGCGGCACGTTACCGTACCGATCACGAATCCAGGTCAGGACCGCGGTGAGCCCGGCAGGGTACACTTCCCAGTCGAGGGTGGTGTGCAGCTTCCCTTCCTGCCGGACTCGGCCGGCGCGCACTGGCAGTGCGGCGGGATCATCGCAGGTGACGTTCCGGGTGTAATAGTTGACGCCTAGGAAATCGAGCGGTTGCCGGATCAGGGTGAAGTCGTCCTGAGGAAACGTCGGCCACGCCTGGCCAAAGATCTGGGGCAATTCCTCGGGGTAGCGACCGAGCAACACCGGGTCGAGGAATTGGCGGTTCATGTAGGCATCGGCACGTCGGGTCGCAGCGAGATCGGCGGGATGGTCCGAGGCGGGATACTTCGGTTCCAGGTTTACCACCAGGCCCGCTTGCAGGCCGCCCTCGGCGCGGATCGCCTGCATCGCGGCGCCATGAGCACGGAGCAGGTTGTGGCTCGCCTGCGGCGTTTCGGCAATGCTCCGGTGACCGGGAGCGTGGACACCGTGCAGGTAGCCGGCGTCGGACACGACCCCGGGCTCGTTGAGGGTGACCCACATCGGGACCCGGTCGCCCAGCGCTTTGACCACGACGCTGGCGTAGTCGGCGAACCAGCGGGCGATATCGCGATTGAGCCAGCCACCCGCGTCGTCCAGGACGGCGGGCAGGTCCCAGTGGTAGAGTGTGACGGACGGCGCGATGCCCTGGTCGAGCAGCCGGTCCACCAAGCGGTCGTAAAAGGCGAGGCCACCGGGATTGACCGAGCCACGACCGGACGGCAGGACGCGACTCCACGACACGCTGAAGCGATAGGCGCCGATGCCCAGCTCGCGCATCAGCACCACATCGTCGGCGTAACGTCGGTAGTGATCGCAGGCAACGTCGCCAGTATCACCGTTGGCGATCCGGCCCGGCTCGTGGACGAAGCGGTGCCAGATGCTCGGCCCGGCGCCGTCGGCAAGCGGCGACCCCTCGATCTGGTAGGCGGATGTCGCAGCGCCCCACAGGAAGCCTTTGGGAAAGCGGATAGTCTCAGACATGAAGGAAGGGCATCTCGATGGCCAGTGTATCGCTCGAAGGCGTCCAGAAAATATACCGGGACCGCGCCACGGTTCACGTCGCGGTACACGAGGTCAGCCTCGAAGTGCGCCAGGGGGAATTCCTGGTGCTGGTGGGACCCTCGGGCTGCGGCAAGACCACCACGCTGCGGATGGTGGCGGGCCTGGAATCGGTATCCCAGGGCACCATCCGGATTGGCGATCGGATTGTCAACGACGTGCCGGCGCGCGACCGGGACATCGCAATGGTCTTCCAGAATTATGCGCTCTATCCCCACATGAGCGTCCGCGACAACCTCGCGTTCGCGCTGAAGCTCCGGAAGCAGTCCGGCCCGGATATCGACACCCGGGTGCGCGAGGTCGCCGGCCTGCTCGGCATTGAGGAACTGCTCCAGCGGAAACCGAAACAGCTGTCCGGCGGGCAGCGCCAGCGAGTGGCTCTCGGCCGAGCGATCGTGCGCCAGCCCGAGGTGTTCCTGTTCGACGAACCGCTCTCCAACCTCGACGCCAAGCTCCGGGTGCAGATGCGTCGGGAGCTCGCGGCACTTCGACGCCGGCTCGGGACCACCACGCTCTACGTCACCCACGATCAGGTCGAGGCGATGACGCTGGGCGATCGCATCGTGGTGATGAACGACGGGCGGGTGCAGCAAATTGGCAGTCCGCTCGACATCTACGATCGCCCGGCCAACCTGTTCGTCGCCGGGTTTCTCGGCAGCCCTCCCATGAATCAGGTCCCGGGCCGCATCGTCAGAGGCGATGGTGTCCGGTTCGAGCTGGTCGATGGCGGGCTCGCCATGCGCATCCCCGAGAACCAGGTCCCCGCGCGTGTCCCCGCCGGACCGGTCGTGCTTGGGGTCCGGCCTGAAGCGATTCGGCCAGTGGCGGGCGACCCCGGATTTGACGCCGTCGTCGAGGGCGTCGAACCACTGGGGTATGAGTCGCTCGTCACCGTGCGTGCCGGCAGCGTCCTGATCACGCTCCGCGTGGACGCCGGCGTCTCGCCGCCACTGAAGAGCGTGATGGCGTGTTCGATCCTGCCCGAGGGGTGCCACTGGTTCGATCAGCAAAGCGGCCTGCGACTGTGAGTCGAGCCTCGGCGCCGGGCTGCACCGGAATCGGAACATGATGCAACGAATGGACTACGCGCAGGCAGCACCCGGAGCGTTCCGTGCCATGGCAGCGTTCGAGCGCTACGTTCGTGAATGTGGACTGGAGCAGCCGCTGCTCGAACTGGTCAAGATCCGTGCGTCGCAGGTCAATGCGTGTGCCTATTGCCTGGACATGCACACCAAAGACGCGCGGGCCGCCGGTGAAACCGAGCAACGAATCTATCTGCTGAGCGCGTGGCGCGAATCGCCGTGCTATTCCGGGCGCGAGCGGGCCGCGCTCGAGTGGACCGAAGCAGTGACCCGGATTGGCACGGCACCCCCCTCCGACGCGCTCTACACTGAAGTTCGCGACCACTTCACCGAAGCGGAGCTGGTGAACCTGACCATGGCCGTGAACGCGATCAACGGGTGGAACCGGCTCGCCATCAGCTTCCGATCGGAGGTTGGTCACCACCAGCCAAAGGGTCCGGCGACGGCATGAGAGCGAGGGCCGTTGCCGCGACAGCGTGCGCGTGTGCCGGCGGACATCGTCACCAGCTCGAATCGTGGCGCCAGCGCATCTGGCGATCGTGCGATCCAGCCCCGGAGGCGGTATGCAGACGGCAGCGGCGGCATGGACCACTCACCTCGTCAATGCATTCGATCGAGATGTCGCGACGCTAATCGTGCCGGATGGTACACGATATCGATGTGCCATCACCGGCAAGACGATCTCGGACGGTGAATTCGCGCAGATCCGCGCCGAAGTCATCGCGAACGCGACCACTGATCCCACCAGCCTCGCTTACCGGATGCTCACCGAGTCCGGACCGAATGCGCATAAATCGGCTCCGTGCCGGACGTGCGACGCGGCAGTTCGCCTGGCCTGGGGCGCCTCGCCAACGCGCCGGACACGCGGGCTTCCCGCGAGCAGCGATTTCGCGCTTGGCAGTCCCAAGCCTGGCCAGCGATCAGCGTCTTCCGTTCGCTGATCGCGAGGGCGTGATAGGCGAACTTGCCGAGCACCGCACCCAACGCCGCCCGGGAGATCGACGCCCCGGTCGTCACAGTCTGGTCGCCATGCCGGTCCGGGTGATATCTTGAGCCGCAGGCACCGCTCGTGGCGGCGCGACTCACATTCTGGTCGGAGCACCATGATCATGTTCAAGCTCGCCGTCGTCGTTGGCGCGGTCGGGGTTCTCGCTGGCGCGACCTTCCATGCCGGATTCAAGTCGGCTAACCCCGCCCCGGGCGCCACCGTTCCCTCGCCGGTAAAAATTTCGATCACCTTCACGGAAGCCGTGATGGCCCCGCCGATCTCCAGCTTCACGCTGCTCAATGCGGATTCGACGGTCGCGATGAAGCTGACCGTCATCGCCAAGCCGGACGACAAGGAAACCATCGAAGCGACGGTGTCGAAGCCGTTGGCGCCGGGCAAGTACATCGTCCGCTGGAAGAACGGCGCCGCCGATGACGGTCATGCCTTCAGAGGCGCGTTCACCTTTACCGTTGTGGCGCCGAAGTCGCACTGAAGTCGCGCGTTGGAGCGGACGAATACCCTGGCCGCTACATCACCTACGATACGCCGTCGCCCGCCATGGCGAGCGCCTCGTCAAGCGAGTCGGCCAGGGTGGCGTTGGTCACTCGCTCCATGAGCCCCGATTCCATCAGGACCACCATCGGCTGGGCGTGCACTTCAGCAAGGATCACGCGCGCATGGTCGTGGCGCGCCTGATCGATCAGCGCGCCGAGTACGTGCAGGCCGGTGGCGTCCATGGCTGGTACATGACGCATGCGTATGATGAGCACGCGGGGCTTCCGGGCGACCTGGCCCAGCGCATTCCTGAATGCCTCCGCTGCACCAAAGAAGAACGGCCCGTCGATCTCGTAAACCTCCACGCCTGGGGGGACCTGGCGCCGGAGCAGTCCACCTGCGTCGTCATCACTCGCGCCGTTGTCATCGGCGAGTTCCCGGGTGATCATCGTCACGTTGGTGACTTCGGCCATCTGCTTCATGAACAGAAACGCGGCGAGCACCATGCCGACCTCGATCGCGACGGTGAGGTCGATGAACACCGTGAGCAGGAAGGTGACCAGCAGCACGAGGATGTCGCTGCGGGGTGAACTCAGGAGTGTCCTGAAGGTGCGCCATTCGCTCATGTGGTAGGCGACGACCACGAGGATCCCGGCGAGCGTCGCCATCGGAATGAGCGCTGCCCAGCGACCGAAGAAGAGGGTGATCAGGAGCAGTGTCAGCGCGTGGGTCATTCCCGCCACGGGGGTCCGGCCGCCATTCTTGACGTTGGTCGCGGTACGCGCAATGGCGCCGGTCGCCGGAATGCCGCCGAAGAGCGGCGAGGCGATGTTGGCGACGCCCAGAGCAACGAGCTCCATGTTGGACCGATGGCGTCCGCCGATCATCCCGTCGGCCACCACCGCCGACAGGAGGGATTCGATGGCGGCGAGGATCGCGATCGTAAAGGCCGGACCGACGAGCGCTGACACCCGGGCAAGGGTGATATGCGGCAACATCGGCGCCGGCAGGCCCGCATGGATCGCACCGAAACGGCTCCCGATCGTGTCGACCGGCAGGTTGAAGATGGTGACCAGCGCCGTGGTCAGCAGGAGTGCGACGAACGGGCTGGGGATTCGCCGGCTCACCCGGGGCCAGAGAACGATGACCACGAGGCTCAGGAGCGCGACGCCGACGGCCCACGGATTGAGCACGGTGAAATGGCTACCGTACGCCGCCCACTTCGTCACGAAATTCGCGGGGACCTCGCCCATTCTGAGGCCGAGCAGGTCCTTGACCTGACTCGAGAGAATGATGACGGCGATTCCGCTGGTGAAGCCAACGACTACGGGATGCGGAATGAACTTGATCGCCGCACCGAGCCGGGCGAGGCCGAAGCCAATGAGCATGACACCGGCCATCAGGCTCGCGAGCAGCAACCCATCGAGCCCGTACTGCTGGACGATGCCGTAGACGATAACGACGAACGCACCGGTCGGACCGCCGATCTGCACCCGCGAGCCACCCAGCGCCGAGATCAGGAAACCCGCGATGATCGCGGTATAGAGGCCACGCTCCGGCGTGACGCCGCTGGCGATCGCGAACGCGATCGCGAGCGGCAGCGCCACGATGCCGACGATGACGCCGGCGCTGAGGTCGGCGAAGAGTTGCGCGCGCGTGTAACCGCGCAGCGACGTGAACAGCTTGGGGACCAGCACGCTACGCCTGGTGGCGTTCGCGCGTCACCGCGCCCGGGGTGGCCAATGGCATGATGCCGGGGAAGTTATCGCACTGGGGCGGCGCGCGCGACGCGGCGGCCGACAACCCTCAGGGAACCGATCCCACCACCACCACCCGCGCGATCGTGTCACCTTCAAGGATCTGCTCGACCACGTTGAGGCCAGTCGTCACCTTGCCCCACACGGTGTATTCATGGTCGAGGCGGGTGTTGTCGGTGAGGTTGAAGAACCACTGGGCATCGCCGGTATCACGGCCACGACTCGAAATGCCGAGCGTGCCGCGGAAGTGCGAGTGCCAGGCGAGTTCGTCGCGCATGAAGGCGGCGTCGCCCACGTACTCCGACGCATCGGGCCCACCGCCCTGCACCACGAAGTTCGGTTCCACGCGCTGGAACGTATGGCCGTCATAGTAGTGGGTGCGCGCCAGTCGGATGATCCGCGCCGCTGTCGCCGGCGCTTCCGTTGTGAACAGCCGGATCGTGAACGTCCCGCCGCCGCTTGCGCGGGCCATCGTCACCTTGAGCGTGATGTTCCGGGCGAGAAATACGCGCGCCAACGGTTCGGGGTGGATCGGCAGTGGCATCGGTTGGGCGCTGACGGCTGTCGCGGTCCACTTCGACAGCATCCCGCCCACGGCCGTCGCGATCGTCGTGTCGAAATCGACGAGATACCGCTGCAGTCGCGTGACGTTGCTGCTCGAGCCCATTTCCGCAATGCGCGTGAGCAACGCTACGCGTGGATCGCGAGCGTTCTCGCGCCGTTGGGCGCTCAACCGATCGAAGGCATCGAGCAACGCCGGCAACGCGGCGGGATGCTGCGAACCCGTGAGCGCGTTCGCCGACGCGAGCACGACCTGGTATCCAGGGGATGCCAACCCGGCAATAAAAAGAGTGTCGGCCGCATGTTTGGCCAACGCCGACAATCCGGCGATCGCCGCTTCGCGAACGTTGTGGTCGCCGTCGTGTGCGAGTCGGCGGAGCAGGCTCGTGTCGCCCACCATCGCCGCGGCATGTGCGGCGTACGCGCGGCGCGGCGATTGTGCCGATCCGGCGAACGACGCCAGCGGTCCCCTGGCACGCGCCGGATCGATGCGGGCCAAGGCCACCAGTGCGTGGGCTGGTACCTGCCCGCGGCGTTCGACGGCCGGATTCGGCGACTGATCCAGTATCTGGAGGAGCGCCGAGACTGCCGCTGCCGAGTCGGCGCAGGGCAATGCGAGCGCGTCGATCGCGGTGAGCGCCACGTAGGCATCGGGATCGCCGATCGCCGCGGCGATCGGGGCACAGTCCGGACGCGGTGCGCCCACCCGCGCCGCCGCGATCGCCCCGATGCGCACGATCGGGCTTCGATCGACCAGTGCTGCGCGGACGAGCGTCGCCCGCGCCGCCGGCGAGAGCGCCGGGGCACCGGCAAGCGCCAGGCGCCGCACCTGTTCGTCGGGATCACTACTCGCGGCAAACACGATGGCGCTGTCGAGCCCGTTCACAAGGCCGAGGGTAAGGATCGCCACTCGGCGAACGATGGCATCGCTCGGCGGGCGTGCCGCGCGGTACAGCTGGGTGATCGCCGTTGCGGAGAGTCCGCCGGTCGTGCCGCGATTCGCCGCCAGCCAGTAGAGACCGTGCGCCGCACCGAAACCGGTACCGCCGTGCGCGAGGATCGCGCGCTCGGCGGACCGTGCGCTCTCGCTATCGCCGAACGGCAATCGACCGAGTGCTTCGGCGAGCGCGTCCGCCACGGCCGGGTCCCGTTCGGCAGCTAACGCGCCGGCGAGCACCCCGGCTGCCCACCGCACATCGGCCTGGCCCGAATCACTGGCGAGCCGGCGCACGCGATTGACCGACTGGGCGATGGCGTTGCCGGCTTCGGTGCGAACCGCCGCGAGCGGATCGGTGAGCCTGGCCGCCAATTGGCGCGCGAGGTCGGGGCGCTGCAGTCGCCCGACAGCGCGCACCGCGACCCGTCGCAGCATCGGGTCGCTGCTCGCAAGTCCTTCGAGCAGCGGAGCCACGCTGTCTCTGCCAGTGCCCCGGGCGTCCTCGGCGACGAGGAGCCGTTGCAGGCGAGCGGTGTCAGGGCGAAACGATCGCTGGGCGGACGCCGCGAGCGGGCTCGAGCAGAGGAGCGCAACGACACATCGTGTGAGGCGTGTAGCCATCTGGTTTGTCCTGGTTGAACATGGGTCCTACCCTTCGCTCAGAGCCTGCCCCGAGCTTGTCGAGGGGATGACAACCCTGGGCCCAAAGCCTGGCGCACAGCGGGTGCCACCACAGTACCGAGCAGCTCGATGGCGTGCATCGTCTTGGCATGTGCCATCGTGCCCACCGTCAGCTGCGCCAGAAATCGCTGGTGTGCAAACAGCTCATGCTCAAAGAGAATCTTGTCGATCACTTCCTGCGGACTTCCGACGAGCAGTGCCCCGCGCGGCGAACAGAGCACCTCGAACTGCCCCCGAGTGGTCGGCGGCCAACCGCGCTCGCGCCCGATCCTGGTCATGGCTGCGGCGTAGCCCGGGAAAAACTCGTCGCGGGCACGCTGCGACGTGTCGGCGATGTAGGTGTGTGAATTGATCCCGACGGGGAGCGCGGCCGGATCGCGGCCGACCCGACGTGCCGTGTCGCGATAGAGATCGATCAGCGACACGAAGCGTTCGGGTGCGCCGCCAATGATCGCCAGCGAGAGCGGCAGGCCGAGGGTCGCCGCGCGCACAACCGATTGTGGCGTGCCACCCACCGCCAGCCAGATCGGCAGCGACGCCTGGAATGGCCGCGGATAGACGGCGAGATCGTCGAGTGCGGCACGGTGCCGACCCGACCAGGTCACCCGTTCGTTGTCACGCAACGTGAGCAGGAGATCGAGCTTTTCCGCGAACAGTTCGTCGTAGTCGTTCAGCGAAAGCCCGAAGAGCGGAAACGATTCCGTAAACGACCCTCGTCCTGCCATGATCTCGGCGCGACCCGACGAGATCAGGTCGAGGGTGGCGAACTCCTGGAAGACGCGCACCGGATCGTCGGAACTGAGTACCGTGACGGCACTCGTCAGTCGAATGCGGCTGGTGCGCTCGGCGGCGGCGGCGAGGACCACCGCGGGCGCCGACACTGCAAAGTCCGGCCGATGATGCTCGCCGATCGCGTAGACATCGAGCCCCACCTGCTCGACCAGCGAGACCTCAGCCATTACATCGCGCAGTCGCTGGGCCGCCGTCGTGACCTGTCCGGTGACCGGATCGGTGCCGACCTCGGCGAACGTGCACATGCCGATTTCCATGGTCACGTCATCGCTCCGATTGGGTGGGCGTTTCGCTGGGGTGGGGCACGGGTCTAACGTAGGCGGCGAGGCGGCACCGGGGGAAGCGGATTGGCGCGGCGAGTCAGCAGGCTTGCCGACGGTATGGTGAGGCGATAGAGTTCCCGCCGCAACACGGGTCCGTAGCTCAGTTGGATAGAGCGCTTGCCTCCGGCGCAAGAGGTCGCAGGTTCGACTCCTGTCGGGCCCAT
>JANYLJ010000069.1 GCA_025357945.1 Gemmatimonadota bacterium
TGATCTCCTTGAGGAAGCGCTCGGCGCCGATGACGGCGGCGAGTTCGGGGCGGAGCACCTTGATCGCGATCTTGCGATCGTGTTTGAGATCCTCGGCGAGATACACCGTCGCCATGCCACCGGCACCGAGTTCGCGCTCGATGCGGTACTTGTCGGCGAGGGCGGTGGTGAGGCGATCGGCCGCCCCCGTCACGACCCGAGCTCCGCGACCCAGACATCACTCTCGTGGGATCCCATGGTGAGGTAGAAGGTATGGCCATCGGTGCGGAACCCGTATCGCGTGGGCTGGGGGCCGCGATCCCCGAACCGGACCAGTATCCGGCTGGCGCCACCCCGGCTCGGGACCGCGCGAATCAGCCATCCGGCTGAGCCACGGGCGAGGTAGTAGACGGTCGCGCCGTCGGGCGACCATGCCGGATAGTACGCCTCGCTGCCATCGGCCGTGTTGTCGGCGATCAGACGGGAGGGACCGCCCGCCTGGTCGACGATCCGGATGCCGTCGGCGGCGTGGTAAGCGATGAGGTCCGTTGTTGGTGACCACGCCGGAAAGTCACCCGCGCGGTCGAGCGTGAGCCGTCGTACGGTCGCACCCTGTTGCAGCGGGATGATGCCGAACACGACGTCGCTCACATTCCCGTTCGGGAAGATCTCGAACACCAGCGCATCGGCCGACCGCGACCAGCTGGCATTGAGTTCCTGCTCGGTCCCGGCAGTCCGCTGCACCCGGTTCGTTCCATCGGCGTTCATCGTAACGACGTCACGTTTGCCGTTCCGCATGATGTGATAGGCGATCTGCCGGGCATCGGGCGACCAGGCGGGATTGAAGTCGCCAGTGGAATCGGTGGTGAGCTGGATGGCTTCGCCGCCGGCAGCCGGCATCTTGTAAATGTCGAAATTGCCACTGCGGTCGGAGTCGAAGACCAGCCATTTGCCATCGCGGGTGACATCCTCGCGTTCGATGATCTGATCGCCGGTGGTGACCGGCACGGCGTTGTCGGCCGAGACGGGCGGCGACCGCGGCACCGGCAGCGACCAGATGTTGGCGGTGGAGTGGAGTCGTGCGTAGGCCAGATGCGTTCCGCCCGGAGAGAGGGTGAGCGAGTGCGCGTCGAGGCCGGTGGTGAGCCGCTCCGGCGTTGCCGCCGGGGTGCCGTTGGCATGCAGGCGGAGCCGGTAGATGTCCCGGCTGCCGCCGCGGTCGGAGATGAACAGGATGGATCTCCCGTCCGGAGCCCACTGCGGGCTGAGGTTCATGCTGGCGGCGTCGGTCAGGCGTACCGGCTGACCGCCGATGACTGGAATCCGCCAGAGTGATGTCGCCCCGGCGTTGCCGAAGTAGGTGGCGCCGAAGACGAATATTGGATTTCCGGAGACGACCGCGATGTACCGCCCGTCGGGCGACCAGGCCGGCGAATGCGCTTGGGGCGGCGCTGGGAGTGTGGTGGCGTCGCCACCGTTGGCATCGACGACGAAGATGCTCGCGGCACCGTACGAAACGGCAAACGCGATGCGGCGCCCATCGGGCGACCAGCTGAGGCCGAGGATCGGCGTATACCAGTTGCGGAGATCGAGGTTGCCGCCGGGGAGCGGTGTTACGAGGCGAGGCGAGCCGCCGAGCGCCGGCATGACGTAGATACCGTCGTTGGTCTGGTAGGCGATGCGGGTCCCGTCGGGGGACCAGCGTGGCCAGCGATGGTTGCCGGTCGAGTCAGTGGTGAGCTGAACGGTGCGCCCACCTGCCGTCTGGCGCACGAAAATCTGCATGCGCGTCACCGGTCCCGCGGCGTACGCCACCAGCTGGCCGTCCCGTGAGATCGCGGGGTCCAGTTCGAGCCCCGGCTCGCGCGTCACCTGAGTGGTGCGGCCCACCACCGGGAGCGGCGCCTCACGGCGATCGCGGCGGAAGAGGAGCAGCGCGACAATGGCACCGACCACAAGCAATGCGGCCGCCGGCACGAGCAGCCGCGATCGGCGCGGTGCCACCCGGTGCGTCATCGTCGTCGGGCGCTGGAGCGCGTCGGCGAACTGCGCTACCGGGTTGAATCGGTCGGCCGGCGTCTTGGCGAGCGCGCGTTGCAGCGCCCCGGCGACTTCGGCGGGCACAGCCGGGCGAAACTGGGTGATCGGCGGTGGCGTGCCGGTGAGATGCTGCCGCACGATACTCTCGGTCGTGGGCCCGGTGAACGGGGGCTGCCCCGCCAGCATCTCGTAGAGCACGCAGGCGAGGGCGTAGAGGTCGGTGCGCCCATCCAGGTCACGCGCTCCCGCCGCCTGCTCCGGGCTCATGTACGTTGGCGTCCCGATCGCCATCCCGGTTTCGGTGAGCTGCTCGCCACCTGCCGCCGCCACGGCGCGGGCGATGCCGAAGTCCGCCACCACGGCGTGGCCGCTCTCAAGCAGGATGTTCTCGGGCTTGATGTCGCGGTGGATCACGCCGCGCGAATGGGCGTAGCTCAGCGCATCGGCCACTTCGCGCGCGATGCGCACGGCATCGTCGAGCGGCAGCTGCTTCTCGCGGTTGAGTCGGTCGCGGAGCGATTCGCCCTCGACGAACGGCATCACATAGTAGAGGAAGGAGCGCGGTCCGTCGCCGCGCTCAGGCGGCTCGACGAGCACCTCGCCGGAATCGTAGAGTGGCAGGATGTGGGGGTGGCGGAGATTGGCGGTGGTCGCGATCTCGCGCAGGAACCGTTCAGGGCCGAGCGACGCCGCCAGCTCCGGGCGGAGGACCTTGATCGCCACGCGGCGGTGGTGCTTGAGATCTTCGGCGAGATAGACCGTCGCCATGCCACCGGCGCCGAGCTCCCGCGCGATTAGATAGCGGTCGGAAAGGGCCGCGGCGAGACGCTGCATGGCAGGTTCCACGTGTGTCCTCTTATCGCTCGTGATACTCTTGCGCGAGTTGCCATTCGCGTTCGACCCCGAGCTTGGCCGCCCAACGCTCGAATTCGGGGCGATCCAGCATGCTTCCGCTGATTCGCAGCATCTGGTGAATGTCGCGAAGATGCCGATCTGACTGGCCCACCTGATAGTAGCGAAGTTTGCTCAGTATCACCGCTTCGATCGGCGCGAGGATCACGTCGTCGTCGTCCATGTGCCGCACGACAGGGTGTTCGAACGCCCATGCGTTGAGCGGGTCGGCGCCGGGCAGATAGATGTCGGCCCGCATCGTCGTATCGTGATGAATCACATTGAAATGCCCAGCAGAAGGTCTCCGGCTCTCCTCCTCGATCACCTCGATCGGCGGAACGTAGAAATCAGCGGCGGGCCAGGCGTTCGCGAAACGTGCAGCATCTCGCGATTGGAGCGCGATCACCAGATCGATATCGCGCGTGAATCGCGGTTCGCCGTAGACGACCGATGCCACACCGCCGGTGACCAGATAGGGAATACGAAGAAGGTTGAGCGGTCGAACGAACAGCGAGATGAGACTGGGATCAGTCATTACGGGATACGGCGAAAGATTTCCCGGACTTCCGCTTCAACCTGCTCAGGCGACCAGTCCGGATGATGGCCCCGGATCCCGGCCGCTTTCAGGGACCACGCCTGTCGCCAGAGTGACTGCATCACCGCCACCTTCTCGGCGGCCGACAACGCGCGGAGGCGCGCCAGTTCACGGTCGAGTACGGACGGCATGCCGGAAGATAATGTCGCACCCGCGAGCCGCTCGATCATTTCTTCAGCCCCTTGACGGTCGCGACCCAGATGTCGCTCTGGAAATCACTCAGCGTGAAGTAGAGCCAGCCGCCGAAGTCCGCGATGCCATTCGAGGCGGTGCTGTGCGGCCGCGCCGGCTCATCGAACCGCAGGACCTCGCGCAACTGCCCGTCCGCGAGGCGGAGCGCAACGATCGTGGCATGCGGCTGACCAGCGACGTCGCGCTGCCCGACGAGGTACGCCGTCCCGCCATCGCTCGACAGCGCCACGCCGCCGCTCCACGTGGTGAACAACTCGCGCACCGTCGCAGCGTCATAGGGCCGGAACGCCCCGCCGTCGACTGGCTGAACACCAATGTGCCACGTAGAGTCGATACCTATCATTGCCGTGCCATGGTCGGCCCACCCGAGCGAGAGTTTGCCGCTGCGGAACGGGACGGTGGTCGGCGGACTCCATCGGCCTTGGGGCTCCCGAGTCGCGACCTGTATCTGCCAGCTGGTGGCGGTCGGCAGCTGCCACGCGATCCGACGGCCATCGGGCGACCAGCTGGCATTTCGCTCATCCGGTGCGGTTCCAGGAGAAATCTGGGTTGGCTTCCCGCCGTCGATCGAAACCGTGAAGACTCGCCGGAGGCCCTTGGCAATGGTGTGATATGCCACCTCCCGGCCGTCGGGGGAGATCGCCGCCTTGAAGGACGGAATCGAGTCGTGGGTGAGCTGCTGCACCGGGCCGCCGCCAAGCGGCATCCGGAAGACCTGCTGCACGCCCTCGCGGTCGGAATCGAAGACCAGCCACTTGCCATCGCGCGAAATGTCGAGTGACTCGATGGTCTGCCGGTCATTCGTCACCGGCAACGCGCCCGCGGTCGAGACCGACCCGGTCTTCGGCAACGGAGTCTTCCAGATGTTGGCGTGGTAGGTCGCCACTGAATACGCCATCTCGCCCCCGTCGGCGGAGAGCGAGATCAGCGACGGATTCAGTCCGGTGGTGATGCGCACGGGTGCCCCGCGTGAGCGGCCTGTGCTCGTCAGGTTGAGCTGGTAGACATCGCGCACGCCGGCGAGCGTGGAAACCATGAGCAAGCGCCGGCTGTCCGGCGCCCAGGTCGGGCTCATGCTTATCCCGTCGGTCGGAGTCAGCGGCGTCGCCGCGCCTCCTTGTGCTGGCACCAGCCAGATGCTGCTCGGCGCAATGTTGTAGGACGTGAAATACCGGTCGTTTCCCGAGACGAATGCGATCCACTTCCCGTCAGGTGACCAGGCGGGGGAGTGGGGTTCGTGCGCGCGCGTGATGAAGCGAGGCTTCTCCTGGTTGAGCGCTCCGACAAAGAGCGAATCGGCCACGAAGTAGGCAACCTCCTTGCCGTCGGGCGACCAGCACGCGAAGAAGGCCTTCGCATCGATAACCGTTCCCTGCCCGCCGAGGGCGGGTTGGCTGGCGAGCCCGCGCGGACCCCGGATCAGCAATCGATCGCCACTGGGTGACCAGCCGACTGGTGCCCGACCGCCGGCGATCGGCACCGCATCGCCGCCATCCGTGCGGCGAAACTCGACGTGGGGCGCACTGTCGGATGGCCCAAAGGCCAGGTACGCCACGGACTTGCCGTCGGGCGAGATGGTCGGGAATTCTTCCATGCCGGCGGCGCGTGTCAGCTGCGTGTTGGAGGTCAGAACCGCCGGCGCCGGCGGGCGATTCAGCAAGACCCAGGCAATCGCGACGATCACGATGGTGCCCGCGGCTAAAGCCGCGGCTCGGCTGATGTCGCTAAAGCGACGGGTTCCGATCACCCCCTGGATGGGCTGTGTTGCGGTCGGCGTCATGCCACCGCTCGGCGTCATCAGCGGCTCAAGCTGCGTGAGCATCTCCTCAGCCGTCTGCCAGCGATCGGCGGGACGCTTCTCCAATGCCTTCATGATGACATTGGTCAGGGCAGGCGAGAGCGACGGGCGATGCGTACTCACCGGTTCGGGTGCCTGCATTACGTGCGCGGCGAGCACCTGCTGTGGTGACGCGCCGGTGAACGGCGGACGACCGGCAAGGAGTTCATACCCCACCACTCCAAGGGCATAGATATCGACGCGGTGATCGAGGTGCGGATCGGCGCTGGCCTGTTCCGGCGCCATGTACGCCGGTGTGCCGAGTGCCACGCCAAGGGTGGTGAGCTTGTTCTTCCCGCTCGCCTCGTTCACCGCTTTCGCTACGCCGAAATCCATCACCAGTGCATGGCGGCCGGAGAGCATCACGTTTTCGGGCTTGATGTCGCGATGGACCACGCCTCGACTGTGCGCATGACCGAGCGCATCGGCAATCTCGGAGAGCAATCGCACTGCTTCGTGGATTGGCAGCTCGCCCTGGCGAGTCAGCCGCTCACGCAGTGACTCTCCTTCGACGTAGGGCATGACATAATAGAGGAAGCCGTCGGCGCTACCCGAATCGAACACGCCGAGGATATGTGGGTGCTGCAGCCGGGCGGCGATCTCGATTTCCTGCATGAAGCGATCGGGCCCGAGTGTCGCGGCAAGGTCCGAACGCAACACCTTGATCGCCACTTGGCGATGATGCTTGAGGTCTTCGGCGAGATAGACCGTGGCCATGCCGCCCTGGCCGAGCTCGCGCTCGATGCGATAGCTACGGCTAAGGGCGGTTGCGAGCCGGTCAGCGGCGTCAGGCAACTTGATCACTCACGGTCCGGTCTCGCCAAGGGCTTCGAGATCTGCGAGATCCTTGGTCCTCCCGCTGGCTCGCTTGTTCCGGATCAGCGCGTTGCGTCCGATGAACGGCGCGCGCACGCCTTCGAATGCGTCTTCGACGCGATCCGCCCATGCTTCGGCGAATGAGACCCCGCTTATTCCAGTGAGGAGATCAATTCGGTACGGCGGCAGCCCCAACTGAATGACGGTCTCGGGCCGGGTGAGATCCGCTTCGGTTACCTGCAGCGTTGCCAGCGGTGCGCCGAACAGCGCGAGGGCAGCCAGCGTGCGCTGTGCGTTCTGTGGCGTGGCATCGATCCAGATGTCGAGGTCTACCGTGGCTCGCGGTACGCCGTGCAATCCCAGAGCGTGGGCGCCAACGATCAGAAAACGGGCGTCGGCCCGGAGCAACTCGACGATCAGGTCGCGAAAGTCCTCAACCATCGTCAGTTGCGTTCGGACAGCGTCGAGTGCGACGTCATTCGCACCGGCATGGTCGCCCGGGTGTAGCTCGGAAGCGGGCGCTGTGAGCGCGCCCAGAGTGCCGCACTGAGTTGCGCGACGAGGGCGACGCGGTCGGCCCCGGTCCCCCCGACCCGGGAATCGCTGGCCTCGGGACTGCGGAGTGGCACTACTCGAGCCGTCATCTCGCGGCGATCTGTCGGCATGGGGGAAATCTACCTCCAGCGATGCGGCCGAACCGGGTTCCGGCCACCGAGGGTGCGCTCAATGCGGCAGCGGTCACGTCACGGGGTCTCACGTGTCGCCAGTAGCGCTGCCGCTTGCGGGTCGTTCCGCAGCCGGTCGTACTGGACTCCGCGGTTGTGCTGGAGCATCCACGGATCATGTCTCGCGATCGCTTCGCCAAGGACGGTGATCGCCGCCGCGCGGTCGCGCCGGTGTGGGGCGGCTCGCCGGTCAGCATTGCCTAGGTCATCGCGCCGAGCGAGTACTGATCGGAGCGAGCATCGACGGCCTGCTCGGGACTCATGTAGTGCAGTGTGCCGAGCGAGAGGCCGGTCACTTCGCGGCTGCTGCCCCGGAAAAGAGATCGATCTGCGGTGGATGGAGCGGCAGGCCGCTCTCGGTGAGCACGGCGTCGATCCACCCATCGCGTGCGTTCGGGTCGAGGGCGTGACAGGTGAGACCGAGGTCGCCGGCGAGCTCGTCGATCAGTGCGTCGATGTCGTGTTGAAAGGTCTGGCTGGTATCGCGCAGGCCGTCGAATGTTGGCGCGTCGACGATCGGCACCTTGAAGAGGCGGTCATAGGTGCCGACCCACGCCTTTACGAGCGCATCGTACGCCGGCTGGCGCCCGGCCGAATGCACCAGGTAGGCGTAGTTGTCGAGCACCGAACGATCGCAGATGACGATGTCATGTTGGGCGGCGGTCGCGATCTCCTGGGCAATTTGCGTATGGAGAATCCATGCCTGCGCCGGCAACGTGGTTTCGCGGTTGATCGGCAGCGGGCAACTGCGGGCGACCTCCTTCACCAGATCAACGGCGCGATCCTGGCGCTTGAGGCGGGCTGCCAGATCATAGCACAGCGTCGTCTTGCCGACGCCGTGCGAGCCGATGAAGGCGATCTTCACCGCTGGACCACGCGCCCCACAATGATCGTGATGTTGTCCGTGCCGCCGCCATCGAGCGCATCCTGCAGCAGCGCCTCGCACACCTGTCGCGACGACGTCATCGTGCGCAAGCGTTCGGCGATCTGCTCATCGGACAGGTGCTTGGTGAGCCCGTCACTGCACATCAGGTGGACGTTGTCCGAATCGGATGGCAGCCGGGTAATCACCGGAGCGGTCTGCTGGCCCCCGATCGAACTGGAAAGGACATTGGCCCAGCGTGAGGAGAACGCCACCGCCCGCGTCATCACGCCCTGGTCGACCAGCTCCTGCGCCATCGTCTGGTCGCGCGTGATCTGCGAGAGCTTGCCGCCGCGATAGAGGTAGTAGCGTGAATCGCCCACCTGCAGGAGGTAGATCCACGGCCAGACGCTGAAGTACAGCGTGAGCGTGGTCGCCATGCCGCGGCGATCGGGATGTTCGGCGGCGCGTTCCACCACACGCGCGTGACAGCGGGTCGCCGCTTCCTGCAGGATCTCGACGAACGCTTCCGCGTTCGTGTCGGTGTGATAGTAGCAATCGGTACACTGCGTGATGTACTGCGTCGCTTCCTCCAGTGCGAGTCGACTGGCCTCTTCGCCGTTCTCGGCGCCACCGACACCATCGGCGATCATCGCGAGGAAGGCGAGGCGCTCGTTGTCGAGCGACAGCTCGGTCACCGGGAGCGAGGTGGCAAGGATCCTGAGTTGCTGATGCAGCGAACCGAGCAGAAAATGATCCTGGTTCGACTTGCGGACCTTGCCTTGGTGCGTCAGACCGTGGACGTCGATCTCGTCGTCGCGCCACTTGCGGGGCGTTGTGGTGCTCGTCATGGGAGCCTTGCCGCGTGGGAATTCGGGCCAGAGGGGCCAACGCGAAAATATGCGCTCGAATGGCAAGTCCCGAAAGCGCCGGAGCGGGCGTACTTTCCGGTGTCCACCCTCCGGAGCCCGATTGCTGCCCCGCCACGCCTTGCTCTGCCCAGTCGTATTGACCCTTGCCGCGGCCTGCGCGTCCGGGGCCGCGACGACGCCGCCCGGAAGCGACCGCTCCGCCGGGCCACGCCACTACGTCGCCGGCCGGCCGGCCGGCCCAATCGCGATCGACGGCCACCTGAACGAACCGGCGTGGGGCCTGGCCCGGTGGAGCGAAGCGTTCACCGACATCGAGGGATCGACCCGCCTCGCCCCGCGATACAAGACCCGCGTCAAGATGCTCTGGGACGACCAGTACTGGTACATCGCCGTCGAGCTGCAGGAGCCGGACTTGTGGGCAACAATCCGGGAGCGCGACGGGGTGATCTTTCGCGACAACGACGTCGAGCTCTTCGTCGATCCGAGTGGGACCGCGCATCGCTACTTCGAAGTCGAGATGAATCAGTTCGCTACCGTGTGGGACCTCTTCCTCCCCAAACCGTATCGCGACGGGGGTCACGCCGTCAATGAGTGGAACATCGCCGGACTGCAGATCGCCGTGGCGCTCGCCGGCACGATCAATGACCCGCGCGATCGCGACCACGGCTGGACGGTGGAGCTGGCCATGCCGTGGGCGGCGTTCGCCGATTCCGGACGCAACGTCGTTCCGCCGCGCACCGGCGACCAATGGCGCGTCAACTTCTCACGCGTCGAGTGGGACGTCGATACGGTGCGCGGCGCCTATGTCAAGCGAAAGGACGCGGCAGGGAAGCCGCTTCGCGAGCACAATTGGGTATGGAGCCCGCAGGGCGTGGTGAACATGCACGTGCCGGAGATGTGGGGCTTCGTGCAGTTCGGCGGGGTGCGGCGCAAGTGAGCGATCGGAGGCGGTTGTGAGACGCCGGACATTCCTCGAGGTCCTCGGCGCCGGTGCGGCGAGTGGCGCCATCGTCCCGCACCTTGACGCTGCCGTGGGTCGTGACGGTTTTCGTGCCTGGACATGGGTCCATGGCAACAACACCGACGACGCGCCGAGCTGGCGCAGTCGCTTCGCGCGTTTTCGCGCGGGCGGAATCACCGGTGTTCTGGTTGGCGGTGGCAACACGGCGGTGATCGCCGAGGCGGCGCACGCCGAGGGACTCGGCGTTCACGCGTGGACGTGGATCCTCAATCGGAGTGGCGACGCCTGGGTCAAGGCCAACCACCCCGAATGGTTCAACATCAGCCGCAATGGCGACTCCTCGCTCACGAAGCCACCGTACGTTGGCTACTACCAGTGGCTCTGCCCGAGTCGCCCGGAGGTGCGCGACTATCTCCGCACCATCGTGAAGGACGTCGCGCAGACTCGTGGCGTGGACGCCGTGCACCTCGACTACATCCGCCATCCGGACGTGATCCTGCCGCGGGGACTCTGGCTCAGGTACAACCTGGTGCAGGATCACGAAATGCCGGAATACGATTTCTGCTACTGTGCGGTGTGTCGCGACACGTTCAAGGGCGAGGCAGGCTACGACCCGCTCGCCGTTGCCGATCCCACGGCGGACGTTGCCTGGCGCGAGTTCCGCTGGAACGCCATCACCCAACTGGTCACGCTGCTCTCGGCGACCGTGCGGGCGCACAACCGGCAGATTTCCGCCGCGGTCTTCCCGACGCCCACGCTGGCGCGGCTGCAGGTGCGTCAGGCCTGGGAGCAGTGGCCGCTCGATGCCGTGTTCCCGATGACGTATCACCGCTTCCACGACCAGGACATTGCCTGGATCGGCTCAGCCGTGCGCGAAGGCGTCGCGGCCATCAGGACCTCCGAGCCGCTCTACGCCGGGTTGCACCTGCCCGACCTCGACCCGGCGGCGCTGGTGCAGGCGGTCAACGTGGTGCGCGACGCCGGCGCGGCGGGCGTGTCCCTCTACGATTCCGGCGGCCTGACGGACGCGCACCTGGCGGCGTTGCGGAGCGCGATCGGGGGCTAGTGAGTCGGGGGTCCTTCGCTGCCCTCGGGACGACGGAGGAGTGGTCGTATCAGTCGCCACGCCGGCCAGCTCGCGAGCAGCACAATCCCCGTGATCAATACACCGCGCTGGTCGCCCAGGGCCATCGCGGCGAGCAACCCAAGCGCCGACAGGATGGCGAGCCCCGGAACGAACGGATAACCCCAGGCTCGATACGGTCGCGGCGTGTCTGGCTCACGACGGCGGAGCCTGAACAGCGATGCGAACGTGATCAGGTACAGCAGGACAATGAAGAACGCGTCCACTCCGAGCACGGTGTTGAATGATCCGGTGAAGAGAAAGCCGCCGACGAGGAGGAGGCTCAATGCGAGCGCGATGCTCGGCGTTCCGCCGGCGTTCACCCGCATGGCTTGGGCCGGGAACAGTCCGTCGCGCGCCATGGCGAGCAGGATGCGCGGGGTGGCCATGATTTGCGCGTTGACGGTGCCGAGGACCGCGACAATCATGATGATACGGATGAACGTGTCACCCCGCGGCCCGAAGATCAGGGTGGCCACCGTGCTACCGATAAACGGATCGCCGGCGACGCGTTGTACCGGGACGATTGTCAGGAATGCGGCGTTGAGCAACGAGTAGATCCCGATGATGATCAACAGGCCACGGAAGATCGAACGTGGAATCGCGCGACCCGGGTCGCGGATCTCCTCACCGAAGTAGACGACGGCGTAGTAACTGTCGTAACTGAAGATCACGCCCTGCATCGCAACACCGAAGGCAAGCAGCAGCGCGGCACCGTGCGGCACCGCCAGTGGCGCGGTGATCGAGGCGGGCAGTTCGGCGTGCGGCAGGACGAACACGGCGACCACCAGCGCGACGAGCGCGAGCGCCTTGAGCACGCTGGTCACTTCCTGCACCCGACCGCCCGACCGCACGCCGACCCATTGCAGCGCCGCCAGCACGGCGAAGATTGCGCACCCCGCGGTGAGTGAATGGCCGGCGAACCCGGGAATGAGTGCTCCGAGATATTCGCCGACGAGGAGGATGAGCGCGGCCGCCGAGACAGACCAGTTGATCCAGTCGGCGTAGCCAACGAAAAAGCCCACGCCGTCGCCGAACGCGCGGTGCGCAAAGACATACACGCCTCCTGAGCGAGGCATCATGGCACCGAGTTCGGCGTACACCGTGGCACCCAGGAGCGCGTTCACGCCGCCGAAGATCCAGGCGCCCATGAAGAGCGCGGTGCTCGGGAGGGCAGTGGCGACGCTCCCCGGCGTGCCGAGAATGCCGCCGCCGATGGTGGCACCGACGACCATGGCGAGGCCGAAGGCGGTGCCGAGGACCTGGAGG
This sequence comes from Gemmatimonadota bacterium, assembly GCA_025357945.1. Classification (GTDB taxonomy): domain Bacteria; phylum Gemmatimonadota; class Gemmatimonadetes; order Gemmatimonadales; family GWC2-71-9; genus Palsa-1233. Next base: position 12,163 of record JANYLJ010000069.1, read on the forward strand.
AGGCGGCGTGGGGCTGGCGTGATCATCGGGCAATATGTGGCCCGGCCGGCGAGGCGGTAAGGCGCACGGAGCCGTCCGGCATCAAGACTCGCGGCTAGAGCGACACATCTCCCAGCAACGTGAATCCAGCGGTGCGAAAGTCCTGGTCGAACGCGAAGGCCGTCTTGAGCTGCTCGCGACGCATCAGCGCGAACGTGACGGCGTCGGTGAGGGAGAAGCGCTGATCGCCGAATCGCTCCAGCCACTCGCTCATGGCCGCGTCCACCAGATCGAGATCCACCTCGCGCCAATCATACGCCGGGTCGCGGCGAACCGCCTCGACCACCTGCCGCGCGACCGCCGGACCCCGCCAACGCAGCAGGTGTCCGTGCAACTCCGCCAGCACCAGCACCGTGCCGATCCAGCGGCCGCCACGCGTGATGAAGTGCCGCGCAGTGTCGACCGCGAGCCCATGATACTGGTCGCGCGGGTTGGCGATGGCGAGCAACGCCCCGGTATCAATCGCCGCCCGGCTCAGACGACGCCTCCGGTGGATAGAGGTACTCGTCGTGCCGTCCGGCGAGGTCAGCCGGGAGATTCCCGGCACTGCCGAGCGCCCCGATCAGGCGGTCAAGTGAGGCGCCGGGCGGGTTGTCGGTCAAGTCCGCCGCGAGTCGCCTGAGTCCCCGGCGCAGGACCTCGGCCTGCGGCAACGCGGTGCGTTCGGCAATCTCGCGCAGGATTGCCCGGTCTTCCGCATCGAGATAGACCTGAACCGGTTCACGGACGCGTCGCGGCGGCTTTGGCATACATGTATATGTAGCATGTATGAATGTGCCATGTCAATGCACAGTCTGGCGCGCTGGGGTGAGCGCCTTGTCCGGGCGCGGTAAGGCTCAGAGCTGGAATCCGAGTGTTCGGCCGACGGCCGGCACGGCGATCAGGACAGAAAACGGTCGATCGATAGCAGGCTCAGCCCATGAATCCTGCTGAACTCGCGATGCTGGAGTGTGGCCAGCGCGTGGCCGTGTGCCAGCGCGGTGGCCGCGACCAGCAGATCGTGCGGCCCGATCATCGTTCCCGCGCGCATCAAGTCGGCCCACAGCCCGGCGTGCCGCCGGGCCTCGGCCGCGCCGAACGGCAACACCGGAATGGTTTCGAGTAGCGCATCGACCAGCGCGGCGCGCCGTACCCGAGCTCCCGCGTCCCGGGCGCGGTGAGTTCCCAGCAGCAATTCCGACGCGGTGATCGCGGCAATGCCAACCGGCTCCGAGGCCAGTGTGCCGAGCAGGGCTTCGATGCGCACCATGCCCAACTCGGCCGCAACAATGAGCGACGTATCGAGGATCACTCCCACGGTACTGGTACTCCTGGCAGCGCGGCTCGCCCCTCGGCGATGTCGGCACCCAATGCCCCGGCCGCCTCGGCGTTCAGGTGCGGCAAGGATTTCCAGCGTGCCGCGAGGTCACCGGCTGTGAGCAAGCGGCCATCCAGGCCAGGACTCGGAGCGGGCGACAGATACGCGGCCACGGCGTCGCGGGCGACCTGAGACTTGGGAATGCGACGCTCATGGGCCCACTTGCTGAGCGCCCGGGCGAGGCCGCCGGGAAGTCGCAGGGTGAGGTGGGAATCCTTCATGTGTTACAAATGTATGTCGTACGTAACACAGCAGCAAGATCAGGCCGATCTACTCCCGGATCTGGCGTCCCGTTTCGAAGTCGTACAACGTCAACTTGCGCAATTGGTAGTACGCCGTCCAGTAGGCTCGGAGCGCCTGCGCATACGAAACCAGCGCCTGGTCCTTCTCGCTTTGCGCCAGGTACAGGTTGTCGATCGCGATCCGCCCGATCACGTAGCGATTGTATGCCACATCAAACCGCTTGGTGGCCACCGTATCCGCCTTGGCGGCGATGGCGAGCCCGAGCCGGGCCTGGGTCAACTGCAGCGCCGCAAAGTGGGCGTTCAGGTCCACCTGCGCGCGGCTCACCTCGGCCGTTGTCCGGGCCGCATCGCGGTCGGCTTTCGCAGCGTCAACGGCGCCGGAGTGTGCACCCCATTGCCAGATCGGCAACTGCACCGACAGGTTCAGTCGCTGCGAGTTGAGCAGATTCTTGTACGCGTCGCTCGCGCTCGACCCGGTGGACGTGCCGTTGTAGCCGTAACTCGCGTTGAGCGTGCCGCCCGCGCCGCCGTTCCATCGGGCTTCACTCACCGCCCGGTCGGCATGCACCTCCGAGGCGACGACGTCGTTGACCGTCGATGAGTTCTCGCGGGCCGATTTGACCGCGGCCGCGGTGTCGGCATCGAACTGCGGCACCTCGGCCGTCACGCTCAGCTCAATCGGCGTGCCGGGCGGCACGTTGATCGTGATCCGGAATTGCGACAGCGCCCGCTCGTGCGCCAGTCTGGCATCCGCGAACGAGGCGCGCGCGCGCAGCAGCGCCAGTTCACTCTGCAAGAGGTCGTTCTCGCCGATCTTGCCGATTTCCAGGCGCCCCTTGTTGAGCGTGAACAGCGTGTCGTTCACCAGCACGTTCGCCTGGGCGTTCTTCAGGTTCGCGCCGGCTGCATAGAGGTCGAAGAAGGCGTTCGTCGCGGCGATCGCCGCGTCCTCCCGAGCCTCGAGATACTTCCGCTCCGACGATTCGATCCGGAGTCCCTGTTCCCGGATATCCCACCGCTGAGTGTTCGCCCGGAAGATCGGTTGCGAGATACCGACCGAAAACGGCGTGGACGACCAGCTCTGGAATCCGTTCGCTCCGGTCACCTTGGTCTGGTTCAGCCCCGAGCTGAACGAGAGCGTGGTGTTTGTCCACGGGATCTTCTGCGAGATCGTCGCATTGAGTCCGGCGTCGGTTTCCTGCAGCGGGATGTATTGCGTCGTGCCATCCGGCTGGATCACCCCGACGATGGAGCGGGTGTAATTGGGTGTTTGACCCGAGATCGAGAGCGATGGCAGGAAGCCGGCCGAGAAGGCGTGGTCGCGGTCGCGGGCGCTCGCGCGCGTGCGTTCGGCGACGCGGCCCTGCGCGCCCTGGCGCTGCGCCATCTCGATCGCCTGCTTGAGCGTCAGGGTCTGCTGCGCGCCCAGCGTCTGGGCACCAAGCGGCAGCAGCACGGCGATTGCGATGGCGCGGACGGCGAAAAAAGGGTACCGCGCAGCGATGCGGCGCACGGCGAGGATGCTCTCGGCGTATGTCATGGACTCACTCGTAACGGAGACATTCGACTGGATCCTTCAGGGCGGCGCGGTACGCCGGCACGATACCGAAGCCAAGTCCCACGGCGAACGACACGCCGAACGCCACCACCACGGACACGACGGAGACGATGGTCTTGATGCCGGCGAAGTGCTCGATGCCGTAGCTCAGCGCCCCTCCCACCAGGACGCCCGCCACGCCACCGGCGACGCTGATCAGTACCGCCTCGGTCAGGAACTGCGCCAGGATGTCGCGCTGCGTTGCGCCGACGGCCCGCCGTACCCCGATCTCGCGGATCCGCTCGAGCACCGATGCCAGCATGATGTTCATGATGCCGATGCCGCCAACGATCAACGAGATCGACGCGATCGCGCCAAGGACGACGTTGAAGATCGTGCGCGTGCGCTCCTCCTGCTTGAGGAGGAGTTCCGGCACCGATACCTCGAAATCCACCACCGTGTTGTGCCGACGTGCCAGCATCCGCTGGGTGATGTCCGCCACCGATGGGACGTAACGTGCCTCGGCCACCTTGATGATGATCCGGTCGAGCTGGTTCATGTTCCGCTTCTCGGCATCCTTCTCCGGATCTGTGGGCGCGGATTGGTCGCCACCCATAATGACGAATCGACCCTGTGCCGCGGCGGCGATCTCCTTTTCGGTCACCATGGCACGATTGCGGTAGCGCAGCAGCAGCGTCGGCACCGGGGTGTACACGTCCATGTTCGCGTCACGGATGCCGAGGCGCTGGGCGTTCTCGGCGTTGACCTGGCGGTCCTCGAGCACGCCGATCACGGTGAGCCAGTTGTTGCCGACCTTGATCGTCTTGCCGACGGGATCTTCGGTAGTGAAGAACCGGGTGCGCACGCCGTGGCCGATGATCGCAACTGCTCGGCCGTGCTGGAACTGGTCCGCGTTGAATTGTTGCCCGTCGGCGATGGCGAGGTTCATCAGCCGGAAGTAGCTGGTGTCCACACCGACCAGCTTCCCCGATCGGTTTCTCCCTTCGCGGGTGATCACCGTATTGAGTACCACCTCGGCGCTCGTCGCTTCGACCTCGGGGATGACCTCACGGATCGCCTGCGCGTCGGCGTAGGTCAGGCCGGGCGTGAACGTCTTCTTGTTCTTCTTGGGGCCGCTGTTGTTGTCCTTGAGCTGGGCTTCCTTCTGCTCGACGATGGGGACGACGATCACGTTGTTCGAGCCGAGGAGCCGCATCTGCTGGAGGATTTCCTGTTCTGCCCCGCGGCCGATCGCGAGCATCGCGATGACTGAGGCGACGCCGAAGAGGATGCCGAGCGAGGTGAGTCCGGCGCGGAGTGTGTTGTGTCCGACGGCCTCGAGTGCGGTGCGCAACGCGAAGGCCACGTGCCCCAACAGCTCCCCGCGCGGGAGCGCGGGTTCTTCGGCGTTGGCGGGCACGCCCGTCAGCCCTTTTTTGGCGCAGGCGCCGGGAGCTTCTGGCCGTCGGTTTTTGGCGGCGCGGCCGGGAGCTTCTGGCCGGCGGCCGAATCCCCGCTTGGCAGCTTCGACCCCGGGAGCCGTACCAGCTTGAGCTTGTCCCGGCCGGCCGGCGCGGAGAGGAGCACCTCGTCATCCTGTTGCAGGCCGCGCGCGATGATCACCTCTTCGTCGTTCATCGCACCGCGCTCGACTTCCTGCTTGGCGATGCTCCCGCCAACGCGCCGGTAGACGAACGGAATGCCCTGTTCGGTCAGCACCGCTTCCAGCGGCACATGCAGCACGTTCTTGGTCACATACGTCTGCACGGCATTTCCGGTCGTCATCCCGGGCCGGAGCGTGGTGTCCGGCGCCTCGATGTTGACGACCACTTCGAACACCTTGGCGTCCGAGTTCGGCCGCTGCTCGCCCGAGTTCGCAACCTGCGTCACGGTTCCCTTGAGCTTCTTGGTCGGATCGGCGTCGAGCGTGAGGATGGCCGGCTGACCGATCGCCAGCTTGCGCACGTCGATTTCGTTGACGTAGGTCACCGACTCCATCCTCGACAGGTCGGGCAGCGTCGCGACCGAGGGATCCCAGCTGCTGATCTGCGAACCGACACCCTTCTTCTTGCCGTCCCAATCGCGCAGGTAAATCACCATGCCAGGTGCCGGCGCCTTGATGGTGTACTGGTCCATCACGTCCTTGGTGATCTGCAGCTTGTTCTTCTGCCGGGTGAGATCGGTGCCGACCTCGCGCATCTTGGCGATGGCCTGATCGGTCTTCGTCTTCAGGTCGACGGAATCCTGCCGCAGCGCCCGGAACGCCTTTTCATAGGCGATTTCCGCCTGTCGCTTGACGCTCGGTGCTTCGAACTGCGACTGATCTCGCGCCAGCTTCTGCTCCTCGAGCGTGAGCGCCGCCGTGCGCATATCTTCGCGCGCCTTTGACAGGTTGAGCGTGGAATCGAGCGAGGCCTGCTGGTAGAGCGCATCCGCCTTCTGCAATGCGAGGTCGGTATCGGTCATCTTCTGCGCGATCGTCGAGCGGTCGAGGGTCGCCACGAGATCGCCTTCCTTGACCGCCGTTCCTTCGGGAACGATGGTGGCGATCTTGAACTGGTACTCGCCGACCTGACCGGCGTTCTGCGGCCCGGTGATCTTCACGAACTTGGGAGCGCGAAGTTCGCCGGTGCTGGTGACCGTGACCAGGAAGTCGCCCCGCTTGACCCGGGTGACCAGGGTGCTGTCTACCGGCTGGCGACCGCGGGCCATCAACCAGGCGACCGGTGTGCCGATCAGGACCACGAGGCCGACCACAAACCAGCGGGACCGAAAGAATCGTGGCATCGCAAGGCTCCCAGGGAAATCGGGCGACTTCGGGTGCTGGTATGGCGGGCCGACCGCCCTGAATAGACACTTGAGGAGCGGGAATCGTTGCATCGGGCGACCGGTGTGCTGGGGGAGGTACGAACGGAACGCGACGGAGTTTCACGGTCCAGCGCACGAAACTACATCCCGGACCAGGCGTTGCGTCGGTGTCGCCGGCGATCAACGTATTGGGGAGGGGCGCGGCGGGCCGGGGACCAGGGTGCGGCACAGACGATATATTTACGCAATGCTGTTCCCGTACCGCGACGACAACCCGACCTTTCTGACCCCGTACGTCACGGTCTCGCTGATCGCGGCAAACCTCGCCGTCTGGGTGGTGGTGCAGGGGATGGGCAGCGACTATCGCCTCGCCCAGACGGTGTGCGAGCTGGGCCTCATCCCGGGCGACCTGCTCCATCGGTTGCCGCTGGGGTACCAGTTCGTCGTGAACGGCGGTGCCACCTGCGAAGTCGGCGGCGGCAGCTCGTGGTATACCCTGGTGACGTCGATGTTCCTGCATGGCGGCTGGCTCCACGTCCTCGGGAACATGTGGTTCCTCTGGCTATTCGGTAACAATATCGAAGACGTCATGGGACACACCCGATTCCTCGCCTTCTACCTCTTGGGGGGACTCGCGGCCGCCGCCGCTCAGGTGGTGGTGGATCCGGCGAGTGCCGTTCCGATGGTCGGCGCCAGTGGTGCCATCAGCGCCGTGATGGGAGCCTACGTCGTGCTGTACCCACAGGTCCGGGTGCATACCATCACGTGGCTGGTGCTGATCTTCCGCTTGACCGTGCCGGCATGGGTGATGCTCGGCTACTGGTTCGTGCTGCAGCTGGCGGGCGCGGGCATCGAGCACGTGGGTGGTGTGGCCGTGTGGGCGCATATCGGCGGGTTCGTCGCTGGTGCCGTGTTGATCAACCTGTTCCGGAATTCGGCGTTGCAACTGCGTCGAGCGCAATTGCTCGCCGCGCGTGCGTGGGAGGCGCGACCAATATGACCACGACGGAGCCGCGCGCCGTACGGAGTGCGCGCCACACGTTTGCCTATCCAGAACCCGGTGGCGCGGCGCCGATCGGGCTGTTGCCACGGAATCCCGGCATGCCGCTCGACCTGGCGTGGGTGCGCGACACCCGCGTCAACCGCAGCGCGGTCGAACGTCGCGCCGCCACGATCCCGACCCGCCGCTCGATCAAGACCGCCTGGCAAGCCGGGTGGTTGCTCCGCGCGATCACGCTGATGGACCTCACCACGCTCCAGGGCGACGACACGGAGGGCCGCGTGCGCCGCCTCTGTGCCAAGGCGCGCCATCCCGTCCGCCGCGACCTGCTCGAAGCGCTCGGCATGCAGGACGCATCGATCATGGTCGCGGCCGTGTGCGTGTACCACGCCTTCGTGAAGACTGCGGTCGACGCACTCGACGGGAGCGGTATCCCGGTCGCGGCGGTGTCGACCGGCTTTCCTGCCGGACTCACGCCGTTCAAGGCCCGGTTGGCGGAGATCGCAGCCTCAGTGGCTGATGGCGCCGAAGAGATCGACATCGTGATCACCCGCGCCCACGTGCTCACTGGCAACTGGCAGGCGTTGTACGACGAGGTCCGCGCCTTCCGCGATGCCTGCGGTCACGCGCATCTCAAGGCCATTCTCGGCACCGGCGAGCTCGCCACGCTTCGTGACGTCGGGCGGGCGTCGAAGGTGGCGATGATGGCAGGCGCCGACTTCATCAAGACGAGCACAGGGAAGGAGAGCGTCAACGCGATCCTCCCGGTGGGGCTGGTGATGGCGCGCGCGATTCGCGATTACCGCGAACGGACCGGCTTCTACATCGGCTTCAAGCCTGCCGGCGGCATCCGCAAGGCGAAGGAATCACTCGACTGGTTGGCGATGATGAAGGATGAACTCGGCGACCGCTGGCTCCGGCCCGACCTGTTCCGCTTCGGCGCCAGTTCCATGCTCGGCGACATCGAACGGCAACTGGAGCACTACGTCACGGGGAGGTACAGTGCAGCGCACCGCCATCCACTTGCGTGAGGTACGCAATGCGCCGTCATCCTGAGCGGAGCACGAACGCGCAGCGTTCGTGCGGAGTCGAAGGACCTCGGCTTCGAGCGCAGAAGCGCTGCTCCGTGCGTGGAACCGAGGTCCTTCGACTCCGCGCCCGCTTCGCTGGCGCTCCGTTCAGGATGACAGGATGACCACCGTCCGCGATGCCTTCGAATCGATGGCCTGGGGCACCGCGCCCGAGTCGCCCACACTCGCCAATGAATGGTTCGACCGCCACGGGCGGCGGTTCGGCCAGTTCATCAACGGTGTGTGGACAGCGCCGGGCGACACGTTCGCCGTGATCAACCCGGCGACGGCGAAGGATTTGGCGCACGTGACGCAGGGGAGCAACGTCGATGTCGATGCCGCCGTCGCGGCCGCGCGCGCCGCGTTTCCCGCGTGGCAGGCGCTCGGCGGGGCCGGCCGCGCCCGCTGGCTCTATGCCATCGCGCGCGGCGTGCAGCGCAACGCGCGCCTGTTCTCGGTGGTCGAGACCCTCGACAATGGCAAGCCGATTCGCGAGTCGCGCGACATCGACATCCCGCTCGTCGCGCGCCACTTCTATCATCACGCCGGGTGGGCGCAGCTGCTCGACCGCGAATTCCCGGGAATGGCCGCGGTGGGCGTGGTGGGGCAGGTGATTCCGTGGAACTTCCCGCTCCTGATGATGGCGTGGAAGATTGCGCCGGCGATCGCGGCGGGGAACACGGTGGTGTTGAAGCCGGCCGAGTTTACGCCGATGACGGCACTCTGTTTTGCAGAGTTGCTGGAGGAGATCGGACTGCCGGCGGGTGTGGTCAACATCATCACGGGGGACGGCCGCACCGGTGCGGCGCTCGTCGGTCATCCCGGTGTGGACAAGGTCGCCTTTACCGGCTCCACCGATGTCGGTCGCGCCATCCGCTCAGCGACCGCCGGCAGCGGCAAGAAGCTCACGCTTGAGCTGGGCGGCAAGTCGCCGTTCATCGTGTTTGATGACGCCGATCTCGACTCCGTGGTCGAAGGTGTGGTCGACGCGATCTGGTTCAATCAGGGACAGGTGTGTTGCGCCGGCTCGCGGATTCTTGTGTCGGAGGGAATGGCAGAGCAGTTGACCGCGAAACTGCGCGCCCGGATGGAGACGTTGCGCGTCGGTTCGCCGCTCGACAAGTCGGTCGACATCGGCGCGATTGTGGCACCGGTGCAGCTGGAGCGGATCGAGGAATTGGTCAAGCAGGGATGCGACGAAGGTGCGACCTGCTGGCAGCCATCCTGGAGTGTGCCGAAGGAAGGCTTCTTCTATCCGCCGACGTTGTTCACCAACGTATCGCCGGCGGCGACTGTGGCGCAGGTGGAGATCTTCGGGCCGGTGGTGGTGCTGATGACCTTCCGCACGCCCGACGAAGCGGTCGAGATCGCCAACAACACGCGCTACGGCCTGGCGGCGAGCGTGTGGAGCGAAAACATCAATCTCGCGCTCGACGTTGCGCCGCGACTCAAGGCCGGCACTATCTGGATCAACTGTACCAATGTGTTCGATGCGGCGGCAGGCTTCGGCGGGTATCGCGAGAGTGGGTATGGTCGTGAGGGCGGCCGGGAGGGGATGTACGAGTACTTGAAGATTGCCCGCAAGCATCGTCCCGAGCGGGTGTGTCCGCCTGAGCGAAGCGATTCGACGACGGCGAAGCGCGAAGGCGAAGGACCTCGGTCCCGGTCGACGGGCGCCGCGCTGCCCGCCATCGACCGCACCCCCAAGCTCTACATCGGCGGCAAGCAGGCGCGTCCCGACTCCGGCTATTCGCTCCCGGTGCACGACAGCAAGGGGCGCGTCGTCGCCGAGGTCGGTCGTGGCAATCGCAAGGACGTCCGCAATGCGGTCGAGGCGGCGCACGCGGCGAGCGGCTGGTCACGTGCGACGGCGCACCTGCGGGCACAGGTGCTCTACTACATCGGCGAAAACCTGGCGGCGCGCGCCGACGAGTTCGCTGCGCGACTGAAGCTCCTCACCGGCCTCAACGGAGCCAGGGAAGTTGACGCCGCCGTGCGTCGCTGCTTCTCGTACGCTGCCTGGGCTGACAAGTATGACGGTGCGGTGCACCACACGCCGTATCGCAACGTCACACTCGCGATGCCGGAACCGATCGGCGTGATCGGCGTCGCGGCACCTGACGAGGCGCCGCTGTTGTCGTTCTTGTCGGTCACGCTGCCGGCGATCGCGATGGGGAATCGCGTCGTGGTGATCCCGTCGGAAACGGCACCACTGCTCGCGACCGACCTGTATCAGGTGTTCGACACGTCGGACCTGCCGGGTGGCGTGATCAATATCGTCACGGGGTTGCGGCAGGAAGTGCTGGCGCCGCTGGCGGGGCATGATGATGTGGATGCGATCTGGGTCTTCGGTTCGCAGGCGGATGCGACCGACGCCGAGAAGTTGTCGGCGGGGAACATGAAGCGGACGTGGACGGAGTGGACAGAGCGTGAGTGGATCTCTGCCGAGGACGGTGAAGGGCCGGAGTACCTGCGCCAGGCGACGCAGGTGAAGAATATCTGGATTCCTTATGGCGCCTGAGGTGGACTGCGTTGGACCGGCGTGACTTACGTGGTTGCGGCGAGGCTCGGTGAGTGGACTGGAGTGGACAATCGCGGACGGAAGTGAACAACGAAGTGAGCAACGGGATGGGCGTATGGAGTTTGACACCCTAAGGAAGCTCTGCACAGGTGACTCGCACGCTCTCCGGCGTGGAAAAGCCGGGTGCAGGACGGAGATTTCCCGTTCGGGATCGTCGCGTGGTGGCGTGATGCACCGCCACCTGACGTCGATTCGGTGCGGTGGACCC
>JANYLJ010000071.1 GCA_025357945.1 Gemmatimonadota bacterium
TGATCTCCTTGAGGAAGCGCTCGGCGCCGATGACGGCGGCGAGTTCGGGGCGGAGCACCTTGATCGCGATCTTGCGATCGTGTTTGAGATCCTCGGCGAGATACACCGTCGCCATGCCACCGGCACCGAGTTCGCGCTCGAGTAGATAGCGGTCGGAGAGAGCCTGTTGGAGCCGTACCGGTGCGGTCATGCCGAGGGTCTCGGAAAGGATGCGGGGTGGGGTGCTGGCTGACGGTCAAATGTATCGCGGATTGAGCGGCCGACGGGCAATGGTACAACGGTGACGGAGAAGCTCCCGGAGGGAGGCTCAATTGACCATGATTGTTGACTATAGTAAACTTGGCGCCATGGCACCACAGTTACCCGAATCCATCAGCGTCTCCAAGTTCAAGGCCACCTGTCTCGCCGTGCTGGAAGAGGTCCGGCGGAGCGGGCGCAGCATCCTGATCACCAAGCGAGGGGTGCCGATCGCCGAACTGGTACCACCGTCCGCGGCCACACGCGGCTCCGGGTGGATGGGGTCGATGGCCGGAACCTGCGAGATCATCGGCGACATCGTCTCGCCGATCATGGACCTCGACGAATGGGATGCGTGGCGCGAGTGAAGCTCCTCCTCGACACCCATATCTGGTTGTGGAGCGTGATCAGCCCGAAGCGGATCCCGCGTCGCGCCGCCCGGGAAATCGAATCAGCCAGGAACGAACTCTGGCTCTCGCCGATGAGCGTTTGGGAAACCGCGTTGCTGCTCGAGCGCGGCCGCCTCAAGGTGAAGGGCGATCCGCTCCGATGGCTCGATCAGATGCTCGCCGCGTCGGTTTTTCGGGAAGCCTTGTTCACCCGCGATGTGGCGACACGCGCCGCCGAGGTCCGGCTCCCGCATCGTGATCCGGCCGATCGGTTGCTGGTTGCCTCCGCGTTGGTGCACGGCCTCACCCTGGTCACCGCCGATCAGCAGCTCCTCGATAAGGCTCCGTGCGCGGTGCTGCGGGAGCGGTAGGTTGGTCGATCACCGCGTGCCGCCCCGGCCGGTGAGTTCCTCGAACCGATTCTCGACGACCACCACCGCGAATTTCTCGAGGCTGAAACGCCCGGCAATCCGGGTCATTGTCGGTCGTCCTTCAGCATCGGAACGCAACCCGGCCGCTGCGCATGGAGCGAGAGTTGCCGGACCAGGGGCCCGAGCCGCGGGTGCGCCAGCAATGGCTCGAGCTCGCGCACCACGTTTGTGCCGATCGCCGTCGGGCCCGTTTCCGCCTCGATATTGCGCCGCAGAATGTCGGCAATCGCGTCCTCGTCACGCCGTCTGGCGAGCGCGGCGTCCTTTCCTCGATTACGGGAATACCGAGGCCTGCTGGCGTCCCTTCACCCGCGAACCAGATTGGCAGCGGCTCCGGGATTCCCTCGCGGCGCTCGGCGTCGCGAAACTTCCCGACCAACTACTTGTGGCGCACACCCGCCAGCTCATCTGGGACGGCTGGAACGTGACGGTCGAGATCCGCGACGGGGAGAAGTACCGGTGGTACAGCTACGAGAATCCGAACGCATACACCGACAAGGAGGATCGTCAGGCCTATGCGGTCGCCGGTGCCCTCCGCATGGTCTCCGATCTCATTCGGCCGAAGGACGCTGAGCCCCTTCCCGTGTCCCATTGATGCCGATTGGCGCCCGCGCCCGCCCGCGCACGTCGGCCCTCTTCGTGGAAGGTTTGAACCCTCAGCTTCTCGAACCTCACGAGCGAAATCCATGGAAATCCGCGAAGCGATCCGCACCCGCCGGTCCGTCCGCCAGTTCACCAACCGGCCCATCGGCCGTGCCGATATCGAACGACCGCTGGAAGTCGCGGTGCGGGGCCGGGATCATCGCATGACGCAACCCTGGCACTTCTACGTCCTCGGGCCGAAGGCCCGTCGCGCCTACGGCGAGGCCCTGGGCGCACGCAAGGCAAAGCGAGTGGACGACCCCCGGACTCGCGTGGCGGTGGGAGTGTCCGAACTGCGTGGCTACCGTAACTGAACGTCCATGTGGGTGACCGGCGACTTCAGGTGATCAGGCCGCCTCGGCCGCCGCGCCCCGGCGCAACATCCACCGGTAGAGCCAGACGATCGCCGCCACGAAGCCCAGCAACCCGAGCCAGGGTGCGGCGGCGAACGTCTTCGGCACCAGGCCGATCGGCGCCTCCTTTGAGGTCGCGACAATCAGCCCGGCGTTGATCACGCCCCACAGGCTCTCGCCGACGATCAACCCCGACGCGACGAGCGTGCCGAGTCGCGCGGTCCGCCCGGGGTTGGGTGTCGCCTTGGCCCGGCCGTCAAACCAGTGCGAGATCACCGCGCCCACCACCACCGCGAAGGTCGCCGACATCGGCAGGTAGATCCCGATCCCGACCGCGAGCGGCGGAATCCGGAGCTTGTTCATCCTCCCGAGTACGCTGTCGAGCAGAATCAGCCCCACACCGATGAGCGCGCCGATTCCGATCATGTTCCATTCGAGTTTGCCGCCGATGACCCCCTGCGCCAACGCCGCGATCAGCGTCGCCTGCGGGGCCGGGAGCGGATTGAGCGCCACCACGCCGACGTTCGCCGCACCGGCAAAGCCGTACGCCCTGGCGAGCAGGTTGAGCACCACCGGAATCACCAGCGCGCCGGCACCGACGCCGACGATCAGCGCGATCTGCTGGCGCATCGGCGACGCGCCGACGAGCTGGCCCGTCTTCAGGTCCTGCAGGTTGTCGTTGGAGATCGTGGCGCAGGCGAACACGATCGCCGTGACGAAGAGGGCAAAGGCCACCAGGGCGGGCCGCGTCGCATCGGTGGGCACCACTACCAGCACCAGCAGCGACGCGCACACGACGATGGAAAGAATACCGACGCCCGAAATCGGGCTGTTCGACGCCCCGATGAGCCCCGCCATGTAGCCGCAGATCCCGGCGATCAGGAAGCCCACCAGCAAGACGAACGGCACCGCCACCAGGGTCAAGCGCCAGGCATGCGGCGCGAGTACGGTGGACCGCGCAAAGGTGAACGCGAGGCAGCCGGCGATCACGGCACAGCCGATGGTCAACGCGAGAATCCACCGCGGTGAGAGATCCCGGTCCCGGTCGTCGTCACTCGCCGCCTTGCGGGAGGCGGCGAGCGTGCTCACCAGGCCGCCGAGCACCGGTTTCGCAAGCGTGGCGAGGGTGTAGATGGCGGCGATCCCGATGGCACCGGCGCCGATGAACCGCACTTGCGTGCTCCAGACCGTGAGCGTGTGGTGGGCAAGTGTCACACCGGCGGCGGCAGGCTGCATCGCGGTCAGGATCGGCACCGCGACGCCCCACGAGAGCACGAGTCCGATCAGCATCGCCATCCCGACCGACAGCCCGACGAGTTGTCCCACGCCGAGCAGCGCCAGCGACCACGCGACGTCGTACCCACTGGACGCGCCAGCGCCGAGGCCGACGAACCGGGTGACTTCGGCTGCGGCGACGCGCGTCGACGTGAGGATGGCGAGTCCGCCCGATGCCACCGTGCCGAGCATGACCGCGACGAGCCCTTCGCGCGCCTCGCCGGTGTCGTCCTTCACCTCGCCGCGCGTGCCGGACCCGACCTTGAGCACCTCGGCGGCGGCGACGCCTTCGGGATAGGGAAGGTCGGAGGTGGTGACTAGGGCGCGGCGCAGCGGAATGGTGAACAGCACGCCGAGCACGCCGCCGCTCACGCAGACCAGGAACGACTGCCAGAAGGGGAACCCGGTCCACCAGCCGACGATGACGAGTCCCGGGAGGACGAAGATGATCGCCGAGAGCGTACCGGCGGCGGAGGCCACGGTCTGGACGATGTTGTTCTCGAGGATGGACGAGTCCTTCACCGCGCTCAGGATGGCCATGGACATGACGGCCGCGGGGATGGAAGAGGCGAAGGTGAGGCCGACCTTGAGTCCGAGGTAGACGTTGGCGGCGGTGAAGATCGTCGTGATCAGGGCGCCAAGGATCAGGCCGCGGATGGTGAGTTCTTTGGGTTTCATCGTCCGCTCGTCGCTGAAGCGACGGCTCGGCTGGTGTCGCTCATGGCTTCCCCGGCCGCGCGGGTATCGGCCACCGCGCGGAGCTGGTACATAGCCCCTGCCCCATCCGCTTCACGACGGCGATGAATCGTGGTTCCGAGTGCAGCAGAATGAACGTCGGGTCGCAGCCGACGGCGGTCACGGCGAGGTAGACCGTGGCCATGCCGCCCGCGCCGAGTTCGCGCTCGAGGCGGTAGCTACTGCTAAGGGCGGCAGCGAGTCGGGTACCAGCATCGATCATGGCGCTCGTTTCTCCCCTTGGTGAGTCCCTGCCGGTTCCTTACTCGGCCAACTCCGTGCGCTCGCTGGACAGCCTCGGCAGCACCCCGCCCGGGGTGCCGAAGTGTGGCACCACGTCTGCGGTTGGCATCTCGTTGGGCAGCGGCATAACGAATCGCTGCTGGACAGGCGACCAGTACAGACAGCCGATCTCATCAGGCGGTCGGCTTCGGCAAAAGGACTCCGCGCCCTCGAGTGCAGCGCGCCAGCTCTCCTTCGCCGCGACGAGGTCGAAAGGCACCCGCAAATCGAGCCGCGAGAAATCCTCGGGGTGGTAGCGACCTCGACGCTTGAGCAACTCGAGCAACGAAAGCGGGGTGAAGCCGGGGTCCTTTCCGACGGCGGCCCAGCAGAGTGCGCCGAACGGCAGGATGCGGTCGTGCACGAAGAGCACATCGACGAAGTCGCGGGGTTCATCCCGGCCGACCAAGGCCAGCGCCTTGTTGACGCCCAAGTCGACTGGGTGCAGCAATAGTCCGCCGCGAGGATCGCGTACCAGCGGCATGAATCGCCACGCCGAATCGTGGGCCCAATCCACCCGGGTTGCCGCATCCCCCCGCGCCACGATGGCGCGCACGAAGCCCGGCTGACTGAGCGTGACGGTCAGAGTATAGCCCGCCGCCTCAATCTGCGTGCGGTCACGAGCGAAAGCTGACGCGACGCGCTCGACGGAATCGTGGAAGAAGTTCAGGTCGCGACTGAACCGCGTCGAGTTGGGCTCGAAATGGAGCGCGGCCCCACCGGCGAGATAGCCCGTCTCCTCGGGTGGTTGCGTCGCGAGATCGGCGAGCAACTGTTGCTGGAAGTCCGTCAGCGGCACAGCCGCGCCGCCACGATCCAGGCCTCTCGGGTGCCGTGCTTCATCAACTGCTCGGCGACCCAGGCGACATCATCGCGGGCAATGATCAGGTCCGGGCGATACGACCAGAAGCAGTCGGCATAGAAGCGACGGAACGCACGCCGTGCCTCGCGCACCCGCACCATGTTCCGTGCGGCGTTGGGATCGAGCGTCCGCCGGCTCTTGAGGCCACCACGACGGCCGATCCCGGCCAGGTACTTCCGGACAATTGACATCGGTCAATCATAGTCTGCTTATGATGTAACGTCAATCTCGAGACCAACTTAGAGCAGCAATTCGTCGGCTGGTATCGGTTGGCCGGCTTTGGGGTCGTGATTGAGACCCCCGGCGAGATAGACCGTGGCCATGCCGCCGGCACCGCGGGGCTCGAGCGGCACTACCCGCGCCGTCATGTCGTGGCGGTCTCCTGGCACGGCGGAAATCTACCGCGTCCCGCGCGGCGGCATTGGGTCTCCGTCGAACCAATTCTCGACGACTACCACCGCGAATTTCTCGACGCTGAAACGCCCGGCAATCCAGGTTATTGTCGGTCGTCCTTCCGGAACGGAACGCAACCCGGCCGCTGAGCATAGAGCGAGAGTTGCCGGACGAGGGGCCCGAGCCGCGGGTGGACCAGCAATGGCTCGAGCTCCCGCACCACGCTCGTGCCGATCGCCGTCGGGCCCGTTTCCGCCTCGATATTGCGCCGCAGAATGTCGGCAATCGCACTCTCGTCACCGACGACGAGCTCGACCATCATCAGGGCCGCAGGACCGACATACTCCGTTCGTGCGCGCTCGATGAGTTCGGCACGAATGGCGAGCGCGTCGGCGCGCCGTCCGGCGAGCCCGAGGATCCGCCCGAACATGCCGACGACCATTGGGCCGCGCTGGGTCAGCTCCACGGCTCGGGCCATCCGATGAATCGCCTCGTCGAACCGACCGAGATCGCCGAGGCGGATCGCCGACATCCACAGGTGAATCATCGCATTGGGGTCAATCGCCAGTGCGGCATCGTGGGCACGAAGCGCTGCGGCGGAATCGCACGCGAGGTCACCGGAAATGCCGAATCCCATGGTGGCGACCGCGCGCACGAACATCGAGAGCGGATCCGCCGCGATGGCGCGACCCGCCTCCGCGGTGCAGGCCGCCCAATCGCCCAGCAGGCCGGACAGATATGCCGAATAGGCATGTGCGAGTGCAAGATCCGGGTCGAGCTTCAGAGCCTTCGCGAGGTTCTCGCCTGCCGTCGGCCAGTCCGGCCGCAGGTACAGCTTGAGCTGTCCCCAGAGTACGTGAACGAGCGCCAGATCGGGATCCAATCGTTCGGCTGCCGCGAGCGCACGTTCGGCTTCCCGACGCGCCTCTCCGGTCGGTACGTACTGGTATACCCCCAACCCGATATATGCCTCGGCGAGCCCGGCATGGGCGCGCGCGTAGTCGGGGTCCCGCTCGAGCGCCTGCCGGAAGAAGTCGATCGCGCGCCGGAGCGCGGTTGGCGAGCGCTGGTGCGCGGCCTCGCTCCCCCGCAGGTAGAGCTGATACGCCTGGAGGTCGTCGGTCGGACGGACCACCAGGGGCGCCGAAGGGTGCTTGAGGCCGAGGGTCAGTTCGAGCTCCTGGACGATGCCGCGGGCGATCTCGTCCTGAATGGCAAAGATGTCGTCGAGATCCCGGTCGTAGCGCTCGCTCCACAACTGGGAGCCGTCGGCGGCATTCATCATCTGGGCGGTGACGCGGACCCGGTTCCCGGCGCGGCGCACGCTCCCCTGCAGCACGGTGCGAACGCCGAGCGTCGCGCCGATTGTGGCGAGCCCGGCATCCTTTCCCTTGAACGTGAATGTCGATGCCCGAGCCGCGACCCTGAGTCCCGCGACACGACTGAGCGCCATGATGATGTCGTCGGTGATTCCGTCGCTGAAGAACTCGTTGTCGGGGTCGGCACTCATGTTGACGAACGGGAGCACGGCGACCGAAGAATCGGGGTGTCGCGACGCCGTCACGGCGTTGTCCTGGGAGCGCAGCGCCTCAACCACGAACGCGCCGGTCGTGTAGCGAGCCCCGGGCTCCTTTTCGAGGAGCTTCGCGACCGTCCGGCTCACGGCGACCGGCACCGTGCTGCGAAGCGACGTGACCTCGGGCGGCGTATCGATGAAGCGCCTCGCGATGATCGCCTGTACCGTGGCGCCAGTGAATGGCGCCGCTCCCGTGAGCATTTCGAACAACACGCATCCCAGCGAGAACAGGTCGCTGCGCCCGTCGATCGCGTCGCCGGCCGCCTGCTCTGGACTCATGTACGCCGGGGTGCCGACCGTGACGCCGACCTGGGTGAGCGTGGGCGACTCGCTCGCTGCGGCCACCACCGCCTTGCCAATCCCGAAATCCGCGACGATGGCGTGCCCCTCGTGCAGCAGAATGTTTTCCGGCTTGATGTCGCGATGAACGATGTCGTGCCGGTGGGCATAGTCGAGCGCGTCGGCCACTTCGAGGGCAATTCGTACGGCGACCTCGACTGGCAGCTGCCCTTCCTGCACAAGGCGATCGCGCACGGTCTGGCCTTGGAGAACGGGCATCACGAAGAACAGAAAATCGCCTGCCTCCCCGGAATCGTACAGCGGCAGGATATGCGGATGCGTCAACCGCGCCGCGATCCGGATTTCGCGCACGAATCGCTCGCGACCCAGCGACTCAGCGACTTCCACGCGAAGTACCTTGATCGCGACCTCGCGATCGTGCTTGACGTCGTGCGCGAGATAAACCGTGGCCATGCCGCCCTGGCCCAGTTCGCGCTCGATCGTGTAGCGGCCGGACAAGGCTGCGGTGAGGCGGGCCAGCATTCCGGTCACCGCTTCAGGCGTGCCCGCAGGTCGGCGAACCAGTTCTCCACCAACACCGCCTTGACGGACGTTGACGTCCGGCCAGACGACCGCGGCCTGGCGAACAGGAAGGTGCGCCCATCGGGCGTGACGCTGTAGGACTGATGGAAGGGATCGATCACGAATCCGGCCACATTGAACAGCGGCTTCAGTTCACGCACCTCGAAGGTCGGCACCGCCTGGATCGATGCCGCGACGAGACGCGCCGCGGCATCGAGGAAGAAGATCTCCTTCCCATCGGGCGACCAGACGGGCTCGCTGCCGCCGCCGTTCGAAACCTGCCAGCGACCTGTCGCGGTTTCCGGCAGTGGCCGAACGTACACCTCGTTGGTGCCGGATTCGTTGGAGGTGTAGGCGAGCCAGCGGCTGTCTCGTGAGACTGCCGGGTGCTGCTCGAAGTAGCGAGTCGCCACGAGCGGCACCGGCGTGGTATCGCCGCTGGTGCGAATACCGACCAGGTCGCCCGCGCCGGCCGAGCCGTTGTCGGTGCGTGCCACCAGCCACTTCCCGTCGCCGGACCAGGTAATCTCCTGAATCGGGCGGTCGATCCGCGCCAGCAGCTTGTCGGCACCGCTGCCGTCGATCGGCCGCACATATGCGGCACCGAGGTTCCCGTTGCCGCTGTCGCGGATGAAGGCGACCAGCCGGCCGTCGGGCGACCAGGCGGGGCGTCGATCGAGGCCACCGAAGGTGAGCCGGCTGAATGGCCCGCGATCCAGCTGCTTGACCCAGATGCTGAGACCGCCGGCAGTCACTCCTGCGCCCACCGCGAGGCGCCGCCCGTCGGGTGACAGCGCGAAGGAATTGAACCCGCCGAACCAGCTGCTGTCGACCGGAGTCGCAACACCCTCGCGGGTCACCCGCACCATTTCGACTGCGTCGGAGGTGCCATTGGCGCGCAGGTACAGGAGCGAGCCCGCTGGAGACCAGGTGAGCATCGGGATGCCACCCACGACCATGACGCCGTCGAGCACCGGAATGGCCGGGCCGCTGATTTCCAGCCGATCGAGGTTGAACGGTGCCACCAGAGCGGCACCGTCGCGCCGGACGTACAGGAGGTACCCCATCGGGAGGTACCAGGCCTCGTACGCATCGTTGACCAGCAGCTTGTGCGTGCCGTTACGCAGGTCCCCGACGTGGATCGACGACGTCACACAACCGGAGGTGCACACCTCGAAGAGGACCGCCCGAGATCTGGGGAGTGGTGTCGAATTCAGCAAACCGAAACCACGTAGCGCGGTATCCGCGAGCGCCACCGTGCTGCCGCCGCCCGCCGAACTCACGCGTCGCAGCTGGTCTCCGCTGGCCGCCACATAGATCACCGTACCGTCGTCCAGCCAGGTGATCCCATACGCTGCGGGTGCCGCGGAATCCGCGAGCGTCACCGCTGCTCCGCTGCCGGGACGGATCTTCTTTACCTGTCCATCGGCGGTGAATGCCAGCCATTGCCCATCCGGCGAGAAGACCGGACTGAACCCCCGCTCGGTTCCAGGAATCGGAACCGGCTCCAGCTGGTCTCGCCGCTTGATCCAGAGCAAACCGGTCGGGGTGCGCGCTTCCCGGAACACCAGGCTCTGCCCATCGGGCGAAAATGCCAGCGGCGGACCGTACGGTGTGATCCCGAGCGTATCGCTCAGCGTCACCGACAGCCAGCTGACTCCCGGAGCCGGTGAGTGGCGCAACCAGCCCCACGTGCCAAATCCAACCGCCAGCAGTAACAGGATCCACGGTGCCTGCGTGCGCCATTGGCGCGCACCGCCAACCACCGCACGCTGCGTGACGCTCGCCGCGGTCGGCGTCGCCACCGCGCCGGGATGAGTGAGTGCATCGGCAAACTGCGCGGCCGAAGCGAACCGGTCGGCCGGGAGCTTCTGCAGCGCCCGTGTCACGGTCGCCTCGACGTGTGGCGGCACCGTCTTCCGCTGCAGCGCCAGCGCGCGAGGCTCCTCGGTCATGATCCGGGCCACGATTGCCTGCGCGGTCGGTCCGGTGAATGGCGGCTCACCGCTCAGCATTTCATACAGCACGCAACCGAGCGCGTAGACGTCGGTGCGGGCATCGAGGCTACGCTCACCCATCGCCTGTTCGGGACTCATGTATTGCGGCGTGCCGAGTGACATGCCGGTTTCGGTCATCCGGGATCCGGCGCTGGTCGCGGCGAGGGCGATCCCGAAATCGGCGACCAGGGCCCGGCCATCGTGCAGCAGGATGTTTTCCGGCTTGATGTCGCGGTGGATGATGCCGTGACGGTGCGCGTAGTCGAGCGCACCGGCCACTTCAGTGGCGATCCGCAGGGCATCGTCGATCGGCAGTTGCCGCTCGCGCACCAGGCGGTCGCGGAGTGATTCGCCCTCGACGAACGGCATCACGTAAAAGACGGTGCCGTTCACCTCACCGGAATCGTGGAGCGGCAGGATGTGCGGATGCTGCAGGTTCGCCGTTGTCGTGATCTCGGCCAGGAACCGTTCGGCACCGATGACGGCGGCGAGCTCGGGCCGGAGCACCTTGATGGCCACGCGGCGGCGGTGCTTGAGGTCCTCGGCGAGATACACCGTCGCCATGCCGCCGGCACCGAGCTCGCGCTCGATGCGGTAGCGGTCGGACAGGGCGGTAGCGAGGCGCGAGCTGGCGTCAGACGTCACTCAGGGCTCTCCGCCTACGGCTTCTTTGCCGTCGGCGGCAGGTGCCCGTTGAGCCGGAGATAGATCGCCGCCTGGCTGTAGTGGTCGGCCCAGTCACCGGTGGTGACGGTCATGACCGCCGCGCGCGTCATCATTTTGCCGCCGAAGAAGGGGACCTCCTCGCCGAGCTTCGAGTCATCGAGCTTGTCGAGCGCCTCCTCACAGAACTTGAACGTTTCCTTGAGGCGCGCGACGAGCGCCGCCTTGGCTGCAGTGTCGGCCACCTTTGTGCGCGCCGGCGCCTTGACGCCACCAATCGCACCGCAGAGAAAGTCGTTGCCCTGCGCCAGATGCATCACGACGGACCCGAAGGTCATCTGCCCCGGTGTCGGCTTGAAGCCGAAGTTTGCCGCCGGCATTTCCTCGGCGGCCGCGATGAGATTCCTGGCCTTGGCGGTGGCGTCGTCGCGGAAGGCCTTGGCGACGGGTGCCGGCGCCTGGGCGGCGGCGAGGGAGGGCAGTGCGGCAAGGATCAGTGTGAAGAAGCGGGCTCGGTTCAGCATGGCGGCGTCCATTGCGTGAGGGGTTGACGTTGGGGTGTCTTGCACAGGCATCGAAAACTAACGCGCTAGACGGTGAGCGCGAGGTCCGTTCCAGGTGTCCAGAGCGCCCGTTCGGACGTCGCTCGCCACGAGCCTCACGGCGTGATTCAAGGATCCGCCGCTAGACCCGCTACTCCTTGAACGTCGTCGCCAGCGCCAGCGCGCGGGCAGCGTTGCCGGACAGGTACGAGAATGACGCCACCATGAACAACGCGTCCGGCGAGCTCGGGTTGAGCGCGAGACCGCAATTCATCTCGGCGAGCCCGGCCGCCAAGTCCCAGTTTGCTCCGGCCAGTTCGAAACCAGAGAGGTCCCGACCTTCGGCCAGGAGTGAATCGGCCGCGACCGCGAGGCGCGCTTCCTTGAGCGCCAGGGTGTGGCGGCACCCAAAGCGAAACGCCGACTGTACGGTGGACCTGGCCCGGTTGTTCGCGGAGAAATGACGGTGAGGCGAAAAGAACGTGTTGGCGGCGTTCACGTCAGGCACGTCCAGTCCTTACCAATCCCGCGGCCCGGCCACATATTGTGCGGTCTTCTCGCGCCAATCGCCCTGAACCCGGAACTGCGTGTCGGCTGATCTGTCCCGCCTCGCGTCGGCCCTCAGCACCAGCTATCGCATCGAGCGTGAAGTCGGCGCTGGCGGGATGGCGACGGTGTATCTCGCCCAGGACCTGCGGCACGATCGCCGCGTTGCCGTGAAGGTGCTGCGTCCCGAACTCGCGGCCGTGATCGGCGCCGAGCGGTTCCTCGCCGAGATCAAGACCACCGCCAACCTGCAGCACTCGCATATTTTGCCGCTCTTTGATTCGGGCGCCGCCGATTCATTCCTCTTTTATGTCATGCCCTTCATCGACGGTGAAACACTCCGCGATCGGCTGACGCGCGAGAAGCAACTCCCGATCGCCGATGCGGTGCGGATTGCTCGCGAAGTCGCCAGCGCGCTCGACTACGCCCACCGCCACGGTGTGATCCATCGCGACATCAAGCCGGAGAACATCCTGCTGCACGACGGCAGTGCGCTGGTCGCGGATTTCGGCATCGCGCTCGCCGCGAGCAAGGCGGGCGGCACCCGGATGACCGAAACCGGCATGTCCCTCGGTACGCCGCAGTATATGAGCCCCGAACAGGCAATGGGCGAACGCGATCTCGACGCGCGCACCGACGTGTACGGCCTCGGCTGCGTGCTCTACGAGATGCTTGCCGGCGAGCCACCGTTCACCGGACCCACGGCACAGGCGATCGTGGCCAAGGTGATGACCGAAAAGCCGGTCTCGATCCTCAACCGCCGCGACACGGTGCCGCCGGGCGTCGAACACGCCGTGTCGATCGCGTTGCAGAAGATTCCGGCCGATCGGTGGAGCACTGCCGCGGCGTTCAGCGACGCACTGGACGGGCGGGGCTCCGGGCCGACGGGGGCGCCCGCTGCGTCGGCTCCAGCCAGTCGAACGGGGAGCCGTGGTGGGCGCAACGCGGCGGCACTGCCGTGGGCCGCGTTCGGTGTCGCCGCCATCGCGGCGATCTGGGGATGGCGGCATCACGCCGCGCCCGACGCGCACCAGGTGGTGCGGTTTGCGGCCCAGCTTCCGCCGGGCGCACACCTGGCATTTCCCATCCTGGGCACGGGAACCACGATCGCGATTTCTCCCGACGGAAGACGCGTGGCGTATTCGGCCACAATCGCCGGAGCCAACCAGCTCTACCTGCAGTCGGTTGACGAACTTCGCCCCAGGGCGCTCGCGGGGAGTGCCGGAGCGTTCTTTCCAGAATTTTCACCCGACGGCAAGTGGCTCGCCTTTGTGTCCGCGGACCAGATGGTCAAGAAGGTTGCGGTGGACGGCGGCTCGATCACCACACTCTGCGCGGTCGGATCATCGAGCGGCTTGACCTGGATCTCCAACGAGACGCTTGTGTTCAGCAAGCGCATGCTGACCGAATCACGCGGTCTGTGGCGGGTATCTGCCGACGGGGGCGAACCGGTGCTGTTGTCGCCGGCGGACACCGCACGCGGCGAGACCCTCCAGCTGACGCCGCGCTCGGCCGGCGACGGACGGTTGGTGTTCTATTCGAGCGTCACCGGGAACCTGAGCAACTCGCACATCGGCGTGATCTCGCTCGAGACCGGCAAGGCCACCGTACTCAAGAATCTGTTGGGATCATCCCCACTCGGCATGGCGAATGGGCGGCTGCTATTTGTACGCAACGACGGTGCGCTCATGGCCGCATCCTTTGATACCCGCACGTTGCGCGCTGGCGCGCCGGTCCAGGTCGCAGACAGCATCGCGATCTCCCACGGCTACACTGCGGCTGCGATTTCGGCAAGCGGAACGCTGGTGTACGTGCACGGCAGTGGAATGAACCAACTCGTGATGACAGACGATCGCGGTCAGGCCACCGCCCTGGTCGACCAGAAGCGTCCGTACTCGCATCCCCGCTTTTCCCCGGACGGTCGGCGGATTGCATTCGACGTGCTGCGAACCCAGGGCACCGACATCTGGGTCTATGACCTTGCTGCGCGCACCTTCCAGCGTCTCACGACGGAGGCGACCAACGACCGGCCGGAGTGGACGCCCGACGGCAGAAAGCTCCTCTACTCGTCCGACCGGACGGATGGCAAGTACAGCCTCTGGTGGCAGCTGGCCGACGGGAGCGCGCCTGCCGAGTTGCTCTATGCTTCGTCGAACAACATTCGCGAGGGGGTCGTGGCACCGGACGGACGCGCAGTCATCTACCGTGAGGACACGCCGCGCAACAACCGCGACGTGTTCCTGCTGCCCCTGACCGGTGAGCGGATTCCGGTTCCGCTCCTCGCCACTCCGTCCGATGAGTTGATGCCACGCGTCTCACCCAACGGCAAGTGGCTGGCGTATGTCTCCGACGAATCGGGCCAATATGAAGTGTACGTCCGGCCACTCGCCGCGGCCGCTGGCCGCATCCCGGTGTCGAACGGCGGCGGGATCGCGCCGCTCTGGTCGCCTGATGGCAAGACGATCTACTACGGCAACGGAACCAAAATGGTTGCGGCGTCTGTCGCGACGACGCCCTCGCTGGCCGTGACCGGCCGCCGCGTCCTCTTCGACGCACCATTCGATGCCGATCCATTCCATCCCAATTACGACGTGGCGCACGACGGCAAGGGCTTTGTCATGCTCACGTCGGCCGACGACGACCGGCAACTCGTCGTGGTGCAGAACTGGGCCCACGAACTGCAAGCGCGGACGGCGCGGAAACGCTGAAGCACGGCTCCAGCCACTCATCCGTCCTCGGTCGCACTTCGGCCAGCGCGGGCAACGTCGCTGGTGCCCGAGGCCGGCGGGAAGTACGTTTGGCAACCCATGACTGACGTCCGGACCCAGCTCCAGTCGGCGCTCTCCGACCGATATCAAATCGATCGCGAAGTGGGGCGCGGCGGGATGGCGACCGTGTACCTCGCCCAGGACGCCCGCCACCATCGCCCGGTCGCGCTCAAAGTGCTCCATCCCGACCTCGCCATGAGTCTCGGCCCGGAGCGTTTCCTCCGCGAAATCCAGATCGCTGCCAGGCTCCAGCATCCGCACATCGTGCCGCTGTACGATTCCGGCCAGGCCGGCGAGCTGCTCTACTACGTGATGCCGTTCATCGAAGGCGAGTCGTTGCGCCAGCGTCTGGAGCGCGACGGCAAGCTGCCGCTCGAAGAAGCCGTGGCGATCGCTCGCGGCGTCGCGACCGCGCTCGACTATGCCCACCGTCAGCAGGTTGTGCACCGCGACATCAAGCCCGAAAACGTCATGCTGCACGAAGGCGAAGCGATGGTAACCGATTTCGGTATCGCCAAGGCGGTGAGCGCCGCCGTCTCGCACTCGCTCACCCAGACCGGGAGCGCCATCGGAACGCCGACGTACATGAGTCCAGAGCAGGCCGCGGGCGAGCCGGATCTCGACGCCCGCAGCGACATCTATTCGCTGGCGACCGTGCTCTACGAGATGATCACCGGGGCGGCACCATTTGCGGGGCCCACCGTGCAGGCCATCATCGCGAAACTCTTTACCGAACCCGTGCCGCCGATCCGCGACCGGCGGCACGACGTGCCGGACTGGTTGGACACGGCGGTGACGCGGGCGCTGGCGAAGGAGCCGGCGGCGCGCTATGCCACCGCCGCGCAGTTTGCGCAGGCGCTGGCGTGGCCCAGCGGCGGTACCACGCCGCCCGGTCAATCTGCTGTCGCGGTAAAGTCGATCGCCGTGCTGCCGTTCGTCAACATGAGCCCCGATCCGGAAAACGAGTATTTCACCGACGGAGTCGCCGAGGAAATCATCAACGCGCTCAGCAAGATCCAATCGCTACGGGTGGCGTCGCGCACGTCGGCGTTTGCCTTCAAGGGGAAGAACGAGGACATCGGCGAGATTGGCCGCAAGCTCAAGGTCGCAACGGTCCTCGAGGGAAGCGTGCGCAAGGCCGGCAACCGGCTGCGGATCACCGCGCAGCTGGTGAACGTGGCCGATGGCTATCACCTCTGGTCGGAGCGATACGACCGGCAGCTGGAGGATGTCTTCGCCATCCAGGACGAAATCGCCGGCAACATCGTGCGGGCGCTGCGCGTGGTCCTGAGCGAGGACGAGAAGCGCGCGATCGAGAAGGCGCCGACCGAGAACGTCGAGGCCTACGAGTACTATCTCCGCGGGCGCCAGTTCTTCCATCAGTTTCGCCGCAGCGGGATCCAGTTCGCCCGGCGAATGTTCGAGCGGGCGATCGAAATCGATCCGGGATTCGCGCTGGCCTATGCCGGGATTGCCGACTCCTGCTCGTTCCTGTACATGTATTGGGATGGCAGCAAGTCCAACCTGGATAGCGCCAATGGGGCGAGCCAGAAGGCGCTCGAACTCGATCCCGAGCTGGCCGAGGCACATGCGTCGCGCGGATTCGCGCTGACGTTGAGCCGGCAGTATCAAGAGGCGCGACGGGAGTTCGAGACCGCGATCGGGATCAACCCCAAGCTCTACGAGGCGCACTACCTCTACGCCCGGGCCTGTTTTCAGGAGCGGCGGTTCGAAGAGGCGGTGCGGCACTATGAAGACGCCGCACGGGTGCGGCCGGAGGACTACCAGGCGCTGCTGCTGATGCAGTCACCCTTGTACAGCCTTGGTCGCGAGGCCGAGGCGCTCGGCGCAATGAAGAAGGGGTTGCAGGTGGTCGAGCGCCATCTGGAACTCAATCCCGACGATGCGCGGGCGCTCTACCTCGGCGCCAATGCGCTGGCCCAGCTGGGACAGCGGGAGCGCGCGCTCGAGTGGGCGAACCGCGCCCTCGGAATCGATCCGGACGATCCCGGCGTGCTGTACAACATCGCCTGTATTTATGCGCTTTGCGGCAAGACGGGAGACGCCCTGCGCTGCCTCGAGCAGGCGGTCCAGAACGGGTTCGGCCACCGGGAATGGCTGGAGAACGACAGCGATCTCGATCCGCTGCGCGCCGATCCCCGGTTCGAAGCGCTGAAGAAGCGACTTTAACCGCGCGCTGGTCTCCCCGCCGCGGCTCGGTGACTACTGCAGCCCGTACAACTTCCGCGCGTTGTCGCGCAGCACCATGTTCGCCAATTCCACCGCCCGCTCACGCGTGATCTCCTGGTCACGCATCATCCCGGTGAGCGCGCGCCCGAGCGCCTCACGCCCGGTATTCGCGGCGATCAGGCCGCTTTCTTCCCAGCCCAGTTCCGGCGACGCGGGGTAGGCATCGGTCGCGAACATCACTTTCTCCGGAACGTACGCCAGCCACGCGCGCAGCACCTCGGCCACGTCGTGCGGCGCGTTGAAGGCCGTCTGCTCCGAAAAATCGACGTACGCGTTGGGCTTGGTGAGCAGTGGCGTGATCTCGCGAGTATAGGGCCAGCCGCCGTGGATCATCACAAAGGTGGTTTTCCGGAGCGAGGGATCGTTGAGCAACGGCTCGAGGAGCAGGGGATTGGCCCAGGCGACGTGGAAATAGCCGCCGCCCCCATGCGCGACGTGAATGTGCACCGCCAGGCGCAAGCGCCCGCACTCGCCGGCGATGAAGCGGAAGATGTAGTCCTGCAGGGCCTTGTAGTCGCCGGCACCGGTGGCGTACACCTTTTCGGCGTCGGCGCGCGATGGATTGCCCACGTCGAGCGTGCGCAGGTAGGCCATCTCGAACTTTTCGGCGAGCGCGCCGCCCTTTTTGTGCCGCGCCAACGTCGCCCGAACCACCTTGTCCAGATATTCGCCCAGCGTCGCCGGCTTCGCCACAACACCGCTCTCGGCGTAGTAACGCTTGAGCAGCTGCTCTTCGAGCGGGAAGAACGCCTGCTGGTCGGAGTTCAAGATCATCGCCTTGTTGTCCAGCGGATACATCAGCGCATCGGCAAACGGCACCCAGAGGAATCGGGACGACGGCAGCCCAGTGCCCATTGCGACCCGATTGGAGAGCATCGTTTCAATCCCCATTCGGTCGAGCATCCAGGTGGCGTAATCGGCGCCGCGCGCACGCATGGCCGTCGCCTTGTCGCTGGCGCCGAAGAGTTGCGTGTGGGCGTCAGCGACGATCGGTGACTTGCCGCGCTGGCGGATCGGATCGGACTGCGCCTCGAGATTGTCCACCGGGAGCGCGTCGAACTCCAGGTCCGGCGTTTCACCCTCCGCGGTCGGCCGCACCGGATGAGCATGATTGTCCACCGCCCGGATCCTGGCGATTTCCTGGGCAAGCTGCCGGTCGACGCCGGTCGCGTCGCCGGTGCCGCCGTTACAACCGATGGTCACGCCAAGCACCACGAGCGCCAACGCGGTGAGAACAGGTTTCACGGTCCGACTCTCGGCTGATGGAGGAGAAGAGAACGTACGCTTCGGCGAGGCGGCCCGCTACACCCGGCGCGAGCCTCGTGGCTGGAGCCGCGAGCTCGCCCGGGTTCTCGGTGGTGAGCCGCGCCAGGCCGGAATGCGGGGCACGAACGCCGTCATCCCGAAGGCACGAAGCGCCCACGGGATGACAGCCAAACGAGGCGAAGTTACTGCAGACCGACCAGCACGAACCGGGAGTCCGTCGCGACGCCTGCGGCGTTCGCGCACGACACAAAGGATGTCACACCGGTCGCGTCGAAGCCCCAGCCCGCACTCTGGCAGCGAATCGCCGTGCTGCCCACCGCGCTGATCTGGAAGCTCTCGTGGAGCGTACCCGAGCGCACCAGTCCGTCGAGGCGGACGGTATAGTTGCCCGTGCCGGTGCGGGTGACCGTCGCCGTGCCCGTCGGCATCACCTTGCTGTTCGAGGGTGAGTATGCCGTCGCGAGGCTCGGCTGGTCCGCATCGACGTATCCCAGCGTGGCGCCTGCGCGCGGAGAGGATATCATGGCGATATCGAACGGTGAATCCGCGGCGATTCCCGCGCTGGTGAAGCAGTACACGATGGCGGTCAGGTCGGCGCCGGACGACGTCCAACCGCCTGCCTGGCACTGGATGCTGGAGCCACCGTATGAGGAGACCATCAGCACCTCGCGATCCCCCGCCACCGCGCGCCCTTGGCCGGCGAAGAGCACACTGTAGGCGCCGGTCGCCGTCTTCGTCACGGTGACAGTCATGTTGCTGGACGAGAAACGGTACTGCGCGACCGCCGGATACGGGGCCACGGGTGAGCCATCGTTGACCCACGCGTATGCGAATCGCCCTGGGAAGGTCGCGGAGCCCACGGCGAGGAAATTGAAGTCGTTGTCCGTCGCCACGCCGGCGGCGTTCCAGCATCGCGCCGACGCAGCTTCGGCGCCCCAGCTGCCGATGGTGCAGTAGCTGCCGGGCGTCCCGCTGTAGGCGGTTACGAAGGTCACTTCGGTCTCCGCGCCGGTGCGGGCGAAGCTGGTGTAGGCGAGCGAGTAGTTACCCGTGGCGCTCGAGTTGACGGTGTTGGCGCCGCCGCCGAGGGAGTAGCTATACGTGGGTGACGGAGTCTTAACGCCGCCAGGTGTCGCGAAGTTATTCCAGAAGTACGCCAGGCGCGGCGTCGCGACGAACACCTTGCTCGTGCCGGTTTTCGTTTCACTGGTTGCCGTGATGGTGGTCGATCCGGGTGCGACGGCCGTGACGAGGCCGGTACCGGACACCGTCGCAGTCGCGCCGACCGCCGACACCCAGGTGACGACGCGTCCCGGCAGGAGTGTGCTGTCGGCGGCGCGCGTCATGGCTGCGAGCTGGAACGTGCTGCCCGGGC
Organism: Gemmatimonadota bacterium; assembly: GCA_025357945.1. Classification (GTDB taxonomy): domain Bacteria; phylum Gemmatimonadota; class Gemmatimonadetes; order Gemmatimonadales; family GWC2-71-9; genus Palsa-1233. The sequence goes on from JANYLJ010000071.1 coordinate 19,444, forward strand.
CTACGATAATCGAGTCGGGCGCGACGGCCACTGCTGCGACGGGTACGGCTGTCACTGAAACCTGTGCGGTGCCGTTTTGCCCGCCGGCGCTCGCGGTGATGGTCACTGGTCCGCCCACGGCGACGCCGGTGATTGTTCCGGTTGGGCCGACGGTGAGGATCGCGGGGTTGCTCGAGGTCCAGGTGACCGATACCGTGGTGCAGTACAGCTGGGTCACGTTGGCGACGAGCGTTGCCGTGCTGGCGACGTTCAAGGTGGCTGGTGCGCCGCTGATACTGATGGCGCTGACAGTGCAGGTGGTGGTCGTGTTGTTGTTACTGCTGCAGCCGGCTAACATCACGCCGACGGCCAAGGTCACCAGAGAAAATCGCATTGAGGCTCCAAGCAGGGGATCGGGCCCGGCGCTGGCGCCAGGATGGCCGGTGCCGGGTGCACGCGGCGCCACGGTGCTAGTGTCGGCCCGTCGCCCGGTAGGTGTAGCGGTCGCTGCCCGCCGCAATCATGCAGAGGCGGCCGGCCATCGGCCTCGCTACTATACTGGAACGGCACCTTCCGATCACGTACACGAGGCAGCAGATGATCGCATTTCTGGGAACTGGTCTCCTTGGCGGCAACTTCGTCCGCGCCTTCCGCCGCCGGAACGAAGACGTGCAGGTCTGGAATCGCTCGCCCGCCAAGGCGCGGGCACTCGAGGAAGTTGGTGCCAACGCGTTCGACAACGCTGCGGATGCGGTGCGGGGTGCCGCACGCGTGCACATCACCGTGTCGGACGACGCGGCGGTGGATGCCCTCCTGGAGCAGGCCCGCCCTGGCTTGACCCGTGACAGCGTCATTGTCGATCACACCACGACGGCGCCGGCGGCCACGGCGGAACGCGTCCGGCGCTGGGCTGAGCGTGGTATCGTGTTCCAGCATGCGCCGGTGTTCATGGGGCCGCAGAACGCCCTTGAAGGCACCGGTTCAATGCTCGCGTCGGGGAAGCGCGCGCAGTTTGACGCGCTGGCGCCGGCGCTTCGGCAGATGACGGGCACGCTCGCCTACCTCGGCGAGGATCCCGCGCGGGCAGCGTCGGTCAAGTTGATGGGCAATCTCTTCGTGCTCGCGATGACGGCAGGCCTCGCCGACATGTTCGCGCTTGGCCATTCGCTGGGCGTGCCGGCGGCGGATGCCACCCAGATCTTCGACTGGTTCAATCCGGTTGCCATGGCGCCGGCGCGGGCCGAGCGGATGCGTACCGGCGACCTGTCACGACCGACGTGGACGCTGGCGATGGCGCGCAAGGACGCCAGGTTGATGATCGAGTCGGCCGAATTGCACCATGGGCGGCTGGCGGTGGTCCCGGCGATCGCGGCCGAGATGGATCGCTGGATTGCGGCGGGACACGGGGGAGACGACTGGATGGTGATCGGGAAGGACAGCGTGAGCTGACCCGATCGCCGCCGCCGGCCTTACTGCCAATACCGGAAATCCCACGAGCAGGGCGGCGCCACCGTCGTAAGCCACTCCATCGCTGGCTCCCCGATCGGAGCGCCCGGCGGAACAGCCACCGACGCGCCACGGGTGACCGGGGCGGCGGGACGACTGAGGAAGCGCCGGATATCACTCGCGAGAAGTGCGGCACTGGCACGGGTCGCGACGTCGCTTGCAGTCGCCGGTTGCGCCAGCACCGTGGCGCGCCGCTGCAACGCGATCGTAGCAAGCGCTCGCACCTGGGGCATCGCGGCGTTGCCTGCGAGGTCGATCAGCTGATCGATCACGACGCGCTCGATCGCGCGCTTGATCTCGGCCTGGTAGGGCGTGCGCACCGCGGCGTTGAAGGCAGTGCCGATGAGCGTATCGATCACTTCGTCGAGTCCGGGTAGCCCCGGATCGAGCGCGTGCTGCTCCACCATGCGCGCCGCGCGTTCCGGTGCGAGAATGTTTCCCGCCACATGCTGTACCGCCACGACCGCCGGGGTCACGGCGTCGAACGCCCCGCCGGTGTAGCGGGGAAAGAGTTCACGCGTGGCGCCGTAGCCAGCCGGGCGCGGGGGAATCAGTTGCAGCAGGGCGTCGGGGAGCGCGAGTGCTGCCGGCGCCAGCGTGCGCATCAGTGCGTTGAGCGCGGCACGTTGCTCGGTGCCCGACGCGCGGCGGAATGGCTGTCGCCCGTCGCCCCGGATCGCATAGATGTAGTGGATCCCTCCCAGCACGCTCGCGGCCGCTTCGACCTGGTAGCGGTGGTGGAGGTAGAGCGGTACCAGCGTCTCCTCGATCTGCGCCATCGGCGTGCCGAGCTTGATGGCGTTGCTGCCGAACGTGGCGAGCGCCACGCGGCGCACCGCCATCATCCGGTCGAGTTCGGCCGCGGCATTGGTGCCATTGGACCACTGATCGGCGCGCGGGTGCACGTCGATGTCCTGGTTGGTGAGGAAACGGAGGTCATGCTCCCAGGCGCGGTCAAGAATGCCGCGGAGCGCCTGGGCTTCGACGGTGCCGCGGGGGAAGTCCTGGTAGCCGTAGTCGATCGACACCTTGTCCCAGGCACCGATGCCGTCGGCATACGCATGGGACGCGTCGAGCGTGCCATCGGCCTTGAGCGTCACCAGAGGCGCCGGGTAGTCCATCACGCTGATCCGGCCCGAGTCGCTGTCGTAGTAGTTGTGATCGAGGCCAAGCGTGTGACCCACTTCATGCGCCGCGAGCTGGCGCAGACGCTGCAGCCCCCACGCCTGGATCTCGGGGACCTGTTCGTCGCCGTTCCGGTACGGTTGCAATAGTCCCTCGGCGATCATCCAGTCCTGGCGCACCCGGAGCGATCCCAGCGTCACCACGCCCTTGATGATCTCGCCGGTGCGCGGGTCGGTCACGCTGCCGCCGTAACTCCAGCCGCGCGTGGAGCGATGCACCCAGTTGATCATGTTGTAGCGGATGTCGAGCGGCGACGCCCCGGCTGGCAGCAGCTCGACCAGAAAGGCGTTGCGGTAGCCGGCCGCTTCGAACGCCTGATTCCACCAGCGCGCACCGTCGAGCAGTGCCGAACGGATCGGCTCGGGTGTACCGGGGTCGAGATAGTAGACGATCGGCTTCACCGGGTCGCTCAGCGGCACGGTGGCATCGACCTTCGTCAGGCGATGCCGCGGGATGTAACGCATCGTCATCGAAGTCCCGAGCGGCGCAGAATAGTCCTGATAGGTGAACGCGCCGAAGCCGGAGCGCGGATCGTACGCGCGCGGCGTGAAGCCGGTAGAATCGGGGAGTTCCACGAACGACTGGTGAATCCGGAGTGATGCCGCCTGCGCGCTCGCCACCACGTTCCCGACACCCTCGAAGAATCCGCCAGGGCTTCGCCCGCCATCTCCGGGCTGGAGCACGAACGTCAGCTCGGCCTCCATCTCGGTGTTCTTCGGAAAGTTCTGCGTCATCGCCATCGCGATCACGCTGCGCGACGGGTCGAGCTTGTAGCTTCCCGGCGTGAGGCGCTGGGCGAGGTTGTCGGAGTCGTGGAAAAGGAAGTCGTTCATCTCCACCAGCACCCGCCGGCCGCTGTCGCTCGCCGCGACCAGCGTGAAGCCCCAGAGGACGGAGCGGGCGAAGGCGTCGCGCACTTCGGCGACTTCGACCGGGTTGTTGCTCGAGGAGCGGAAGCCGTAATTGGGTTGCACCATCAACACTTTCTGTCCCACCCGCTCGAAGCGCACGATGCGCGATCCCGTGACGGCGGCGCGATCGAGGCCGATGTCGTTGGAACCCAGGCCGCTGGCGAGACCCGACATGTGGAGCACCTCGGTATCCAGGCGGGGGATCTCCAGGTAGAGCGTGCCCGCGTCGGCGTCCCAGTAGAGCGGGAAGTAGCCGGGAAGTTTCTGCATCCCGGCCGTCTTCGCCTCGATTGTGGGAGTCGGTTTCTTCCTGGCGGTGGCGGAGTCCTGCGCCTGGCTCGGTGCGGTGATAAGTACCAGGGCAATGAGGGCGGCGGACGCGTTGCGTGTGAGCATGGGGACCTCGTGAGTTGAGCTGAGGTGCGCGCGCTCCTGGCCGACCCTTCGACTTCGCTCAGGGCATGCGCCACGGCTCGGCTGATGTCACTAAAGTGACGTCTACTCCGTAATAATGCGAGCTTCGGCAATTGCGGCCGAGCCCGTCGGGGCGCCATACGATTTTCGAACGGCCTGCCCTGCTCGGAGCGATAGCCAAGTTGCCTATTGCGTCGTATTTTCACTTGGTTCACCGCCTCATCCCGATCGATTCATCTCGCGGAGTTCTCCATGGTTCTGCCTCGGAGTCGCTGCTGGTGCCTCGCTGCATCCTGCATCGTGTTCACGGCGCCTCGCGTCCACGCGCAATTACCACCACCAAGCCAACCGGGCGTCGCTCGATCGATCGCGGCAGCGCCGTTCACCGGTCCGGACGCCGGATTGCCACTGCAACCGGCGCGCTGGGCCAGGTTCACCACGAGCACGGTCACCTGGATGTCGCTCGACGTTAGTCCCGACGGGCAGACGATCGTATTCGACATGCTTGGCGACCTCTATACGCTGCCGATCACCGGGGGCAAGGCAACCCGGTTGACCAGCGGCCTGCCGCACGATTTCGGCCCGCGTTTCAGTCCCGACGGCAAGCGCATCGCCTTCGTCTCCGACCGCAGCGGCGACAACAACGTCTGGATCATGTCGGTGGACGGCAAGGATTCGCTGCAGCTGACCCACGGAATCGGCAGCGTCTACATCTCGCCCAGCTGGTCTCCCGACGGCCAGTACATCGCCGTGTCCCGTGAGGCGCCGATGCAGGGACTCGCCAAGATCTGGCTGTACAACGTGCACGGCGGCACCGGTCTCAAGATGGTGGATGGGCCCCTGGGTACCCGGATGATGGGCCCGGCGTTTGGCAAGGATGATCGCTACGTCTGGTATGAGACGCGGAATGGATCGTGGCAGTACAATGCGATCCTGCCGCAATACCAGCTCGAGGTCTACGACCGAAACAGTGGCACGCGCACGCGGATGACCGATCAGTATGGATCTGCATTCCGCCCCGCCTTGTCGCGCGACGGCAAGTGGCTGGCATTTGGCGCCCGTCACGACGCCGAGACTGGACTCAAGCTGCGCGACCTGGCCACCGGTGAGGAACGTTGGCTCGCCTATCCGATCCAGCGCGACGACCAGGAGTCCATCGCCAACATGGACGTGCTCCCGGGCTACGCCTTCATGCCCGACTCGAAGGCGATCGTCATCTCCTACGGTGGCGAAATCTGGCGGGTCCCCGTCGACGGCACCGCCGCGAGCAAGATTCCGCTCACGATCGACGCCGAGGTCGCCGTGGGCCCGGAAGTGAAGTTCGAGTATCCGATCAACGATTCGACCACCTTCAACGTCAAGCAGATTCGCGACGCAGTGCCCTCGCCGGACGGGAAGCGCGTGGCGTTCACCGCGCTTGACCGACTCTATGTCGCCGACCTCCCCAGCGGTGTGCCGCACCGCGTCACCACGCAGGAAACCGGGGAGTACGGTCCCACCTGGTCACCGGACGGCCTGTCGCTGGCGTACGTCGCGTGGAACGACAGCATCGGTCACATCATGAAGGTGAGCGCGGCCGGCGGGGCGCCCGTGCGCCTCACCCGGGTGTCCGCCTACTACCAGCAGGTCGCCTGGGCGCCGGACGGCAAGCGGATCGTGGCGATCCGCGCGTCCGATCGCGACCTGCGCGAAGCGGTCAACCCGTTCATTGGCGATGGCCTGGCGGCGGAGTTCGTGTGGGTGCCGGCCACCGGCGGTGACGTGACCGTGATCGGTCCGTCCGTCGGCCGCAGTCGGCCGCACTTCACGAGCGATACCGGCCGCATCTACTCGTACGGATTCATTCCGGCCAACGGTACCCAGGCGGCCACGATCGCCCTCGTTTCAACGCGATGGGACAACACCGACGTCAAGCAGCACCTCCGTATCACCTGGCGACTGCCGTTCACATCGGGTGCCTGGACTGCGTCGAAAACGTCCGACCTGCTGATGCCGCGCGACTACTCCGCTGAACAACCGGCCGAGGACGTGATTCCGACGACGTCCGCGGATCTGGTGATGATGGCGCCGAAAGGCGATCTGGCGTTGGCGCAGGTGGGGAACGACGTCTACGTGATCACGGTGCCGCGGACGGGCGGCCCGGTGCCGACCGTGATGGTGAGCACGCCGGACAGCGCCCAGATGCCGGCGCGAAAGCTCACCGACATCGGCGGTGAATTCGCCGCCTGGGGGCCGGATGGCCGGACGGTGCACTGGTCGATCGGCAACGCGTTCGTGACCTATCATCTCGATCGCGCCGAGGCGGTCGACGACTCCCTGCGCCGCGTTGGTGCGGACTCGGCAGTGCGCGCACGTGGCGCGTACCGCGCCGAAGCGCGTCGCTTCGCGATCGCGGCGCAACGCGATATTCCCCGGGGCACCGTGGTGCTGCGCGGCGCCCGGGTAATCACCATGCACGATCGCGATGTGGTCGAAAACGCCGACGTGGTGATCAAGGACAACCGGATCGTGAGTGTTGGCGTGCGGGGCGACGTGCCGGCGGGTGCTCGGGTGATCGATGTCGTCGGCAAGACCATCGTCCCGGGATTCGTCGACACGCACGCCCACATGTGGCCGCTCTGGGGCCTCCACTGGACGCGGCCGTGGATGTACCAGGCGATGCTCGCCTATGGTGTCACCACCACGCGTGATCCGCAGACGTCCACGACCGATGTGCTCACCTACGGCGATCGCGTCGAGGCGGGACAGATGCCGGGCCCGCGCGTCTATTCCACTGGTCCGGGCGTGTTCTGGACCGAAGGGATTCGCAGCCTCGACCACGCGCATGACGTGCTGCGCCGATACAGCGATTACTACGACACCAAGACGTTCAAGATGTACATGGCGGGAAATCGTCGCCAGCGCGAGTGGCTCATCATGGCGGCGCGCGACCTCAAGCTGACGCCGACGACCGAGGGCGGCCTCGACTATCGCCTCAACATGACCCATGCGATGGACGGGTACCCGGGCGTCGAGCACACCATGCCAATCACGCCGGTGTTCAACGACGTGGTGGAATTGTTCAAGACATCCGGCACGACCAATACGCCGACGCTGCTCGTCTCGTACGGCGCGCCGTGGGCGGAGAACTACTACTACACCCACGAGAACGTCGTCGGCGACGTCAAGCTGCGCTTTTTCACTCCGGAAGCTGAGCTCGATCCGAAGGCACGACGGCGAAATCCCGGACCGGGACCGGGCGGCTGGTTCCGCGACGACGAGTACGCATTCAAGCGGCATGCCGTGTTTACTCGCGATCTCGTCGCCGCTGGCGGCCACGCCGGCATCGGCAGTCATGGCCAGCTCCAGGGACTCGGCTATCACTGGGAACTCTGGTCGGTGCAGAGCGGCGGGATGGCCAACTTCGACGCGCTCAAGACGGCCACCATTCTTGGCGCCCAGGCGATCGGCCTCGCCCGTGACCTCGGCTCACTCGAGCCGGGCAAGCTCGCCGACCTCGTCGTGCTCGACGCCAACCCGCTCGAGAATATCCGCAACACGAACACGATTCGTTACGTGATGAAGAACGGCCGGCTCTACGACGGCAACACACTGGGCGAGGTCTGGCCGCGACAATTGGCGGCGCCTGACGAGTACTGGCGGCATACGGCTCCGCCCGCGGGAACCCCGGGAATGCAGCGAGGTGGCCAATGAACCGCGCCCGCACACTCGTCGCCGTGCTGGCGATGACCATCGCCTCCGCGGCATCTGCGCTGGCGCAGGGCGCTCCGGCCCCGAAACCGAAGCTGCCGCTGCCGCTCGAGGCGGTGCGCAAGGCGGAGTTCACCGCCACGCAGGGCACCTGGATGTCGCTCGACGTGAGTCCTGATGGCCAGACCATCGTGTTCGATCTTCTCGGCGACCTCTACACCCTGCCGATCGCCGGCGGCAAGGCAACCCGGATCACCAGTGGCCTGGCGTACGACGCGCAGCCGCGCTTCAGTCCGGACGGCAAGTCGATCGTCTTCGTTTCCGACCGGAGCGGCGGCGACAACGTCTGGACGATGCGACTCGACTTCACCGACACGACGCAGGTGACCCAGGGCAATGGGAACCTCTACGTGTCGCCTGCATGGACTCCGGATGGGCAATTCATCGTCGCGAGTCGCGCGGTCGGACCGCTCGGCGGCGCGGCCAAGCTCGAGATGTATCGCGTTGGCCACCACACCGCGCTGCCGATCATTCATGGACCGCAGCCGCTCAAGACGCTCGGTGCAGCGTTCAGTCCCGACGGACGATACGTCTGGTATGCCGGCCGCAACGGCGACTGGCAGTACAACGCGCTTTTTCCGCAGGTCCAGCTCTACCGCTATGACCGGCGAGAGGGCACGTCGACGCTGATGACCAGTCGGTACGGATCGGGATTCCGGCCGGCGATTTCACCCGACGGCAAATGGCTGGTGTACGGCACGCGCGAAGGGCCGCAGACCGGGCTCCGGATCAGAGACCTCGCCACGGGCGACGAAAAGTGGCTCGCCTACCCGGTGCAGCGCGACGACATGGAGTCGCGCGCTCCGCTCGATTTTCTGCCGGGCTACTCGTTCACGACGGATTCGAAGGCGATTGTGGTTTCCTACGGCGGCGAGTTCTGGCGAGTGCCGACCGACGGCAGTGCGGCGGCAAAAATTCCGTTCCAGGCGCCGGTCAAGGTCGACATCGGTCCCGAGGTGAAGTTCTCGTATCGCGTCGACACCACGGAATTGGTGACAGCGCGACAGATCCGGAATCCCGTCGTGTCGCCTGACAGCAAGTTGCTGGCGTTCACCGCGTTCGACCGGCTGTATGTCAAGGAGATGCCGTCGGGCACGCCGCGTCGAGTCTCCACCGCGGACGCCGGCGAGTATCACCCGGTCTGGTCTCCCGACGCCAAGTCGCTGGCGTTCGTGAGCTGGGACGACCTCGCCGGCGGGCAGATCTGGAAAGCGTCGGCGGATGGACGCACCGCACCGGTGCGCCTCACCAACGTGGCCGCGCTCTATTACAACCTCGCGTGGTCACCGGACGGCCAGCGTATCGTCGCGACGCGCGGCGCCGCGCGCGATCTCAAGGAGGCGGCTGGCACGTTCGGCGGGCCGCTGGGTGGCGAGTTCGTGTGGGTGCCGGCAAATGGTGGCAACCTTACCGTCATCGCTCCAACGGGCAACCGGGACGTGGCGCATTTCCGACTCGATCAGAACGACCGGATCTATGCCTACAGTCCCGGCGAAGGACTGGTGTCGTTCCGCTGGGATGGCACCGATGTGAAGCGTCACCTGAAAGTGAGTGGGCCGGCGTCAGCCGGCGGTGTCGCGTCAGTCGATCCGGACGACGTGGAATTCCTGCCACGGCGGCTCACGCCGGTCCGGCGTTCGCTGGGCAATGCCACTGATCTGGAGCCCCGCGGCTCCCCGCCGGCCGGGCTGGTGATGATCTCCCCGCGCGGCAATCGGGCGCTCGCACAGGTCGGCAGCCACATCTACTCCGTCGAGATTCCGGAAATCGGCGGACCCACGCCGGACATTTCGGTGACGAGCCCGGCGGGTGCGCCGACGACGGTTCGTAAGCTCACCGACATCGGTGGCGAGTTCCCCAGCTGGAGCAGTGACGGGACGAAGGTGCGCTTTGCCATCGGCAACGCGTTTCTGACCTACGATCTCACCCGCGCCGAAGCGGTCGACGACAGCGTGCTCCAGGCTGGCCGCGATCGTGTCGGTCGCGGGCTGCACGTGCGCGGTGTGCTGGATAGCCTGAAGGCCACGCGCGCGATCACAGATAGCCTCACCAAGGCGAAGGCACCGGTGCCGGACTCGCTGCGAATCCGGCTCAATTCCCGGATCGCCGACTCGGTCAGGACCCAGGCGGAAATCCTCATTGTTCAGGCGGACTCCATCAGGGCGGCGGCGCAGGCGATTATCGCCAGGTCGGACTCCGTGCGCGCCAATGGACCGGATTCCATCAAGGCCGATACCACCAGGTTGTATCATCCTACCGAGGTGCGGATCAAGGTGACGGCACCGCGCGACAAGCCGCGTGGTACGATGGTGCTGCACGGCGGCCGCGTGATTTCGATGAAGGGGCACGAGATCATCGACACCGCCGACGTGGTGATCCAGGACAATCGAATCCTCGCCGTGGGTGCCGTCGGAAAGGTCACGATTCCCGCGGGAGCAGAGATCATTGATGTCACGGGCAAGACGCTGCTGCCCGGATTTGTCGACACCCACTATCACGCGCAGTGGTTGGTGCCGGAGATTCATCCCAAACAGGCCTGGCAGTACCTCGTCAGTCTCGCGTTTGGTGTCACGACGATGCGCGATCCGCAAACCTCGTCAACAGACATTCTCAGTTATCAGGACCGGGTCGAAACCGGCGGCATGCTGGGGCCGCGCATCTACTCTACCGGCCCCGGGGTGTTCAGCGGCGAGAACATTGGCAGCCCGGAGCAGGCGGAGAGCGTACTCAAGCGCTACAGCGAGTATTACGGCACCAACACGCTCAAGATGTACATGACGGGCAACCGCCAGCAGCGGCAATGGATCATTCAGGCGGCGAAGAATCAGCACCTGATGCCGACGACCGAGGGCGGCCTCGACTTCAAGCTCGAGCTGACCCACGCCATGGACGGCTATCCGGGCGTGGAGCACTCACTGCCGATCGACCCGATCTACGATGATGTGGTCAAGCTCTTTCGGGCGTCGCAGACAACCAACACACCCACGTTACTCGTCTCGTACGGCGGACCCTTCGGCGAGAACTACTTCTATGCCAAGGAGGACGCGCACGGCAACGCCAAGATGCAGCGCTTCGTGCCGGAGGATAATCTCGACGAGCGCAGCCGCCGGCGCGGGCCGGGTGCGGGTGGGAGCCCGGGGCAGGCGGGCTGGTTCCTGGATGACGAGTACGTCTTCAAGGGTCACGCCGATTTTGCGAGGCGGTTGATCCAGGACAGCGCGCGGGCCGCAATCGGCAGCCATGGCCAGTTGCAAGGACTCGGCTATCACTGGGAACTGTGGGCCATGGCGACCGGCGGACTGTCGAATCACGACGTCCTGCGCATGGCGACGATCTATGGCGCGGAAGCGATCGGCATGGGGCAGGATCTCGGCTCGGTGGAACCAGGCAAGATGGCCGACCTTCTCGTGCTCGATCAGGATCCGCTCGCCAACCTGCGCAATACCGTCAACTTGCACTACGTGATGAAGGACGGACGGCTCTACGACGCCAATACGCTGGATGAGGTGTGGCCGACGAAGCGGCCGTTGCCGCCACAGTTCCACAGCGCCAACCCGGTCGGCGTGGCGGCCGGCATCCATTGAGGTGATGTCGCAACCTTCGTGACGAAGGCATTGCTGAGGCGGAACTACGGTGCGGCGGTGAGGTAGCAGCCTCGCGTTGCTACTGTGGCGATGAACCTGTTGGCGGCTTGCGAGTTGAGAGTCCGAAGGGGACGTAGCTTGGGCACCATCCCAGGAAGCTCGTGACGACAAAGGCGATCGCGACGATCCCGAGCACAACGGCGAGTGTGCCGTTAATCCTGCCGGTGAGGTAAAGCACAGCGACGGCGAGGGCGATGAGAATGCGAATGACACGGTCGGCGGCTCCCATATTCTTTGTCATCGAACGCCTCCTGCTGAAGGAACTCGTAGCGGGTCAGGATCTGAGAAGGTATTGCATGCGCAGAACGATAGCGGGTGGGCGAGCCAGGCATGGCATGGCCTGTGTCTCGCATCGACCTTCATCGGGGTACCGGCGTTCTGCGGGCGTTCGTCGTTCTCGTTGCCGCATTTCGCTGCTTGCCCGTCATCAGATCCCCGCCTCCTGACTGTAGTACTGGTGATCCTCGCGCCAGCCGCCCTGGCCCGCGCCGATGTGCCGGTAGTCGTTCACAAACTCGATCCGGCGGACGTACTTGACCATCGTGAAGCCGAGTTGCGTCTCCACCCGGAGGCGAAGTGGTGCGCCGTGCGGCACCGGCAGCGGACGGTCGTTCATCTCGTAGGCGAGGATCGTCTGCGGGTCCGCCGCCACGGCGATGTCGATCGTGCCGTAGTAGCAGCCGGGGCCTGCCGCATCGGGCTCGGACGTTGACTTGTCATCGAGCGCGTAGAATACGAGGTAGCGCGCGGCCGCGAGCGGGCGACAGTGGCGCATGATGTCGCCGAGCGACACGCCGCCCCAGCTGGCGACGGCGGACCACCCCTGGATGCAACAGTGCTTGGTGATCTGCGTCTGCTTCGGCCAGCGCCGGAGCTCCGCCAGCGTCAGGCGCAATGGGTGCTCCACCAGGCCGTCTACCTCGAGCACGAAGCTCGCGAAGTCCTCACGCGCCATCGCCGCATACGCGGCGTCCGCGGGTGGCCGTCCATTCACCCGAAAGTACGGCGAGATCTCGGCGGCGGTGTACTGCTGCACCGAGCGACCGCGCTCGAACAGCGCCCGGCGCAAGGAATCCGTGAGCGCCTGCGTACGCCGCTGCACCAACCGCGGGTGGCTGAGCGAGTACCGGGTGGCCACGATGTGAATCACGACGATACCGGCGAGGCCAGCGAGCCCCACGATGAACCCAAGCGCGCCATGCACATGTCGGATGTCTCCGAGCACGATCAACGCCATCTCGCTGATCGCGCCGTGCGCGATCACCATGGCGAGGTGCACCACGAAGAACGCGATGAACCCGCAGAGACAGAGGAAGTGGATACTGCGGGCGGCCTGGCGACCCCCAAAGAGCCTCGGGTACCAGGGAAACCGTGCCGCGATCGATGGTGACATGACGAGCCCGGTCGCGATGGTGAGAGGCGACAGCAGAAAGACCGCCGAGAAATATGCGAGCTGTTCCAGCGGGTTGTATCGCCCTGGGGTGACCACCAGATGAAGACTCAGATACGACCGCAGGACGTGCGAAGCGGCGGGGAGCACCGACCAGGAGACAGGAATCAACCGGCGCCATTCGGGTGTGGCGCCCAGCATCACGACGTACAACAGACCGGTGAGCACCCAGCCGGCATCAGCGAGAAAGTGCCAATGCCGGCCCAGCCCCAGGTTCCGGCGTCCGGGGAGCGCGATCCACGACGAAAACGACTCCTCCTCGTCGTGCGATGTCCAGAGCCCGTGTGCGGGTAGGCGCTTGCGGGTGAACCGCAGCCACTCGCTGCCCGGCGCGCAGTCGTCGTTCCAATAGAGCTTGGGATGCGCACTCAGGATTTCCAATCCGCTGCGCACGAGCAACGAGATGAAGAGCAGGTTGAGGAAGTGCGTCGCCCGCAGCCAGAGCGGGAAATCGAGAATCGTCATGGCGAGCCCCTTCATCGCAGCTCCGTGATAACATGTAAACGTGCCCACCCCCGGATCGAGCACACGTGCGCCTGCGGCATTCTTCGCTGAGTTCCGAGAGCCGCCCTGCGGGAGACGCGTTCGCAACGTTGCCGCCCACCCGCGGCGCCTTCTCGCGCGGGTCGAGGCTACATTCTTTCATGCCGCACATCCACCAGATCGCCGTCGCACTCCTCGCGATCGCGCTGCCGTCGACGTCTGCCCAGTCTCCACTCACCGTCACCGGCTTGCGCTGGGAATATCGCGCCAACCCCGTCGGTACCGACGCCATCCACCCGCGCCTGAGTTGGCGACTTGAAAGCAGTGAGCGCAACACGATCCAGAGCGCGTACCAGGTCCAGGTCACCACCGACTCGACCGACCTCCGCACCGGTCACCGCGTCCTCTGGGACTCCGGCAAGATCCCCACCGATGCCTCACTCTTTCAGCCGTACGGCGGCCCGCCCATTCATTCGCGCACCCGCTACTACTGGCACGTACGCGTCTGGGATGCCCGCGGGCACGCGTCCGCGTGGAGTACCGCCGCCTTCTGGGAAACCGGACTTCTCAACCGCAGCGACTGGACGGCGCAGTGGATCGGGCCACCAGCCTCCGCCCACGACTCGGCCGGCGCACCGGCACCGATGTTCCGTCGCGCCTTCGACGTGCAGGGAAGGGTACTGTCTGCGCGCGTCTACATCACCAGCCGCGGCTTGTACGAACTCCACCTCAACGGACACCGCGTGGGCGACGATCTCTTCACCCCAGGCTGGACCGGCTACCACACGCGCCTGCAATACCAGACCTACAACGTCACCAACCTCCTCGTCCCGGGTGCCAATGCCGTCGGCGCCGTTCTCGGCGACGGCTGGTATCGCGGCTACCTCGGCTTCTCCGGCACCAAGAACGACTACGGCACCAAGGTCGCCCTGCTGATGCAGCTGGAGATCCGTTACGCAAACGGCCGCATTGTGCGCGTCACGTCCGATGGTGGCTGGAAGACGGCCACCGGCCCGATCCAGTACGCCGACATCTATCGCGGCGAAACGTATGATGCACGCCTGGAGCGCAACGGCTGGTCCAGCGCGCACTACGACGACCGCGCCTGGCAACCGGTCGAGATCGCCGAAACCACGACCGCAGCACTGCTGGCGCCCGTGTCAGAGCCGGTGCGTCGCACCCAGATCGTGACGCCGATCGCCATCCTCAAGTCACCGTCGGGCCAGACCCTGATCGACCTCGGCCAGAACATCACCGGCTGGGTGCGCCTGCGCGTCCGCGGCCGCGCCGGCACCACCGTGACACTGCGTCATGGCGAAGTGCTCGACAAGGCCGGCAACCTCTACACCGCCAACCTGCGCGCCGCCGACCAGGTCGATCGCTACATCCTCAAGGGCGACGGCGACGAGGTGTACGAACCGCACTTCACCTATCACGGCTTCCGCTACGTCGCGATCGAAGGATTGCCTGCGCCCGCCACGCTCGAAACGATCGCCGGGATCGTGGTGCACAGTGATCTGGCCGAGACAGGAACGTTTGTGACGTCAGACACGATGATCAATCGGTTGCAGCAGAACATCCTCTGGGGCCAGCGCGGAAATTTCCTCGACGTACCGACGGACTGCCCGCAGCGCGACGAACGCCTCGGCTGGACCGGCGACGCGCAGGTCTTTGCTCGGACCGCCAGCTTCAACATGAATGTCTCGGGCTTTTTCGCGAAGTGGCTCGCCGACCTCGCCGCCGACCAGCACCCCGGCGGCAGCGTGCCGTGGGTCATTCCCAATCCGCTCGGTGGCGATTCGATGCGTTATGCATCGGCCGCTGGCTGGGCCGATGCATCGACGGTGGTGCCGTGGACGATGTACCTCATGTATGGTGATCGCGGCGTGCTCGAGCGGCAGTTTGAGAGCATGCGGCGGTGGGTGGACTACGCCCGGCGGCGCGCGGGTTCCGCGCTGCTCTGGAAGACCGGCGACCAGTTCGGCGACTGGCTTGCGTTGCACAGCGATGATGCATCGTATCCAGGAGCCACGACCGGCAAGGATTTCATCGCCACGGCGTACCTCGCCCATTCCGCCGACCTCGTCGCGCGCGCCGCGGCAGTGCTCGGTCGCCGGGACGACGCCCAGCAATACCGGGCGCTCTTCAACCAGGTGCGCGACGCGTTTCGGCGCGAGTTCGTGTCGCCCAACGGGCGCGTGAGCGAGAACACCCAGACGGCCTACGCCCTCGCCCTCAACTTCGGCCTGCTGACTGACGCGGAGACCGCCGGCGCCGCCCGTCGGCTCGTGGATGACATTCGTGCGCACGACGGACACCTCACCACCGGCTTTCTCGGCACGCCCGAACTGACCCACGCGCTCTCGCGCAATGGATACCTGGATGCAGCGTACGGCCTATTGATGCAACGCAGCTATCCGTCGTGGCTCTACCCGATCACGCGCGGCGCCACCACGATGTGGGAGCGGTGGGACGGGATCCGCCCCGATGGGTCGTTCCAGGACGTGTCGATGAACTCATTCAATCACTACGCCTTCGGGGCCATCGGTGACTGGATGTATCGCACGATCGGTGGAATCGATATCGATCCGGAGGCGCCCGGGTACAAGCACGCGATCGTCGCACCGCGATCTGGCGGCGGCTTGACGAGCGCCCGCACCGAGCTGGAAACGGGGTACGGCAAGCTTGCGACGGCGTGGCGTATGGATGGTAACGCGTTTGTCCTCGACGTCACCGTGCCGGCCAACACGTCGGCGTCGGTCACGCTCTGGAATGCGAACGCAGAGAGCGCACTCGAAAGCGGAACGCCGCTGCGCCAGGCGCCGGGCGTGCGATCAGTGCAGCAACGCGGCAACGACGTGACCTTGGAAGTGGGGTCGGGAACATATTCGTTCCGGGTACATCCGCCGCGTTCGTCGCGTCCTTGACGTCGGCCAGGCCATACGCAGGCGGCAACACGAGTGGGTTGCTCTCGCGGTCAATATTGAACCGCGGCTGGCGAGAATCTTGCCGACACGCAGGCTATGGCGTGCTGAACCGATCGTCAGCCCCCGAGCCCCGGCAACACCGGCGCTTCCGGCGGGTAGGTGATCACCGTGCCGTGCACCTTCGCAAACGGCGTCAGCTTGTGGGCCTCCGTGCGGGTCAGGCTGACGATTTCGTCGGCGGCGACGCCGTGCACCAGCAACGCATCGGCCAGCAGCGAGCGGTGACACCGCCACGGCACCGCTTCCGCACACATCAACGCGATCCGCTCTCGGGTTGCGCGTTCGATCAGCTCCGCCAGCTCGGTCGCGAACTCCGGCGTCTGCATGTAGTCGGCGAAGCCGCGAAACGACAGGTTTCGCCAGCCGGTGTTGAGCGAACCCGGGTGGCTGCGGCGAAAACCGCCGAGCCCGGCCGCGTGGGTGTAGTCGATACCGTGGCTGGCCAGCGCATCGGGGAGCGTCTCGCGGTTGAACTGCGGGTTGTGGCGAGAGCGCGGCACGGTGCGCACGTCGGTGAGGTGCGTCACCGCATGGGCCTTGAGCAGGGCGATGAACTCGTCGAGCGGCCGCGTTGAGTGACCCAGGGTCAGCACCCCACGCTGCTGCGCGTGCGGCGTATTACCTGCTGTCGTAGCGAGACGTCGCCAACGACGCCCGGCCGTCATGGTACGCAATGACGTACACCTGATCGAACACGCTCCCTTTCCACTTCGACGGCTGCGGTGTGATCCCGAGTGCGGCAGCAAGCTGCGGGATCGCGTCATGGTTCCAGCAGATGATCACGGTCTTGCCGGCGTAGGCGGGGTTCGCCAGAATCAGCTTGGCCAGCGCGGTATAGTCCTTTCCGAGGTAGGGAGTCTGCACTGGGAGCTTGAGCGCCCGCGCCAGCGGTGCGACGGTTTCCTGGGTGCGCTGGCCGTCGTCATGCTTGGTGGTCCGTGTCGCGAACACGGCCACCGGCAGGCCGAACTTGGTCATCAGCGGATCCGTCGTGATATAGGACACGAGCTGTTCGGCACGCTTCACCCCGGCTCGCGAAAGATGGGGGTCCGCGGGATCGGCCGGCTTTTCGGCGTGGCGGATCAGGATGATCTGCGCTGGTCGCGGCACCGGCGAATGGGGCAGTGCGGGCAGCGCGAGAACGGAAAGCAGGACGATTGTGCCTTTGGTCCAGATCATTGGGGTTTGCCCCTGGGCTGCAGATGGAACACTCGGCCGCATTCGGTGACGACGGCGATGTCGCGGCGCACGATCCACAACGGTGACGACTGGATCGGCGCTGCTCACACGTGTCCGGCGCGTGGGCGGAGTCGAGTTCGGCTTCGATCCGGCCGAGGGACGTCGCGATGGTGATCGGAATCGGGCGCTGGCCGGCGAGTGCAGTCGGTGCCGTCGTAACAAGGGCGAGTAGCAGGCGTCGCAAGGTGGGCTCCTGAGGACGCTGGAAGATACTGGCGTGCCTGTTTGCCATGTGCCGCGTGACATCGGCGTGGGTCCGCGCCGTCACGCGCGTCGTGTCATGCCGGTCCCAGGGACGACGGCTTGCATATCAACAAATGTCGGGATTATATACTTGACAAACACGGTCCCTACCGCTAGCTTGCTAGGGAAGCTCTGCACAGGTGACTCGCACGCTCTCCGGCGTGGAAAAGCCGGGTGCAGGACGGAGATTTCCCGTTCGGGATCGTCGCGTGGTGGCGTGATGCACCGCCACCTGACGTCGATTCGGTGCGGTGGACCCCAC
>JANYLJ010000025.1 GCA_025357945.1 Gemmatimonadota bacterium
GACCCGACTTGGATTGGTGCGATCCAGTGCAGCGTGGTAGATGAAGTATTCACCGTTGGCGAACACCACGTCGAGCATCAAGAACAACTGCCGGCCGTCGTCGCTCAACCCCGGTTGCTCTGTACCCCAGTTCGTGAGGCACTTTGGGAAGCGTAAGTTTACTTCCCAATGGAGGGTCGTCGGATGGAAACGCATCGCCGGAAGGCGGATGGTCGCCGGGTCTTCACCCCGCAGTTTAGGCAGGAGCAGGTCGCGCGGTGAGATCGGCAGGAACTGACGGTCGCGGAGCTGGCCCGGGAGCTGGCCGTGGCGCCGCAGCTGGTCCGGCAGTGGCAGCGGCTGTAGCCGTGACGGGAGTACCGCCGCGGTGACCGCGAACGAAGAAGTCGTCCCGGCAAGCGAGCTCCGATCGCCGGGGAGGACAGCGTCACCTTTACCGTCGGCACGACAACATTGATCCCACCATCGTTTAAAGTCACCGGCATCGTGTTTATCGGCACCGCCGGCACGCCGCTATCCTATGATGTCGCACTGGATCGCTTTGCTACGCTCGACGGGTATCTGTATTCGGGAACTCAGAGGACGTTCGACATGCGGAGCGAGGCGGGCGCTCCCCTTGCTCCGATCGCCGCGAACGTGCAATTGTCCTATCCAGCGGTCGGGACTCGCCAGGAGGACAGCGTGGCCCTTCGCAACATCGTGAGGAGCATCACGTTCCACTTCAACTATCGCCTTCCGCCGGTGGCCGCTCCGTAGGGGGGTGCGGCGCGCAAACCATGAGCGACCGCCCGCCAGCCTTCGCTCCCTCGCTGTGGATGTAACTCCCGCCACCTGTGGCGCCGCCCGAACAGTTCCGCGAGCACGGGACTGCAATCGCTGCGAGGAAACTCCCCGGATCAGCGCGCTTTGTGCCGCTTCTCCTGGAGCACCGCCACCGTCTTGTTCCCGACCGTGAACGCCGACCGGAACGTCCCCTCAACCCCGACCTTGGCGCCTACCCGCGGAGTCCCGCCAGTGCCGGTCTGATTGACCACCGTAAGCGACCCGGTCTCATCCTTGACCTGATAGACGCCGAAGCCAAGCGCACCGACTGCCTCCGTGACGTTGCCGGCGATCCGGACCGTCTTCCCCTCGTAGTGGGATGGGTCGTCCAGCAGCTTCTTGATGTCGGTCGCGCCGGGGCAGGCGGTGAGGAAGAGGACGGCGAGCGACCCGAGCGCGACGGCGAAACCTCGCGTGCGGCCGGATCGGGGCAGGGGCTGGATCGATGTCACGGGAACCTCCTGAATGCGGGCGCGGGGCGCCCGGACGGCGCCACTGGCAGAGGGGACGCCGCGCCGCCACGGTGGCGCACGTCTGCCGACGTCATTCCTGACCGAAAGGTGCGGTCGGTCCTGGAGTCATCGTGGTGCAGGAACTCCTCACCGCCCCCAGCCTTCCTGCACGACGCGCTCGACGCGGTAGCGCTCGGCGAGGCTGTTCTTGAGGCGATCAATGCTCATCTGCCCGCCTCACTTCAAGAAGTTCAGCCGCTTCATCAGGGCGACGAACCGCGGCTCCGAACGCAGCGGATCGTAGATCCGGTCGATCTTGAGCCAGACGAGCTGCTGCGAATTGGCTGCGTAGGCCTGCTCCAAGTAGTCGAGCGTGCGCTGGTGGTCGCCCAGTCCCAGGTAGACCAGCGCCGCGTTGAACGGGGCCACCTCGCCACCGGGCGACATCTTCTTGAGTGTGGCGAGGGTCGTTACGGCACCCCCACGATCACCCGACCTCCCCTGGGCATAGGCCAGGTAGGCGGTGGTGAATGGCGGCGCACCCAGGCTCTGCGATTGCGTGAACTCCCGGATCGCGTCGGCGAACTTGCCGTCCTGCAGCGCCAGGATGCCCTGTTCCGTCTTGGGGAGGAAGAAGGTCGGGTCGAGCTCCGCCGCCTTCCGCGAGAGCTCCAGCGTGCGGGCCGCCTTTCCCTGGTAGAGAAACGGCACCATATGGTCGACCAGGATTGCTGGCGAGAGTGGATCGAGCGCCATGGCTCGCTCGCCTTCGACAATCGACTCGTCGAAGCGTCCGATCAGCGCCAACATCAGTCCGAACTGGTCGTGGACAAAGGCGTAGTTGGAATTCAGTGCGATTGCCCGGTGGAACTCCCGTTCACTCCCGGGCCAGTCGCAGTCGAACCATGCCTTGAAGACTGCGAGTGACGTGTGCGCCTCCGCCGACAGGCCGTCCAGCTGAACCGCCCGCTCAGCAGCCTCCTTCGCCTTGGGTTTGGCGTCGACGGCGCGGATGAATCCCTCGTTGAACGCCGCCCAGGTGTAGGCATCCGACAGCCCCGAGTACGCCGGGGCAAAGGTCGGACTCAGCTTGACCGCCGCATCGAACTGCACGATCGCCTTCTGCAGGTTCTCGTCACTCGGACGATTGAAGAAGAAGCGCCCCTTGAGGTAGGCGTCGTGGGCCTCAGGATTGACGCTCGGCGCGGCGGCGAGGCGGGATTGTTCGCGAGGCGTCAGCTGCACGTTGATCGCACTCGCAATGGCGGACGCCATCTCGGCCTGTAGCGCCAGCACGTCGCTCGACTTGCGCTCGAAGGTCTGGCTCCAGAGGTGCCGGTCCGCCCGGGCATCGATCAGCTGGGCCGTGATCCTCACCTTGTCGCCAGACCGCGTCACCGATCCTTCCACGATCGCATCGACGCTGAGTGCCTTCCCGATTTCTGGGGCCGGCCGGCGGTTCTTGCCCTTGAACTGCATCGCCGACCCTCGCGACGTGACCCGCAACTGGCTGATCGACGCCAGATCGCTGGTCAGTTCATCCGTCATGCCCTCGGCGAAGTACTCCTGCGTGGAATCGGCGGAATAGTTGTCGAGCGGCAGCACGGCGATCGAACGGATGGTGCCGATCACTGTCGACGCAGATCGACCGCGCCAGAAGACGCCGTACCCGATCGCGGCCAACGCCAGCACTACTGCGAGGCCGGCCAGTTGGCGCTTCCGGCGACGCACCATGGATCCCGGTGCGGAGACCGGGACGACGCCGGAGGTGTCGCCTGCGACGCGCGCAAATTCGCCACAAGTCGTGAAGCGGTCGGCCGGCGCCTTGGCGAGCGCGCGCAGGACGGCGTAGTCCAGCGTCGGGGAGATGTTCGGCCGCGTGGCGCGCAGGCTGCGCGGTGTCTCGGTCAGCAGTCGCGCGATGATCGCCTGAGCCGTGGCACCAGTGTGGGGCGGCTCGCCGGTGAGCATTTCATAGGCCACCGCACCGAGCGAATACTGGTCGGAGCGCGCGTCGATGGCGCGATCGGCGGTGGCCTGCTCCGGACTCATGTAGTGCGGGGTGCCGAGGGAGAGACCGGTCTCGGTCAGCCGGGATCCACCGGCCTGCGCGACGGCGAGGGCGATGCCGAAATCGGCGATCACCGGCTGGCCGGCCTGCAACAGGATGTTCTCCGGCTTGAGATCACGATGCACCACGCCGCGAGCGTGCGCATAGTCGAGCGCACCGGCCATGAGCGTGACAAGCCGAAGCGTTTCGTCCACCGGGAGCTGACGCTCGCGATCGAGGCGCGCGCGCAGCGTCTCACCCTCGATATACGGCATGACGTAGTAGAGCAGGCCGTCCGCGGTACCGCTGTCAAAGAGTGGCAGCAGGTTGGGATGCTGCAGGTTCGCGGTGACCTTGATCTCGGAGAGGAATCGTTCGGCACCGAGCACGGCGCCAAGTTCCGGCTTGAGGACCTTGATCGCGACTCGGCGGTCGTGCTTGATGTCGTGGGCGAGGTAGACGGTGGCCATGCCGCCAGCCCCGAGTTCGCGTTCGATGCGATAGCGGTCGGAGAGGGCGACCGAAACGTGAGCCCCGGCGCTAGTCATTACTGAATTCCATCGATCGTGAAGGCCGTCATCGCGGCACCAGTCGCCGCAGTTCCTTGAACCAGTTCGTCACCACGACAATCTGGCGCGGCTCGGCACCTGCCGGACGGCGCAACATCAGGAAGTGCTCTCCATCAGGCGCCACATCGTAGCTCGATCCGACCTCGAAGCTTTCGAAATCGCCGTGGAAAAGCTCGATCGGCATACCGAGCTGACCCGAGACGGGGTCGACGGCTACCGCCATCATCCGCGCTCCGTTCCGATAGAGCAGTTCCCGTCCGGCGCGACTCCAGCGGGGATCACGCCCTCCGTCGGCGGAGACCTCCCGCCGGGCACTCGTCACCGCGGGATAGGGGCTCAGGTACACTTCGGAGCGCCCCGATTCATTCGACATGTACGCAAGCCACCGTCCATTGGGGGCGATGCGTGGCGCGCCGAGATCCCCGGCGTCGGATTTCAGCAGCGATGCCGGCGCGCCGGCTCCATCGAGCGGGACAGTCCAGATTTCGTTATGCGGTACGACGTGATGTACGAAGAGGAGCAGTTTCCCGTCCGGGGTGATGCTCGCGGGATACTTGTCGTACGATGTCACGACCAGCGCCGCCGCGGGACTGCTCGCGTCGGCCGCGCGCACGTAGAGATCGAAGACGGGGCGCTCCGATTCGAAGATGACGCGAATACCGTCGGGAGTGAACAGCGGCGCGAAATCATTGGCGCCACCGATCGTCAGCGCGGTCCGCGTGCCGCGCGCCAAGTCCAGCACCCAGGCACCCTTGGGTTCGCCGGGCTTGGCGATGGCCACGGCGACGCGATGGCCATCAGGAGAGATCGCCGGGTCGTAGAAGCGGGCCGGTGCGGTGATTGATGTGCCCGCCTCGCCGCGCCGGTTGACCCACACCAGCTCGAGGTCCGGCACGAGCGTCGACGCCGCCACATAGGCCAACGTGCCGTTATCGGATACGGTGAATCCGGCGCGAGCATCTGGAAGACTCAACGCCAGATCCTGGATCACCGCGACCCGTTGCCCAGTCAGCTTCAGGCTGTTCGGATCGAAGGGTACGGCGTACAGCGCTTCGTTCTTGGCATAGAGCAGATAGCCTGCCGTCACGTACCGCGCGGACACACCGCCTGTCAACAGCACGGTACGATTCCCGGTCTTGAGCGAGAGTACCTCGATGGTCGCACGCTCGACGGGAGTCCGGAACGCAGTGAAGAGCACATGGTCGCCGTCCGGGAGCACCTGCGGCCACCAGTGTCCCAATTCGCCGTGCGCGCTGTCCGGCACCGTCAACCGCTCGGGCGCGCCGCCGTTCGCGGATACGCGCCACAGGCCCGTCACGTAGTCGGGCGTGTAGACAATGTTGCCGTCGGCCGTCCAATCACCGCCGACCAAGTGGCCCTTGGCGATGTCCGCCGCCGGGCCGCCGTCGAGCGGTACCTTGCGCATTGTCTTGCCATCGCCGAATCCCACCCATTTCCCATCGGGCGACACGAACGGGCGGCCTCCGTCCTCGCTACCCGGCACCGCAGCAAACGTCAGCCTGTTCAGTGCCCGCTGTAGGAGGAGGTGCCGGTTTCCCTGCCGAGCCGCTACCAACAGCGTGCTCCCGTCGCGCGTGAGCGCGAGATACGGACTGCTGGTCAGCGCCGTCCCGGCTGGCAGTTCGACAATTGCGCGAACTACCCCGCCGGCTTCCTGCGGTGACTTGCGCCACCAGAGCACGGCGAAGATTGTCATGCCGATTACCGCGGCACCGCACAACAGCCACGGAACGACACGGCGCGTCGCACGCGCCGGCGCGCCAGCCGCTGCCGCCGTCGTCACGTAACGCCGGTCGGCCAGTGCGGTCGCAAACTCTGCGGCGGTCGCAAATCGGTCGGCCGGCAACTTCTCGAGAGCAGTGAGCACCGCCGCATCGAGTTGCGGCGGAATCGTATGCCGCTGCGATGTCAATGAGCGCGGCTGTTCGGTCATCACTTTCGCTACGATCGCCTGCGCGGTCGATCCCGTGAAGGGCGGATCGCCCACCAGCATCTCATACAACACGCAGCCGAGGGCGTACACGTCACTTCGTGCCGTAATCTCACGCTCGCCCAGAGCTTGTTCCGGCGACATGTAGAGGGGTGTACCGAGCGACATGCCAGTCTCGGTCATCCGGGTCCCGGCAGTGCTCGCGGCGAGTGCAATGCCGAAATCAGTAACGAGCGCACTGCCGTCGTGGAGGAGAATGTTTTCGGGCTTGATGTCGCGATG
>JANYLJ010000013.1 GCA_025357945.1 Gemmatimonadota bacterium
CCGCACGGTGCACGAGGAGCACGTCCGGCTTCAGCGCCTCCTCGAGCGAGAGGTTCGTCGTGTAGCCGTCGGAAGCGTGACACATCACGAAGCCCGCCTCGGGGCGAGGGCCAGCGAGCGCCACCACGTCGGCGACGCGCACGCCCGTCCAGCTCACGTCCATCCGCGACCACGTCGTGACGCAGTGGAAATCGCTCGGGTGCGGCTCCTTTCCGGCGGGAAAGAATGGAACGAGATCGATCACTTGACCCTCTTGAGTCGCGGCTTCGGAGCGGGAAGCGGATTGGGAGCGACGCCGTCGTCGTAGCGTGAAGCGTGGTTGCGCTTGTGATCCTCCTCGAGGTGGAACTGCCAGTAGGCGTCGAAGTCGCCGGAGGCTCGGACGGCGCGTAGACGAAGCACAGCTTCGGCACCGGTGAGCGACCAGCGGGCGCCGGTGCGATCCATGCGGTCCTTGACGAGGTAGCGGCACGCGCCCTCGATGACGCCGGTAGCGATGGGCAGCCCGTCACGGAGCGCGTCCTCGTAGTGCATCAATCGGGTCCGGGTTCGATCGGCCAGGTAGCGGCAGGACTTTTCGATCGCGGCGAGGGCCGACTCGTCGAGCTTGCGCCGCGCTGCCCACCAGCGAATCGTTCGAGCGATGTCTCCGCCGCTGCTGCCTGTCAGAAGGGCGAGCAGGCGGTCGCTGACCCAGCTTTCACCCTTTGCGTTGCTCTCGCCGAAGAGTGCCCGGGCCGCGTCCCAGATGTATTCGATGACGTGGACGACATCGACGAGGATGGTGACCCGAACGTCAGCCCTCCGCGCCTCTGCCTTGACGGCGCGCAGCTGCTTCGGCTCGCCGTCGACCAGCACGACCCAGCGGCGTTGCTTGTCCGGATCTCGTCGCAGTGCCTCGGCGAACGCCTCCCGGATCACGGCGCGCGGGCTTTTCTCGACGCTCGCCCAGACTCGCTTGTCGGTGGGGCGCGGCCGTTTGGTATCCACGTCGTCGGACTTCCGAAGCGTGTGGATGATGTCCGCGGCGCTTCGCGGAAAGCGCGCCACCGAGTAGACCGTAGCCACCTGCGCCATGCGTTTGCGATTGCTCTTCTCGCCGGGGGTCAGCCGCGTCTCCAGCTTCCGGACGCTCTTCTCGGCGGCCTGACGAGTGCCGTCGCGCAGATCTTCGTGACGCATCACGATGCCCTTGGCGTCCGTGCTGATAATCAGGAGGTCGCCCTTTGGGTCGCGCGTCGCCGCGCGAGCCTCGTAGAAGGCGTCGAAGTCCTGCGCCGCCCGTACCGCGAGCGCCTCGACCTGCCGCTTCGCGATCGACGACCCCGTGTAGTCGCGCACGATCTCCACGACCTCGTCGAACGATGCTCGGGCAGCCTCCTTCGCGACCATCCGGCGGATCCCATGGGAAAACATCTCGCGCGGCAGATTCAGCGCAGCGTCCATCGGGTGCAGGTCAGGCACTCCGGGCGCCTGGTAGGCCAATCGCGACACGGGGACGCGGCCGACGAGCGTCTCCAATTGTCGCTCGCTGTCGCGCGAAGCGGTGCGCTCGACACCCTCCGCGCCGGTGACGTCGACCTTCTTCTCCAGCGCCGCGCGCAGGGCCAAGTGCTCCTCCAGCATCAGACGGGCCCACTCACGGCCCTGCTCGTCGAGCAGCTGCTCCACGTCGAAGTGCGGCTTCCGGATCATCTCGCCGCCGGACAGGATACCCTCCACCTTGGTGGCGTGCGCCTTGGCGCGCGCGAACGAGGCCTCGGTCGTCTGGATCGGGTGCGTGGCAGCTGCGGTCATCGGGGGAAACTCCTTCCGGGCTCGCGACTGGAGCGGGCCCTGCCCGCCAGAACGTCACGCGCCCAGCGCAAATTCCCCGAAGCACCTGGAATCAGACGATTTCACGCCGCCGCGATGGAGCCGCACCCATCTACTTTCAGTTCTAGAGCACCGAACAGTTTGTCCGCGGCGAAAATCACGCTGCTTCCGCCACACGGCGGTCGATCGTCTCCAGGTTCACGACGGCGGCCGCGCGACGAAGGTCGAAGAGGTTCTTGCGCACGCCGAGGTAGCGAGCGCGACGTCCCTGCTTGCGGCTGACGTGAGCGAGGCGATGCTCGACGGCAACGCGCTCGCGTAGATCTTGGCGCCCCGTCGGACTGGCAGTGAGCTTACGAAGACGATGCTGGAGTTGTTCATCCTCGGCGATGCTGACGGTGCGGCCCGTCGCGGGCGATGCCATCGTGCACCGCGAGCGCAGCGGACAACGCGCGCACGTTTCGGGGTGGAACTCGACGACGGAGCCCGGATGGAAGCTCTCGATCTGCCCTGCAGGACAACGGATCGTCTTGAAGCGCATGTTGATCTCGAAGTCGGACTTGGCGAACAGCTTTCCATTCCGAGCGACCCAGGGCTTGCACAGGACGGCGCCGCGCCGGGCCAGCACGTCCTGTACGACCGCGCTGCCGATGTAGCCGCGATCGATGTGGACGGCGCCGATCTGGTTGCGTTCAGGCTGGCAAGCGATGTCGTCGCGCAGCGTGGGAACAGCTTCATCCTCCGGTCGATTCGCGGGCGTCACCGCGCAGGCGAGGATCAAATCGGTGTCGAGGTCCGCGGCGATATGGCGCTTGTACCCGTTGAAGCGCTTGCTCTTGCTCTTGCGACCATGGCGCATCTCACCATCCTCGACCGAGACACGTCGGTCGGCCGCAACCCCTTCTCGAATGCGTGGGCCTCCACCGTTGGGATCGGGTTCGAGGTCCTGCTCGCGAAGTTGGCGAAGCGTGTCGAGCAGATCCGACAACGGCGGCTCCTTGGCTTCCGCGGGCATGTGCTTGGCGACCCAGGCCTCGACGGCGTCGACCTGCTCGATCACGGTCTTCACTGCGCCGGCCTTCTGCTTTGCGTCGCTCCACTCGAGGTCCAGCGCCTTCTTGATGCTCGATTCAGTGAGCAAGGGAGTTCCGGCCGCACGCGCGATGTCTGCAGCCTTCCTGTCGAGCAAGTGCGCCACCGTCGCGATGAGCTTGCGTGCCGCGTGCGCCAGCAGATTGATCGTGTCCTCGACACGCCCTGCTCCTTCGAGCGGCATCGAGTCGATCGCGACGCGCAACGTCTTGGGCAGTTTCTTCGCGTCGAACGCCTTGGTCTGAAGGGCAAGAGCGACGGTGCGCTCGAGGAGTCGCCGATCCATATCGTGGTGAATGAGGCGCGCGCGAAAGTCGCACAGCGCCCCCTGCGAGAAAGCCGGCTCGGTCGAGCCGAGACGATCGAGCACGAGTTGCCAGCGCAGATCGACGACGGTCATCTCCACGGTCTCGGCGTCGGACATCCCGTGGTAGGCCTGCAGCAGCATCGCCATCGCGAACAGCGCAGGTGGTACAGGCGGCTTTCCCGCTCCCGTCGTGCGGTACATGGACTCCAGCTCGGACTGAAACGCGTCATCGAACAACTCGCGTCGGTGCTCCCGCAGAAACGCGAACAGCTTGCGGGTGCGCACCAGGCGCTTCATCAGGAACTGCTCCTGCTTCGTGTAAGTCACCGTCGGTTGCCATCGATTCGATGTCATCGCTCGCCTCCGAGAGCGATGCGAACATGGTGGGCACCACCGCGACAACTTCCTCCGCGTAGGATCACGTGGGATCACGTGGGATCACCTATGGTCACGCGCGTCACGCGACGGGACCAGGCGGCGCGGCGAATTTTCGCTCGAAATGAACTGATCGGCGCTCTAGAGTGGGTGCTCTTGCCAGGGTTGTTCTCGTGGGACGAGGTGTGCGCGCTGTTCTCGGCCGATTCCGGCCGTGACGACGGGTGGCGGTTCTCGGTGCGTCGAGCGTCGCTGGATGAGCGAGCAGAGGCGCTCTACACCGTCCACGCG
>JANYLJ010000029.1 GCA_025357945.1 Gemmatimonadota bacterium
ATCCGCCGACGCCCCATCGGCGTCAACCGCGCTAGCTTATGCATGTTCGCTGAGCCCTCTAGTGAGTGGGTTGGTGGTTTCGCCACTCCCAGCTTCACCTGCTATGGCTCAGTGAACAACCTCCTCATCATTTACACCTAGATCGCGTCTCTCACCAGTACCAGAATGGCGGCGAGGGGTACTACCAGGTAGACCTTGTCCTCGAACGTGATTTCCACTGCTGCCTTGCGGAAGAAGATGGCGTGATCCCCGGCGCGCGCCTGCAGCGGACGGTGTTTCGCGGTGCGTTCTTCGATCTTCCACGGCTCGTTTTCGAACGCGGTGGGATCCGGGAGCGGATCGCCCGGGCCAGTCGCGATGATACGACCTGTTTGCACCGCGAGCGAGTCGATTGCGGTCGCCGGCAGGTAGAGTCCGACTCGCGTGCGCTGTTCGTCACCGTCTTCCGGCGCAATCAGGACGCGGTCGCCCACGACGATCAATTCCTTCGGGAAGGGATCCACGCGGTCAGCCCGGGACGTTCTGCTCGTGAATCGTCACGAGATGGGTCACCCGGAGTTTGCGGCGCATCGTCGGCAGCTGCAGCAGTACTTCATCGCCAACCTGCCGATCCTTGAGCGCGCGGCCCAGTGGTGACGCGAGCGAAATGTGACCGGCGTCGATGTCCATCATTTCGGCCAGGACGAGTGTGTATTCCTCTGGCTCGCCGGTTGTGACATCCTCGACCGTGACCTTGGAGCCGAGCCCGACGCGGTCGATCGGCGCTTCGGTGTTCGCCAACTGGGTCAACTGGTTCAGGCGCTGATGCATCTGTCCCAGCCGGGCTTGCACAAACTGCTGCCGCTCAAGCGCCGATTTGTACTCGGAGTTCTCGCGCAGGTCGCCCATCTCGACCGCCGTGGCGATCGCCTGCGGCAGGGTCACGGCGAGCTCGTAGGTGAGCTGTTCGATCTCCTTGCCAAGTTTTTCCCGCATCGCCCTG
Organism: Gemmatimonadota bacterium; assembly: GCA_025357945.1. Lineage (GTDB taxonomy): Bacteria > Gemmatimonadota > Gemmatimonadetes > Gemmatimonadales > GWC2-71-9 > Palsa-1233. The sequence continues at coordinate 983 of JANYLJ010000029.1, forward strand.
ATCATGGGTGTTGATACCTGTGGCCGGGAAAAAGAGGTACGGCCCATTCGGCGTTCGGCCGGATGGACCGCAGGACGGCCTGAACATACTGCGGACTTGGCGCAAAGGGGAAGCGGGTTCCTCAACGACGTGGCTGAGCGGTGGCACTTCTCGTTCGACGGGCTGGATCCGATGCCGTTCGACCGTTCTCGGCAGCACCGGCGATGCGCGGACGTCGCGGGTTCAGGCCGTAAGTGCAAGCCCCATTTGCGCTTGACCGACCCGGCGTAAGCGGCTATCCTGCAGCCTCGAAATCCCTATTGTGAAACGCTTCACAAGCAACGGAACCCGAAGCCGGGATGCATTGCTGATGCGATATTTGCACGTGCCGCGACCGTGGTATCGACCTGTCGGTCTGCTGGGCGCCCTCGCCGCGGTCCTCGTGGCCGGGTGCAGCGGTCCGTACCCGCAGTCCACGCTGGAACCGCGGGGCGACTTCGCCGCGATGGTGGACTCCGTTTTCATGACGACCGTCTACCTCGCCGCGGTCGTATTCGTGCTGGTGGAGGGGGCGCTACTGTTCGTGTTGTTCAAGTTCCGCGGCAAGCCGAGCGATGCCGACCCGAAGCAGATTCACGGCAGTACCGTTGTGGAGATCATCTGGACGATCATCCCGGCCGTGGTGCTCGCGGTGGTCGCCGTGCCGACGGTCCGGACGATTTTCGCGACGGCCGCGGTGCCGGCCACCTCACCCGACGGCCAGCCGCCGCTCAAGGTTGAGGTGGTGGGGCACCAGTGGTTCTGGGAATTCCGCTATCCCGATCTCGGCATCACCACGGCCAACGAGCTGCACGTCCCGATCCATCGCACGGTGGACCTGCGGATGAAGTCGGCTGACGTCATCCACGCGTTCTGGGTGCCGCAGTTCGCCGGCAAGCGCGACGTCTTCCCGAATCGCGAGACCCGCCTCTGGTTCACGGCCGCCGTGACCGGCGAGTTTCCGGGCGCGTGCGCTGAGTTCTGCGGCACCGAACATGCGCGGATGGATTTCTACCTGATGGTGGATTCTGCGGCCGCGTTCACCGCCTGGGTCGACCGGCGTCACGCTGATTCCACGATGATGTACACCGGTGCGCCGAAGCATGCGGCGGACAGCGTGCCGCTCGCGTCGATGGACCCGAAGGTGGCACGGGGAAAACAGTTGTTCACGACCAAGACCTGCGTCGTCTGTCACTCGCTGTCGGCGATGAATCCGTTCAAGGACCAGATCGGACCCAACCTGAGCGGCATCGGCACCCGCAAGATGATCGGCGCGGGCTGGCTGCCGAACACCGACGAGAACCTCCGCGAGTGGATCGAGCACACCCAGAAGGTCAAGCCGGACGTGCTGATGAAGGGCCTGCCACCGATTTCCGATGACGAAGCGGCGGCGTTGATCGCCTACCTTCGCACGATGCGCTGACGCCGGGACGAGGATACTGACACTCATGGCTACTGCAGCTCTCGATCCCGCGCACGCCACTTCGCCCAAGCGAAGCGTCCTGGTGGACTGGCTGACGACGGTCGATCACAAGAAGATCGGCATTCTCTACGGTGCCTCCGCGTTCATCTTCTTCCTGATTGGTGGACTGGAAGCGGAGGTCATCCGGCTCCAGCTGATGAAGCCCGACACTCACCTGGTGTCGCCGGAGTTTTACAACCAGTTGTTCACGATGCACGGCACCACGATGATCTTCCTCGCCGTGATGCCGATCAGCGCGATGTTTTTCAACTTCTTTGTACCGCTCCTGATCGGGGCCCGTGACGTGGCGTTTCCGCGGCTCAACGCGATGAGCTTCTGGGTGTTCCTCCTCGGCGGGCTGTTCATCAACGCGTCGCTGCTGATGAACGCGGCGCCCAACGGTGGCTGGTTCGGGTACGCACCGCTGTCGTCGCGGCAGTACTCGCCAGGCGTCAACATGGATTTCTGGGCGCTCGGCCTGCAGATCCTCGGCATCGCCTCGCTGGCCGCCGGCGTCAACTTCTTCACGACGATCCTGAACATGCGGGCACCGGGCATGACGCTGATGCGGATGCCGATGTTCGTGTGGTCGGTGCTGGTGACGCAGGTGCTGGTGCTGCTGTCGTTCCCGGTGATCACCATCGCGCTGGTCATGCTCACCGCCGACCGCAACTTCCATGCGAGCTTCTTCTCGTACAACGTCGCCGGCGGCGACCCGATGCTCTGGCAGCACCTGTTCTGGGTGTTCGGGCATCCCGAGGTGTACATCCTGATCATGCCGGCGTTCGGCATCGTGTCGGAGATCCTGCCGGTGTTCTCGCGCAAGCCACTGTTCGGCTATAGCGCGATGGTCTTCTCGATGGCGTTCATCGCCTTCCTCGGCTTCGGCGTCTGGTCGCACCACATGTTCGCGACCGGAATGGGCCCGCTGGCGGACTCGTTCTTCTCGCTGATGACCATGCTGATCGCGATTCCGACGGGCGTGAAGATCTTCAACTGGATCGGCACGCTGTGGGGCGGCTCGCTGCAGTTCAAGACACCGCTGTATTTCGCGCTCGGGTTCATCGCCATGTTCATCATGGGCGGGTTGTCGGGCGTGATGCATGCGGTGGCGCCGGCCGACCTGCAGCAGACCGACAGCTACTTCGTCGTGGCGCACTTTCACTACGTGCTCTTCGGCGGGTCGATCTTCTCGCTGACGGCGGGCGCGTACTACTGGTGGCCCAAGATGTTCGGCAGGATGCTGGATGAGGGCCTCGGCAAGGTGCATTTCTGGCTGATGCTGATCGGCTTCAACCTGACCTTCTTCCCGATGCACTTCGTCGGCCTGCTCGGCATGCCGCGCCGGATCTATACCTACCCGAGCGGGCTGGGCTTCGACGGTTACAACATGGCATCGACGATCGGGGCGTTGACCCTTGGCGTTGGCTTCCTCGTCTTCATCTACAACGTGATCAGGACCTGGCGGACTGGCGCGCATGCCCCGGCCGATCCGTGGGGTGGGGCCACGCTGGAATGGGCGATCCCGTCGCCGCCGCAGGAGTGGAACTTCGCCGTCGAGCCCACGGTGACCGAGAAGGACGCGCTGTGGGCGATGAAACGGGCGGCTGGTGTCAAGGTGCTTCCGGAGCCGCCGCTGGTGAGCGGCAAGGGGATCCACCTGCCGAGTCCGTCGTGGTGGCCCCTGTTCACGTCCTTCGGCATCCTGATCTTCATGGTCGGCATCATGGTGAAGGGGGAGACGCACGGCTTCCCGTTCGGCCCGATCTCCGTGTTCGGCGTCCTGCTCACCGCCTTCTCCATCTTCAAGTGGTCGTACCAGCCGGTCGACCACCCCACGTCTCACTGAGGAATCGCGCTCGATGACCGCTGCCGTTCTCGATCACGACTCCGCCGACGCGCACGAAGAGCACCCCACGTCGCTGCGAATCGACAGCCGCAAGCTGGCGATCTGGACCTTTATCGGATCCGAGTGCCTGTTCTTTGCGGCGCTGATCACGACGTTCGTGATTTACCGGAACTCCCACGCGACCGGGCCCGGGCCGAAGGACGTCTTCGAAGTGCCGCTGGTGACGGCGGGCACGGCCGTCCTGCTCTTTTCCTCGTTCTTCGTGGTGATGGCGCTCAACGGTGCGCAGGAAGGGAACCGCAAGAAGCTGCTGCTCTGGCTCTCCCTCACGGTGTTGTGCGGCTGCTTCTTTGTCGGGATGCAGGTGTACGAGTTCACCGGGTTCATGCACAAGGGGATGGGCTACAGCACAAACCTGTTCGCCACCAGCTTTTTCACGCTCACCGGATTCCACGGCACGCATGTGGCGATCGGCACGCTCTGGCTCGGGACGTTGCTCAAGGATGCCTACAAGGGTCGCATTCCGCCCAACAAGGCACTGAACCTGGAAATCGCTGCGCTGTATTGGCACTTCGTCGACGTGGTGTGGATCATCATCTTCCCAGTGGTCTACCTGATGAGCCTGTTCGCCAAATGAGCACCCAATCCGTCGCCCACGACCAGCCGCACGCCAGCGGCGGCAAGTACGTGCAGATCGCCGTCATCCTGTTCGTGCTGACCGCGCTCGAAGTGGCGCTGTTCGAAGTCTCCCACGAGGCAGGTCCGACCGGATTCGGTGCGTTGCTTGCGTCGCATTTCGTGGTGATCCTGCTGGCGCTCTCGGCGCTCAAGTTCTGGTTCGTGGCGATGTTCTACATGCACCTCAAGTTCGATCTGAAGGTGCTTCGCTATGTGTTCGCGTCCTCGCTGTTGATTGCGGTGGTCGTGATCAGTGCACTCTTCGTGCTGTTCACGTACAACCGGACGCTGTGGTGGGCGACCGGAGTCTGGAAGTAGGAACCGAGAGACGAGATTCGAGAGAAGGTGGCTCCAGGTGGAGCCGCCTTTTTTTATTTCTGGCCGGCCCTTCCGATCGCCCCCGCCACCGTCGTCCGGACCCAGCCGTTCGTCAACGCGACCTCGTCCCAATATTCGGCGCGGTCTTCAAAGCGGGAGAGGTCGAAGGGGGTTGGGCTCAGCGCCGCATAGGCGACGCTCGTGTGGAGGATCGGGCAGACATTCTCCAGCCCGTCGCCCGGTACCGTCGCCATGCCGAGACCGGTCATCCGGCAGGTTGCCGGCCGGGCATCGTAGATACTGCACTCTCCCTGGTCGTTGAGCGCTGGGCAGGGTTCGTCGGCGAGTGTGTCGCTGATCTGATCGAAGGTGTCGTCGCCGATGGCGTCCACGTCCCATGGGGCGCTCCACCGCGGTGCCAGCTCGGCGTAGCGGGACCGCTGTGCTGCGGCCCGCGACCGGACGGCGGATCGGCTCGCCCCGTCGAGTTGCTCGACGGCGATGGCCGCGAGTGCTGCGTCGGCCGGCGAAATATCGAAGGGGCCGTGACAGCACGCGGTACAGCCGCGCCGGCAGAGCACCACGCCGGGCCCGGCATCGGCGACTCCGCTGGCGAACCAGTCGTCGAGGTCGCCGAGGAGTTGCTGGTAGGTCATCCGGGGAGCTTGCTCGCCGCAAGTGCGAGCAGGAGCCAACCCGCGATGAACGCGAGGCCGCCGAGCGGCGTCACCGCTCCGAGCCAGCGCTGTCCGGTCGCCACGAGGAGATACAGCGAGCCGGAGAAGATCGCAACGCCCGCGACAAACGCCCACGCCGCCGGCGCCGCATAGGGAGCGTTCCGCGACAGTAACCAGGCCGCGCCGAATAATGCCACCGCGTGATACATCTGGTAACGGACTGCCGTCTCGAAGGTCTCAAGATCGTGCGGCTCGAGATGCGCGCGGAGCGCATGCGCGCCGAAGGCGCCCAGGATGACGCCGAGGGCGCCGAGGAGGGCGCCGATGGTGGCGGCGAGGCGGGCGGTCACGGTGACGGCGGCGGCGCCGCCATGCCCATGGCGTGATAGCCGTTGTCGACATAGACCGTCGACCCGGTGATCGCCGCAGCAAGCGGCGAGCAGAGGAACGCCGCCGCGTTGCCGACGTCCATCGCTTCGAGATCGCGGGTCAACGGCGAGTTCTCGCGGGAATAGCTGACCATCTTCTCGATGATTCCGATCGCCGACGCCGCCCGCGAGGCGTACGGCCCGGCGGAGATCGTGTTAATCCGGACGCCGAAGCGCCGGCCAGCCTCGAACGCGAGGGTGCGAGTATCAGCCTCGAGGGCGGCCTTGGCCGAGGACATCCCGCCACCGTACCCGGGAATTGCGCGTTCACTCGCCATGAAGGTGAGCGAGACGAACGAGCCACTTGGCCGCATCAACGCGCCGAGTTCGCGAACGAAGGCCACGTTGCTATAGGCTGACACAGCCACCGCACCGAGGTAGCCCTGGCGCGAGGTGTCGAGCAGCGCCTTTTTGACCTCGGAGCCGTTGGCCAGCGAATGCACCACGATATCGAGTGGGCGGTCGCCGAAGTCCTGGCGGAGGTGCGCCACAACGCCGGCGATGCTGAAGTCGCCGCGCTCGCGGTACCGCTTGCTTTCCCGGATTTCTGCCGGCGCGTCCTCGAGCGTGTCGTAGGACACGTCGAGCGGGTAGATCCGCTCGAACGTCAGCGAGCCGCCACGCTTGAGGTGCAGTGAGTCGGCGATCTTGCCACGCTCGAGCAGGTTTTCGAAGATTGCCATCGCTGGCGGCCAGGTGCCGAGGCAAATGGTGGCGCCCGCCTCGGCGAGGGCCTTGGCAATGGCGAAGCCGAAGCCGCCGTCATCGGCGACGCCGGCGACGAAGGCGCGCTTTCCGGTGAGATCGATTGGTAGCATGGTCTCAAGATAAAAGCGTGAGAGGCAAGAGGTGAGAGGTGGGCGGGGGTATCCACAGGACCGTGGTTCCACCGCTCACGTCTCACCGACTATTCACTCCGAAGTACTTCCAGCGGCGGCCGGTTGAGGACCTCCAGCGAGTTCCACAGCCCGACGGTAGTCGTCAGCAGGACCAGCGCACCGGCGAGTGCGGCCATCGAGGCCGTTGGCAGCACGAAGCGTGTCTCGAACAGCCATTTCGCGAGTCCCCAGCCTGCGGCGCCGGCGAGGGCGGATGCGACGATCGACGCAGCGAGGCCCAGAGCGGCGTATTCGACGCAGAGGATGGTCAGCACCTGCCGGCGTGTCGCGCCGAGCGTGCGCAGCAAGGTCCCTTCCCGCACGCGCTGCCACCGGCTGGTTGCGATCGCTCCGATGAGGACGATCGTGCCGGTCGCAAGGGAGAACAGCGCCATGAACCGGATCGCCAGCACGATGCGGTCGATCACCGACTCGATGGCGCGCTGGACCTCGCCGAGGTCGATGGCGGTGACGTTGGCGGCGTGCTCGGCCACTTCGCGTTGCACCCGGCCACGAACCGTGGCGTCGGTGGCGCGGACCATCGTGACCCACGACTGGGGCGCGTGTTCGAGCGCGCCGGTCGCGAACACGACGAAGAAATTCGGCTCGAACCGTGCCCAGTTCACTTCGCGCAGTGACGTGATCTTGCTGTAGATCGCGATCCCTTGCACGTCCCAGGTGATCGGATCGTCGAGTCCGACGCCCAGTTCCTTGGCAAGATCCTGTTCCACCGAAATCTCGACCGGATCGGCGGCGCTGGTGCCAGTGCCACGAGTGCCACTGAACCAGTGGCCCGACGTCACTCTTTCGCCCGGCCCCCGCTCGCTCCGGTAGGTCGATCGGAACTCGCGCCGGAGCGCCCACGGCGGAATGCCGTCGCTGCTGCCGCCGTCGCCGCGACCGCGGCGAATGGTGTCCTTCGAGAGGAGCGTGGCCGCCGCCTCGCCTTTGATCTCGCTGATGCGCATCGGGACGATTGGCGTATACGCCGATCCTTCGAGCTGTTCGGCCCGCAACACGGAGTCGATCACTGGTCGCTGTTCGGTCTGGACGTCGAAGAGTACCAGGTTCGGACGGGCCGCCACGTCCTCGATACGAATGATGCGGAGCAGGTTCTGTTGCGCCGTGAACAGCGTGGTGAGGATGAACGCGCCGAACCCGAGTGCGAGCACGACGGTCACTGTCTGGTTCGCTGGGCGATGGAGGTTGGCCAGTCCCTGGCGCACGAGGTACGGCCATGTGGCGGGCGTCCACCGCCGGGCGCCCGCGATCAACGCCAGCGACGCCAGCCAGAGCACACCCAACGCGGCGACGCATGCGGCCGCGAACGCCGCCGCGTGAACAAGCGATCGTACCTGCACGGCGGCCAGCCCGATCACGCTCGCCGGGAGTATCAACGCGGCCGCGATACGCAGCCCGTCCCACGGTGCCCGGATCGGGTCGACGGCGCGACGCAATGTGGCGAGCGGCGGCACGGCACGAACGCCGAGGAGCGGGAGGATCGCGAACACGCCTGCGGTCCAGAGGCCACTGATCATCCCGACGACGATCGCGTGCGGCGATGGCTGCACCCGCACGCTGACCGGAAGGAAGTCGTGCACCACGTATGGCATCAGTTGCTGCAGTCCGACGCCCAGCAACGCGCCCAGGACCGATCCGGCGAATCCCATCGCCAGCGCCTGGAGCAGGTACACGCCCAAGAGTTGCCACGATGTGGCGCCGAGGCAGCGTAGCACGGCAATGCTGTCGAGTTGCTGCCGAACGAAGACATGTACTGCGCTTGCGACGCCGAGTCCACCGAGCAGGAGTGCGGCCAGCGCGACCAGTCCGAGATAGTTGCCGAGTCGGATCAAGCCGCGGGTCAGGCTATCGCGGTCGTCCGCGATGGTGTGGATGGTCACCCGCTCGCCGCGCAGCACCGACCCATTGGATCGCGCGACAACCTGCGGGTCGATCGTGCGCGGCAGCTTGACGAATGTCTCGTACTGGGCCCGCGATCCGAACGCAAGCAACCTGGTCGCCGGGAGTGCTTTGCTTGCGATGAAGACGCGGGCGCCGAACGCCAGCTGCAGTCCGACGTCGCCCGGCACATTGATCACCGTGCCAAGGATCGGAAAACGGCCCTCGCCGAGCGCCAGTGTGTCGCCAAGCCTGGCATTGATCGCGGTGAGCAGCGACGGATCAACAATGGCTCCGCCGTCCTGCAGACCGGACCAGATCCCGGCGGGTGAGGTGGTGATCGCGCCGTAGTATGGCCAGCCCGGGTCGACGGTGCGGAGCTGGACCAGCCGGGCGTTGCCGCTGTTCGGCTGGTACGCCATCGCGGCGAGGCTCGCCGATGTGGCGATGCGGACCGCCGGGCCGCCGGCACGTTGCAGCGAATCGAGCAGGCGCCGTGCCGGCTTGATGTTGTCAGCGGGTGAGCGACCGGTCAGCGCGAGGTCGGCGCCAAGGAGGTCCTGCGCCTGTTCGGCGACCGCAACGGTGATGTTGGCGGTGAAGGAATTGACCGCCACCAATGCTCCGACACCGGCGACAACCGACGCGGTCAGCAGTACCAGGCGCCGCCGCGCAGCGTGCGCCTGCCGCCACGCCATTCGCACGACGAAGGTGGCGCTGGTCACTTCGAGGTGTCCGAGACGATCGCGCCGTCGGCGAGGCGAATGGTTCGTCTGGCGAGTGCGGCGAGTTCGGGATCGTGGGTGACCAGGACCAGGGTGGTGCCGTACTCGGTGTTCAGCGCGGTCATGGTGTCGATCACGATGGCGCCGTTCGCGACGTCGAGGTTGCCGGTCGGTTCATCGGCGAAGAGCACGCTGGGCCGGGTGCTGAATGCGCGCGCCACGGCGACGCGCTGTTGCTCGCCGCCGGACAGCTGCGAGGGGTAGTGATGACTCCGGTCGGCGAGGCCGACACGCTGTAGCAGTGCATCGGCACGGGCACCGGCGTCGTCGGCGCCGGCGAGCTCGAGGGGGACCTGGACATTCTCCCGCGCCGTGAGCGTCGGAATCAGTTGGAACGCCTGAAATACGAAGCCCACCCGCTGGCGGCGGAAGCGGGCGCGCGCGTCCTCGTCGAGCACGCCGAGGTCGACGCCGTCGAGTACCACGCGTCCGCCGGTGGGACGATCGAGGCCCGCGAGAAGGCCGAGGAGTGTGGTCTTGCCGCTGCCGGATGGGCCGACAATGGCAAGAAAGCCGCTGCGCTCGAGTTGGAAGGTGATATCCTTGAGGACGCTGAGCCGCCTTCCGCCGGAGAGATATTCGTGGCGAAGGTTTTCGCAGGCGAGCATGGGGAGTTCCGGTGCGGAGGAGCGATCGGGTGCGGGATTGGGCACGAAATGCTTACCTGATGATGGTGGTCGCGGGTGTGGTCGTGGCCGGGTGCGGACGGGATTCCCGTTCGACACCTCCACCCGCGAAGGATAGCGGTGCGGTGCCGCGGACCGCCCTGCCAACGGTGCTCCTGATCGGGACTTCGCTCACGGCGGGGTACGGTCTTGACCGTCAGGATGCCTGGTCGACCCACGTGCAGGAGAAGGTCGATTCGGCGGGTCTCCGGTTCCGTGTTGTCAACGCCGGTGTGAGCGGCGAAACCTCAGCCGACGCGGTGCACCGGATGGATTGGCTGCTGTCCCAGGGCGTTCCGGCGGTGGTTGTGGTCGAGACGGGTGCCAACGATGCGCTTCGCGGTCAGCCGGTGGATTCGATTCGCGCCAACGTCAACGCGATCCTGTCACGGCTGGAGTTGTTGCGACCGCGCCCGGTCGTCGTGTTGGCCGGAATGGAAGCGTTGCCGAACCTGGGCCGGGCCTACGGCGACCAGTTTCGCGGGATCTTCGCGGCCGCGGCGCGGGCGCATCACGCGGTGTACTTGCCGTTCCTGCTCGCCGGTGTCGCCGGCGTCGATACGCTCAACCAGTCGGACGGCATGCATCCCAACCGACGCGGCTCGATGATCGTGGCGGACAACGTGTGGCATACGCTGCGTCCGATCCTCGATTCCCTGCGAAGGGGGCTTCATGCCGGTCTTTGACACCAAGCACCAGCGGGCCGCGTGGCTGGTCGCGATTCTCGGCGTCGTGCTCGTCATTGCGCTCTTTCCATATGCCTCGGGGCTGCTCGGTGTCCCGGTCCTCTATGTCGCCGTCGCGCCGTTGCACGAACGCTTGATGCGGTGGATCAGGATTCGCTCGGTGTGCAGCGTGATCGTCATCGCGGTGGTTCTGGTGGGCCTGGTGCTGCCGCTGGTGTGGCTGCTGACGCTCCTGGTGGGCCAGGCGCCGGGCGCGGCGAACGCGATCCTCGGGTCATCGCTGCTGCAGCGGATCGGTACCCTACGCATTGGCACATTCGAGGTCGGTCCCCAACTCAAGCAGGCTGGCTCGGACGCGGTGTCGTTCCTGGCCGGCAGCGCGTTCTCGCTCCTCGGCACGGCGACCCGGATCACGATCAACCTGCTGCTCACCATGTTCGGCCTGTACTACCTGCTGGTCGACCCGAACCGCGCCTGGCGCGGGATCCGATTTTTCATTCCGTTCTCGGACGCCAACGTCGCAGTTCTGCGCGAGCGTTTCGGCGCGGTGACGAAGGCGACGATCATCGGTACCGGCCTCTCAGCGGTGATCCAGGGTGTGCTGATGTGGGTCGCCTTCGGGGTGTTCGGCCTGCCCAACGGCGCGTTCTGGGGTGCCGTGGTGGTGATGTTCTCATTGCTGCCAGTGCTCGGCGCTGGGTTGGTGTGGGGGCCGGCGGCGCTGGTGCTGTTCTCGGACGGTCGCGCCGGGGCGGCCGTCGGCATGGTCGCGTGGGGAATGATCATGGCCGCGCTGGTGGACTATCTCCTTCGCCCCTACGTGTCGAACAAGTACGCCCAGATCCACCCGCTGATCACGCTCGTCGGTGCGGTCGCGGGCGTCAGCTATCTCGGCATCATCGGATTGTTGATCGGTCCACTGGCGTTGCTCTACTTCTTCGAGTTGCTGACGATGTACCAGAAGGAGTATCTGAAGTAAGAGAGACGAGAGACGAGAGACGAGAGACGAGAGACGAGAGACGAGAGAAGGTGGCTCCGATCGCTCGGAACCACCTTCTCTCGTCTCTCGTCTCTCCTGCTTAGTTGTTTTGCTTCACTTCCACGCGCCGGTTCAAGTCGCGTCCGGCCTTGATCTTGTTGTCCGCCATCGGCTCTTCCTTGCCGCGCCACTTGACGGTGATCCGGTTGTCGGCGATGCCGAGCTGCACCAGGAGTCGACGAACGGTTTCGGCACGGGCGCGTGACAGCTTCATGTTGTACGCCGCGGTGCCGATCCAGTCGGTATGTCCGACCACGTCGACGTTGACCTCACCATGCGCCTTCAACGTTTCTGCCATCGCCTTCACGGTATCCTGGCCACCCTTGGTCAGGTCGGCGTGGTCGAAGCGGAAGTGCACCATCGCCAAGTCGAAATTGTAGTGCGGTGGTGCCGCCGGCGGCGGCGGCGGGGGCGGCGGCGGCGGGGGCGGCGGTGGTGGCGGGGGCGGCGCTGCCGGAGCTGGTGTGGTCACGGTGATCGCGGCGGCAGACGTCATCTTGCCCTTGCGGCTGTACGCGATGACCTGCGCGCTGCCGGTGGTCGTGGCCGTGTACAGACCCGACATCGAGTCGAGTGTGCCCGGACCGGTCAGACGATATACGACCTGGTCGGGTTCGCCGCAGTACGTCGCGGTGGCGGTGAAGCTCTGGGTCTGGCCCGGGCGCAGGTTCGCCGACGTCGGCCGGATGCTGACCATGTCGGTCGCGTGATCGCAGCTCTTCCCGCCGAGCATGAGCGATGCGCCGACCTGCGCGGCGAGGTAAGTGTTGCTCTTGGCATCGAAGCCGCTCGGGACCACGTCGCCGAGGCCTTCGAGACGGAAGTTCAGTCGATTCGATGCGCGCCACCGCAGGCCGGTCATGCCGCCGAAGCCGACGTCGCCTCGCGTGATGCCGCCGCCCAGCTTGTTGTAGCTGCCGCCACCGCCGACCATCCACGCGAAGCGGTCGCCGATCGGGATGTTGTAGACCAGCTGCAGATGGACCGGGACGTAGTACAACCGCTCGAAGTAGCGGTTCGTCGTCAACGGGATGTTGGGCTGATTGATCTTGAGGTCCGTCTCGTTGTACGAGCCGTCAACTTCAAGCGCCAAGTTGCGAGCGAAGAAATAGCCCAAGCGTCCGCCCACACCCATGTAGTCCCAGGTGGCGCCGTGGACCAGGTAGGCATTGGTGGGATACTTGTCGGCGCGCACGAATGCGCCGATTTCCACCGTGCCCTTGTCAATGCCACCCTGGGCTGCCAATGGCGACACGATTGCCAACGAGCCGAACACCAACCACGCGATGCGACGCATTCCGTCCTCCTGGTTGCCGTCCCTGCCGGCCGGGGGTCGGGGGCAAATGACGTAAGTCAATCTCGTTCAATGCACTAGCGACTGCACTATGGAAACATTCTAGCCAGCCATTCGCAAGAGAGGAACCAGTATCAGGCGGCAGCACACCACCTGCCCGGCGGTCCAGAAGCTCTTGCTACCGCGGTTGCATTGGTGCGGCCATGACCTACACGACGTTTCCGAAGCCGCTTTGCCCCACACTTCCGCCGACCCGGGCTTGGGCCCGACGTGGCTTCGGGCCCGCTTTGGCGCGGCGGCCTTGCGTGGCACGGCCGCCAGTGCATATTCATCGGGAGTGTGTACTTGACGCACAAGCCAGCAATGGCGCTAGTTTGAGCCTCATTCGTCACCTTTTCCCGCCGAAGATCATATAGGCCAAAGCCACAAAGCCGAAGATGCCGCCAGCAACGACGAGTAATTGACGTAGGCCCAAGTACGCCGTCTTTCCGCCGCAAAATGGACACACAGGCGCTCCCTCGGGGATCGCCAGCTGACAAGTCTTGCAGGTTGCCATGGTCGCCTCTGGTTCTTGAGATACCCTCAGATCGCCGCTGACCGCTGGTTGCTCAACCGCTTTCCCGCTACTCCCCGAATCGCGGCCACCGTCCGTTCCCCGTCTTCCATCTTCCGCGTGTTGTGCTTGAACGCGACTTCCGCAACATAGGGAAGCTCTGCACAGGTGACTCGCACGCTCTCCGGCGTGGAAAAGCCGGGTGCAGGACGGAGATTTCCCGTTCGGGATCGTCGCGTGGTGGCGTGATGCACCGCCACCTGACGTCGATTCGGTGCGGTGGACCCCACCGTCGGTCCCGATGTCAGGCCGATCCGGGGCTCTGCACCAGTCGGTAACGCAGCAGGTACAGGTTGGCCAGCGCAAAGAGCGCGAAGATGCGCGTCGTGTTCTTGGCCAGACCTCGGTATCGCACCTTGGTGAAGCCCCACAGTCGCTTGACCACATGAAACGGATGCTCCACGTGGGCCCGCACCCGCGAGCGGGCGCGGTTGACGCCGTCCCAATACGGCGTGCGCTTGCCGCGCCGATTGATGCGGTACTTGACGGCCTGCGCCTCGCAGTCGGCTTGATCCTCGGCACACCAGTACGCTTTGTCGCCGGACACCACCGTTTCCGCGCCGTGCAGCAGATCGTGGAATTGCATCACGTCGGCGACCGCCGCGTGCGTCGTCGTCACCGTGTGCACGATCCCGCGCCGATCACTCCCCACGTGGATCTTCATCCCGAAGTGCCAGACGTTCCCCTTCTTCGTCTGCCGCATCTCCGGATCGCGCGTCTGCGTGGCGTTCTTCGTCGAGCTCGGGGCCGCAATGATCGTGGCATCGACGATCGTCCCCGCCTTCAACAGCAACCGCCGCGCGTCCAGGTGCTCGCGCACCGCCGCGAACATGGCGACCGTCAACTGGTGTTGCTCCAACAAGTGCCGGAAGCGCAGGATCGTCGTCTC
>JANYLJ010000003.1 GCA_025357945.1 Gemmatimonadota bacterium
CCAGGGCGGTCCGGGCCAGGGCCAACCCAATTCCGCTCGAGTGGCCGACAATCAAGTAGGTCCGTTTCATCGGGCATAACACACCGAGGGGCGAGGACCGTCGGGTAGCGCGCGGTAATCTATCCGAGGTGCCGCTTGCGAATATCCGGGGAACGGTCGACGTTTAAGGTCCGATCATTCAATCCGGTCATGATTGGAGGTTACTGTGTTGGGCATTCACGATCTATCGATCGCGCTACAGGCGCTGGTTGCCGCGTCGGTCTTCTTCGTCTGGGTGGTTCGTTATCCCAACATCGTCGAGGAATTCAAGCAGTGGGGGCTGCCCGGGTGGTTGCGGGATTCGGTGGGCATTGCGAAGCTGACCTTCGCATTGCTACTGGTGATCGGGATCGAGCGACGGCAGTTCGCCGTCGTCGGTGGCATCGGACTCGGCCTGCTCATGGTCGCCGCGTTCAGCACCCATGTTCGGGCCAGGAGCCCGGTGCGCAAGATGCTGCCATCAGTGACACTATTCGCACTCTCCCTGCTGATCGCCGGGATCAACTATTGGTTTCTGACCACCTAGCTCGACCAGCTGTGCCCTCGACAACTCCTTGGAGTTTCCCACATGCAACGCCAAAAGCGCCGTCTCCGCGCCGCCCTGGCCATTCTCGGCGCAGCGTTCACTTCATTTCTCCTTTCCGTCACGTTGTGGTTTACCGGTAGCCACGAGCAGGGCCTCTTCGTCGGTCTTTGGGTGCCTTCTATTCTTTCTTTCGGTGCAGTAGGGCTTCTGATGATAGGCAATCGGCATGAGTAACCTTGGCTTGTTCGTTGTAGGCTTGGTGCTCACGATTCCCGCGGCGACCGGTGTCGTGGGGCTGGTGCTCGCCGCGATCGCGGACGGCCGCGAAAACGACCGGATTCAGGCGGAGCGATCCTCGGAGAGCAAGCCGACCCGGTGAGGCCGACGTGTCCGGGCGCCAGATTGGGATCGAGCGGAGTGTCAGCCACAGGAGTCACTCGCCAGCAATTCGTTATCCGCCGCCGACCACGTTGGCGTCGTGCGCCCCTTAGTGACGGGTGGCTTGTCTCCACGCGGAGAGCAGAGCATTGATTGCCGTCACTGAATCTGTCGAACCGGCCCTCGGCCGCCGCAGACCGTCGCTCGGGCAGGCCGCCATCGACGCGGCGATCGCGTCCGTCATGCCGGTGACGGCAAACGCTGCGGCGTGCGCGCCAGATGAATACTCGCTGAACGCAAAGACGAAGGTGCGACTGGCAGCGATGCGATTCGCCAACGATTTCCGGGCGCCATTACTGCCGCGGAAATAGCTGAAGCTGTGCATCCCCTGCGAAGTGACCCACCAGGTATCAGACGTGATGGGGCCGCCATCAAGACGGTAGCTCACTGCTCCACTGGCCGGGAAAGAGCCTTGCGTGACAACGCCCACGACGAAGGTGCCGGATCCGCAGCCAATCAAGAGGTTCGGGTACCCTGACCGCGGGACCTGATTGGTGGCGCGGTTGGTGGATTCCAGGGCTGCCCCAATCGTCGAGCCGTTGCCGAAGGGAAGCCAGTCGTAGCTGGTGACAGCATAGGTGGCGGTCATGTTCTCCGACTTCGCCTGGATCACCACGATGCCTGGTCCCGCGGTGACTAACCTGCCCGAACCGTCCATGCTCGCTGCCCCACTGAGTACGCTCCAGGTAACTCCGCGCGCCACAGGCGTGCCGTCGGCCAGCCGCGGACGGGCTGTGTACGCGTTCAGCACTCCGGCCTTCGCTCGGGACGGGCCGACGATGGAAACCGACGCCACAGGCGGTCGCAGTGGCAGCGGCAGCGGCGGCGGTGGCGGTGGCGGCGGTGGCGGCGGCGGCGGTGGTGGTGGTGGCGGTGGTGGTGGTGGCGGCGCCATCGGAGCCGGCACGGTCACGGTCACATCGGCCGCGGAGGTCAGCTTGCCCTTGCGGCCGTACGCGACAACCTGCGCGGTCCCCGGCCCAGCTGCAGTATACAAGCCGGTCAGCGAGTCGAGCGTACCCGGACCAGTCAGGCGAAATAGCACGCCATCGGCGCCGCCACAGTACACGGCAGTGGCCGAGTACGTCTCGGTCTGGCCCGGCTGAAGCGTTGCGGACGATGGCCGGATGGTGATCCCGTCAGCGGCGTGGTGACAACCGTGTCCACCGAGCAGGAAGTCCACACCGATCTGCCCGCCAGCGTAGGTGTTCAGGACGTCGAAGGTGCCTTTGGGCAGGATGTCGAGCGTCCCGTCGAGGCGGACGCTGAGCGACCGCGATGCCCGCCAGCGGAAGCCGGCCGTGCCGCCCACGCCAAGCTTGCTGTTCTGGATCGTCTTCGACAGGCGCTGGTCACTGACACCAACACCGATCAGGAAAAAGAACCGGTTGCTGAGCGGCGCGTTGTACACCAGCTGCAGATGAATCGGGGTGTACAGCAGCGGGCACGACAAACTATTCGGCGGGGTGCAGGAAATCAGCGGCTTCGATGGCGCAACGTCGAACGGGTTGCTGGACGCGTCGAGTTCGACGGCGAGATTCCTTGCCACGAAGAGGCCGATTCGCCCGCCGCCGCCCCGCCGGTCGCTCGTCGTATTCGTGACCAGGTAGGCCGTTGTCGGACGGTTGTATCGCCCGAAGGCGCCAATCTCGAAGGTGCCCTTCTCGATGCCTCTGCCCTGACCCGCCAGTGTACTGGCTGCTATCAACAAGGCGGTCACTGCCAGCCCGACGCGACGCATCCGACCCTCCTCGTTACGCTTTGCCCGACACATTCCCCTGAAGTCGCCGGTCGCCGGTCGCCGATGGTGAACCGGCGCAACCCTAGTGGGAGAGTACGCCGCCGAGGCGGAAGCCGATAGTGGCCTGGACTCGCCCGACGAATGCCGTCGCTCCTGAGTTGCGCACGTGCTGGATCCCAGCCTGTCCGGTCACCGCCACGCCACGTTCTTCGCCGCTCACGCCCACTGTGGCCTGCCAGGTGTCGCGCCGCGTCCCGATGAACAACGTCGGGAGCCTGGCTGCGGTGCTGGCGTCGGGAAAGGGGTCGTTGATTTGCCCCTGGCCCTGCCGGCGCAGGTCGAGCTGCGGGGTCACCAGCCAATGATCACGAACCGGCACCGAGACGCTCACGGAAAATTGATCGTTGTCGATGAAGTTGCGCCCGATACCCACGCCGGCATCGGTGAAGTTCTCGTTGACATTGGCGGTGTGATACGCCAGCGAGGAGTTCATCGCATAACTCGCCCGCCACGCGAGCTCGCCCGCGAGCGCGCCCGAAGCCACGACGCCGAGCCCGAAGCGGTGCGGGTAGGGATTCGCCGGGTCGAAGGTCCAGTCGTCGATCGCTCCCTGCACCTCGAGCCGGAGCTGGTTCACCGGTCGCCACGTCGCGTCGCCACCGAGCATCACGTTGCGCCGGTCGCCGATGCCGAACTGGCGTCCGAACGTCATCAGGATGAAGGGATTGAGGATCGTCGGGTCCGGGGCCCCGCCACTGCGCTGGGAGACCGATGATTCCCACACGGCAAGATCGAGGTTGTCGCGCACGCGAACCTGCAAGCGGTGGGTTGCAAAGAGCCGAGTCACCACGGTACCGCTGTCGGTCACGCCATCGCTCAACGGTGCCACCAGCGCCTCTAACCGGATGGTCCGGTTGCCCAACCAGAACGACAGATCGGTGCGCGGATAGCCGTAGTCACTGATCGGAATGCCGGGCATGCCCACCGGCCCCCAGTTGCGCGACATCTGGCCCAGATGTACGCCGCCCCACTGCCACTCGGCGGTGGCGTACGCGGCCACGAGCCGGAAGTGGTTGAGCTCATTGACCGATCCGTATGGACGATAATCCGGGTCGTCCCTCAGGCGAGGCTCGTACGCCGGGCGCAGATTGACCGTGACCGCACCGAGACCCATCGTGAACGCCACATCGACATAGGCCTGAAGATTGCCCACGCCGCCGAGTGCCGGCAGATCCCGCCGGCCCTGAGTATAGGCCTGAACGCCGCCGCGGGGTGCCACACGCCACCAGGCTTCCGACGGCGGCAGTTCCCAGGCGCGCAGCAGCTCACGCACCCGGCGCGCGCTCGAGCTGGTCGAGTCGCGTGCCGCGGCGGCGTGCAGCGCGGCGGCGACACTACGCTGCAGCAACGGCCGCACCTGTGGCGAGGGGTCCTTCACCTCGCCGCGTGCGATCAGCAGCTCCAGCATCGGCAGGCGCGGATCATCGAGTGCGATATACGGTGAGCCCTGTGCGGTGCCACGGTGTGCCATGACTGTTGCGGCGAAGGCGAGCAGTACGACGATCAATCGCCAACGAGTGGAGACCACGCCGGCAATCATCTGCTGCACTCGCCTATTTGAACCGGACCAGCGCGATGATGATCGTCGCGGTGCTCGCCAGCATCGTCGCGATCGCGGCGATGATCGACATATTGTCGCGCGGCGGCCGGTCGGGCTTGACGGGAACTGACACCACAGAACCCGGCGTCGGTGTGGGCGAGTGGCCGGCGAAGAACAGGAAGCCGCCCTGCCGGGTTTCGGTCTTGCCGTTGGCGTGCCGTACGCTGGCCCGGCCGCGGTTCCCGTTTTGCGCCACGCCGCCCGCCGCGCCGATGTAGTAATCCAACCCCTTGCCCGGCTCCCACAGTACGCTGCCGGGCGAGTTGACCGCACCGTCGATGCGCACGCTCGGCTGGTATTCGGGGATGATGATGCGGTCGCCTGGTCGGAGCCCGATATCCTGCTCTGATCCCGGCTTGCGGAGTGCCCGCGGCAGGTCCACATCCAGCTGGCCAACGCCGTCCACGTCACGGGTGAATCTGACGCCAGCGGGATAGGCGCGATCGGTCATGCCACCGGCACGGGCGAGGAGGTCGGTCAGGCGATCGGTCTTGGTGCGCAGCGAATACGTGCCGGGAAACCGCACTTCGCCACCGATCGATACGGTGCGCTGGTAGGCGAAGTCGGGCTGCCGGAAGATCAGCACATTATCCCACGGCGCCAGCGGAACCTCTGGTGCGCCCGAGCGCCGGAACGCGGTGCCCGGCGGGCCGATGTAGCGGCCCAGGCTGTCGCGGTCGAACAGGTACGTCGAATCGAGCGGCACGCGAAGAGTCGTTGCCAGCTGACCGGCGCTGCGATCGGTTGGCAGCCGGGCGATTTCGGCGGAGTCGAGTGACGCACCAGCGATCAGCCCATGCGCCTGGAGTACCAGGTCGCGCAGCGTCATTCCTTCGCGCCACGGCACGATCGCCGGCAGGTTCACCGCGCCGACGATTGAAACAGTGCGGATCGGCCGCATGTCGAGCCGGTTGTAGATCACGATGGAGTCGCGATCCTCGAGCGCCGGGTCGGCCGGCCACGGTGCGGCGCTGTCGGCCGGCAGTGCCACCGGTATCATGCGACGAGTCTGGTCCGCCCGGTTGAGCCGCGAGATATGCGCCCGGCCGGCGTACGTGGCCGGCTGCAAACCGCCGGCGCGGACGACGAGCCGCGACAGGGTCAGGCCGGGCTCGATGCCGAACTTGCCTGGCAGGTACACGCTGCCGCGGATCTCGACATAGTTCCGCTCGGCGTCGCCTACGCTGAACACCCGGACGGTGTCGCCGTCTTCGACCGCGAAGGGCGGAATCATCCCGCCGGGAAGCGGCACGTCGACGGTCACGCGTTGCGAACCGCCAGCGAGGCGCTGGGCCGGCGGGACCACCCGTTCGATCGATACCCGCGTCCGGGCGGCGTCGGCATCAAGCCCACCCGCGGCGGCGAGTACGTCGGCGAGCGTCTCGTTCGCGGCGACGTCGTACGAGGCCGGGCGCAGCACGCTACCCCGGACCGTGACGCGGCGCTCGCGCACCCCGACGTACACCACGTCACCATTCTCGACGCGCAGGTCGCTCCTCGTGTCACCCTTGAGCAGGTAATCATAGAGGTCGAACGTGGCCACCTTGGTGCCGTTGCGTCGCACTGTGACGGCGCGCGGGTTCGCCCGCTCGGTCACGCCGCCCGCGGTGTACAGCGCGGTGAGCACCGTACCGAGCGCACTCACCTGGTACGCGCCGGGCTGGTTCACTTCGCCCACGACGTGCACCTGCACCGCGCGTACGTTGGCGACGGAGAGGTCGAACTGGGTCGTCGCATTCGCTCCGCGGCGCACGCCGGAGTAGACGCGGCCGAGCCGGTCGTAGAGGACGTTGCGCGCCTGATCGAGCGTGAGGTTGGACAGGAACACCTGACCCACCTGCGGGATCAGCACGAACCCTTCGCGGGTGATCGAAAGCTGGTGGGTCAGCTCGACGTCGCCGGTGAGGATCAGGACGAGTACGTCACCGGGTCCGAGGCGATAGTCGGGCGGCACCGGGCCCGAGAGCAGCGGCAGGAACTGGGTGGTGCTGCGACGGAACACGTCGACACCGAACACGCCGCTCGGCGGTTGTGCCGGCGCGCGGCGAACGCCGGTATCCACTGACATGGGGGGCGGCGGGGTCGGGGCGAGGCCGAGAGCCTTGATCGCCGCGGCCTGGCTATCGGTGACGGCGCGCAGCGGCGGCAGTGAGGATTGGTCGGCGAGGAACGGATCGAGCAGTGTCGCGTCGTACCCGCTCGCCTTGAGTCGGGCCCGGATCTGTTCCGGCGTGAGGCCGGACTCCTTGATGCGGGCGCGGACGGCGTCGGCGTTGCCCGGCAGTTGCAGGGCGGCCTGGACCTGAGCTTGCGACGGTTGTTGTGCGGCGAGCGGGTTGGCGAAGGACAGCAGGGCGATCACCGCCAGCCAGCGCGGCACGGATCGATTGAGCATGGGTGGTAACCTAACTGCCGTATCAGGGCATCAGTGGGGAGTCAGGCGCCCGTGCCACGGCGGCTTGACGGGGTCGCTGGCTGCCCGGTCTATTGCACCGGTGAACTCCATTCGTCATACACTCTTTGTCCTGTACGTTGCGGCCATGGTGCTGGCCTTTCTGCTGCCGGTGCCGACGGTGCCGATTCCGTTACCCAACCAGTTCGACAAGATGGTCCATTTCGGGATCTTTCTCGGGTTCGCGCTGCTGCTCCACCTTGACCGGCGACCGAGGCTCGGGATCACGCTGTTGGTGTCGCTGGCGTTCGCGGGCGGGATCGAGTTGGTGCAGTCGCTGCTGCCATACCGGAGCGGGGATTGGCGGGATTTCGCGGCCGGAGGCGCAGGGGCGGGGCTGGGAGTGGTGCTGGTGGTTCTGCTCAGGCGGCGCACGGGCAGCGTTGGGGATTCGGAGGCATCGTAGGCGGTCGTGCGAGGTTACGGCGTGAAGTGTGGGGCACCGCTTGTTGCAGCGCCCAATCCGGCAGCCTAGCTTTGCAGACACCATCGCAACCTGGGTATTCGACGACGCGCGTGAATTCACCCCCACAGCAGATCCTGCGCGACCATTGGCGGTTCATCGGCGCAATTGCCGTTGCCTTCGCTGCAGTCACCGCGGTTGTTGTAATCCGGTCCCCTCGAGAATTCATCGCGCACGGCTCCTTCCTGCCGCAAGGTGGTGATGCGTCACGGTCCCGATTGACGGGCCTTGCTGCGCAATTCGGGATCAACGTTCCGTCGGGTGACCGCGGTCAATCGCCGGATTTTTTCGCCGAGCTCGTGAAGTCGCGCACAGTGCTTGACAGCGCCGTGGCGCGTGGTGACAACGACTCAACGGGAGCGGGGAGCCGATCAATAGAATTGGCGCGTCTGTTCAATATCGCGGAAGAGGATCCGGATGTCCGCCACGACAGGTTGATCGATGCGGTAAACCGCCGCCTGCTCGTCATCGCCGGCCTCCGGACCGGTATTGTCGCGATCGACTTTCGGGCCCCTTCGAGGCAGGTCGCGACGAACATGGTCGCGAACATTATCGAGCAGGTCAACCGATTCGTCGTCGCGTCCAAGCGGCGTCAGGCAGCCGAAGAGGGCACGTTCGCCCAACAACGGCTTGATAACGCGAATCAAGAGTTGCGAAAAGCGGAGGATTCGCTGGTTGCGTTCAGCGAGGCAAACCGGATAGCAGGCGCGCCGCGTCTACAGGTCGATCGTGAACGCCTCCAGCGCAGCATCGATATTCGGCAGCAAGTGGTGACAACCATCGCCCAGCTCTACGAACAAGCTCGGATCGACGCGCAGCGGCGCACGCCGTCGATCGTACTTATCGATGCGCCTGCGTCGCTCGCACGGCCGTTGTCGAGACACCTGCTTTCCAAGGTCGGAATCGCCGCGATCCTGGGCGCCGTATTCGCTCTGGCGGGCTTGGTCGCGGACGACAAACGCACGCCACAACCGTCGGGGTGATCGCCGCAGCGGACGGCGCTTCACCGATGAGCGCCTAGCCGATGCCCACGTATTGATTCGCAGGAAACCCTTTCCATGCTGAGTCCCGCATGTCCTACGGAAACTACATTCTGCGAACCGGCCTCGGTGTCATCGGCCAATTCGAGCTGGTGTTGGGCAGCCACTATTACGCAAGAGATTTTCGCGATACCCGGCCAGTATTGGACTTGGGACCGGGCCGGTGCTGGTTTACCAAACAGAGCCCCCATGACATCGTGGCGGTCGACATCGAAGCGGAAATCGTCTCGCACTACGCCAAGGAAGGTCTGCAAATACGCGAAGGCTCGGCATACGAGATTCCGTTCCCGGACAGCTACTTTGCCGGCGTTTTTTGCTGCTGGTTATTCGAGCACATTTCCGACCTCGACCGTGCAATGCGCGAGGTGCGGCGGGTTCTCAAGCCAGGGGGAAAGCTGCTGCTGATCGTTCCTTCGGCGAAGTTGCGCCAGTTTTGGGACGATTACACCCATATCCGCCCGTTTACGCATACGTCGCTAAGACAATTGGCTGAAAACAACGAATTCGTGGACGTCGCCACGCAAGACATGCCGTATTCACGCGGTGCCCTCGTGATTCTCAGGACTGCTGGTCCGGCAGCCTGCCGTTCATGGCTGCGCTTTACCGATACGTTCTGGCGGGGGCTGGGCCTGACTAACACCGGCAATGTCGAGCTTCGGTGTTTCAAGCCAGCGGACCGGGCTGACGCCGTAGAACCTGGGCCCGGCATCTCACGCGCTTTCCCGGTGGAATAGATCGAGACGAGGATGTTGGAATCCGGTGGCTCCAATCGTTCAGACGAGACGTTGTCGGTCTCTTCGCGATTTCGGCGCGCTGCGGCCTGGTCGCTAGTTGGTGCGTTGATATCCCGGGGTGCCTTGCTGATCGGAACGTTCGCAAGCGCTCGCCTGCTGGGGGCGGCAGGCTTGGGAGAATTTGGAACAATCCAGAGCACCACAACGCTGGTTGGGGTCTTTGCAGGACTCGGACTCGCGACGACCGCCGCTCGCTTCGTTTCCCAACTGCGGTCGGAACATCCATCCCGTTGCGCTGCTTCGGTCCGCGCGTCGCTCTACATGAGTTTGGCGGTCGGAATCATTGTTGCCGGTGCGACCGTCCCGTTCACATCAAAGATCGCAAGCGGCTTGCTTGCCGCACCACACTTGGGGGCGGCGCTCCGTTGGTCGTTGCCCTTGATTCCCGCCAGTGCCGTGCTCGGCGTTCTGACCGGTACTCTACTCGGATACGAAGAATTCCGGTTGTGGACGATATTGACGGGATTGCGTGGCATCCTGGGCGGGGTCGGTTCTGTCGTTGGCGCTCGCGTGGCGGGAGTAGGGGGAATGACCGCCGGATTCACTTCCGCGGAAGTCATCTCCGCCGCGCTTTTCGGATTCTTTCTTCGCCGAAAGCGACTCCGCAACCACCCGTTCGATTTGGTCCTGACGTTGGGCGAAGTACGGCCGGTGCTCCAATTCGGCGTTCCCGCAATGCTGAGTGGGATTGCCGTGATGCCGGCCTTGTGGTTCGGCAGATTACTGCTGCTTCATCAGGCAGGCGGGTTCACGCAAGCCGGTCTTTTCGACGCCGCGACCAAGTGGGGAACTCTCGTGTTGTTCGTTCCATCGTCAATTGCGCCCATTCAGCTGCCGTTGCTATCAAACCTGCTCGCGACGGGAAATTCCGAAGGATTCCGGCGGGTGGTTCGTGAGACTTCGTTGATCAGCACCCTCTCGTGTGCCCTTCCAAGTCTCCTGTTGGCCGCGTGTTCGCCCTGGTTTATGGCTGTCTACGGGTCGGCGTTTCGTATCGGTTGGCCTGTTCTCGTAATCGTTTTGCTAGGGACTATTCCCAATGCTCTGAATACGGTGCTTGGGCAGGCGCTAATCAGCGTCGGTGCCGTGTGGCGTCGGTTCGCTTGGGATTGCTTGCTTGCAGCTGTCATCGCGTCATCGGCGTACTGGTTAATCGCCCCCCTCGGCGCGCTCGGGCTCGGTGCGGCGCTGCTGATGGGGTATTCAGTCATCGCCGTGGTTCTCGCCTGTGACCTCTGGCTGAGTGGCGTAGCCCTGCGCCCTCGCGTCGCCTAGCGCCTTGATCACGACGCAACGATTTGCCGGTCGGCGGTCGGCGTTGGCTTGGTCAATTCTTGGCGGTGCCGCCATCGTTGCCATGCTCGTGTCGCCGCACATCTGGAAGTTTCCGTCGGCACTTCTGCCGGCCACGGTTTTTCTGATTGCGCCGATCGTGATTCCTTGTTTCGTATCCCGATCCAACCGCCCCCTGTCACCTCACAATTGGGCGCTTGTCGTCCTCTTCGTTTGCACGGTCGGCGTGCCCGTTGTGATGGTGTGGGAAGGGCCGGCGCGAGGCGTACTTCCGATCATGCCAGATGATGATGCGATCGGTGTTGCGCTACGCTTGCAGGCGGCTGTTCTGGTCGCGTTCTTGGTGGGCTTGGTTTCTTGGAACCCCGCATTCGCCAAGCCCGGACCCAGGTCTCAACCGTCCGGATCTGGCCTGCTGCCTCGCGAGATTGTTCTGTTCGCGTTCGCGGGCGTCGCTGGGCTTTGGCTGACGTTCGGCAGCATTGAGGCGGTGTTTCACTTTTTCTCCAACCCGGCTGAGTTCGCGAACGAATCGGCTGATCCCACAGTGCGGAAAGCACTCGGCCTGATACTGCGCCCATTTCTGATTCTCAGCGTCATCGGCTGGTGGAGCAAACGGGTCGTCGAGCATCACTCCACGAGTCTTCGAGTTGTCGAGACGGCGATCGCCGTCATCGTTATCATCATCGTGGGCATCTCCTACAGCTTCAACCGCGCGGCGTTCGCTGTGCCCATCGTAGCCCTCCTTAGCGCCTATTCAGGCTGGGTACGCCGCCCGCCGCTCCTGACATTGGTCTTGCTCTCCCTGTTCGGGTTTGGATCACTGATTGCGATCGGTTCATACAGAAGTTCCGGATTTGACGCCGGAGACGTCCTGCGAGACCCGGATGCGCAAGGATTTCTGTGGGATCAAGTCCATCCGCTCGACCAATTGCAGATCTACGGCGGGGGGCCGCAGTTCACGGCGTTCCTGATTCGGGCGAACGAGCTCTCGCGATCCGAGGCAGGCGGGACGTTGTTTGGTTCGCTCGTTTCGCCAGTTCCAATATTTGGCAAACCGTTTCGATCTGCCAGCGGCCCGGTTGTCTACAACCGATTGATCTACGGTACTTCGACGATCCTCGACCAGCTCATCCCGTTTCCGGGCGAATTGTTCATCAACGTTGGATTGCTCGGGACGTTGCTCGTGTTTGTGGTTCTGGGAATGATCGTTCGACAACTTGATCACTACTACGAGATAGCTTCAAGCCCGCTGCAATCTTACATCGCGTTTTACACGACGGCGTGGGTCCTGTATCTCGTCCCTGGAAGCCTATCGGCTGTTGCCCAGATCTTCGTTTACTTTTTTTGGCCGATCTACGCGTACCTTGTGCTACACAGATGGCATCACCGCCGCCAGTCGGCGGGCGCACTCGTGGGAGGCTGACTCGAAATGCGATTGTGCCTGGTGGGGGGGATCTTCGACAAGTCTCGCGAGTATCGCGAACGTCACCGATATACGCCCGAAACGTTGCTGGCCGATGCGCTCGAATCCCTAGGGGTCGAGGTAACGCGACTTGGTCACCGCACTTTTCGCCCATCGCCGGCCCACGACGTCGTACATGTTCACCACTACGGCGGTGCAGCGTTACGCGCAGCGTCGCAGTCACGCACGCCGTTCGTGTTTACCGGTCATGATCTACGTCTGTTGAATGGATGGCCCGTGTCGGCGGCGTGGCGTCACGGGTACCGGTTCGTGACCGATATGGCCGACGGTCTGGTCGCTCTGTCACGCCGGGAGCTTGCATTTCTCCGAACGCGGGGAGATCCGGCGAGTATCATTCGCCGGATCCCCAATGGGATTCGCAGCGACATCTACCGGCGACTGGATGTTCCCGAGACCGGCCAACTCGTGGCGCTCTGCGTTGCCCAACTCGATCCGATAAAGGGGATCGATGTCCTACTTCGTGCGGTCGCTTTGCTGCCCGATCTTCCCGTGCGAGTGCGACTCGTTTACCAGACCGCGGCGTTCGAGTCAACGTATCGTCGCCTTGCGTTGGAACTGGGCATCGAGGCCCAGGTACAGTTCATGGGGTTTCTGGCGCCGGGCGAATTAGTCCGGGAATACTCGGCCGCGACGATGTTGGTACTGCCGAGCCGCAGCGAGTCGCGACCCAGCGTGATCACCGAAGCGTTCCTGTGTGGAACGCCAGTAATCGCGAGCGATGTGGGCGCGGTTGGCGAGATGCTGGGCCCGCATGGACTCGTCACGCCGAGCGGAGACGTGGCTGCATTGGCAAACGCCATTCGCATGATGAGTGAGCGGCCGCGGTTGAATGCCGCTGAACGGGAATTGTTGCGCTCGTTCGCCTTACGAGAAGCGAGCATCGAGGAGATGGCACAAGCTCACCTGCGACTGTATGACGAGGTAATTCGTGCGGGTCGGCGACGGCGCTCCGCTGTTCGACACATCTTCGCCACGGGGGTCCGGGCCGTCACGGACCTTGTTGAATGGCGACGCAATGTTGGCGCCGATGGCCAATGTCGTCTGGTGAAGTGACAACTGTGTTCATCATTCATGTTGGTGTGACGAACTTTCCATCGATTCCGTGCTTCTTCGGGGGGGCGATTCAGCGCCGGATCTGGGAACTGGCCCGCACTCAAGCCGTGTCAGGCGACGAGGTCGCGATCGTCTCGATCGGGAAAGCTGGAGAAACCAAGACCATCGAAGGCATTCGGATCGTGTATATCCGTTGCCTCATGGCGGGGCCGCTGCGGCATCTTGAGTTCCTTGGCCGGGCGGCGCTGGCAATTCGGCGCATTTCACGCGGGCGGCGGCATGTGGTGGTTCATTTCCACAGTCAACCCGAGGGCGCACTGTTCCGTGCTGTCTTCCGCACGCCGGCCGTGTTGTCCTATGATTTCTTCCGCTTTCGGCGTGGCCGGAAGGGGTTGGTCGGCGTGATCATCAGATACTGCCTGCTACGGTTCGATCACCTGCTGCCATGCTCCGAATATTGCAAGAAAGAATCAACCGACTACTGGGATCTGCCGGCTGGGCGAGTTAGTGTGCTGTACAACGGTGTCAACACTGATCAGTTTAGGCCCCTCGGACGCGGCCGGGCCGCGGAGCTGTCGGCCATTTCGTCGGCGAGTTGCATCGCATTGTACGTTGGCAGGATTGCCCGGCAAAAAGGTTCTGAAATCCTCATCGCTGCGGCGGAACGACTGGCGGCTCGTCGCATACCGGTTGCAGTGGTCGCCGCTGGCCCGATTGGTCAATTCGACGCGGATGGAGATAACGGCGATTGGATCGGCCGCATGCGGCGTGCGGGAATTACGTATCTCGGAGCAATTCGTGAGGATCGCCTGGCCGCGATCTACTGCAGCGCCGACGTGTTCGTCATGCCGACTATCGAACTCGAAATGTTCGGCATGGCGGCCTTGGAGGCGCTCGCATGCGGAGTCCCCGTGATTGCGACGGATCACGGAGGGCTGCCGGAGGTGATTACGGTCGATTGCGGCGTTTTTGTACCGGTGAGCGATGCCATCGCGCTGGCTTCGGCGGTGGAGCGGCTGGTACTTGATCCCGGCGAACGCGCCCAACTTGCGGCCGCGGCGGTAGAGCGCGCCGAAGTATTTTCCTGGAACGCAATCGCCCGAAGGGCTCGCACCCACTACGCGGCGGCGCTTGGCGAATCGGCGCGGAACGGGTCCGAATGAGTGCCACGGCTCAGGCTGTATCGGGCATTGAACTCGAGCAATTGCTCCTGCGCACGCTCCCGATCTACGAACTCCCGGGGCAGGCATATTGGCGCGCGCTGGAACTGTCCGCAATCATGGATCTCAAGGATACAGTTGAATTCGACCGTCCCATCCTCGAGATCGGGTGCGCCGATGGCGTGTTTGCGTCGCTGGTGTTCGACCAGATTGATGACGGCATCGATATCAATGAACGCGGGCTAGCGCGGGCGCGACGCAAGGGCGTCCCGTATCGTCGCGTGCATCTCATGGACGCGCGGAAGATGACATTCTCAGCTGAATCCTTCGGAACCGTGTTCGCCAACTGCGTCATTGAACACATTCCCGATCTTCCAGCGGTATTGGCGTCGAGCCACACGATCCTGCGTGATGGCGGACGATTCGTCGCCACGGTGCCCCTGCTGGGGATGAACGACCATCTGACTTTTCGATCCAAGCGGTATTCTGACCTGCGACGACGGCAACTCGTGCACCTGAACCTGCACGACGCGGACGGGTGGCAGTCCGTCTTCAGGAGTGCAGGGTTCAGGGAATTCGAACTGCGGCCGTACATTCGTGGCGGCCAGTGCGAGTTGTGGGACCGGCTTGACGCGCCGATTTGTTTAGGAATATCCGGACGATGGAACATCGGCGCGGCGCTTCGACTTGCTACCCACGCTCTTCCGCACGGCATCCGCGGCTGGATCCATCGATCGCTGGCTCGCTGGATCGCGGTGAAGGATGCCCGGCTGCGCCACGGACCGCCGTGCGCAGCGGCAATTGTTGCCAGCAAATGACCGCTCGTGTCACTATCGGCATCCCGTTCTTGAACGCGGCAACCTGGCTGCCGCTCGCCATTCGCTCGGTCTTCGCGCAGTCGATCGACGAATGGGAATTATTCCTTGTGGACGACGGCTCGACCGACGAGTCTCTGCGCATCGCGTCATCCGTGAGCGACAATCGGGTGCACATCGTGGCGGATGGGCGGCAGCGTGGCCTCTCGCGGCGCTTGAACGAGATCACGGAGCGTGCGTCGACGTCGTTCGTCGCGCGAATGGACGCCGACGATGTCATGCATCCCGAGCGGCTCGCGCGCCAACTTGCGGAGTTCGATCGTACCGGCCAGATCGATGTGTGCGCCAGCCTTGCAGTTACGATCGATGAAGGCAATAGGCCGATCGGAGTTCGGGGGCTGGCGACGTCCCAGGCGAGCGCGATGAATGTGTTTGCGCATGGGCTGTTTGTGCATCCGACTGTGATGTTCACTCGTGAGTGGGCATTGCGCCACCCGTACAGTGACCAGTACGTCCGTGCGGAAGATCGTCACTTGTGGTGCGCGTATTTTTCCCAACTCACGTTTCGGGTTATCGACGAGCCACTCTTGTTCTACCGGGAGCCGGCGCCGATTCGGCTCGGTCCCTACTTGGCGTCGAACCGTTCCGTACGTAAGATTATCCGTGACCTTGGTCCGGAGCATCTCAGCCGGGTTCAGCGGACAGCTCTGGTATTTCGATCTCACGTCGCGGACGCGGTGCACCGGGCAGCGTCGCTGTCGGGTACCGATCACGTGTTTATGAAGCGTCGACATTCGGCGCTGTCCATTTCTGAGGCCCGGAAGTGCGGCGAGGTTCTGGCCCACATCGCCCGGACGTTCCTACCTGGTGTTGATCGTGCCGAATGACGCGGCAGCCCGGAAGTCCAACCGGGTACTTCTCGTTTCAACGGTTCCAATCACGCTCTATCACCTCCGCGGCTTCGTGGAATGGTTGGCGAAACATGGTTATGAAGTTCATGTAGCTTCTGCGCCCCGCGAGCTCGAGACATTCGTCGCCGGGTGGCCATGTGTGGTTCACCGTTTGCCGTTGCGCCGTCGGATGTCGCCCTTTGCAGACCTCTGGGCCATCGCTTGCTTGACCCGCCTGATCTGGAAGATCGATCCCGCGGTGATTCACACTCATTCCCCGAAGGCGTCACTGTTAAGCATGCTGGCTGCATCGATTACCGCGCGTCGCCTGAAAATCTATCATGTGCATGGTGCACCGTTCGAGACTGCTACTGGCTTGTCGAGGCTTGTTCTCATCGTCAGCGAGCGGTTGACGGCGTACCTCGCCGACGAGGTATGGTGTGTGAGCAATTCTGTGCTCCGACTTTTGACCGAGATCGGGGTGCCTCAGACGAAGATGCGGGTTCCTCAGAACGGGAGCATCGCAGGGGTCGAGGCGCGGCGGTCCTTCTCCCCTGACGCCAGGGCAGCGGATCGCATGGCGTCGCGTGAAAAGCTCGGCTTGGGCGTCGAGGATATTCTAGTAGGGTTTGTTGGTCGACTTTCCGGCGATAAGGGGATTGACGAACTTCGTCATGCATGGGCATCACTTAGTCTGGCAAATTCGCATGCATATCTTGTCGTGGTCGGCGATATCGACGAACGTCAACCAATCTCAGGGGATCTTGAATCATGGCTCGCGAGCGGACCTCATGTCTTTCACATCCCACACACGATGGAGCCTGCCGCGTGGTTTGCCGCAATGGACGTTTTTGTTCTTCCGTCATACCGAGAAGGGTTTCCGGTTGTCGTCCTTGAGGCAGCGGCGATGGCTCTCCCGACGGTCGCGACCCGGGTAACCGGTTGCGTCGACGGTGTAATCGATGGGTGCACCGGCGCTCTCGTCCCTGTCCGAGACGCGAACGCATTGGAGGGCGCAATTGGTCAGTATTTGAAGAGTGCCGCGTTGCGACAATCTCACGGAATACAGGCCCGTGCCCGCGTACTCGCCGATTTCGAACCAACGGCGTTGTACAACGATTATCTTACTCACTATCGCCGAACACAGACCGAGTAGCGTTGGCAGACGTTCGAGCGGAGACGCGATGCCATCCCTCGGCCACGCCGAACGCTAATGATCAAGATCTCAGTACCACGCGGGTTGTCCTCGTCACTGGGGCTTCCGGGTTTGTCGGCACACCCATGTGCCCGCGCTTCCGGCGTCGCCCGTTTGTCGTCTAGACTTGGGATACACCCGATGAGCCGTTCCGTCGTCATTACCGGCGCAGCCGGGTTCGTTGGAACGTCCGTTGTCGCGCGGCTGGTAACAGAAGGGCGAAATCGCGTGACAGCTGTGGTGCGCCGCAGGTCGAGCGATAACTGTAGCGGATATGAGTCGGTGTGCGTCGTTGATTTGGCTGCGTCCGATATCGATTTCACCTTTCTGCGTCGTGCGAGTGTGGTCGTCCATTTGGCAAATCGGGCGCACGTGCGCGCTGACTCACCACGCGCGTCAATGGCGGAATTACGGCGCATCAACGTCGAGGGGACGATTAATGTCGCCCGGAGCGCGGCCGCCAGAGGCGTCCGACGATTCGTTTACGTCAGTTCGATTGGCGTGAACGGCAACCTCACAGGCGAGTCACCGTTTCGGGAGACTGATCCCCCTTCGCCGCAGGAACCGTACGCTCATTCAAAATGGGAAGCGGAACAAGGACTGCGATCTGTGGAGACTGAGACCGGAATGGAGGTCGTCGTGATCCGTCCACCTCTCGTTTATGGTCCCGATGCCCCCGGGAACTTCGGTCGTCTGCTTCGCCTTGTGCGAAGCGGCGTTCCACTGCCGTTTGGAATGACGCGGAACTGCCGGAGTCTGATTGGAATCGACAACCTTGTTGATTTTGTTTTGGTCTGTATGGACCATCCTGCCGCCTCTGGGGAGACCTTCGTTGTCAGCGACGGTGAAGATATCTCGACGCCCGACCTCGTCCGACGACTGGCGAGCTCTATGGGGCGTCCCGCCTTGTTGCTGCCAATTCCGACGCGTGTGATGACCGTTGGGGCGTCCACGTTTGGCATGCAGGACACAGTCCAGTCTCTCCTTGGCTCGCTGCAAGTGGATGCCGGAAAGGCCCATCGCGTACTCAATTGGCGGCCGCCGGTACACCTTACTCTCGGCTTGCATCGCGCGGCGCAGCCGAGTACCCGGTGACCTTCGCGTGGGAACCGCCGCCGTCTAGTAGCGCTGGGTAACCTGGTGGATTTCATACTCACTTGCATCGAACACCCGGCCGCAGCGAACGAGACATTCCTGCTGAGTGACGGCGAAGGTCTTCCAAACGCGGATCTGTTCCGCCGCGCGGCAGCCGCGGTGGGGGTCCCGGCCCGCCTGGTCCCGGTGCCGACCGTCGTCCTCGAGGCATGTGCGGCGGTGCTGGGCACGAGGGCCCTCGTCCAGCGCCTTTGCGGCAGCCTGCAAGTGGATATCGGCAAGGCGCGGCGAACACTCGGCTGGCGGCCGCCGGTCAGCGTCGACGATGGGTTGCGGCGCGCCGTGCAGTCGCTTGGAGCTAGAGCGACGTGAAACGCTTCGTGGACAAGGTCGTGGCCGTTGTTGCGGCGTGCGTGCTGCTCATTCTCTTCGCGGTGATCGGCCTGCTGGTGCGACTGACCTCCCGGGGACCAGCGCTGTACTGGTCCGATCGCGTCGGCCGGTACAACCGGATCTTTCGCATGCCGAAGTTCCGCACCATGCGCGTCGACACCCCGTCAGTCGCGACGCACCTGCTGACCGACGCGCGGTCCCGGCTCACTCCGATCGGCGGATTCCTGCGCCGCACCAGCCTCGACGAGCTGCCTCAGCTCTGGAGCATTCTGCGCGGAGACATGAGTTTTGTGGGGCCGCGTCCGGCGCTCTTCAATCAGGACGACCTGGTGATCCTCCGTACGGAGCAGGGCGTGGACCAGCTGTTGCCGGGAGTGACCGGCTGGGCACAGGTCAACGGGCGGGACAAGTTGTCGACCGCCGACAAGGTGCGGCTGGACGCCGAGTATTTGCGGCGCCGCTCGATGTGGCTTGACCTGCGGATCGTGATGCTGACGGTGCTGCGCGTCGTCCGGAGCGAGAGCGTGTCACACTGAGCGGTTGCTCGGCCATGTCCGCCTACCCAACCGCGGTATTGGGCTCCAGTCGATGAGCCCCTACTTGGGCGACAGCGCCACGCTCTTCCGGTCCATGACACCGTTCACGGCGGCGGCGGCGGCGGGGACCAGCGTCGGTCCGCTCAACTGGCCGCCAACCCGGGTCACGAAGCGCGCCAGCAGCTGCCGTGTCCGGGCTCGATCGCCCTCGCCTGCAGCGTGGATGAGCGCTTGC
Organism: Gemmatimonadota bacterium; assembly: GCA_025357945.1. GTDB lineage: Bacteria > Gemmatimonadota > Gemmatimonadetes > Gemmatimonadales > GWC2-71-9 > Palsa-1233. The sequence goes on from JANYLJ010000003.1 coordinate 19,305, forward strand.
AACTCGTGGTCGTGGAAGCTTGCGGCAGCCGGCGACCGCGCGATGAAAATCTTGTCGTGGCTGGTCCGGGGGTGGTTCTCGCAGTCGAGAAATAGCTCCTCGAACATCTTCTCGCCCGCGCGCAAGCCGGTGAACTCGATGCGAATGTCGTAGTCGACGCGCAGGCCGCTGAGCTCGATCAGGTCCTTCGCGAGGTCGGCAATCCTGACCGGCTGACCCATGTCGAGCACGAACGTTTCCCCGCCGCTGCCAATCGTCACCGCATGAAGCACGAGCTGCACCGCTTCCGGGATCGTCATGAAGTACCGGGTCACATCCGGATGGGTAACGCTCACGGGCCCGCCCGCGGCGATCTGCGCCTGGAACGTCGGGATCACACTCCCGCGGCTGCCGAGGACGTTGCCGAACCGGACCGATACGAAGTTCCGGCCGGTGCGGATCGCCCGTGCCCGCACCAGTTCCTCCGCCATGCGCTTGGTCGCGCCCATGACATTGGCGGGGTTCACCGCCTTGTCGCTCGAGATGAGCACGAAGTGGGCACTGCCCCACCGCTCCGCCGCCTCCAGCACCGTGTGCGTGCCGCCGACGTTGTTGGTGACCGCTTCTTCGGGGTTGGTTTCCATGAGCGGGACGTGCTTGTGCGCCGCCGCGTGGAACACCGCGTCGGGGCGGAAACGGGCGAATACTTCGTCAATACGAATCGGATCACGAATGTCGGCGATGACGGCGCTGAGGCGAAGGGCGGGGAAGCGGGCGCGCATTTCGTTCTCGATGGCGAAGATGCTGTTCTCGCCGTGGCCGAGCAGGATCAACTCGCGTGCGTCGAGCCGGGCGATCTGCCGGCAGAGTTCCGAGCCGATCGAGCCGCCGGCGCCGGTGACCAGCACGCGCATCCCCGCGAGGCGTGCCCGGACACCATCCTCGTCGGTGCGCACCGGCTCTCGCCGGAGCAGGTCCTCGATCTGAACCTGGCGCAACGTCGTCTGTCCGTTCAGCACGGTCTGCAGCCCAGGCATCAACAACACGCGGAGGTTTGCCGCGACACAGAGTTCCCGCAGTTCCCTGATCACCGTGCCGGACGCCGTCGGCATCGCGATAATGACGGTACTCACTCCATATCGTTTAGCCATGTCTGCGATGGCGCTGCGGCCGCCGAGGACCGGGATGCCGTTGATCACCTGACCGTGCCGGGGCGTATGGTCATCGATCAGGCCGATCGGCTCGAGCTGGTGCACCGGATTCTGCTGCAGCTCGCGCGCCAGCATCGATCCGGCATCGCCGGCGCCAATGATGAGGGCGGGTTTGCCGTGGCGGCCGCCGCGACGCCCGAGGAGACTGACATACCGGAGCGAGAAGCGCGTCCCTCCCGACCACATGATGGCGAGCATGGCACAGATCACCGGGATCGAGCGCGGCAGAGCGACGGCAGCCGCGGCGGCGCCGAGCAGCGCCGGCGACACGATCCGGTCGGCGAGTGTCGCAGCCACCGTGCCGAGGGCCAGCGCGAAGGCGATGGAAAACATCTCGTCCAGGCTCGCGTACCGCCAGAGACGGCGGTACATCCCGGTCAGGTAGAGACCGGCGAACTGGAACATGATCGACCAGGCGGCGAACAGCAGCGTCCGGTTGAAGTAGACGTTTGTGCCGGCCATCCTGTCGAGCCGGATCGACAGCGCGAGCCAGGGGATCGCGCTCCAGCCGACGAGGTCGAGCAGGCACAACGTCCGATTGCGGAATAGCAGGTCCATGCTGCCGACGTACGACAGGAAGCGACCGATCTGGGCCTCGGCACGGGCTGCGAGACGCTGCGCAGACGGGCGAAACGGCGGGCGTTTACCCGCGAGCATCCGGTTCCCTTCGATCATGGTGAGTGCCGGAAGGCGACCGGACCCTTGAACCTCACGGTTTCTTCTGCTGCATCTGCTCCGTCATCTGCCGTTTCATCTCTGCCGCATCGAATTTCCTGGCCGTCCCCGTGATGTGATCCTTCGCATCCGTGATCACCTTTACCAGCAGCGTCGTCCGTCCGAGACTCACCTCTTTCACAAGTCCCATCGGCGAAGCTTTCGCGCTGAGCCAGACGTCGTCCTTGCCATCGTCCTTGGCCCAATGCTCACATACAAATGTGCCCGCAGGCACGGTAATGGTCTCCGTGCCAACCTCGTGCCATTTGTCCTGATCGTTTTTCGCTTTTGGCTTGCGAGTGTCGGTGGTGAAGGTGTATTCCGTTGGCGGCTGGCCCGGCATCTGTGATACAGAGCGGTGAAACTGAAAGTCATCCGGGGTCACCAGCACTTTGCCGTAGACGATCCCGCCAGCCTTCTCGTCGGCCATCCCGGTCTCCATCCAATAGCCATCTTTGCCAGCCACGGTTTCCTTGCCGACGATGGTCAGTTCCGACGTTTCCTTCTTGCCATTGCGCTGCTCTTCATACACAACGCCATGCCCCACGACCGGCTTGAAAAAAGCCGCGATCGCCTTCTTCTGGAACATGTCCATGCCGGCTTGTGCCGGTACCGGTACCGCGATGCCACCCGACAACCCGGCACCGAGGAGGATGATGGCAGTCAGCTTCATCTGCGGCTCCTGTGGTGGGTAACTCCCGTTCACTCCAGTCACGAACAGCTCGGGGTCCACCGGCGTGGCGGCAAGCAACCGTACCATCACGGGGGCCGTCTCCCCAGCGACCATTTTTTCAATGTAACGAGTTCGGGCGATACGGGAGCTCTGGCCGGGAGAAAAAATCGGCTCAGCCCACGGCCGGGACTGCCGCCCGGTGGGGCGACGGATAACTGAGTCTATTATCTCTACGCGCCACAGAAGCGCCGGACCGTTAGCCGTACCCACGCGATTGGACTCATCCTCCCAGGAGACGCATATGCCAGCGAAGACGTTTGACACCCACCACGACTTGCCCGCCAGGACGCGGGGGCAGGTCATCCCGATCCTGAACCAGCATCTGGCCGACACCACAGACCTCTTCACGCAGGTCAAAACGGCCCACTGGAATGTGAAGGGTGCCAACTTCATCGCGCTCCATGAGCTCTTCGACAAGCTCGCCGAAGAGCTGGAGGAGCAGGCAGACACCATCGCCGAACGGGCTACCGCGCTGGGGGGGTACGCAACGGGGTCGCTCCGCCAGGCCGCGACCGCTTCGCGCTTGGCCGACCTGCCGGCTGGTCTGGCTGGTGGTATGGCCGTGGTTCGCGCACTCATCGCGCGGTACGCCCAGCTGGCCCGGACGACGCGGGCTGCCATTGATGCCACGACGCGTTTCGGCGATGCCGGCACGGCGGATTTGTTCACCGGATTGTCCCGGGAGCTGGACAAAAGTCTCTGGTTTTTGGAGGCCCATGTGGCGGGACGGTAGCGCGTCAGGTTTGAGCGACCGGGGAGATGGCTGACGAATGCCAGCGCACCTCAGTCGCCCACGGTCGGCTCGAATCGTCGCAAAAGACGAGCGGACCCGATGTCAGGGGGGTCGGTTGCATCCCACTGCCAATCGCGGATCTCCGGCATGTCCTCGCCGTACTTGTCGATGTAGTGCTTGTGCGCGATCAGCTTGGCCTTGAGCTGCTGCTTCAGGACGGCGCCCTTGTCGCCGATTTGCGGCAGGCGGTCGATGGTGTCCATCACGAGGTGGAAGCGGTCCAGATCGTTCAACACCGTCATGTCGAACGGCGTGGTGATGGTGCCCTCTTCCTTGTAGCCGCGGACGTGGATGTTGTCGTGGTTGGTACGGCGGTAGGTCAGCCGGTGGATCAACCACGGGTAGCCGTGGAAGGCGAAGATGACCGGCTTGTCCCTGGTGAAGATCTCGTCGAAATCCTTGTCGTTCAACCCGTGCGGGTGCTCGGTTTGCGGCTGCAGCTTCATCAGGTCGACGACGTTGACCACCCGGATTTTCAGGTCGGGCAGGTGTTCGCGCATGATGGACACAGCGGCGAGCGTTTCGAGCGTGGGCACGTCGCCACAGCAGGCCATGACCACGTCGGGGGCGGTGCCCTGGTCGGTGCTGGCCCACTGCCAGATGCCGACGCCCGCGGTGCAATGCTCAACGGCGGCGGCCATTGTCAGCCACTGTGGCGCCGGGTGTTTGCCGGCGATCACGGCGTTGACGTAGTGGCGGCTCCGCAGGCAGTGGTCCATCACCGACAGCAGGCAGTTCGCATCCGGCGGCAGGTAGACGCGCACGACTTCCGCCTTTTTGTTCATCACGTGGTCGATGAAACCAGGATCCTGGTGCGTGAAGCCGTTGTGATCCTGGCGCCAGACATGCGAGGCCAGCAGATAGTTCAGCGAGGCGATCTTCCGTCGCCACGGCAGCTGCAACGTGACCTTCAGCCACTTGGCGTGCTGGTTGAACATCGAGTCGACGATGTGGATGAACGCCTCGTAGCAATTGAAGAGGCCATGCCGACCGGTGAGCAGGTAGCCCTCGAGCCAGCCCTCGCATTGGTGCTCGCTGAGCATTTCCATCACGCGCCCGGTGGGCGCAAGAAATTCGTCGTTCGGCGCGGTCGCCGCGTCCCATTGGCGTTCGGTCGCTTCAAAGAGGGCTTCCAGGCCGTTGGAGAGCGTTTCGTCGGGCCCGAAGACGCGGAAATTCCGCTGCTCATCGTTCAGCTTTGCCACGTCGCGCAGGAAACGTCCGAGCACATGCGTGTCGCCGATGCCGCGCACGCCCGGCGAGGGCACGTCGACGGCGTACTCGCGGAAATCCGGCATTCGCAGGTCGCGAAGCAGGATGCCGCCGTTGGCGTGCGGATTGGCGCCCATGCGTCGTTCGCCCTTGGGTGCCAGTTCGGCCAATTCCGGTTTCAGGCGGCCCTGTTCATCGAAGAGTTCCTCCGGCCGATAACTCCGCAGCCAGCCTTCAAGCTGCGCGAGATGTTCGGGAGGCGCCGTGGCCGAAACGGCGATCGGTACCTGGTGCGAACGGAAGCTGCCTTCAACCGGCAGACCATCGACGATCTTCGGCCCGGTCCAGCCCTTGGGTGAATTGAGGACGATCATCGGCCAGCGCGGCCGCGCGATGTTGCCGTGGACGCGGGCGTCGTGCTGGATCTGCTTGATCTGCTCCACCGCCCGGTCGAGCGCCGCCGCCATGGCTTCGTGCATAAGCTCCGGCTCGTCGCCCTCGACGAACCAGGGCGTCCAGCCGTAGCCGCGGAGCAACTGTTCCAATTCCTCGCGGGTAATCCGGGCGAGCACGGTCGGGTTGGAGATCTTGTAGCCGTTGAGGTGCAGGATCGGCAGCACCGCACCGTCGGTGACCGGATCGAGGAACTTGTTGGAGTGCCACGCCGTGGCCAGTGGCCCGGTTTCGGCTTCGCCATCGCCGACGACGCAGGCGACGACGAGCCCGGGATTGTCGAACGCGGCCCCGAACGAATGGCTGAGTGAATAGCCCAGCTCGCCGCCCTCGTGGATCGAGCCGGGGCACTCCGGCGATGCGTGGCTGGGAATTCCGCCAGGAAACGAAAACTGCAGAAAGAGCTTCCGGAGCCCGGCTTCATCTTGGCTGATGTCGGGGTAGATCTCGCTGTAGGTGCCCTCGAGGTAGGTGTTGCCCACGACCGCCGGGCCGCCATGTCCGGGGCCGGAGACGTAAATCATGTCGAGGTCGTATTTCTTGATGACGCGGTTCAGGTGCACGTAAATGAAGTTCTGCCCCGGCGTCGTGCCCCAGTGTCCCAGCAGCATGTGCTTCACATCGGCGAGCGTCAGCGTCCGCTTGAGCAGCGGATTGTCGTACAGATAGATCTGGCCGACCGACAGATAGTTGGCGGCGCGCCAGTAGGCATCCATCTGGTGGAGCAGGTCGGGGGTCAGGGTTTTCGTGCGTGTGTTCATGTTTCGCTACGCAATCACAGGCTCACGTTCCGCAGCCGCAGGGCGTTGCTGACGACCGAGACCGAACTCAGGCTCATCGCGGCGCCAGCGATGATCGGGCTGAGCAGCAAGCCGAAGAACGGGTAGAGTACGCCGGCCGCCACCGGAATACCCAGCGCGTTATAGAGAAAGGCGAAGAACAGGTTCTGCCGGATGTTCCGCATGGTGGCACGACTGAGCCGGATGGCCTTGGCAATGCCGCGGAGGTCGCCTCGAACGAGGGTGATGCCAGCGCTTTGTATGGCCACGTCGGTGCCGGTGCCCATGGCAATACCGACTTCCGCTTCGCTGAGGGCGGGCGCGTCGTTGATGCCGTCGCCGGCCATCGCGACATGTTTACGTTCCGCGCGCAGCTTCTTGACCTGGGCGACTTTTTCGGCGGGTTCGATCTCCGCTTCCACCGTTTCAAGGCCGAGTTGCCTGGCCACTGCGGCGGCGGTACGGCGGTTATCGCCGGTGAGCATGACGAGTTGCAGCCCGAGCGCATGGAGTTCGCGGATGGCTTCCGGGGTGGTGGATTTGATCGGGTCAGCCACGGCGAGGATTCCCGCCGGTTTGCCATCGATGGCGACGAAGATCGCGGTCTTGCCCTCTTCTTGAAGTTTCACGGCCGACGCTTCAAGCGGCTCCAATCCGGTGATCTGTTCGTGCCGCAAGAAATCCGGTTTACCGATGATCACGGTACGACCAGCGATTGTGCCGAGAACACCGCCCGCCGTTACCGAACGAAAGTCCTTCACCGCCTCGAACACGATGCCTTGTTCCTTCGCGCCCTGCACGATCGCGGCGGCGAGCGGGTGCTCGCTGTTCTGCTCCAGTGAGGCGGCGAGACGCAGGAACTCCTTCGCGTCGAACCCCCCGGTCGGCAGGACATCCATGAGCTTGGGTTTACCCTCGGTGAGGGTGCCCGTCTTGTCCACGACGAGCGTGGTGACTTTTTCCAACCGTTCGAGCGCTTCGGCGTTTTTCACGAGCACGCCCTCCTGCGCGCCGCGTCCGACACCGACCATGATCGACATGGGCGTCGCCAGGCCGAGGGCGCACGGGCAGGCGATGATGAGGACCGCGACGGCGTTGACGATGGCATGCGCGAGCTTTGGCTCTGGCCCGAGCCACATCCAGACGACAAAGGTGATCACCGAAACAGCCAGTACCGCCGGCACGAAGATGCCGGCGACCTTGTCGGCGAGACCTTGAATGGGCGCGCGGCTACGCTGGGCTTCGGCAACCACGTTCACGATTTGCCCGAGCAAGGTGTCGCTACCAACTCGCTCGGCGCGCATGACGAAACTGCCAGGGCCGTTGACGGTGCCGCCCGTTACGTTGTCGCCCACAGTCTTTTCCACCGGGAGCGACTCGCCGGTGACCATGGACTCTTCCACGCTGGAGTGACCTTCGACGACCGCGCCATCTACCGGCACCCTGTCACCTGGAACCACGCGCAACCAGTCGCCGACTTTCACCTGGTCGAGCGGGACTTCATTGTCGCCCCCCGGTGCGACTTGTCGCGCCGTGGGCGGTACGAGGTTGAGCAGCGCCTTGATCGCGCTGCCCGTGCGGCTGCGGGCACGGAGTTCGAGCACCTGACCGAGGAGCACCAGCACCACGATCACCGCGGCGGCCTCAAAGTAGATGGCGACCTTGCCCTCGTGTTGCATCGTGGGCGGGAACAGGTCGGGCATGAGCATTGCCGCGGCGCTGAACATGAACGCTGCGCCCACGCCGATGGCGATCAGCGTGAACATGTTCAAGTGACGCGTCACGATCGAGCGCCAGCCACGGTGGAAAAACGGCCAGCCTGCCCACCAGACCACGGGTGTGGTGAGCGCAAACTGCGTCCAGCGCAAGGCGTGGCTATCCACCCAGGCCTGTCTGGCCAGTGCCGGGATCAAGTGCGCCATCGCGAGGACAAGCACTGGCAACGTCAGCGCGGCGCCGATCCAGAAGCGCCTCGTCATGTCGTGCAGCTCGGCGTTCTCCTCGGCATCCGGGCCCGCGGTCGGTGTCTTGAGCACCAGCGTCATGCCGCATTTGGGGCAATTGCCGGGATGGTCCTGTTGCACTTCGGGGTGCATCGGGCATGTGTAGATGATCTTCTGCGCCGGCGTCACGTGAGATCCCCTTTCAGGGCCATGCCGCACTTCGGGCAATCGCCCCGCTTGTCCGACGCCACCCCAGGACACATCGAGCAAGAGTATTGGGCGGCGGGTCGCGAACGCACGATTATTTCCTGGACTGCTTGACAATCACGACGACCAGCAGGACCACCAGCAGTACGCCGATCACCGTCCAAAGCCACATCCCGCCCATCCATCCGCCTGAATAGTTCATCATAACGCCCCTTTCGTTGCGGTCTTGCTGGTATCGACGGCTTCCCCTCGTCCGATACATCGTACGACAAACTCTCTCGCTGTGCTGGAGGGGAGACATAAGCTTCTGGTCGTAGTACACATCGCACGTCAGGCTTTCTCGCTGCTTTTGTTGTCGCTGGCCATGCCAAGTCCGAGCGCGCGGCAGACCGAGCGCGCTATCATCTGTTCTTCGTCCGTGTGAATGACGCGAACCGTGGCCCGGCTGGCGTCGGTGGAAATCACCGCCGCGGTCGCCGCATTGCGCGACTCGTTCAGTTCAATGCCGAGGAAGTTCAGCCCCTCGCAGATGCGGGCGCGGACCAGCGGCGCGTTTTCGCCGATGCCTCCTGCGAAGACGAGCGTGTCCAATCCACCGAGTACCGCGGCGAAGGAGCCGATCCACTTTTTCGCCTGATAGCAGAACAGCGCCACCGCTTCCGCCGCCCGCACGTCACCGGCTTCCTGCGCGAGCAAGTCGCGCAGGTCGGAACTGATCGCCGAAACGCCGAGCAGCCCGGATTCGTGGTTCACCAGCTGTTGGAATCGGGCCGCGCTCATGCGCTCGGTGCGCGCCAGGTAGTACACCAGGCCGGGATCCAGATCTCCAGTTCGTGTGCTCATCACCAGCCCTGCCGTGGGCGTGAAGCCCATGCTGGTATCGATGCTCCTGCCGTGGCGCACGGCGGCCAGCGAGGCACCATTGCCGAGATGCGCGAGGATGACGCGGCCCGTCGCGCCGGCGGGATCGAGGCGGCCGAGTTCCTCGATCAAATAGGAGTAGGACAGGCCGTGGAAACCGTAGCGCTCGACGCCCTTTGCCGCATAGCGCCGCGGGATCGGCAGCAACTTGGCGACCCGTGGCATGGTGCGGTGAAAGGCGGTGTCAAAGCATGCCACCTGACGCAGCTCAGGATGCCGACGCCTGAACGCCTCGATCAGTCCGATCTCGCGCGGCAGGTGATCGGGGGCGTACGGCGTGATGCGGTGCAGTTCGGCGAGCAGCTTGGGCGTGACCCGCTCTGGCTCGGAATGCTTCATGCCGTGCACCACGCGGTGTCCTGCGGCGCTGACCGACGCGAAGATCGGTTGCGCCTCGAGCCACTCGAGCAAGAAACCCACCGCAGCACGGTGATCGCCGGTGGCAAGGCGGCGGGGGCCGGGCGATGTTCCAGCGGGGTCGTTGACGATCAAGTTCGTGCCGCTCAAACCGATGCGATCGATCTTGCCACTGAGACGCCGCCGCGGCGTATCGCCGGCCTGATACACCGCGAAGCGGATGCTCGACGATCCGCCGTTGATCGTCAGGACGCAGGGCCTCGCAGATTTCATCGGTCAACTCCCGTGACAAAACCACCGGTCCATCCTTGGGGCGACGAGAACGTCTCGCGCACGCCTCAGCCAGCGGCTCGCAATACCTGCTGCTGCCGGCGTACCCGCTCGCGCGCGCCACCACACACCAGGTCGCACAACTTGAAAACATCCGGATCGGCGACACGGTAGAAGGCGTGGGTGCCCTCCTTCCGGCGCGCCACGAAGCCCAGGCCGTGCAGTACCGTGAGATGCTTGGACACGTTGGCCTGCGTTGCCCTGGTTGCGGCAACCAGATCGCTCACGCTCCGCTCGCGGTGTCGCAAGGCGTCGAGAATGCGGATGCGCATTGGCTCACCCAGTGCCCGAAAGCGCTCGGCGACGATGTCGGTCAGTTCCGGGGTCATCCGGGCCATGGTCAGCTCCACTCCGCGTGTCGTCGCACTGTCGCGTCGCTGCAAGGTACCCCGGCCGCGTTCGCTTGACAATATAACTATACGATCATATAGTAATAGTCATGTCAGCTACCGGTCGCTGCCTCCTGATTCTGCTGGCCGCCGCAATTCCCGGTGCCCCCAGCGGCGCCCAGGCCCCGCTCACCCTGTCCGACGCCCTCCGCCGCGCCGACCAGCACGGGTTCGACAACCGGATCGCGACCGCCACGGCCAGGAGTGCGGCCGCCCGGGCGGCCGGTACGCTTCGCGGCGTCCTGCCCGCGGTGCGCGCCGAGGCGGGGTGGCTGCGATCCGACGATCCACTGGTTGGTTTCGGTTTCCTCCTCCGCCAGCGTGGTGTGACCGCCGCGGCGTTCGATCCGGCGGGGCTCAATCAATCGCCGGCCCGCAGTGACGTCGCCACCGGGCTGGTGGTGGAGGCGCCGCTGATCAACGCCGACGCATGGCAGGCTCGGCGCGCCGCGGGATTCTCGCGTGACGCCGCGCAAGCCCACACCGATTGGGTCCGAAGCGGCAGCCACCTCGAGGTGCTGCGCGCCTACTACGCGGCGGTACTTGCGCGCCAGCAAGTGGCCACGCTGGAGTTGGTCAACGTCGCCGCCACCGGGCACGTGCGCGACGCCGAAGCGGCCGCGGCAAATGGTCTGGTGACGCGTTCCGATGCCCTTCTCGCCGCCGTGCGGCAAGGTGAAGTCGAAACCCGGCTCGTCGCGGCTCGCGGTGCTGCCGTGATCGCGCGTCTGCGCCTGGCGCTCGCCACTGGCACACCATCGGATACGATGTCGACGCTGCCGGCGACGCTCCCCACCTCGATGCCCGCAGCCGACGACACCGCCGGCGTCATGCCGCGCGGTGACCTGCGCGCCGCTACCGCAAGCCGTGCCGCCGCGCGCGCCGACCAACAGCGTGCCGACCTGGCGTTGCTGCCCCGAATCAACGGCTTCGGGCGCTACGACTGGCACGACGCCGGGTCGATCGCCGGCGGCCGGGCGATGTGGACCGTTGGCGTGATGGCGACGTGGTCGCCGTTCAGCGGCGGTGCCGAATTCGCGGACCGGCGTCGGGCGGCCGCCGATGCCGACGCAGCCGAAGCGGGTGCCGAGGCCGCGCAAGCCGCCGCGGAACTGGAACAGCAGGTGGCCGCCACGTCGATGTCGGTCGCCGAGCGCGCGCTGGCGATCGCCACCAATAGTGTGCAGCAGGCGACGGAAGCCCATCGGATCATCGCGCGCAAGTATGCCGGCGGTCTGGCGGCGGTGAGCGAGCTGCTCGACACGCAGTCCGCCGAATTGGGGGCGCGCCTGTCCGCGGCACGGGCACGCTACGACCTGGTCATCGCGCGGGCTGAACTCGCCCGCGCCAACGGCAGCGACTTGACCAGTCTGGCGGCCGCGCTCGACGCGACGGCCGGACTACCGGAGCGATGATGCGACAGCCGACGACTGCACTCTGCCTGCTCACCGTGATCGCCGCGGCGTGCCACCGGGCTCCGCCGAGCGACACGCCGCCGCTCAGATCCACCGGTGTCGCCGTCGCTGTCAGGGACACGACCCGTGCCGACTACTTCGAGGCTGCGGGCGTCGCGAACCCGATCCAGCAGGCGACGCTGAGCACGCGGCTCATGGCGACGGTACTCGACGTCGCGGTCGTCGAGGGCGCGCGGGTGTCGCGCGGTGACGTGCTGGTGCGACTCGATGCTGCGGATCTGGCAGCCAGGCGCCGCCAGGCGACGGCGGCGGTCGATGATGCGACGACGATGCGCGACCTGACCAAGCTCACCGCCGATCGGATGCGGGCCATGTACGCCGACAGCGCCGCGCCACGCGCGCAACTCGATGCGGCGGAATCGGCGTTGGCGCGAGCCACGGCCCAGCTCGTGGCGGCACGCGAGGCCGTCGCCGAAGTCGACGCGACCACCCGGTACGCTGAAATTCGCGCGCCGTTCACGGGCGTGGTGACGCGGCGGTTTGTCGACCCGGGTGCGTTCGCCGCGCCGGGTACGCCGCTGGTCACCATCGAAGCGACCGACCGGCTTCGTGTCAGCGTGACCGTTCCGGCCGCACTCGCGTCCGCGCTGCGGACCGGCCGTCACGTCGCGGCGCGACTCGAGGGCGTGCCTGCGGACGCCTTGATCGAGGGAGTGGTGCCGTCCGCGGGGAATCTTTACACCATCAATGCGCTGATCGAGAATCACGCCGCCGCATATCTCACGGGCAGCGCGGCGACGCTGCTGGTGCCATCGGGCACCCGCCGCGTGATCCTCGTGCCGGTGGCCGCACTGCTGCATCAGGGCGACCTGGTTGGTGTACGCCGTCGGTTCGCGGCAAGCGATGAGATCACCTGGGTGAAGACCGGTGCGACGGTGGGACACGACGTCGAGATCCTGTCCGGGCTTGCGCCGGGGGACTCGGTGCTCGTTCCCGGCACGCCCGGCGGAGCGCCATGATGGGCGTCGCCGGACGGATCGCCGCGGCAACGCTGCACTCCAAGCTCACGCCGCTGGTAGCGATCGCGTCGCTCGCGCTCGGCGCCCTGGCACTGGTCGCCACACCGCGGGAAGAGGAACCCCAGATTTCCGTGCCGATGATCGACGTGACCGCGGTGTTGCCCGGCGCCGGGCCCGCGGAGGTGGAACAGCAGCTGGTACGCCCGATCGCGCAACGCATGCGCGAGATTCCCGGCGTTGAATATGTGTACGGCCATGCCAGCGACGGCATCGCGCTGGTCACGGTGCGCTTTGCCGTGGGTCAGGATCTGGAACGCAGCGTCACGGCGGTTCACGTCAAACTGATGGCGGCGATGGCGGAAGCACCGGCCGGCACCGTGCCGCCCCAGGTGACGCCGCACGGCATCGATGACGTCCCGATCCTCACGCTTACGCTGCACGGCGGCTCCGATGCGGACGCGCTCCGCAGCATCGCCGTGCATCTCCAGGACGACATTCGCACCGTGCCCGACGTGGCGCAGACCTTCGTCGTCGGCGGAGCCGCCGCCACCCTGCGCGTGGTTCTCGATCCGGCGCGGCTCGCGGCGAACGGGGTCACTCCCGACGAAGTCGCCGGTGCGCTGACACGCAGTGCGGCCCGGCTGCGAGCCGGCGAGTTCGCTGCGGCCGACGCGGTCTGGCTGGTCGACATCGGTGCACCGATCACCTCGGCCGCGGATGCGGCGCGCATCGTGGTCGCCACGCGGGGTGGCGCACCGGTCTACCTCGGCGCGCTGGCAACGGTAACCGAGGGCGCGGCCGAAATCGATCACTATGTGGAAAACAGCGACTCGATCGGCACCACGCCGGCCGTGACGATCGCGGTGGCCAAGCGCCCGGGCGCCAACGCGACGCTGGTCGCGCACCAGGTGCTGGCGCGGATCGCCGCCGCCAGGGGACACCTGGTTCCGTCGAGCGTCCGAGTCGATGTCACGCGCAACTACGGTCAGACCGCGGCGGACAAAGCCAGCGAATTGATGCTACACCTGCTGATCGCCACGCTGTCGGTGACAGTGCTCATCGGCATCTTTCTCGGCGTCCGCGAGGCGCTGGTCGTGCTGGTCGCGGTGCCCGTCACGCTCGCGTTGACGCTGTTCACGTATTACATGCTGGGCTACACCCTCAACCGGATCACGCTGTTCGCGCTGATCTTCTCGATCGGCATCCTGGTGGACGATGCGATCGTCGTGGTCGAAAACATCTACCGGCACCTGGTCATGGGCGGCACGTCGGCCGAGCAGGCCGCCATCGAGGGCGTGGACGAGGTCGGCAACCCGACCATTCTGGCCACGTTCACCGTGATCGCCGCGATCCTCCCGATGGCGTTCGTATCGGGCATGATGGGACCGTACATGCGTCCGATTCCGATCGGTGCGTCGGCTGCCATGCTGGCATCGCTCGGAGTTGCCTTCGTGGTGACACCGTACCTGGCGCTGCGCCTGTTGCGCGGGCACGTACCCGTGCCAGCGCCCACCACGAGCCAGACGCCGGTGCCATCGCGCGGGTGGTATGCCCGGATGATGACTCCGCTGCTTGCCGATGCCGGTCGCCGCCGCCTGGTGTATGGCGGAACCGTGTTGCTGTTGTTGGCATCGGTCGGACTGGTCGCGCTGCGGCTGGTGCAGGTCAAGATGCTGCCCTTCGACAACAAGAACGAATTCCAGATCATGCTGGACCTGCCGGAGGGCACCACGCTGGAAACCACGCATGCGGTAGCCATCGAGATCGCGGCCGCGCTGCGGGCGGTGCCGGAGGTGCGCAGCACGCAGGTGTATGCCGGCACCGCCGCACCGTTCAACTTCAACGGCCTGGTGCGCCACTACTTCCTGCGGCGCGGCGCCAACGTCGCCGACCTGCAGGTGAATCTTGCGCCCAAGGGCGAGCGTCATCGCCAGAGCCACGCCATCGCGGTGGCGGTCCGCCCCATTGTCGACGCCATCGCGGCACGGCACGGGGCGCGCGCCAAGATCGCCGAAATTCCACCCGGTCCGCCGGTGTTGAGCACGCTGGTGGCCGAGGTGTACGGGCCGGACGACCGTACGCGCCTGGCGGCGGCGCGCCGGGTCAAGGCGGTGATGGCAGCGACTCCCGGCGTGGTCGACGTCGATTGGAGCGTCCAGGCGCCGCAGGGTCGGCTCGCGCTGCACATCGATCGCGCCCAGGCGGGTCTCGCCGGTGCCAGCGTGGACCAGATTACCGAGGTGCTGGCACTCGGACTCTCGGGTGGCCGGGCCGGTGTGCTGTTCCGTCCGTTGGCCGCCGAGCCCGTGGTCATCACGCCGCGCCTCCCGCTCGAACAGCGGTCGTCGCTCGGCGCGCTGCTGGGGTTGCCGGTCGGCACCACGACCGGGCCCATGCCGCTCAGCCGATTCGTGACAGTCGACAGCGGCGTGCGTGAATCGAGCCGCGATCAGAAGAACCTTCGCCCCGTGATTTACGTTACCGCGGACGTCGCGGGATCGATCGAGTCGCCGGTGTACGCCATCCTCGCCATGAATCGCGCGCTTGACCGGGTCCAGGTCAACGGTGCGGAGATCCGCCGCTACAATGCGGTGCAGCCGACCGAGCTCGACGAAACCGCCGTCAAGTGGGACGGCGAGTGGCAGGTCACCATCGAAGTATTTCGGGACCTGGGCCTCGCGTTCGCCGTGGTGCTGGTGCTGATCTATTTGCTGGTGGTGGGCTGGTTCCATTCATACCTGGTGCCGCTGGTCATCATGGCGCCGATTCCGTTGACGCTGATCGGTATTTTGCCGGGCCACGCCTTGACGGGGGCGTTCTTCACCGCAACGTCGATGATCGGGATGATCGCCCTCGCCGGTATCATCGTTCGCAACTCCATCCTGCTGGTTGATTTCATTCAACTGGCGCAGGAGCGGGGAAGTTCGTTGTCCGATGCGGTCATTGAGGCGGGCACGGTGCGGTTCCGGCCGATCGCGCTCACCGCCGCCGCGGTGATCGCCGGCGGCATGGTCATGGTACTCGATCCGATCTTCCAGGGACTGGCGGTGGCGCTCATGAGTGGTGCCGTGGTTGCCACCGCCCTCACCATGGTGATCGTGCCGCTGCTCTATTGGGAACTGCAGCGCCGCACCACGGGGGCACCGTCATGAAACTCGTCCCGATCGCTGTTTTCCCACCCGCTGACTCTGGAGGTTCCGATGTGTTCCGAGAACGTGTTGCGACGCTTTGCCGGTAGCTTCGTCCTGATTTCGGTTGCCCTTGGCGTTTGGGTGCATCCGGCCTGGTTCGTGTTCACCGCCTTCGTCGGGGTCAATCTGCTGCAATCCAGCTTCACCGACTTCTGCCCGCTCGAACGCGTCCTTGGGGCGACAGGATGGTTCGGCTGTGCCCGGCGGTAACCCGTCGAGCCCGGTGCCCAGGCGCCTCGTGGATGGCTTCCCCGAATGGCGGGCCGCCGGACTCCCCATCGAAGTATCCACGACGGAGGTAGCAACATGAAGGCACTCGTCATCTTGAACGACCCGCCCTATGGCTCGGAGCGCTGCTACAACGGGCTCCGCCTCGCGGGCTCGCTCGCGAAACAGGACGGTATCGAAGTGAAAGTCTTCCTCGCGGGCGATGCCGCCAGCTGTGCCAGGAGCGGCCAGAAGGTGCCGCAAGGCTACTACAACGTCCAGACGATGCTCGCAGCGGTGACACGTTGCGGGGGCAGGGTGGGTGTCTGCGGCACGTGCATGGACGCGCGTGGAATCACCGAAGCGGACCTCGCTGAGGGCGAGTTCCCTCGAGGAGTGGACGTCCTGGACCATCGAAGCCGACAAGACCCTGATCTTCTGAGGCCGTGTGATGATATCAAAAACCGTACTCATACTTGGCGGAGGAGTTGGCGGAGTGGTGGCGGCGACCGAACTCCGCAAGGCCCTGCCGACGCGGCACCGTGTGGTGCTCGTCGAGCGCGAATCGTCCTCCGTGTTCGCTCCCTCCTTACTGTGGCTGATGACGGGGAGTCGTCCCGCCGAGCAGATCTCGCGCCCGATGACCCGACTCGAGAAAAACGGTGTCGAGGTGGTGCGAGGTGAGATCGAGCGCATCGACCCCGGGAAGCGAGAGATCGTCGTCTCGGGTCGCACTCTGACCGGCGACTACCTCATCGTCGCCCTCGGGGCGGAACTCGCACCCGAGGCGGTGTCCCAGGCCGTTCGCCAGATGGTCGAGGCGAAGGGCATCGCCTACCACCCCGAGCACCAGATCCAGGAGGTGGCCGGCAGCGGTCCGCGGCTCAAGTGCATGAATGGTGCGGGGGCGTCGTTCGACCTTCTCGCCTATGTCCCAGCGCACAGAGCGCCGAAGGTCGTGCGCGAGTCGGGCCTCGTTGGCGCGAGCGGCTGGGTTTCGGTCGATCGTCACACGCTCGAGACGCAGTACGACGGTGTCTACGCGCTCGGCGATGTTGTCGCCATTCCCTTGAAGCTCGGCAAGCCGCTGCCGAAGGCGGGCGTGTTCGCCCACGCCGAAGCGGATGTCGTTGCGCGCAACATCGTGCGCAGCATCACCGGGAAGGGAAAGCCGGCTTCCTTCGACGGAGCGGGCGGGTGCTTCATCGAGACGGGCGATGGCAAGGCGGGGCTGGGGAAGGGCAACTTCTACGCGGAGCCGGTGCCAGAGGTGAAGATCCACCCACCCGGACGCCACTGGCACTTCGCCAAGGTCCTCTTCGAGAAGCGCTGGCTCAAGCGGTGGTTCTGAGTATCCTTCCTGCCATCGCTTGGCCCTTTCAGCCGGAGCTCGTCCCCTCCTATGTCAGCCTCTTTCAGCAAGATCCGAGTCTTCGCATTAATCCTGACCGCCCTCTCGGTGGCCGCGCTTTCCGTGTCCGCCCAGGTCGCACCAAGGAAACCCGTCGCGAAGCCCGTTGCGCCAGCCGCCGCCGCAGCCGCTCCGAAGATGGCGACTGGTCCGGGAGGCTGGATCAAGGAATTCGGCACCATGTGGACGTTCGACGCGCCGCCACTGGCCTACTGGAAGGGGCGCTACGGCTTCGAGCCGAGCCAGGAGTGGCTCGATAACGTCCGCCTCTCCAGCGTCCGGATTCCCGGCTGCTCGGCGTCGTTCGTCTCGGACCAGGGGTTGGTGATGACCAACCATCACTGCGCCCGCGCCTGCATCACCGCAGTCTCACCGCCGGACACGAGCTACCAGGATGCGGGATTCGTGTCAGCGGCGGTCTCCGACGAAAAGAAGTGCTCGATGATCTACGCCGACCAGCTGGTCTCGATGGAAGACGTCACGGCGAAGATCCGTGCGGCGGAGACGGCCTCGGTGACGGCGAAACAGGTCGAACAACGCGACAAGGCGATCGGCGACATCCAGTCGTCCTGCCAGACCGAAACGCATCTCGTCTGCGAAGTGGTGACGTTCTATCAGGGCGGCAAGTACTCGCTCTACCGCTACAAGCGGTACAACGATGTCCGGTTGGTCATGGCGCCGGAAGAAACCATTTCCTTCTTCGGCGGCGACCCGGACAATTTCACCTACCCGCGCTACGACATCGACGTGACGCTGCTCCGCGTCTACGACGACAACCAGCCGATGCACGCCGACCATTACCTGCGCTGGAACTCCAACGGGTTCAAGGCTGGTGATCTCACGTTCGTCGTGGGCAATCCCGGCAGTACCGGCCGGCTGCTGACGATGGCGCAGATGGAATACCTGCGCGACGTGCAGTATCCCGCGACGCTGGCGACCTACAAGGCGCAGATCGCGATCTTCAAGGAACTCGCGGCGAAGAGCGCGGCCAACAAGCGGCAATACGAGAACACCATTTTTGGCCTGGAGAACTCGCAGAAGGCGGTCCTGGGATATGACGCGGGCCTGGTCAATCCCGCGATCATGGCCCGCAAGGCCGCATTCGAAAAAGACTTCCGCTCGCGCATCATGGCCAAGCCCGCTCTCTCCGCCCAATACGGCCGGGCGTGGGACAACATCGCCGCGGCGCAGACGGAAGTGGCGAGCTTCGCCGTGCAGCAACAGTTCCAGGGATTCGGCGGCGGGTCGGCTCTGTTGAACTTCGCCGTGGGGCTGGTGCGGATCGCGGCGCAGGCAACGCTGCCGGATTCGCTCCGGCTGCCGCAGTACCGGGGCGCGGGGCTGGATCGCATCAAGGCGCAGATGGGGCAGAACCCGTCGATCGACACCGAGCTGGAGAAACTGCTACTGGCGGCGCAGTTCGGGATGGCGCAGCGAGCGCTGCCGGCCGGCGATCCGTTTCTCACGGCCGCCCTCGGCGGGCGGAGTCCCGAGGTTGCGGCCGAGGCACTGGTGAACGGGACCAGGATGGCATCGGCGTCAGCTCGGAAGGCACTACTCGATGGCGGCGCGGCGGCGATCGCTGCGAGCGACGATCCGATGATCGTACTCGCGCGCACGGTGAATCCCATGGCGACCCGGCACGCGATGCGCGCACTGCGGCTCAACACCACGGTCAGCGCGAACGTCGCGCTGGTGGGGCAGGCGATCTACGCGGCATACGGCGCGAGCCTGCCGCCCGACGCGACGTTTACGCTGCGAATCAGCGACGGGGTGGTGCAGGGCTTTCCATACAACGGGACGATCGCACCGTACAAGACGTCGTTCTACGGCATGTATGCGCGCAATGCGGAGTTCGACGGCCAGCCGCCGTTCAACCTGCCGCCGCGGTGGCAGGCCGCGCGAAGTGCGGTGGACATGGCGGCGCCGCTCGACTTCGTGACGACGGCGGACATCATCGGCGGAAACTCGGGGAGTCCGGTGATCAACCGAAAGGGTGAAGTGGTAGGACTGATCTTCGACGGCAACATCGAGATGCTGCCGAATCGGTTCATCTACACCGACGAGGTGGCGCGGTCGGTGGCGGTACACACCAGGGCCATCGTGGAGGCGCTGCGGAAGGTTTACGGCGCGGCGAGGCTCGCCGACGAAGTGGAGAGTGCCGGAGCGAAGCGGTAATTGCGGGCGCGCGGCGCGGCCAGCCAAGCCTTAGTCTGGTCGAATCAGGGACAGCCGATGACGCCGTCCACCGCGACCGGTGCGCCGGCGCCGACCTGAACGCCGCAGCTGTTGGTGCCGGCCTCGATCGTGCTGTTGGTGGCGCGCACGTTGTAACCGACCGCGCTGCCGGCCACGACCATCGTCGTGCCAGGTGAGAGCGTGAGGAGGCCATCGGCCTGGAGCTGCGCGAAGCTCGTGTACGATCCATTATCGGCGTAGTAGGTCTCTTCGGCCGTCTCGGCGTTGCGCACGTCGGTGCGCAGCGCGGCCACCTTCGCCTTGTCCCTGGTGCCGGAATACTTCGGGAGCGCGATCGACGCGAGGATGCCGATGATCGCCACAACGACCAGCAGTTCAACGAAGGTGAACCCGCCGCGGTCTCGTGACATTTTCGTGCTCCGGTTGCCCACTCGTAGGCGTTCTCGCGTGGATCGTTCAATTTACGTGTTGTTGGACTACTGGGGTGGTAACGCAACCGAAGTGCCGCGCTGTTGCGTTCGATCTAATGCATTGTGGCATAGAAACTTACGACGCAACGTCCGGGCTTCTTGATCGGCTGGAATCGCCGCTACGATGCGTCGGCGCATCAGTAACGTCTGGCAAGGTGTGGCACCCGATCATCGGCTGATAGTCGGTTATTCTTCGCGCCGCCGCCCGGTTCACTGGCGTCCCCGAGGCCTCATGCCGGTACCGCTCACCGAAATTATCGCCCAGCAACGCGCTGCGTTCGTTCGGGACGGCGCGCCGCCGGTCGAACAGCGTCGGCGCGACTTGCTCAAGCTCAAGCGGATGTTGCTCGACCACGCGACCGGGATCGCGGCGGCGATCAGCGCCGATTTCGGTCACCGGTCACACCAGGAAACGCTCCTCGCCGACTTGTTCCCCACCGTTGCCGGGATCGATCATCTCCACGCGCACGTCGCTCGGTGGGCACGTCCTGAGCGTCGTGGCGTGGTGTGGTATTTTCTCCCGGCGCGAGCGCGCGTGATCTATCAACCGTTAGGTGTGGTCGGCATCATCGCACCGTGGAACTATCCGATCTCCCTGGCGTTCTCGCCAATGGCCGCGGCGATCGCCGCCGGCAATCGCGTGATGCTCAAGCCATCGGAGTTCAACCCCGCCACAACGGCGCTGCTGGAAGAGCTGCTGGGCGAGATCTTCCCGATCGAGCAGGTTGCCGTCGTGACCGGCGGCGCCGAGGTCGGCGCGGCGTTCTCACGACTTCCGTTCGATCATCTCTTCTTTACCGGCAGCACGCCGGTGGGTCGCAAGGTGATGCAGGCCGCCAGCGAGCACCTGGTGCCCGTGACCCTCGAACTCGGCGGCAAGTCCCCGGCGATCGTGGAGCCCGGTTTTCCGATCGAACGCGCCGCGCGCGGCATCGCCACCGGCAAGCTGTTCAATGCCGGGCAGACGTGCATCGCCCCGGACTATGCCCTGGTCCCCGAAGAGGATGTCGAGCGATTCGTCACCGAAGTGACCGCGGCAATGCAACGACTCTATCCCACCATCGCGGGCAATCCGGACTACACCTCGATCATCAACGATGGCCACTTCAGTCGCCTTACCGGATTGGTGGCCGACGCGCGAGCCCGGGGCGCCCGCATCGTCGAGATCGGGCAAGGCGATGGGCGTACGCTGCCGCCCACGTTACTCATCGATGTCAACGACGACATGAAGGTGATGCAGGAGGAAATCTTCGGGCCGCTGTTGCCTATCGTTTCGTACCGCGACCTCGACGACGCGATCACGTACGTCAACGCCCACCCGCGTCCGTTGTCGCTTTACCTTTTTGGCAACGACGGACCGGGCCGCCGGGCCGTGCTCTCGCGGACCACCTCGGGTGGTGTGACGATCAACGATACGCTGCTGCATGTGGTCCAGGAAAACCTGCCGTTCGGCGGCGTGGGACCGAGCGGTATGGGTGCGTATCATGGCCACGCAGGCTTTCGAACATTCAGCCACGCCAAGGCGGTGTTCTCGCAGTCACGCCTCAACGCGATCTCGCTGCTGCGACCACCGTACGGTGCGCGCTTTGACCGGATGATCAAGTTCCTTCTCGGCTGAACGCAATATTCTCTCTCTCTCTCCCTCTCCACCATCCAGCTGTGAGCACTCGATGAACATCGCTGCCAATCCGATCTCGCCCGATCTCGCCCACATGCTCACAAGCGGTGTCGTCGCCGTGGTGCGAATGAACGAAGCGGTGTCACTTCGCCGAGCCGCGGCGGCGGTCGTTGCGGGTGGCGTCGGTTCGTTCGAGGTGACCCTTACCACACCGGGCGCGATTGAGGCGGTGCGTGACCTCGCGTCGGCGAAGATCCCCGGGTGCGTGGTCGGCGCGGGCACCGTGCTCGACGCCGCGTCGGCCAACCAGGCGATCGATGCCGGTGCGCGGTTCATCGTGAGCCCGACGCTGGAGCCCGACGTGATCGCCTGTTGCATCGAACGCAAGATCGTCTGTATCCCCGGTGCGATGTCGCCCACCGAAATCCTGCAGGCGTGGCGCATGGGCGCCTCGATGATCAAGGTGTATCCCGCCGTGTCGGTCGGCACCGACTTCTTCACGAACATCCTCGGCCCGCTGCCGTTTCTGCGCCTGATCCCCTCGGGCGGGATGACGCTGGCGAACGGTGCCGACTGGATTCGTGCCGGGGCAGCGGCGGTGAGCATGGCCGCGGCACTCCTCGACCCGGCCCTCGTGAAGCGTGGCGCCTGGGACGAACTGACGGCGCGGGCGCGGCGGATTGCGGAGGCCGTGGCCGGCGCACGCCACGAAATGGCGAGCGACCTCGCCAGGATGACCGACAACCTCGACCACGCGCCTGACGCCGGAGCCACCCATGCCGGATGATCGGGAGCTGTCACGCCGCGATGTGGTCAGTGCCGGACTCGCGTCTGCAATCGGGTGGACCGGCAGCCGTTCACTCTTATCGGCAGCCGCAGCAGAGCCGACCCCGGGCGCGGACCGCCGGCAGGATTTCGCGCTTGACGAGGTCACTATCGACGAGTTGCAGGGGCGGATGCAGAGCAGTGCTGCGACCGCGCGATCGATCGCGGAGCAATACCTCGCGCGTATCGACGCGCTCGACAAGCGCGGGCCGGCCGTCAACGCGGTGATCGAGCTCAACCCGGACGCGCTCGCCGTTGCCGCGCACTGCGACGACGAGCGACGCTCGGGGCGAGTCCGCGGTCCGTTGCACGGCATTCCGGTGCTCATCAAGGACAACATCGAGACGGCGGATCGGCTGAAAACCAGCGGCGGATCCTGGGCGTTGGCCGAGCACGTCGCCGCCCGCGATTCCTTCGTTGCCGAGCGGTTACGGGCGGCGGGTGCCGTGATTCTCGGCAAGACCAACCTCAGCGAATGGGCCAATTTCCGGTCGACCCATTCGTCGAGCGGTTGGAGCGGTCGAGGTGGACAGACTCGCAATCCGTACGCCCTGGACCGCACGCCATCGGGATCGAGTTCCGGATCGGGAACGGCCGCAGCGGCGAACTTCTGCACCATTGCCGTCGGTACCGAAACGGATGGCTCGGTGACGTCGCCGGCGGCGGTCGCCGGGCTGGTCGGCGTCAAGCCGACGGTCGGCCTGATCGGTCGGTCGGGGATCATCCCGATTTCACACGTGCAGGATACGGCGGGGCCGATGGCCCGGACCGTTCGCGACGCGGCGATTCTTCTTGGTGTGCTCACAGGTGTTGACCCGCGTGACGCGACGACGCAGGCGAGTCGCCCGCACTCGCTCACGGACTACACCACGGCGCTCGATCGTGATGGCCTGCGCGGTGCTCGCATCGGGGTGGTACGGAAACACTTCACCGGATATCACGCCGCCACGGACACCGTGTTCGCTGCGGCGCTCGACCTCCTGCGGCAGCACGGCGCCACGATCGTGGATCCCGCCAACATCGCCACCGCCGGGCAGTTCGACGATCCGGAGTTCGACGCGCTGCTGTATGAGTTCAAGACCGATCTCGATCGCTACCTCGGCTCTGTGGACAGGATGCTTCCGGTGCATTCACTGGCGGACGTGATCGCGTTCAACACGCAGAATGCGCAACGCGAACTGCAGTACTTCGGCCAGGAAATCATGGAGATGGCGGTCAAGAAGGCCCCGCTCACCGACGTGAAGTACCTCGCGGTACGCCGCAGGAACTCCCGGCTTGCGGCGACCCTCGGCATCGATGCGACGATGAACCAACATCGACTCGACGCCCTGATTGCCCCGACGCAGGGACCGGCGTGGCTGATCGACCTGGTCAACGGTGATCCCGGCGGCATTGTCTCATTCACGGGCCCGGCGGCGGTCGCGGGGTATCCGCATGTGACCGTGCCGATGGGCTTCGTGCGCGGCCTGCCGGTGGGATTGTCGTTCGTGGGACGGGCCTGGACCGAGGCGAAGCTGCTCAAGTACGCCTACGCCTTCGAACAGGCCGCGCCGGCACGCCGGAAACCGGGATTCTCCGTCTCAGCGAGTACCTGATCCCGCGCCGCGCCCTGATGCTGCCGAAGGTCCGCGCGTATCTCGCTGCACTCGTCCCCGTGTTGCTGGTTGACCGCGTGACCAAGGCCCTCGCGCTTGCGCAGCTGCCACCGGGCATCCCCCGGGAATTCGTCGGCAAGGCAGTCCGCTTCACACTGGTGTTCAATCGCAATGCCGCGATGGACATCACGCTCGGGCCCTGGTCGCGCTGGGGCTTCGCCATCATCGCGGTCGTCGGCGTGGTCGTGATGCTTCGGCTGCTGCGCCTGAGTGCGCCGTCGGATCGGCTACGCGCGGCGGCGCTCGGATTGATCAGCGCCGGCGCAATTGGCAACCTGATCGACCGGCTGCGGTGGGACCGCGGTGTGATCGACTTCATCGACGTCGGGATTGGCAGCCACCGTTTCTGGACGTTCAACGTTTCGGATGCCGGGGTTACGGTGGGCGCATTGCTGCTGGCGCTGGTGTTTTCGCGCGAGCGGCATCACGAGCCCCCTTCGCCCGGCGCGTAACCACCCGGTGCGCACGTCGCGCCCGACTTACCACCCGCGCGGTGAAGAAGATCACCACGGCTATCAGCACGCTGAGTGACACGCGCAGCGTCCGGGGGGCGTTTTCGTCGAGGGCGAACCGCCACCAGAGGCTGCGGGAGTACTGGCCGTGCACTTGCAAGTAGATTCCCAGCCAGCCGACACCGCCTACCGCGGCCCCGATCGCGGCGACCCACCCAGCGTTGATCGGCTCGGCACCGAACGGTATCCGTCGGTTGAACTCAGCGCGCGCGGTAAGCAGAAGCAACAGGAGCACCAGCAACAGGGCGGCGCTGGCGACATCGAGCGAACGCAGCAGCGCGGCCGGGATGCCGAGGAGGAGCAGTACCACCGTCAGGTGGAAGGCGCTCCGGAGCCGGCGCTCGAGACCGAAGGCGAGGAGCACCAGCCCGATCCCGACCAGCGAACCGATGAAGTGCGAACCCTCGATCACGGCGAGTTGCAGCAGGTGATTGAACCAGGTCAGGGTGACCGGCGCGTCGGGTAGCGTGTCGAACGCCAGCAGGATGACGCCGGCAACGAAGGTCAGGACGGCGAAGAGATGCGGCGAGATCTCCCGCGCGACACGGACGGGCGGCGCGGCCCGCCGCTTGTCCCTGCCTGACGCCTCGATCGCCATGATCCCGGCGGCGCAGCAAAGCGGAATCAGATAGTACACCGCGCGGTAGACGAGGAGCGCGGCCGTGGCGAGTGGCGCGCCGAGTCCGGGTGGACGCAGCAGCAGGACCGCCGCCTCGAATACGCCGACGCCCCCCGGAAGCGGGATAATCTGCGTGACAATCTGCGCCAGCAGGAAGCCGCTCAGAAAGCGCGGAAACGACACCGGGCCGGCGGCGATCATCAGCACGTAGAGGGCGGTCGAGCTGAGCAGCCAATCCGCCATCGAGACCGCCAGCTGCTCGCGGAGCATGCTCCCCTTCGGCAGATCGAACGTTCGGTGCCGGAACTTGATCGTTCCGGTACCGCGTTCGGACAGAAAGAGCGCGGCGGCGACCAGCAGCAGGAATACCATGCCGACCGGTTGCAGCGAATGCACCGGGAGATGGAAGGATCTGGGGATAGGAATCGGTGCGATCACGAAGCTCAGGCCCGCCACCGCGAAGAGACCGATCACGAAGGTCAGCAGGTTGCCGGCCACGACCGCGGCCGTCTCCGAGCCGGTCACGCCCAACCGGCTGAACAACCGATAACGCAACCCACCGCCAGCAACGATCGACATCGGCGCGCTGTTTTGCACCGCGTGACTCACGAACGACGATGACCACATCCGGCGGATCGGAATCGGGTGCCCGGCCAGGCGTAGCGACAGGTAGTCGTAGCCAACGAGGGAGGCGTACCCGAGGATTGTCAGCACCAGGCTCGCGGCGGTGTATCGCCACCCGATTCGGCGCAACGAGGCAACGATGTCGCTGAGGTTGTACGCGGTGAGGACGTGGCGGAGCACCACGATCGCCACGGCGAACAGCGCCACGTTGATGCCGAGGGCGAGCCAGCGCTTCCAGGTCGACCGTTGCTTGCGAGGGGTCAGCGCCGGCTCCGTGGTGTCGGGAAGCAGTGTGGGCTCAGCGCCATCCGCAGCACCTCCGCCAGATGCACGGACTTTCGTCCGGTCAGCTGCTCGACCTGCTCCTGGCACGAGAAGCCGTTGGTGATAATCAGCGTGTCACGGTCGGCCGCCCGCACCGCCGGCAGCAGCACCCGTTCGCCTGCCTTCACCGACACGGCGTACTTGTCCGCTTCGAAGCCGAACGATCCGGCCATGCCACAGCAGCCGGAATCGAGGAGTTGGTACTCGAGTCCGAGTGCCTGCAGCAGCCGCTCTTCGGCCTGCATCCCGATCACCGCCTTCTGGTGGCAGTGACCATGCACCACGGCTCGGCGGCGCAGCGGCGGGGGCTGATACCCTTCCTGCACCAGAAACTCGCTCAGCATGAAGGTCTGTTGCGCCAGGCGTCGGGCATCTTCATCGTCAGGAAACAATCCGCACAATTCATCCCGAAAGGCGGCCACACAGCTCGGCTCGAGTCCGATGACCGGTACGCCGGCGCGAATGTCGTCCCGCAATGTGGCGAGTGTCTGACGCCACAGCGACTTTGCGGTGTCGAGCATCCCCCAGTCGTAGAGCGGTCGCCCGCAACAGAGTGATCGCCGCGGGATATCCACGGCGAACCCGGCGTGCTCGAGCACTTCCACCGCGGCGATGGCAGCGCTCGGGTTCAGATAGTTGCTGAACGTGTCGGGCCAGAGGATGACGCGACGCGTGCCCGTGGCGCTGCGTTTGTGGCGCTGGAACCACGACCGGAATGTTGGCGAAGCGAACGCGGGAATCGTGCGTTCCGGCGCGATACCGCCAATCCGCTTGATCACAGACGCGAAGGGGCGCGTCCGGGTGAAGAAGTTGACGATCGGCGCGATCGGTGCAGCCGCGCGTGCCCACCAGTAGATCCAGCCCATCGCGTACGCCGTCCGTGGTCGCACCCGTCCCGCGTAATAATGCGACAGGAACTCGGCCTTGTACGTCGCCATGTCGACGTTGACGGGACACTCGCTCTTGCACCCCTTGCAGGCGAGGCAGAGATCGAGTGCTTCCTTGACATGCTCGTTGCGCCAACCGTCGGTGAGCACGTCACCTGCCATCATCTCGAAGAGCATGCGCGCGCGACCGCGGGTGGAATCCTCTTCTTCGTGTGTCACCATGTAGCTCGGACACATGGTACCGCCGCTACCGCGCCGGCAGGCACCGACGCCGGCGCACCGTGCCGTGGCCCTGGCGAATGATCCGCCATCGCCACGATACGCAAAATGCGTTTCGACATGCTTGTCGGCGTAGCCAGGATGAATGCGGAGATCCTGATCGGGCCGGCGCGGATGCACCACCTTGCCCGGATTCATCCGGTTGTCGGGATCCCAGATCCACTTGAAGCGCTCGAACGCCCGCACAAGATCCTCACCGTACATCTTCGCCAGAAAGATCGCGCGGGCCTGTCCATCGCCGTGCTCGCCCGAAATCGAGCCGCCGTGGGACACCACCAGATCCGCGGCACGTTCGAGGAACTGCCCGAACGCCTCGACACCGGCGACGCTTTCAAAGTCGAAGTCGATGCGAAAGTGCACGCATCCCTGGCCGAAATGGCCGTACATCGCGCTGTGAAAGTTGAACTCGCGGAGCAGCGCGCGCAGGTCGCGGAGATAGGCGCCCAGCCGCTCCGGCGCGACCGCGGCATCTTCCCAACCTTCGTAGCCGGGCCGCATTCCTGGTGGGTGCGCCGACACACCCAGCGCCGCTTCGCGGATCTCCCAGAGCTTCCGGGCGTCGTCATCGCGGTCGCAGAGCAGTAGCGACGGTGCGTCCGGCTTCGCGGCGAGTTCGTCCATCAACCGGTGTGCCTGGGCGTCGGCATCGGCCTTGGTGTCAGCGCCGAACTCGACCAGGAGCCAGCCGTCGCCGGGCGGCAGCAGGGCGACCTGATCCGGATGCCATTGTCGCTTCCGCATCAGGTCGATCAGCACGCCGTCCATTCCCTCGAGTCCCACTGGCTGGTGCGCCATGATTTCGGGGACGTGGTCGGCAGCCTGATATGCATCGGGGTAACCGAGGACGAGGAGCGTGCGCGCGGGCTTGTCTGGAATGAGCGTGACCGTGGCGCCAAGAATGAGCACACACGTCCCTTCGGTGCCCACGAGTGCATGGGCGACGTTGAAGCCGTGTTCCGGTAGCAGGGCATCGAGGTTGTACCCCGATACTCGGCGCGGGATGTTCACAAAGCGGCTGCGGATGTCCGCCGCATGGGTGTCGCGGAGGTCGCGGAGTCCTTGATAGATGGTCGCGCGGCGGCCGCCCGCGGCGGTGATCGCGTGGAAATCGGCATCGTTCGTGAGGCCCACGGTGAAGCGTTCGCCGTCGTATGTAAGCACGTCGAGCTCGATCACCTGGTGGCGCGTCAGCGGCCCAGGGCCGTAGAACTGTGACATCACCGAATGCACACCGCAGGAGTTGTTGCCGATCATCCCGCCGAGGGTGTTGCGGCTGTGCGTGGCGGGATCGGGGCCGAAGGTGAGGCCATACGCCCGGGCCTGGTCGCGCAGGTCGTCGAGAATACACCCCGGTTCCACGCGCGCGATTCGCCGCGCCGGATCGATCTCGAGCACGCGATTGAGGTACTTCGACATGTCGATGATGACGGCGACGTTGCATGCCTGGCCGGCGAGCGAGGTGCCGCCGCCGCGCGAGGTGATCGGCGCGCCATACTTGCGGCAGAGGGCGACGGTGCCGACGACGTCATCGACGGTGCGTGGCAGCACCACGCCGATCGGTACGTGACGGTAGTTGGAGGCGTCGGTGGACCAGGCGGCACGGGAGCCGGTGTCGAAGCGGACCTCGGCCGTGGTCGTCGCCTCTAATTCGGCGGCGAGGGCACGGGCATAATCGGGCTGTGACGTGGTGAAGTCGTTGTGGCGTTGGAGGATGCGCATCGAGGAAGAAAGGTACCTGACGTTGGTCCCCTTTGTTGCCAGTCGTCGGTAGCGTCAGTCGCCCTCGGCCTCTTGCGGGGCCTCACGCGGGGTAGCCCCCGCGCGCCTTCGGCCTTGTTCGATCGTGAGGGCGGCCGCGCAACGCGGCCGCCCCGCTCGGCGGAGCGCGGTCACCAGATCTTGACCCGATCCGCCGGCGCTCGGTACATCTTGTCGCCCGGCTGCACGTTGAAGGTGCGCAGGAACGCGTCGTTATTCACGAGCGGCACGAACACGCGGTACGGTCCCGGCGAGTGCGGGTTCGTCAGCAACTGTTGACGCAACGCCTCGTCGCGGAACTTCGAGCGCCAGATCTGTGCGAAGCCGATGAAAAACCGCTCGTCGCCGGTCAGACCGTCGATCACCGGAGCCTGCTTGCCTCCGAGCGACACATGATAGGCGCGGTATGCCTGCGCGAGGCCGCTCAGATCGCCGATGTTCTCGCCCATCGTCAGCTGTCCATTGATGTGCAGGTCGTCGATCGGATTGATGGCGTTGTACTGCGCGCCAAGCTTCGTGGTGCGGGCGTCGAACGCCCGCGCGTCCGAGGCGGTCCACCAGTCGCGAAGATTTCCTTCGCCATCCGACTTGCGGCCCTGATCGTCGAAGCCGTGACCGATCTCATGGGCGATGACCGCGCCGATGCCGCCGTAGTTCACCGCGTCGTCGGAGTTCACGTCGAAGAATGGCGGCTGGAGAATGGC
The DNA here is from genome assembly GCA_025357945.1 of Gemmatimonadota bacterium. Taxonomy (GTDB): domain Bacteria; phylum Gemmatimonadota; class Gemmatimonadetes; order Gemmatimonadales; family GWC2-71-9; genus Palsa-1233. Next base: position 49,043 of record JANYLJ010000003.1, read on the forward strand.
GGCTGGGAAGACGATCTCATTGTTCGACGGGTTGTAGTACGCGTTGACAGTCTGCGGGGACATTCCCCAACGCGTCCGATCCACTGGCTTGCCGAGGCGGCCGATGGCGTCTTCGTACTGGAAGGCCGCGAAACGCATTGCGTTCCCCACCAGATCGTCGCGCCTGATCTGGAGCGCCGAGAAATCGCGCGGCTTGTCGGGATAGCCGATTTTTACCGTGAACTGCGCCAACTTGTCCTTGGCCTGCGTCTTGGTCTCGGGACTCATCCATTCCAGACTATCAATACCCGCGCGGTAGGCCGCACGCATATTTGTTACGAGCGCGTCCATGCGCGCCTTCGCTTCGGGCTTGAAATATCTGGCGACATAGAGCTTGCCGGCCGGCTCGCCGAGGATCCCGTCGGTACCGTCGACGGCGCGCTTCCAGCGGACCGCCATCTCCTGCTGACCAGAAAGCGTCCGGCCGCGGAAGGCGAAGCGTGCCCGCGCGAACGCACCCGGGAGAAGATCAGCGGTTCGGTCGAGCACCTTGAAGGTGAGATATTCGCGCCAGGTGGACGCCGGGGTGTGCACGAGAATCGGGTCGAGTGCCTTCATGTAGTCCGGCTGCCGGACGACCACCTCTGTGGCCGTCGCGAGGCCGGCCGTCGTGAGATATGCCGACCAGCTGAACGACGGCGAGAGCGCTTCAAACTCAGCGACCGTCACCTTGTTGTAGGTCGCATTGCGATCGCGCAGTCGCGCGCGGTCCCACTGGGGCGTGGCGATCGCCGTCTCGAGGGCGACAATTCGTCGCGCGGAGCCGGCGGGGTCGGGCTGCTTGGCGAGCGTCAGCAGTTGCGTGATGTAGTCGAGATAGGCCGTGCGCGTCGCCGCCATCTTTGCGTCCTGCTTCAGGTAGTAGTCGCGATCCGGCAGTCCGAGGCCCGACTGTCCCGCCTGCACGATGTTCACGGACGAGCGCTTGGGGTCTTGTCCGACGCTCACGTTCAGCGGCCCCTGCACGCCGAGTCGAGCCAAATGCGCGAGGACAATGGGGAGTTGTGCGGCGGTCTTCAGCCCGGCGATCGTGCGCATTTCACCGGCGAGCGGTGTCAGGCCGAGCTGTTCGATGCGCGCCGTGTCCATGAAGCTCGCGTACAGATCACCGACTTTTCGGTTCTCGGAACCTTCCGGTGCCGTGGCGCGGCTGGTCTCCTCGAGAATCTCGTGGAGCGCGTTGCGGCTGCGTTCCGTCAACTCGGGGAAGGCACCCCAACTCGACGCGTCCGCCGGAATCGCCGTTTTCTTCAACCAGCCGCCGTTCACGTACCGGAAGAAATCGTCCTGCGGCCGCCCGGAGCGGTCAAAGTTTGCCGTGTCGATGCCGCTCGTGAATATCTGCGCGCCGGCGGGCGAGGCATGCAAGGCTGCGACGATCGCGGCAGTGCCGGCGATGCGTCTGAGCGTGAGACAAGGCGGCTGTGCCATGACGAGCTACTCCGACTGGGGTGATTGGGAGGCGGGCTCCCGGTGGAAGATCATACGGCCCGCCCCGTGGGTGGCGCCAGAGCATCGCACCCGAAGTCGGCCATATCGGTATCAGGCGTCCGGCAGTAATCTGGCGACAGGTTCGACGAACGAACCGCCACAGCCTGAGCCAATCCCTCGCCATTCCGCGCCTTTCCAGATGAATGGAACGTCACCCGGTGCGGGGAGGGGCGGAGGCGATGGGAAAGCCGTATCTTGGGACTTGTGGACGGCCAGCCTTCGGAAGTCACCGCTCTCCTCCACCGGATAGCCGACGGGGACGAGGAGGGGATTCAGCGCCTCATTCCGCTGGTGTACGCGGAGTTGCGCCAGCTCGCGGCGCGCCAACTCCGCAACGAACGCCCCGATCATACCCTCAGTCCCACGTCGTTGGTGCACGAGGCGTTTCTTCGTCTCACCGGACATGCGTCAGTGACCTGGGAGGGTCGTTCGCACTTCTTCCGGGTTGCCGCACAGGCGATGCGCCGGATCCTGGTCGATCACGCCCGTCGACGCACGGCGCAAAAGCGCGGCCGCCAGCATCAGATCACCCTCGACACCGCGCTCGAAGCGTCCTTGCCCTCAACGAGCCAGGACATCATCGGCGTCGACGAGGCGCTGGAACGGTTGGCACTGCTGGATGCCCGCCAGGCGCGCGTCGTGGAACTGCGCTACTTCGTGGGACTATCGATCGAGGAGACCGCCGACGTGATCGGTGCCTCCGTTGCCACCGTCAAGCGCGACTGGATGGTGGCGCGCGCGTGGTTGCAGCGCGAACTCTCGCCCAACGAATGATCTCGTGCCGGATCACCCATGACGACTGACGCCGAACGCTGGGAACGGGTCACTGACGCGTTCGGCCGCCTCGCCGAGTTGAACGAGGCGGAGCGCCTCGCCGCACTCGTCACCCTCGCCACGGCCGATCCCGGGATTCACGACGACGTTGCCTCATTGCTCGTGTCGAGCGACCACGTCGGCGATCGGTTCGACCAGCCGACATTTCTCGGTGACCTTGCCGACCTCACCGAACCGGCGATGTCCGGACGACGGATCGGGCCGTACCTGATCACGCGAGAAATCGGTCACGGCGGGATGGGTGCCGTGTGGGAGGCCCAGCGCGCCGACGACCAGTATCAGAAACGCGTCGCCATCAAGATGGTTGCGATGGGACGCGACACCGCGGCAATGTTGGGGCGATTCCGTCACGAACGCGAACTCCTGGCGCGCCTCGAGCATCGCAACATCGCGACCCTGCTCGACGGCGGCATGACGGATGAGGGCCAACCGTGGTTCGCGATGGAGTTCGTGGACGGCGAGCCGATCACCACGTGGTGCGATCGCCACAAGCTCAATGTTCGGCAGCGCGTGGAAATCTTTCGGCAGGTATGCGGCGCCACCCAATACGCCCACGAGCACCTCGTCGTGCATCGCGATCTCAAGCCGGGCAACATCATGGTCGCGACCGATGGTACGGTCAAGTTGCTCGACTTCGGCATCGCCAAACTCACCGACCTCGGCGACGCGGAAGCCGGCCTGACAGCCACTGCCGGGGTGGCACTCACCGCGGCCTATGCGTCGCCGGAACAATTGCGCGGCGAGTCGGTCTCCACCGCGAGCGATATCTATTCGCTCGGTGTCGTACTCTACGAACTGCTCACCGGCGTGGGGCCCTTCACCGGCCTGCCTGGTAACGCCCTTGAGCGCACGGCGAACCCACCGAGTCGCGCGGTGACCGCAGAAATGGCGACTGCGATGGGTGCTGATGACGTGCGCGGCGTATCGCAGGCGATCGCTGGCGATCTGGACGCCGTCGTCCTGATGGCGCTCCGCTCCGAGATTGAGCGACGCTATCGGTCGGTGCAACAACTGAGCGACGACCTGCAGCGTGCCCTCGATGGGCGACAGGTGTTCGCCCGTCCGGATACGTTGAGTTACCGCGTTGCGACGCTGGTCCGGCGCAATCGCGCAGCATCTCTCCTGGCCGGCGTCGCTCTGCTCGCACTCCTCGGTGCGACAGGGTTTTCGCTACGTCAGGCGGCCGTCGCGCGCGCCGAACGTGACCGCGCCTTGCGCGAAGTGCGGCGTACCGCGGCGGTCACCGCCTTCTTCCAGGATGTGCTCTCCTCTGCCAGGCCGGACCGTCAGGGCAGCGGCGTGACCGTGGTGCAGGCAATCGACTCGGCGATCGTGCGGACCGACTCCGCATTCACCGGCCAATCCGATCTCCGCGCGGCCATCAAGCTGACACTCGGCGCGACGCTCGCCAACATGTATCTCTACAAGCGCGCCAAGCCCCTGCTCGAAGATGCGTATCGGTTGCGTCGTGCGATTGACGGTGACGCACCCTCGATGGAGAAGGCCGACGCACTCTTCAGTCTTGCCGCCATCGAAGCCGAGGTCGGCGACCGCGCGAAGGCCGAGTCCCTCTATCGGCAATCCATCGACATTCGAGGACGCGTGACGCCGGGCGACTCGTCGAAGATCTACGAGGGGATGGGCAACGTTGCCGAGGCGATGCTCAATGGGGGAAAGCTCACCGAGGCGGCGGCGCTCTACGACACGGTCGCGCGAGCACTCGACCGTCTTCGCCCCGGTGACATCATACTCCGCGCCACCACGCGCGCCAATCTGGGCACCGCGATGTCGCAGCTCGGCCGCTATGTGGCGGCCGAACCGGTCCTGCGAGAAGCCGTGCAGCTGTTCGAGCAGGCCCGGGGACCGAACGACCCCAGCGTCGCGGCCGCGCTCCAGCCACTGGCCGGCACGCTGATCTTCAACGGCAAGTATGCCGAGGCAGAGCAGGTGGCCCGTCGCGGCGTCGCGATTTACGAAAAGGAATTCGGGCGGAGCAATCCGGCGACGGTCTCGCTGGTGCGTATGCTGACCGGGGCGATGGTGGAATCAGGGCGTTGTAAAGAGGCACTACCGCTGATCCGCGAGATGCTGGCGCTCCGCGGCAAGGTCATGGCTGAAACCGATCCGACGCTCGGTGTGGCATTGCTCCAGCTGGGACAGTGTCAGGAGGCGAGCGGGCAGTACGCTGCCAGTGAGGCGACGCTGCGAGATGCGCTGGCTGTGCGCATCCGCGCCTTCGGATCGAGGCATTGGGCCGTCGCGCAGGTCCAGAGCATGCTGGGCGAGGTGCTGGGCCGGCGCAAGAACGACGTCGAGGCGGAGAAGATGCTGCGAGCGGGTTACGCCGGACTCAGCGCGGGGCTCGCTCCGGGGCATATCCGGACGGAACAGGCGCGGGCGAGGCTCGAGGGGTTCCTGAAGGCGCGTGGGAGGGTGTTGGGCGCGAATTGATGTCATCCTGAGCGAAGTGAGCGCGTAGCGCGAACGCAGTCGAAGGACCTCGGCCCCGCGAGCAACTGCCAAACATGGCGCACGGAACCGAGGTTCTTCGACTTCGGCGCTTCGCGCCTTCGCTCAGGATGACACCTATCGTCATTTGAGCCGTTTCCCACCAGAATTGCGCCCGGGTTGGTAAGACCCAACCCGAGGTCGCCATGCGCCACGCTACGTTTCAGTCTGCTCTGATCCTGATCCTGCTGGCCGGTTGCGGTGGTTCGCCGACCGACCCGCCGGGCACTCCGCCGCCGCCACCTCCCGGCGGAACGGTACCGTCGGTCCTAGCCGTGCAGGCCGGCAACGGCCAGCAGGCCGAGCCCGGAGCGGTGCTCACCGGCAAGCCATCGGTTTCGGTGAAGGACGCTGCCGGACTTGGCGTGGCCGGCGTGACGGTGACGTTCGCCGTCGATTCTGGGGGCGGGTCGCTCCAATCGACGACGGCCACGACAGCGACTGACGGTACCGCGAGTCCGGGCGACTGGCGCTTGGGCACGAGTGAGGGCCGTAACGTGATGTCGGCGCGGGTGGCCTCACTGCCGGCCGTGAAGTTCTTCGCGACGGCGGCGGTTGCATCGGTCATCGTCGCCAGTCAGACGGTGGGGACGGGTGGTGGAACAATCACGGTGACCCGCCCCGGACTTCCACTTGATGGCTTCCAACTCCAGCTCCCCGTGGGCGCACTGACCACAGCGTCATCAATTTCACTTACCGTGGTCTCCTCCGCGGCAGTGCCCTTACCGATTGGCGCCACGCCGCGTACGCCACTGGTCCAAATCTCGGCCTCGAGCGGCACGCTCGCCCAACCCGCGATGGTGCGGTTCCTCCTGGCGCCGACCGTCGGTTCGATTCGTGTTGCCTTGCTCCGCAACTCTGTCACGGGTGCGGTTCGTTTTCTGCCGACAATCATCAGCGACGAAACCGGAATCACCGCCGTTCTTCCCGATCTCGCCACAAGCGCGTCCTCGGCTGGCTTACGCGGGAACTCCACTATCCGCGATCCCAATCCGATCCAGTTGTTGGTGGTCGAACTTACCGAAATCATGGCTAGAGGCGACGAGGATACCGGATACCGCCCCGGAGTCGACGACTGGGACTTCCCCCGCCAGCCAATTGCCGGGATCCCCGGGGGATTCGCCGGCACAGTCGATCCCGGACAAGCGATGATCGGGACCTCGCTCTGGTACTTCTTGAGGCAGAAGAGCGGTGGCGCGCCCCTCTGGGGGCGCTTGCAGGCAGCCAAGGGAATTCCGGAAAGCAATCGGAATGGCCTGCGGTGGGTTGGGGTGACCGCTCGCCCTTTCACCCAGTATTGGCTCGAAAGCGTTGTCGCGACGACGATGAACACCGAGGTGCAGCAGCGCCCTGCCGTCGCAGCCGTGACGGTACTTCAGTCTGTCCGGATTGGTATGAAACCACTCCGCCTGCAAAGCATGACCAGCGACAGCATCACGACGGTCAAGCCCAGCACACCAGTTCCGGTGCTCCTCTACTCCGGCACATCGATCGACGCGCCGAAGATGGCGCTCGCGTATCGCACCGAAGGCAACGCCATGGATCTGGCGATCCCGGATGTGCCGGGGCAGGCGTTCCGGGTGCAGTTTGACGACAACGGGGTGATCACTCCATTCACGGTGACGACGAGCGGAGGTGGCGTCTTCACCGTGGTGGGAATTGGAGTGGCAATGATATGGAACAGTTTCCTGGAGGACCAAATGGCGGCGGAGTGGCCGACCGTTACCGCAGGGACAATTGGCAATCTGGAGGGCTGGCCCTCCCCGCAGCTTCGCGGGTTCGTCGTGCCGGAGACCGAGAACACTTCTAACGCCGATCTTGATAACACCAAGGTCTTCCTGGTAGATCCATTGGTCCATTGGTGGAGGTGCGCGGCCTGCCCAAACAATGGCTTCCTGACCCTCGACACTCACGAGGATACCCGGATACTGCTGTGGCGTCGTGTCTCTCGCAGAAATGACGGAAGCTACGGGGCGCTCCCGGCAACATTCGCCACCGCTGCAAGTTTCTCGGCCAATGACATTGCGCCCGGGCTCGAAGCGACCTCCGGCTTCGCACTCTACCAGCCGGGGCCGGGCAGCAGTACCAGCACCGCGAACGGCAGGGCGTGGTTCGACTGGCAAACGGTACGCTACGTCAAGCTTCCGGCCACGATCACGCCTTCCGCGCCGACCGGCACCGCCAACGCCGACGTCGCCCTGACGATGTCGATCCCCGGGGCACCCGGAAACCTCGAGTATTTGTGGTACTTCGCCGACTTCAATCCGAAGGTTCTCACGACCACCGCAGCGACGACCCACAAGTGGGCGTCATCAGGCACCTATCCCGTCAAGGTGATCGCCCGCGACAAGACCACCAAGCTGCAGGTGGCCACGGCGTCGGTGGACGTGGTGATCACCACGCCGTATTTCGCTTGGAAGTTCACCTCCATGACCCTGGCGATCAGTTCGGGCCAGGACCAGCTGAATGGCTACGACAGTCGCTGGAGAGGTGACAGCACAATCCTGGCACGAATCGCTAACGGAACCACCCAGGGTGGAATCAGGTTCGTCGACCAGGCCTTCACGCCGACCGGCTCCCCGCCTCGGACCGCGCCGGTCGGACTCTACCTGCTCGAGGGCACGTCGGTCACCCTGGCCACAGTCATGCACGGGCTCACCGAGAACATCTTCTCGATCGCCACCTTCCCGAATGCGTCACTGACAATCCCGACGGCCCCCCAGAACAGCGGCTGGAACCTGGTACAGCAGTCCGCACCCGCGAACCCGTTCTGCAACATTTCCGAGGATTCCTATGTGTTCAACGGGACCATTACGAGCGGTCGTCTGACCGCGCTCCGGGTCCCGCTCTGCGTGCAGAGCAACGTTCAGCCAAATATCAATGGGCAACGGCTCATGTCGATGGACGTCGACGTGGGCTTCCAGGGTGCGCTAGCGACAGGCACGATTTCCGTGATCTACTATTTCTACGGAAACGGCACGCCCAGCCAAACTTTCCAGCGGGTCGCGCGACTGACCTTTGCGGCAACTCGATTGACCCAATAACGCACACCAGGGTCGCTGCCGATATTCTTCCGGCATGCGCCTCTGGTCGCTCCACCCGAAGTATCTCGACCCGGCGGGTCTCGTCGCGCTCTGGCGCGAGACCCTGTTGGCCCGCTCGGTTCTCGGCGGCGCCACCCGCGGCTATCAGCACCACCCGCAACTCCAGCGCTTCAGGGCGACGCGTGACCCGGCAGCCACGGTCGATCGATATCTTGAAGGCGTATTCGACGAAGCGTGCGCACGCGGCTACACCTTCGATGCGACCAAGTTCATCCGTCGCCGCACGTCGTCGCCGCTTCCGGTCCCGAGCGGTCAGGTCGACTTCGAGTGGGCCCACCTCAAGCGCAAGCTCCGCACGCGGCATCCGGCCAGGTACCGTGGGCTCCTCGCGGCGAGCGCGCCGCAGACACACCCGCTTTTCCGCATTGTGCCGGGACCGGTCGCCGACTGGGAGCGAGCGTGACCGTGCGAACCCGGTCTGGACAGTCGTCTCTTGATGTGTCAGACTTCTCTCCACCAACAGACAGGACCTCCCATGCCGCGCAAGCCATCCCCGAAAACTCCCGATGCATCGCCGGTCACCCGTGAGCGGCTGATCCAGCTGCTGAACGACGACCTCTCCCGCGAATACCAGGCGATCATCGCCTACGTGGTCTATTCGCAGGTGATCAAGGGGGCCAAGTTCATGTCCATCGCAAGCGAGCTGGAGAAGCATGCCGGCGAGGAACTCGAGCATGCGATCATCATCGCGAAGCAGATCGATTACCTCGGCGGCGATCCGACCGTGACGCCGAAGTCCGTCAAGACGTCGGACAAGCCGGAGGAGATGCTGCGATTCGATCTGGACAACGAAACCCAGACGATCCTGCAATACCGCGCCCGCGTGAAGCAGTGCGAGGCGCTGGGCGAATACGCCATGGCCGAACACATTCGCGAGATCCTCATGCAGGAGCAGGAACACCTGACCGACCTCGCCTCCGCCCTCGGCGAGGATCCACCGAACCTGTCACGGCTTCAAGCCAGGAAGTGACATGAGCGTGCGCCGCGCAGCCAACATCGCCTCCCTGTTCGCGACCCTCCTTGTCGCGGCGTGCGCGTCGCACCCGCGCGCCACCGTGGCGCCGCAGCCGATGGCGTCGATCGCCGGCGGCCGCAAGGACATCCACTGGTTTCGCTCGTCGGCCGAGTATCGCGGCATCGCGCTCGAGGTGTATCGCGATGCCGGTGATCATCTCGCCGAACTCACGCGCGGACTCAGCACTGGCAGTTGGGCAGTGATTCTCGATGCTGACGAAACCATCCTCGATAATTCACTGCATGAACGGCGGCTCGCTGATCGCAACGAGAGCTTCACCGAAACCGAATGGGCGCGCTGGGTGCGCGAGCGCGCCGCGACGGCCGTGCCCGGCGCCGTGGAATTCACCCGCAAGGTTCGCGCGATGGGCGGGCGGATCGCCATCGTGACCAATCGTGCCGACTCGCTCTGCGGGCCAACGCGGGAAAACCTCAAAAGCGTCGGTGTCGAAGCCGATGTCATACTCTGCCAACCGGTCGGAACGAGCGACAAGAACCCACGCTTCCAGAAGATCCAGCGCGGCACCGCAGCTCCTCGCGTGCCGGCGCTAAAGGTGGTCGAATGGCTGGGTGACAACATCCAGGATTTTCCCACCCTGACGCAGGCCGTTCGGACGGTGTCGGGGGGCTACGCCGATTTTGGTGTCCGCTATTTTCTGCTCCCCAATCCGATGTATGGATCATGGGAGAAAAATTCCGAGCCCTAGCCGACTCACTGTCTATCCGTTATTGTTCATATATGAATAGTCCCGCGACAGCGTCCGAAATGGCCACGCCGAGCACCGCGCCCGAAGTAATGTTCTCCCTCCTCGGCGCCGCCCACGCGCTGGAGGACCGGATCGAGCAGCAGCTCGGACAGGTCGGCCTCTCGATGTCGAAGCTCGGCGTCTTGACTCAGCTCGTGGAAGCCGGCGAACCGCTGGCGCTGAGCGAGCTTGCGGCGCGGCTGAGCTGCGTGCGCTCCAACATGACGCAGCTGGTGGACCGTCTCGAAGCGGACGGGCTGGTGCGCCGAGTCGATGATCCAGCCGATCGCCGCAGCGTCCTTGCCGCCGTCACCCGCCTCGGCGAAGAGCGGCAAGTCGCCGGCGCTCACGAACTCGCCAAGGTGCGCGAGGAGTTTACCGCCGCGCTGCCCGTGGCAGATCGTGTGGCACTGGCACGCGCGCTCGCGGCGCTGGGAAAAGGGTAGCACCGGACGACAGGAGATTTCTTGAGCTACATCGACACCCATCTGCTCGCCGGTGAAGTCGTCCGGTACCGCACCCGACTGCACTGGAAAATCTTCGTCGTCCCGGTGCTGGTCGCGCTGGTGATGGTGGCGTTGGCGCTCTGGGCGATCTCGGCCGAGCGCCGGGTCCTGGCAATCCCGCCGATCGCGATCGCCCTGATCCTGCTCGGGGCAGGCTGGGTTCGCCGGCGCAGCTCGGAGTTCGCGGTCACCAACAAGCGGGTGATCATCAAGCTCGGCGTGCTGACGACGCGATCGATGGAACTGCTGCTCCCCAAAATCGAAGGGATCGCGGTGACCCAGAGTCTCTGGGGTCGCCTGTTCGGCTTCGGCGAGATCGTCGTCACCGGCAGCGGCGGGACCCAGGAACCGTTCGACGGCATCCAGTCACCGTTGGACTTTCGCCAGGCGGTGCAGGCAGCCACGGATGGCGGGCAATAGGGAGAGAAGAGAGACGAGAGACGAGAGACGAGAGAAGCGAGCGGGAGGTCGTCATCCCGAGCGCAGCGAGGGATCGGCCCGTAACGCAGCGATCCTCCGCCCCTTCCCCCTCTCTTCTCTCTTCTCTCCCCTCTGTTTTGGTCGTAACTTTCCGTCACATCCATCAACTCGAGGCGGAGCTCCATGTCTGCTCGTAAGGTGACCCGGCGCGACTTCGTCGCCGGCACGGCAAGCGCGGCGATGAGCGCGATGATCGTTCCCCGGCACGTCCTCGGCCGCGGCTTCAAGGCGCCGAGCGACACACTCAACGTCGCGATCGTGGGCGCCGGCGGCAAAGGGTTGGACAACGCCGAGGCGCTCGGTGGCGAGAACATCGTCGCGCTGTGCGATGTGGACTTCGGTTACGTCGATCGACAGCTCGCCAGTCGGCTCCGCATCGCCAATGGCCGGGAACCGGGCGCGAGCGCGCTCAGGTTGCGGGACCAGTTCACCGCGGCCAAGCGCTATGCCGACTTTCGTGAGATGCTCGACCAGCAGAAGGACATCGACGGCCTGGTAATCGCCACGCCGGATCACGCCCACGCGATCATCGCGAAGTCCGCGATGCAACTCAAGAAGCACGTCTACGTCCAGAAACCGCTGACGCACTCCGTGCACGAGGCGCGCGTACTTCGCGATCTCGCCAAGAGCAGTGGCGTCGCGACGCAGATGGGAAACCAGGGCCACTCCAGCAACGAAGCGCGCCTGATCAACGAGTGGGTCCAGGCAGGACTGATCGGGCCGGTGCGCGAGGTGCAGGTCTGGACGAATCGTCCGACCGGCTGGTGGCCGCAGGGTGTTCCTCGGCCGGCCCGGCTGGTTCCGCCGCTGCCCGCGACGGCGGCGAAGCCCGAGGTCGTGTATGCGCCCGGGAGCCCCAAGCTGCAGGCTGGCGCGCCGGAATGGAACCAGGGCATGATCAACAGCCTGATCGCCGACGGCCTGTGGAACAACAACTACTCGCCGCCGGCTTCATTGAACTGGGAGTTGTTCACGGCACCGTGCGCGCACGACGTGGCGTACCACCCGATTTATCATCCGTTCAACTGGCGTGGCTGGCTCGATTTCGGTGTCGGTGCGATCGGCGACATGGGAGCGCACCTGATCGACCACCCGTATTGGGCCCTCGGGCTCGGTGCACCCACGAGCATTGAAGCGACCTCGACGGCGTGGGGCGGTGGCGCACGCAATCCGGCGACCTACCCGATGGCGACCACGGTACACTACGAATTCGCGGCGCGCGGCAACGAGCCGCCAGTGCGCCTCAGCTGGTTCGACGGCGGGCTCTATCCGCCGCGTCCGGCCGCACTTCCCGACGACGTCGTGCTGAAGAGCGAGGGCGGCGTGTTCTTTATCGGCGACAAGGGCGTCCTGCTGCACGAGACGTACGGCCAGAACCCGCAACTGTACCCGCGCGACCTGATGCAGAAAACGGCCGCCGTGGCACAGACCTATCCGCGCGTGACGGTGACGCACGAAATGAACTGGGCTCAGGCGTGCAAGGGCCAGGGGAAGGCCACCTGCCCGTTCGAGTACGCCGCCGGCCTCACCGAGACGATGCTGCTCGGCATCGTCGCGTTGCGGGCCGGGCAGGGGAAGAAGATCCGCTATGACGCGACGAACATGTCGGTCACCAACGTGCCGGATGCCAATCAATACCTCAAGCCGGGCTATCGAGCCGGCTGGGAAATCTGAATGCACCTGCGACGCCCCGGCGCCGGCCTGACGGCGCTGGTGGTCATGTTTACCGCCCCACCGCTTGCCGCACAATCGAACACGACCTGGCTGGTCGGTGCCGGACTCTCGCTGCCGGCCGGCGTGTTCAACGCGTACGCCAATAACGGCTCGGATATCACCGCAGGTTGGGAGCATCGGTTCGGCAAGCATCCGTTCGCGGTACGCCTCGATTTGTCGTACGCGACGAACACCGATACGACCGGGATCGGGTTCCACGAAACCACGCACCTCATCAACGCGATGGCGAACGTGGTCTATCATTTCCAGGGCGCCCGGCCCCGCCTCTACGCACTGCTCGGCGTGGGACATTTCAGTCGCCGTTTTTCCAGCGACGACCCGAACGACGCCCCGATCAACGATTCCCGATTGGGGCTCCAGGTTGGCGAGGGGCTGATCTTCCGCTTCAGGTCGGCGGCAATCTTTGTGGAAGGACGGTTTGTCACGGGGGTTGGTCCGCAGCCGTTGCGATTCTTCCCTGTCGTCGTCGGTATCCGGTTTGGCGGCGGTACCCAGTAGCGCCTGCGCCACACTGGCGGTTCGACCCCGGTGAGGCGATCTTGCTGCGCCGAAGTCTGGCAACCCCCGTTGTCATGTTCGATCGCCACGTTCTGGGAGCGCCCGGGTGAGGCTGTACCGGCAGTTGTACTTGTATTTCCCGGCGGCCGTATTGACTGCCGCATGCGGCGGCGACGTGCCGCTGGCACAGGCTACGCCGGAGATCGAAGCCTCGTTCGTCGAAACATCGAACTCGCCGATCCCGCTCACGGCGCTGGTCCAGCTCAACGTGCCGACGTACGAAGGGTCGGGCCAGGCGGTCCATCCCGACGTGGTGCGATTCCCCACGGCGTGGCAGGGGTGGGAATACTGGATGGCCATGACGCCGTTCCCGAGAGGGAATGAGGCGTTCGAAAATCCGTCGATCCTGGTCAGCCACGATGGGCTGCGCTGGCAGGTGCCTGCAGGACTCGTCAACCCGCTCGCCAAGACGCCGGGCAAGCGTGGCTACAATTCCGATCCGGACATGAGCTACGATGCGGCCGGCAAGCGATTGCTGCTGCTGTATCGCGAAGTCAGCGCGACCCACAACCTGATCCGGTCCACCGCGTCGACCGACGGTGTTCACTGGAGCAAGCCCGTCCTCGTCTTTCGGCGGCCTAATCACGGCATGGTGTCTCCCACGGTGACGTTCGCCGCAGCCGGAACACCGATCCTCTGGTACGTAGATGCGGGTCCGAAGAACTGCTCCGAACGCACCACTCACGTGATGATGCAGCGCGGGAGCGCTGTTGGTGCACTGCTACCCACGGCTCCGGAACGGGGTTGGACCGTTCCCCAAATGACCCTGACCCAACCGGGTATGAACATCTGGCACATTGATGCCATGTGGGTGCCCGAACGCAACGAATACTGGGCGGTGTACATCGCCTACCCGATTCATCGTTGTGCGGGGCAGGACCTCTTCTTCGCACGCAGCCGCGATGGCGTGAACTGGACGACGTACAGCATTCCCTTCCTTCGCCGGGGTGAGGCGACGTGGACCACGGGGACGCTGTATCGCGCGTCGGTGACCTATGATGCGTCGCGTGACGTGATTCAGTTCTTCCTGTCCGGATCGGCTGCCAACAAGTCCTGGCACCTGGGCTACGTTGATTACCAGCTCGGCTCGTTCCTCGCCTCGCTCGAGCATGGCGATCCGGTGACGATTCCCGCGGCGCCGTCCCGGGCGCCGACCACGGGACCGATCAGCGAGCCCTGATCTGGCCGGTCCCGGCGGTCACTCGTGAAGTTGCCACGTTCTACGCGAATATTCCTCTTCTTCGCCGCTCTGATCGTCATCGGACTGACGGCGTCGTACGCTCACCGGGCGGGGGATTTCGCCGGGTACCTGATCGTCGGCGACCTGGGACTCGCCGGTCGCGACATCTATCGCGACGCGCCGCCGGGCCTCAACAACTGGCCGCCGTTCTTCGGCCTGGTGTGTGTTCCCCTCGCATTGATCGCGCGTCTTTCGCCCATCGGCAGCCGTGTCGTGTGGCTGGTGCTCAATTGGGTCGCGCTGGTGTACGCCCTCGCCGCGTCCATTCGCCTGGTGTACGATCGGCGCCTGACGCTTGCCGGCGTGTCTCGCGAGAGCGATGCCGGAATCGACATCGCCAGCGGCGCGGCGCTGCTGCCGTTGCTGCTCTCCGTGCGCTGGAGCCTCAGCAATTTCGAGCACCTGCAGGTCAACATCATCATCCTCGCGCTGGTGCTCGCCGGGCTGGTCTGCCATCGTGCGGGCCGTGACGTGCGCGCCGGGTTGCTGATCGGCGCAGCCGCCGCCCTCAAGGTCATGCCAGTCGTCTTCGTTCCGTATTTTGTCTGGCGCCGGCAATGGCGTCCGGCGTTCTTCACGACAATCGCGGCGGTCGGATGGTCGCTGCTTCCACTCGTGTTCTACGGGCCGAAAGGGTTCGCCGATCAGTTCAGCCACTGGCTCGATTTCTTCCGGCGGGGTCAGGGGGTCGGCGCGATGAACGTCTCGGTCCAGGCCATGGTCGATCGGATCATCGGGCACGGAATCGTGCCATTCACGGTGCCTGGAATTGACAACATCGCCCCATCCGGGAGCCCGGTTGTACGCTGGGTGATGGTGGGTGCACTCGCGCTGGTCGCCGCGCTGGCGGGCTGGTGGTTCCGCGGCCGGTACGATCCGCGGAGCCGTTCCGCAGTGGCGGAATGGAGCATTGTCCTGCTGGTCGCCGTCATCTTCTCGCCGCTGACCTGGAAGTACTATCTCGTCGTGTTGCTCTTGCCGATGACATTGTTCGTCGCCACGTGGCGCGATCCGGGTGTTGACCCACGGTTCCGCCGCAGGTTGCGGTCGCTCACGTGGCTGAGCTTCGCGGTGGGGATGGCTGCCGCCAATGTGCTCGTTGGTGACTCGCTTGCCCGCCGCTTGGAAATGAGTTCGTTTCCCACGATGATGTCGCTGATCATCCTCGGCACGTTGTACTGGTACCGCGCGCGGGTGCGGGGGTAGGAGCGCAACGGCCCCAAGCCCGGACGTTCAGGATTCCTCGCGTTCACTCGGAGAGGCAAGCAAAACGGCCGGCTCACCGTGAGGTGAGCCGGCCGTCCGGCGTCGTGGCCCTGAGGCCGCAACGGGCTTGGCCTTAGCGGCCGAGCTTCACGACGTTCTCTGCCGCCGGGCCCTTGGCGCCCTGGACGATGTCGAACTCGACGCGCTCCCCTTCGGAAAGCGACTTGAAGCCCTGGGCCTGGATGGCCGAGTGGTGAACGAAACAATCCTTTTCACCGTTCTCGGGGGTAATGAAGCCGAAGCCCTTCGCGTCATTGAACCACTTGACTGTGCCGGTTGTACGCATGCTGTCCTGCTCCTGAAAGATGGTGTAATCGGAGTCCGGTCAGATGCCGTGCGACCGACTACAGTTTCGCGATCAAACCCTCGCGCCGGGTCGACTTCCGCACTCACGGCGATCTGCCGCTGGCACGCACGATCAGGAAACTCAACAGGGGACCGGCTAAACGCCGATCCCCTGATAGCGTTCCCCTGAAATCTTTCCATGATGCCGGAATGGCACGTGGTGATCGTAGAATAGGAATAAAACGCCGGTATCGGGATTCCGCAAGGGGGCGGGGGAACTTCGAGCGAGGAGCCGGGAGCTCCCAGCTATTTTTCGCCATGCACCTGGACGGCATCCACCACATCTCCTGCATCACCGGCGACGCCCCCGGCAACCTCGCCTTTTACACCGGTGTGCTGGGGCTTCGGATGGTAGCCAAGACGGTCAATCAGGACGATCCGTACGTCTACCACCTCTTCTACGGTGACGAGGAAGGGTCGCCCGGCTTCGACTTGACCTTTTTCGAGTACCCGGGCGCGCTGCGCGGCCGCGCCGGGTCGGGCATGGTCTATCGGATCACGCTCCGGGTCGGCACGGCCGCCGCGCTGAATTTCTGGCAGAAGCGGCTTGCCGGCCACGATATCACCGCGACCCGGCACGACGACCGCCTTCGTTTCGACGACCCCGAAGGGCTCGGCCTCGAACTGGTCGTCACCACGTCGAGCGATACCCCGCTGACGGCCCGGCACCCCGACGTCCCGGCAGAGTTCGCCCTGCAGGGGTTCGCCAGCGTACGCGCATACGGCGGCCGGGTCGCCGCGACGGGCAGGCTCCTGGCAGGGGTGATGGGTGCGACGCCCTTGGGCAACGACGTCTGGCAACTGGCGGGCAAGGCTCGCCACGGCACCATCGCCTACGCCGTCCCGCCCGACCTGCCCGGGCGGGCCGGCGCCGGCACGGTGCACCACGTCGCCTGGGCGACCGAGCTCGACGAGCATGAGGCCTGGCTGGAACGACTGCATCGCGGCGGCGTTTCGTCCACCCCGATTGTGGAACGCTATTATTTCCGTTCGATCTACTTCCGGGAACCGAGCGGTGTTCTCTACGAACTGGCGACCAAGGGTCCCGGGTTCACGGTGGACCTGCCGCTCGAACGCCTGGGGCGCGAGCTCGTCCTGCCACCGACGCTCGCAGGGCGGCGCGCCGAGATCCTGACGCACCTGATACCGCTGCCCGACCCGCGCGCGGGGTGGTGAATGCCTGAAGTCCTGGAATTGATTGCGCTCTCCGGTTCACTGCGCGCCGGTTCGTACAACACGGCCCTGCTGCGGGCGCTGCCGGAGCTGGCCCCGGCGACGCTGCGCTTCACGCTGCGCACCATCGCCGGAATCCCGGTGTACAACGGCGATGACGAAGACGCCCACGGCCTGCCCGACGCCGTCGTCACGTTGCGTACGGCGATTCGTCAGTCCGACGGTCTCGTGATCGCCACGCCGGAGTACAACAACGGGGTTCCCGGCCCGCTCAAGAACGCGCTCGACTGGTGCTCGCGGCCGCCCGAACCGCATGGCCTGGACGGCGTTCCCACCGCGATTCTCGGCGCGTCGGACGGTGTGATCGGGACGGCGAGATCGCAGCACGCGCTTCGCCAGACGCTTGTCGCGCTCAATGCGCCGACGTTCACGCTCCCGCAGGTGCTGGTGGGGCGGGCGCAGACAAAGGTGGACGCCGCCGGCAGGCTCATCGACGAATCAACGCGGAGCTTCATGAAGGGCTGGCTGTTGGAGGTGGAGCGCTGGATGCGCCGATTCCCGAAAAGCGAGCGGTTACCGTGAACCAACCCGAAGCATCACATGAGCAGCACTTCAAGGCACCCGAGGCCGTGCGCGACGTCGTCATCGGCATGTCCGATGGCCTGACGGTTCCGTTCGCGCTCGCCGCCGGGCTCACCGGTGCGATTTCGCAGACCAGGCTGATTATCACCGCCGGCATGGCCGAAATCGTTGCCGGCGCGATCGCAATGGGTCTCGGCGGTTATCTCGCCGCTCGCAGCGATGCGGAGCATTACCTGGCGGAACTGGCGCGCGAGTACCGCGAAGTGGCGGTGGTGCCAGACAAGGAAGCGGAGGAAGTCGCCGAGGTGTTTGCGGACTACGGCGTGACGAACGAGGAGAGCGCGGCGGTCGTCGCGTCCTTTCGCCGGCGTCCCGACGACTGGGTGCGCTTCATGATGCGCTTCGAGCTTGGCCTCGAAGCGCCGCATCCGAACCGGGCGTTGCGCAGCGCCGTGACGATTGCCGCTGCCTACGTTGTTGGCGGGGCGATTCCGCTGTCGGCGTACTTCGCGACGACCGACGTGGCGACGGCGCTGCACTGGTCCGTCGGAGTCACGCTGATCGCGCTGGCGATTTTCGGCTGGATCAAGGGCCAGTTCACCGGTGCGTCACGGGTGCGGAGCGCGCTGCAGACGCTGGTCGTGGGTGGTGTCGCCGCGATGGCCGCGTTTCAGCTCGCGAGGCTCGTGAGCGAGCGATGACCGCGATCGATCCGCGGGTCGACATCGGGCACGTGCATCTCAAGGTGGCCGACCTCGAACGCTCGCTGGCGTTCTGGCACGGCGTGCTCGGCTTCGGCATTCAGCAACGGATGGGGAACAGCGCGGCCTTCATCAGCGCGGGCGACTACCACCATCACCTCGGCCTCAACACCTGGGAGAGTGCCGGTGGTTCGCCTCCCGGGCACGGCACCACCGGGCTGTATCACGTCGCTATTCGCTATCCCGATCGGGCGTCGCTCGGCGACGCGCTGCGTCGGCTGGTGAAGGCGGGGATTCCGCTTGACGGCGCGTCCGACCACGGCGTGAGTGAAGCGCTCTACCTCCGCGACCCGGATAACAACGGCGTCGAGCTGTACCGTGATCGCCCCAACGACGAATGGCCGCGCCACGCTGATGGCACGCTGGCGATGACGCTGCATCCGCTCGATGTGCCGGCGCTGCTCGCCGAAGCGCCCACGGCAGGCCCGAAGTGAAGCGGCGCGCTGGCGCGGCGATGATCGCGATGTTCGGTGTGGTGCCGGTCGCCGCGCAGCAGAAGGTGCCGCTGGTGCTCAATCACCTGGCAATCGTGATTGATTCTGCGACGTACCACGATGTGAGACACTCGCCGCTGTTTCGCGGGGAGTTCGCCGCGATGGATACATCGTACTTCACGTCCGCGGAATTCACGGGCACAACGCGGTTGTTCGGGAAGTACAACTACCTCGCGATTGTCAAGCCGGAAGAGTACGGTGCCTGGCAGGTGGGCGATATCGGCATCGCGCTGAGCACGGAGGTGGCCGGCGGTCTCGACGTTCTCGCCCGGGATCCGACCCTCGTGCGTATGCGACGGCTCGCACCGGAAACTCCCGTGTCGCCAGACCGCGTCGAGCAGGAGTTCGCGCTGCTCTTTGGCGGTGTCCAGACGGTGCGACTCGCGGGGAAGGATGCCACGTCGGAGCACGCGCGCTTCGAAATCACGCAGTATCCCGACGGACTGATAAAACTGCTTGCGGCGACGGATTCGTTGCCGCCGAGCAACCGTTCCAACGCCAGGTTCCTCGCGCACTTCTACGATCCGCGAAAGTTGCTTTCATACGTGAGCGGCGCGACGTTGGCGATTCCGGTCGACGACATCGCGAAGATCGTCGCGGTGGTCACGCGCGACGGCGTGACCGTCTTCGCCGAAGGCGAGGGTGCCATCATCAAGCTCGATGGCTTTACGTTGCACC
The DNA here is from genome assembly GCA_025357945.1 of Gemmatimonadota bacterium. Taxonomy (GTDB): domain Bacteria; phylum Gemmatimonadota; class Gemmatimonadetes; order Gemmatimonadales; family GWC2-71-9; genus Palsa-1233. Next base: position 68,596 of record JANYLJ010000003.1, read on the forward strand.
TGATTCCGTCCTTTGTCGGCGCCGGCGTCAGGCAATTGCAGTTCGCGCTGACCCGCACCGCGGTCGGCAACCCGATCTACCGCTTTGGACCAAAGTCGCAGCTCCGGTTTGGTCCGGGGCCGATTGCGGTCTGGGACTTTACGTCACAATGACTGAAACATTGACCGTGGGTGGTGGCTGCTTCTGGTGCCTGGAAGCGGTGTTCGAGCGGCTTCAGGGAGTCGAGCGCGTCGTGTCCGGGTACGCCGGTGGCCGGATCCCGAATCCGACCTACGAACGCGTGTGTGCCGGTGACACGGGCCACGCCGAAGTGACCCAGATCACCTTCGACCCGGCGCAGATCACTGCGCGCGACCTGCTCGAACTCTTCTTCGCGTTCCACGATCCGACCACACTGAACGCCCAAGGTCCCGACACGGGCAGCCAGTATCGTTCGATCATCCTCAGCAACTCGCCGGCGCAGGAGTCCGTGGCGCGGGAGGTCATCGCGGAGCTTGAGCGCGACGACACCTTCGCGGTACCGATCGTGACCGAGGTCACGCCGCTCGACGTCTTCTGGCCGGCTGACGCCTACCACCAGCAGTATTTCCAGCGGAACCCCGCGAAGGCATATTGCGCGGCAATGATTGCTCCGAAGGTGGCCAAGCTGCGCCGCAGCTACGCCGCGCGTCTCAAGCCGGAGCCGGCCCAGGGGAGAGACGCGTGACCGCACCGAAGACGACCGGGATGGCGAAGGCGAAGAAGACCACCCTCGAGTGGATCCGCGCCGCGGCGTGGGCCGTCGGCATCTGGTTGCTGCTCAGCACCTTCCTGGTGCAGGCGTACTTCATCCCCTCGCCGAGCATGGAAACCACGCTGATGGTGGGCGACGTGCTGTTCGTGAACAAGTTTCTCTTTGGCGCCAAGATTCCGTTGCTCAAGGCCCACCTGCCGGCGATTCGCCAGCCGCACCACGGCGACATCGTGGTGTTCATCTCGCCGATCGAGGACTCGATCCTGGTCAAGCGGCTGATCGGCCTGCCGGGTGACACGCTGCAGATGCGAGCCGCCGTGATGTACCGCAACGGCCAGGTGCTCGAGGAGCCGTATGCCCAGGCGACGATGCCGCCGGAATACTCGCTCGGCGCGGATTCGCTGACACGCGGCCAGATGCGGGCGCTGCAGTTGCCGCATTACATCGGCCCGGACCCGGGACATTACGTTCCCGATGTCCACGATTGGGGTCCGCTCGTGGTGCCGCGCGATTCGTTGTGGATGATGGGTGACAATCGCGACATGTCGCGCGACGCCCGCTTCTGGGGCTTCGTTCCCCGCGGCAACGTGCGCGGCACGCCGGTGATCATCTACTACAGCTGGGATGCGGGAAGCTACCGGCCGCTGCCGTTCTTCACCGCAACGAGGTGGGGCAGGATCTTTCATATTCCGAAATAGCGAGGCACGTGGTCGCCAGCAGTAGCGTCCGGCCGCAGCGGCCGTATCTTCTCCTCAGGACGCCCGCCGATTCTCCGGGCGATACCTCGGTCTCACCGGTACCTTCTGTCACGTGCCGGGGCATTACGACCCGGCAGACTCGACGAGGATGGATCCATGTCCCCTCTGGTTCGGCGGGTTATCGCGGTGATCATCGGCTGTGCCGTCGCGATCGGCATCGTGCGGCTGCTTGAGCAGCTGGCCCACCAGGTGACCATGCCGGCCGGGCTCGATCCCACCAATATCGGTCAGGTCAAGCTTGCGCTCGAACGCGGTGAGTTCCCGCTCGCCTCGCTGGCGCTGGTGTTGTGCGGCTGGTTGCTCGCCGCCTATGCCGGCAGCCGGATCGCCGCGCGAATCGGCCAGGCCCGGATCGCCTCGCTCGCCTTCACGGTGATCTTCACGGCCGTGATCATCCATGACCTGACGGCGTTGCCACACCCGACCTGGATGTGGATCGGCGGCGCGCTCGGTGTGCCACTCGTCGCCCTCGGTGCCGCGGGCGAGACCATCACCGTTCGAGGCCTCTGAGGACGGCCAGCCGCACGCGGCGCACGGGATGGTGAACGAGTTCACGATTCAGTAGTCTTCTCTCCAGCCTATGCACATCCTTCGCGTCGTTGTGCTCACCTGGTTACTCACCGACGGCGGAGCGGTGCTGGGCTGGGCGCTCGGGAAGCAGTTCGGCCGCCAGCAGCTCTTTCTGGGCGGCATCGCGCTCGGGACGCTGGCGATCCTGCTCGCCATCAAGCTGCTGGTTCGCCTGGCGTGGCTTGACCCCGAACGACGGCGCGGCGGCTCCATCGGGGGGCTCTGTGCCTTCGCGCTCGCGGCACCAATCGCGGCGATGAACATGGACACGCCCCTCGTGCCGTTGGTGGTGATGGTGCTCGTCGGACTCGGCGTGATCGCCGGTGCGGGCCCCAGCGCAGTGCAGTAGACGCAGCTACGGCTTCCCATGGATCACCCGCTTCCCGGTGCGCTGCTGATCTTCCTGGCCGCGCTGTTGTACAGCGCGGTGGGCCACGCCGGCGGGTCGGGGTACCTCGCCGTCATGTCGTTGCTCGGCACAACGCCGGCCATGATGCGACCCACGGCGCTGACCCTGAACGTCGCGGTCGCCGCCATTGGCACGGTGCAGTTCGCGCGCGCCGGATATTTTCGCTGGTCGCTCTTCTGGCCGTTCGCCATCGGCTCCATTCCTGCCGCCTACATCGGCGGCCGCCTCGCCTTGCCGGGCGCGGCGTACCGCGTCGTCGTCGGTGTGCTGCTGCTGCTTTCCGCGGTGCGCTTCGTCGTCACGCTGCAGGCGCCGGATCAGGTCAGGCGCAACATCCCGGTGCCACTGGCACTCGCGATCGGTATCGCACTCGGCTTCCTGGCGGGTCTCACTGGCGTCGGCGGCGGAATCTTCCTCAGCCCGATGCTGCTGCTCGGCGGCTGGGCGGATCTCCGCACCACGGCGGCGACGTCGGTGGCATTTATTCTCGTAAATTCTGCGGCAGGCTTGCTGGGACAACACGCGGCACTCAGCGTGGTGCGCGACGTCGCGCCAATCTGGGCGGTCGCGGCGGTCGTCGGCGGCGCCCTCGGTTCGTATCTCGGTAGCAGGCGGTTACCGACTCCCGCGTTGCGCGGCGTGCTGGCGGTGGTGCTGGTGGCGGCGGGGTTGAAACTCGTGATACCGCAATGGTGACGAGACGCACGTCTCTCGTCGCTCGTCTCTCGTCGTCAGACCTTCACTCCCTCCACTTCCAGCAGCCTCACCTTGCGCCAGAGCCCGCCGCCGTAGCCCCCGAGTTTGCCGCCGGTGTTCACCACGCGATGGCACGGAACTACGATTGGCAGCCGGTTCTTGCCGTTGGCGCTGCCCACCGCACGAACCGCCTTCGGATTGTTGACGGCGCGCGCCACGTCGGCATACGAACAGGTCGTGCCATACGGAATGGCGCGGAGCGCGTGCCACACCGCCAGTTGGAACGGTGAGCCGCGCAACACCAGTGGCGTGGTGAAGTCGCGCCGCTTGGCGTCGAAATACTCTTCCAATTCACCGAACAACTGCACGAGATGAGGATGTGAGCCGGCGAGCACCGGCCCATGAAACCAGCGCCGGAGCGTCGGTGCCTGTCGTTCCATTCGGGCAATGTCGCCAAACTCGAGCAACACCACGCCTTCGTCCACCGCCGCGGCCACCATCGTGCCGAGCGGCGAGTTCCACGTCGCTGCGATCACCGGCTCACCGCCGCGGGCGCGTCCGGGCGGCGCGCCTACCAATCGGGAGAACGCCTCGCGAAATCCACTGTGCGATTCCCAGGCAGAGTCGATGATGACCCGGTCGAGGGGTGCCCCGTCGCGGAGGCGATGCTGCGCCGCGGCGAGACGCCGCGCGCGCACCCAGGCATGAAAGGTCATGCCGTACTCGCGGCGACAGTGACGCCGAACGCGCACGGAGTCGAAACCCTGTGCCGCAATCTGGTTGTCGCTGAGCCGGGCGCTACCGGCGCTGTCCACCACACCCACCAGCCGCGGCCACCATTCCGGCTCGGCGGCCTGTTGATCTGGTTTGCAGCGGAGGCAGGGACGGAACCCCGCTGCGGACGCGGCGTCGAGTGTCGCGAAGAACTCGAGGTTTTCCGGTCGGGCGGGGCGCGACGGGCAGCTGGGGCGGCAGGCGATCCCGGTCGTCCGGACCGCGACGATGAACAGCCCGTCCCATTCGGCGTCACGTCGGGAGACGGCGCCGAGGAGGGTACGGCGGGATGGCAAGCGATTCACGGTTTGCATGGCTGGCAGTCTAGCGGGCCTCGCGGATCGGTTGCCACCGAGGATTGGACGTCGATTCGCTATGTCCGACCCGCTCTGACGACGCGATACCGTGACGCGCTACTGCCCGATCATGAAATCCTGGGACATCTGGAACTTGCCGTTCAGGAAGACGTCTGCCTGGTACGTGCCCTTGGTCCACTTTTTGTTGGTGCCGAACCGCAGCCCGACGTAGCTGAATCCGGTCGTATCCGGTGCCGCGGCCTTGGCGCCGGTCGAATCAATCGTGGTGGTCTTCAGGCGTATCCGGGCACCGACATCGGCACCGGCCGTGAGATATTGGCCGCGGACCGAGATCAGGACGGAATCGCCCTGGTTGAACCGCTGCGACGGCCCCCCGAAAATCATGGCGTTCCGGTCGAGCCCGTGGCCGATCTCGAACCCGGTGACGTGGGCCAGTTTCGGTTGGTCGGCGAGCGCCGTTCCGGTCCCGCCGGATGCCAGCGCGGCGGCTGTCGCGTTGTCAAAGTCGGAGCGCCGGGCGCCCTTCCTGCCGCAGGCGGTCAGGGCGGTCAGGGCGAGCATGGCAATCGTGGCACGTCGCATCGTCGGCATCTGGGTCGGAGTTCGCGGGAGCCGATGGTGGCTCCCCGTCGAGGAAGCTATATGGGGGAGGCCGGATGGCAATAAGAATCGTCGTGGCCGGCGTGGCGGGCAGGGCTCACCGCCCACAGGTAGCTTCCCTCGTGCGCCGATATCTCCTCTTCTCCTCACTCTGCCTCTCTGCCTGCCTGGCCGACCCGATCGGGCAATCGGCGTTGGTGCCGTCGTCGGTCACCTCGCTTGTGGTGGTCCGGAACGGGCGGACCAATGTGTCGTTGCTTGCGGCGTGGGCTCTGGCGCCGAACCGCGCCTGGGCGGCCGGTCAGGACGGCGTGGTTCTGGCGTGGAACGGCACCGACTGGCGCGTCGAGAGCACACCGACTCAGGAAACCCTCACCGGCGTCTGGGCGGCCGACACCGACGATGTATACGCCAGCGCCAGCAACGGCGTGCTGTTGCATCGAACGGCCGGTGGCACTTGGATCCAGGATTCGAGCGGCACGAGGAACACGCTGCTCGAGGTGTGGGGTCTCGATCGGGATCGGATCTGGGCGCTGGGGACGAGCGGTACGATTCTCCGACATTCCGCGGCGGGCTGGCGGCCGATGTCGGTGCCGCTCCCGGCCGAACTCTGGGGGATCTGGGGTAGCTCGGAAGCTGCGCTGGTCGCGGTTGGTCAGAACGGTGTGTTGCTGGAGTGTTGCGACGGCGGCGTGTGGCACAGCGTGGCATCGCCGACCACGACCGGGTTGTTCGGTGTTGCTGGTGACGGCGCCGGTCGAATTGTCGCGGTCGGCGCTGGCGGCACGATCGTGCTGCGCGACAACGGCGTCTGGCGCACGGTGACATCGCCAACAGCCGTGAATCTCTTCGGCGTATGGAGCGATGGTCCCGGACGTTTCGTTGCGGTCGGTGACGGTGGCCGGATCCTCAGCGGCGACGGCGTCAACTGGAGCGTGATGCCGGCCGATGGGGCGCACGAAAACCTGCGCGCCATTGTCGCGGCTGGCGGACGACACTTCGCAGCCGGCTGGTACGGCACCATCCTCGATGACGCCGGCGGCCGCTGGCATCCGACGCTCGACGGTGCTGTGCTCTATGATGTGCACGCACCGGCCGACGGCCCGGCGATCGCGATCGGCTCGGGCGGCCTCGCCTTCCAGCGCATCGGCGCGTCGTGGCAGAACTACGTGTTACCGACCAGTACGTCGCTGTACGGCATCGCGGGACCGTCAGCGCGGGCACGACTCGTGGTCGGCGACAGCGGCACGATCCTCCGATTCGATGGCAGCAGCTGGCATCGCGAGGCCTCGCCCTACAGTGGCCTGCTCCGCGCCGTGTGGTGGTCGCCGGACGCTCGAGCGATGATCGTTGGCAACGAGGGCACGGCGTTGGCCTGGGACGGCGCGGCCTGGCATGCCACGACCACGCATTCGAAGGCGTTCCTGCGCCACGTCTGGGGTAGCGAATGGGCCGATGTCTGGGCCGTCGGCGACAGCGGCACCGTGTTGCGCTACGACGGCCTGGCCTGGCACGTCCTCGACGCACCCACCACGCAGCTCTTGCGCGGTGTGTGGGGGCGGACCCCGCGCGACGTCTGGGTGGTTGGCGATTCCGGGACGGCGCTGCACTGGGACGGGCGTGGGTGGCAGACGCTCCCGCGGCCGAGCACCAATGCCTTGCGGGCGGTGCGCGGCATCGGCAGCGACATCTACGCCATCGGTGGCGACGGCCGGGCGTGGCGGTGGAACGGCACTGCCTGGACCGAATTCGCCACGGGACTACCGATTCTGTTGGTGGGAATGGCTGTCGACGGCGCCGGGTTCGTCGCGGTGGGGGACCTCAGCATCATCGTTCAGTCGAGGCCGTAACAGGGAGAGACGAGAGACGAGAGACGAGAACAGCACCCGGTTGCGCTTTGTTTCGCACGTGACGACGCTCGAAACGTCTCTCGTCTCTCGTCTCTCGTTCTACTTCGCTCGCCGCTCCGCCGTAGCCACGCGGGCCAGCAGCTTTCGTCTCGGCGACACCACGTTGGCGATCAGGATTCCCGCCACCAGCGACACCGCGATCAGCACCATCCGAAACGCGCTCTCGACGCCGACGGTCACGTTGCGGTCCAGCAGGGATGCGAGCGAGCTGAGTCCCACGCTTCCCAGCACGAGCAGCAGCAGCCCGGGCACCAGGGTGATCTGTGACGGGCGGTTGGTCAGGCGGGCGTACCAGTTGCTGCCGACGCCGGTCATCAGGCCGCCCACGAACGCGCCGAGTTCGGGGCCGAAGGCGTTCGAGCCAACGCGGGCGCCTGCGAACGCGACGATCCCGGCGAGCACGACCCAGGGCACGTCCCGTGGCTCGGCCTTGAGCAGGACGGCAAAGCCAAGCGGCGACATCAGCAGCGAGAGCAGCAGCGTCCAACCCGGCAGCTCGATCGTGGCACTCGAGTGCGGTGTGCCCATCGCGAGCGCGGCGGTCTTGGCGCCGAGGGCGATACCGAACGCGATGCCGAGCAGCAGCACCAGGGCACCCATGAATCGCGCCGTGCCGGATGCGAGGTGACGCGTCGAGAGTTCGGTCATGGCGGTCGTCAGCATCAATCCGGGGATCAGTACGATCACGCCGGACAGCGTCACCAGAAAGACCGACACCGGAAATCCGGTCGTCGCAATCACCGCGGCGAGCACCGATGCCACAAACGCCGCGAGCGGCTCGAACACGCGTTCGAGGGCGGCGTGCCGCCGGGTGACCAGCGCGAGGGCACCGATGACAAGTCCGATCGCGGTTGACGCCACGATCTCATGCCATCCGCCGCCCAGAAAGCGTGCGGCGCCGCCCGAGACAATGCCGAACGCGATCGTCCGCACCAGCGCGCCGTATCGTGGCGGTGCCGCTTCGATCTGGTCGATGCGGGTCGAGCCTTCGCCCGGCGTGATCTGGGCGTTGAGTACCTCGCGGGTGACGAGGTCCACGCCGGCGAGCTTGCCGAGGTCCGATTCCGCCGGCTCGACGCGGATCATGAAAGTGCGCTGGTCGTCCTGCGCGCCGAATGAGGCCATGATCGACGTGGGCGTCGAGAAAGAACTGGGCTTCGAGTCCCAATTGATCGCTGGCGAGCTCGAGAGCCTCTTCCAGACGGTGGGCGGCGTAGCCCGAGGTATGCAGGGCGCGGCCGAGACGGAGGATGAAGGCGATGCGGGGGTCGCGTGGTGGATTTTCCGGGGCCGACGTCATTACAGATGATAACGTTCACCATGGAGAAAGCCCCGATGCGCCTCCGTTTTCTTGTCAGCGTCGTTCTCGTGGCTGGCTGCGCCACGAACCCGGTCACCGGCAGGTCCCAGCTTTCGCTGGTTTCCGAGGGCCAGGAGATCGCCATGGGTCGTCAGCAACTGGCGGCGTCGCAACAGGACCCCGGCTTCGTCGCCAACGACGCGCTGCAGCGCTACGTCAGCGGCATCGGCATGGCGATGGCCAAGGCGTCGGAGCGGCCAAAACTCCCCTGGGAATTTCACGTCATCGATGATCCGGCCGTTAATGCGTTCGCGGCACCGGGTGGCTTCATCTTTGTCACCCGGGGTTTGGTCGGCTACCTCAATTCCGAGGCGCAACTGGCCGCGGTGATGGGGCACGAGATCGGCCATGTCGCCGCCAAGCATTCCGTCGCGATGATCTCCCAGCAGGAGCTGGCGCAGGGTGGCCTCGGATTGTTTTCGGTATTGAAGCCCGACCTGGCACAGGGCGTGGCGGGACAGGCCGCCAACATTGTCGCGTCGCTCTATTTCCTCAAGTTCAGTCGCGATGACGAGCGCATGGCCGACGAACTGGGGCATCGTTATTCGGTGCATGCCGGGTATGACCCGCGCGAAATGCCGAAGACGTACCGCACGCTCCAGCAACTGGACAAGTCGAGTTCGTCCAGCAGGCTGCCGGGCTTCCTCGCAACGCATCCGGATCCGGGTGATCGCATGGCGTACACGCAGGCGTGGGCCGATACGGTGAAGAACGCGGCGCGGCTCAAGGTGGGTCGCGATCCATTCCTCGCCATGACCGACGGACTGCTCTTCGGTGCCGATCCGCAGCAAGGGTACTTCGAGAACGGCCAGTTCGTGCACCCGGTGTTGAAGTTTCATTTCGCGGTCCCGTCGGGCTGGCAGGGCGCCAATGGCAGCACGCAGGTCGTGCTGAGCGAACCGAACGGTGGCGCGCAAGTGTCGCTCAAGCAGTCCGCGCAGGGCACGGCACAGGCGGCGGCGCAGGCATTCCTCACGCAACAAGGGGTGCAGGGGCAGGGCACTCAGCAAACGAGTGTGAACGGATTGCCGGCGACGACTGGCGAGTTCAACGCCACGTCACAGAGTGGTCAGCAACTTCACGGCGAGGTGCTCTTCGTGCAGAACGGCGGCCAGGTGTACGAGCTGATGGGGTTGTCGCTCGCGACCACCTGGGGCCAGTACGGCGGGCAGATCCGCCAGACGCTTCGTTCGTTCGGGCCAACTGCGCCCGGCCAGCAATTCCGGCCGCGCAAGTGGATCCGGCTCGTGACGCTGCAGCGGTCGACGACGATGAACGAGCTGGCGGGGCAGGGCAGTGGTGTGGTGACGGCGGCGGACCTGGCGATTCTCAATAGCGTCGACGTGAATGCAACGCTTGCGGCGGGGACCCGGGTGAAGACGGTAGTTACCAGGTAGCAGGTTCGCGGCATGCCTGGTGTCGCCCTGCGCTGCGCGCAGGGCGACATCAGGCGTTCATCGCTCGGGCCTCTGCCGCCCGCGCATGCGCCTCAAGCCCCTCCAGCCGGGCCAACACCGCAACGTCGTTCACGATCGTGGCGACGTCGCGGACATCAAGCCACGTCCGCACCCGCAGGAAGTTGAGCACCGACAACCCACCCGTAAACCGAGCGCCTGCCCCCGTGGGAAGCACGTGGTTCGGCCCGATACCGTAGTCGCCGAACACCTCGGCCGAGCGTTCGCCAAGGAATAGCGCGCCGGCGTGCTGCAGTCGGCTGGCGAGATCAGCGGGTGACCCGATCGAGAGCTGCAGGTGTTCCGGCGCCAATGTGCCACACACCGCAACAACCTCGTCCAGGTTGGCACAAACCACCGCCATCCCGTTGCCCAGCGCCGCCCGCGCTATCTCCGCCGTGGGCAAGGACGCGAGTTGCCTCACCAGTTCCGCTTCGACGCGCGATACCAGCGCGAGATCGGTGGTGACCAGTACCGTTAACGCGTCGACGTCGTGTTCGGCCTGCGCCAGCAGGTCGCTCGCCACGATCGCCGGATCAGCACTCTCATCGGCCACCACGACCAGCTCGGACGGCCCGGCGAGAAAGTCGATCGCCACGTCACCGGCGACGCACTTTTTCGCTGCAGTGACCCAGCGATTGCCCGGCCCCACCACGATATCGCACGCCGGCAGCGGGCCCGCGCCATAGGCCAGCGCCGCGATCGCGTGCGCGCCGCCAAGGCCGAGCACCCCGTCCGCGCCTGCGATCGCGGCGGCGGCAAGCATCAACGGGCCGGGACGCGGGGTCGCCACCCACACTTCTGTCACGCCGGCTGCCTTGGCCGTCACCACGGTCATCAACAGGGACGACACGAGCGGAAAGCGACCCGCCGGTGCGTAGCACCCGGCGCGCCGCATCGGGAGTACCGTATGCCCGGCGCGGCCACCGTCCACCGCTACGTCCACGTCGCCCAAGCTCTGCCGCTGCGCCTCGGCGAAGCGCCGAATCCGCGTGGCAGCCCGCGACAAAAGCTCCCGCGTGGCCCGATCCAGTGCGTCGAGCGCGGCCGCAAGCGCTGCCTTGTCGTGAAGCCACGGCGTGCCCGGTGTCCAGTCGTCCAATCGTTCCGCATGCGCGAGTACCGCGACAGCGCCGCGTTCCCGCACGTCGGACACGATCGCGGCGGCGGCCGTCATCGTGGTGGCATCGAACCCTGGTGCCACGCGACGGCGTACATCCCCCGCCATCACCCGCCGGAGCAACGGTGCGGTCATCTGGTGCCACTCGTGCCGAGCCACGACTTGGCCGCCCCGGGTCGTCGGCTGATGCGCAGGGCGCGCCGGCCCAGCTCCCGCTCCACGTCGGCGATCCGTCCTCCGGCCTGAACGAGCCGGACCAACGCGAAGTACCAGAGGTCCGCCGTCTCGCGAACCGCTTCGTCTGCGCTGCTCGCCCGGGCCAGTTCGACAGCTTCCTCGACCAGCTTCGCCTCGAGTAACGCCGGATCGGCCAACAGGCGGTTGGTGTACGAATCATCAGCGGGTGCATCGAGGCGCGCCCGCACCGTACCCGCCAGGGCATCGAGCGGAGAGCCGCTGTCCCAGCAGGTCGCCTGGGCGCGATGACAGAAACCCGCACCGTGTTGCCGCACCGTGAAGCGGAGTGCGTCGCGATCGCAATCAAGCGCCACGCGCAACAGCACCTGGGTCGCTCCTGACGTCTCTCCCTTGGTCCAGATGCCACGCCGCCGGGAGTGATAGGTGCCGCGCCGGGTCGCCACCGCCTGACGCAGGCTCTCGGGACTCGACCATGCCAGCCCGAGCGCCACGCCGCGCTCATCGGCCACCACCGTCGGGAAGAGCCCGTCGGTTCGATCACTCGTGAGTGGCGCCGCGATCGCGTCGGCAAGGAGGATGCGATCGGTGTAGAGCGCCATGCCGACCTGCGCATCGGCACCCATCCGGTCGAGTTCAGCGATTTCGTCGGGCGTCGTGATGCCGCCAGCGATGGTCACTCGCGCCGAACCGGCCGCCGCAACGATCTCTTTCGCGAACGCCATGTCGGTGCCGCCGAGACGCCCTTCACGCTCGACGAAGGTCACCAGGAACGCGCCGACGATGTCGCGGAGTTCAACAATCCGCTCGAGCACCCTTCGGCCGGTGTGCCTCCGCCAGCCGTCGACCACCACTTCGCCATTGACTGCGTCGAGTGCCACCACCACGCGCTCGCGCGGTAGTGCCCGCAGGAACGCCGGTTCGGCCGCGGTTCCGATCACGATGCGTTCAGCCCCGGTATCCAGCCAGAAGCGGGCGCGCTCCAGGTCACGGATGCCGCCGCCCACCCGGCACGGCGAGGTGGCACAGAGGCGGGCGATCACGCTGCTGTTGTCACCGACGCCACGTGCTGCGTCGAGGTCAACGAGTGCCACTTCACCCGCCAGCGCGAAGCGTTCGAGCCACGGGAAGGGATCGCCCGCGTCGAGCGCCTGTTCACGCCCGCCGACCAGTTGCATCGCGCGCCCAGCGATCAGGTCGATCGAAGGAATGATCACAGTCGCACTGCCACCCCCGCCGAGCGGAGGGCCTGCTTGGTTTCGGCAATCGTCGTATCGCCATCATGGAACATCGAGGCCGCCAGCACTGCGTCCGCCCCTGCGGCAATCGCCGCAATCATGTCCTGCGGTGTGCGAGCGCCGCCCGACGCCACCACCGGCAGGCCGACCTGGCTCGCGACACTTTGCAGCAGTGCCAGATGGTAGCCGCTGCGCGTGCCATCGCGATCCATGCTGGTGAGCAGGATCTCGCCGGCGCCGAGCGCTTCGCCGGTGCGAGCCCAATCCACCACCGAACGCAATGTGTTCTCCGTTCCCGCGCGCACCACCACCATCCAGTCATCGCCCGCCGCGGCGGCGTCGATCGATAGCGTGACGCATTGCGCGCCGAATCGTTCGGCGAGTGCGGTGATCAGCGCGGGATCCCGATACGCCGCGGTATTGACCGCGACCTTGTCCGCACCCGCTTCGAGCACGGCGACGGCATCGGCAACGCCACGAATGCCGCCGCCAACGGTGAGCGGAATGGCCAGCACGCGGCGAATCGCCCGCACGGTGTCGAGCGCGTGGCCCCGCGAGGACGTCGTTGCCGTGACATCCAGCAACACGAGTTCGTCGGCGCCCTCGCCTTCGTATCGCGCCGCGAGTTCCACCGGCGCGCCGGCGTCACGCAGGTGCTGGAACCGGACACCTTTCACGACGCGACCATCGGTCGTGTCGAGACAGGGAATCACGCGGCACGTCAGCATCGATCCCACCAACGCTGCAGCAATGCGGCGCCCCAGCGACCCGAAAGTTCGGGATGGAACTGGCAGGCGAGCTGTGAGCCACGCTCCGCGGCGGCGACGAAACGCACGCCGTGCTCGGCGTAGCTCGCGCTCCATGCGTCGTCCGCTGCATCGAGGTAGTAGGAGTTCGCAAAGAATGCGTGACCCGGTTGCACCACGCCGTCTGCTCGCGTGGGCGTGACGCTGTTCCAGCCGAGCTGCGGCACGCGCACACTCGCCGGGTATCGCTGTGTCACGCCGCCAAAAATTCCGAGGCCGGCAACACCTGGTGCTTCGGCGCTTGCCACGCCGAGGACCTGAAACCCGAGACAGATTGCCAGCAACGGCCGCCCATTGGTGATTCGTTCGGTGAGCGCATCGGCGGCGCCGAGCGTCCGGAGGTTGGCCATGACTGCGCCGAACGCACCCACGCCGGGCAGCACCAGCCGGTCAGCCCGGCGCAGCGCATCGGCGTCGCGGACCAGGCACGGCGACACACCCATGCGACGAAACGCGGCGAGCACCGAGGCGAGGTTCGCGCTGCCGGTGTCCAGCACACCGAGCGGGATCGCCGTCATGTCAGCACTCCCTTGGTGCTGGGGACGCCAACTGATCCGTCGCGCGCCACGGCCGCGCGCAGGGCCAGCGCCAACGCCTTGAACGCCGCCTCGGCGCGGTGGTGATCGTTGTCGCCATGCAGCACGTCCACGTGGGCGGTCAACCGCGCGGCCGTGGCGAGCGACGCCATGACGTGGCCGATGTTTTCGCACGAGAGCGCGCCAATCCGCTCACGCTGCAATCCGAGGGCAACGCGGGCGAACGGTCGACCGGAGCAATCGATCACGGCGCGCGCCAGCGCCTCGTCGAGCGGTGCGTACGCGCTGCCAAATCGCGCGATGCCGGTGCGATCGCCAAGGGCACGATCGATGGCGGACCCCAGGGCGAGCGCGCAATCCTCGGCGGTATGGTGATCGTCCACCTCGAGGTCGCCGCGACAGGTGAGGTGCAGGTCAAATCGGGCGTGCAACGCGAGTGCGGTGAGCAAGTGGTCCAGGACGCCGATCCCCGTCTGCACCTCGGTCGTGCCGGTGCCGTCGAGGTTCAGTTGCAGCGTGACGTCGGTTTCGCGCGTGGTGCGCGAAACGGTCGCGGTACGCGCGCTCACAGAAGGCATGAAGTGATTTCCTCAACAGTGTGGTAGACCTGCGCTGCGCCGGCCGCGAGGAGGGCCGGGGTCATCGTGTCCGGGGTGTCACCCGGGGCGACGACGCCGAGCGGGAGGGCGCCGGCCGATCGGGCGGCGCGGATGTCATCAGGAGTATCGCCGATCAGCCACGCCCGGGTTACGCCGAGGGCGTTCATGGCGGCACGAACCGGAAAGGGATCGGGCTTGGCCGGGCCATCTTCCCGCACGATCACGGCCCGGAAGAGGTCGCGAATCCCGGCGTTGGCGAGAAACCGTTCCGCATCCGCGCGCGGGCGTCCCGTCACGATGGCCAACGGAAACCGCCGGGCGAGATCGGCCAGCCACGGTCGCGAGGTCGTGAGTGTTTCCGCTGCACGGAGTCCGGGAACATTGCCGTCGCCTTGATAGAGGCGCTCGAAGACGGTGGTGACTTCGGTGAGTGATGCGTCTCTTCCGGTGTCGCGGATCAGCGCGGTGGTGAGCGCCCAGTCGTCATTGGCGTTGCCGGCGGCCTTGCGGTCGCGGATAGCACCGGCCGACAACGGCACGCCGAATCGCGCCGCCGTCTCCTGGATGGCGATGCGGTACGACTGCGAAACATCGGCGAGCACGCCATCGAGGTCGAACAGGATCGCTTGCGGTTGCAGCGCCGTCCGCAGGCCTGCCTCGACGCGCGCGAACGCGACCTCATCGGCGGGGCAGGTGATGCGGAGTCGGTCAGTGTCGGGCGCGGTCAATGACCTCACGGCGACGCCGAACCCGGCCAGGGCATCGCGCAACCAGGTGGCGTGCGCTGTCGCGACGCACACGAAGTTGGCCTGACTGGCAACCGGCGTGAGGCCGAGCGATTCGAGCAGCGCCGTGAGTCTGGCGCGCACCGTTCGCACGGCGGCCACGTGGGTCGCGACGGCGGCCTCACGTTCAGCGAGTGCGCGTTCTGCCACGACAAGTGACGTCCCGGAGACGGGATACGGACTACCGGCGGCGCGCATCCAGCCGATCACATCGGCCGGACCCGCGGCGTACCCGACGCGGAGGCCGGCGAGTCCCCACGCCTTGGAGAACGTGCGAACCACCAGCAGGCGCGGCAGCTGAAGCGCCGCCGCCGTCGGGTCGACGTCCGCGAAATCGACATACACGAGGTCGAGCAGCAACAGCGCGCCGGGGACGGCGTCATGAATGCGACGGACATCGTCGATCGACAACACCGCGCCGGTTGGATTGTTGGGTGAGACGATCGCGATCAGCGACGTGCGGTGTGTCGCAGCGGCGACAACCGCAGCCACAGGGAATGCGTCGTCCGACCAGGGGACGGTGATCGCCGTTGCCCCGGTCAATGCGACGTACCGCGGAAGCATCTCGAAGGTCGGCGCGGTGAGGATCGCGTCGCGATCGGGCGCCAGCACTGCCCGGCACGCCCGTTCGAGCGCATCGTCCGCGCCGGCGGTGACCAGCACACGTTCACGGCCGATGCCGAGGCGCACGGCGAGTGCCGCGGTGAGTCGACTGGCATCGGGATAGTGCCTGCCGGCGCTGGCTGCAGCGCCGAGCGCGCGAGCGAGAAACGCGGTGTCGCCGGGACCTTCGCTGCCGGCGAGGTCGATGTCGCACGGCGCCGGGTGGCGGGACGGCGCGTACGCGGTGACCGCCGCAACGACTGGTGCTGCCCGGAGCCCGGTCACGGGACGATCTGCGACAGGGCCGCGATTACGATGTCGGTGCCACCGAGCGCCTTGACGCGCGGGATCAGCTGCGGCAGGAGTGCGCGCGACACGGCCGCTTTCACGGCGAACCCGGCATCGCCGTGCAGTGACGCGATGGTGGGCTCGCGCATGCAGGGCAGCGCCGCGCATACGGCTTCGAGTTGGCCGGCGGACACGTTCACCTCGAACATCACCCGACTGCGCGCCTCGAGCACCGACGCGAGCAGCATGGTGAAGCCCTCGATCGCGGCGCGCCGGGCGCGATCGGCCAGGGCGCGCGGATTGGCATACAGCCGCGTTGACGACGTCAGCAACGTCGCGACAATGTCGAGTCCATTGGCGGCCAGGGTGGAACCGGTGGCGGTATTGTCGACGATCAGGTCGGCGTCGTCGGGCGGAAACACCTCCGTCGCGCCAAAGGAGCGGACCACTTCCGCGTCCAGGCTGCCGTTCCGGATCCAGTCGGCGGTGAGGCGTGGGTACTCGGAGGCGACCGTGAGTCGCCGGCGGGGGAGCCGACCGCGCTCAAGCAGCGACGCCGGTGCCGCCGCGACCAGTCGCACCGGGTCCAGCCCGGTGTCGAGCAGTTCGACCACATCAAGCCCGAGTTCGGCGACCCAGTCGGCACCGGCGAAGCCGATGTCACGGGAATCGGCCGCGAGCATCTCGATGATGTTCTGCGGCTTGAGGATCTTCGCGTTGAAGCAGCCGGCCGCTATGGTCGGGCGATACGCGCGTCCGCTCGCCCGCAGCGGCAGGCCGGCGTCGGCGAGCAGGGTCGATACGCCACCCTGCATCCGGCCCTTGGGCAGGGCCAGGCGCAGCGTTCCAGCGGCAAGATCCGGCGTCATTCGGTCTCCTCTCGGCCCAGGACACCAGCCGGCGTGGCGACGTCTTAACGCCACAACGCCGGCCACGGGGCCGGCGTTGATGGTGAACTGCGGTGCAGCTAGGCGCTACACACCATCAACCCGCCCCGACTGGGGAACGTGATGATGGCAATGATGGCGCGCGCTGTTGTTCATGCCGACGATACTAGGGGACGACCACCGCGGCGTCAAGTGCGCCGTCCTACGCCGCCCGCCGTGTCTTGCCTTTGAGGAAGTCCATCAGCAGGAATTGCCCCAGGGTCATTGGATTGGCGAAGTACGCCTTTCCCCGGCAAATCCGTGCGACCTGCTTCACGAATTCCACCAGCTGGCGATCCCTCGCCAGCATGAATGTATTGATGAGAATATTGCTCCGCCGGCACGCTGCCACCTCGGCGAACGTCGCCTTGATGATCGCTGGGTCGAGCCCGGCTGAGTTCACGTAGATCTTGCCGTTGGGCAGCGTCAGCGCCGACGGCTTGCCGTCGGTGATCATGACAATCTGCTTCATGTCCTGCCGCTGTCCGGCAAGAATCCGCCGCGCCAGCGCCAGCCCTTCCGCCGTGTTGGTGTGGTAGGGCCCCACCTTCACGTTCGCCAGTGCCGCCACCGGAATCTCTTCCGCCGTGTCGTGGAAGAGCACGACACGAATGGAGTCACCGGGATACTGGGTGCGGATCAGGTGCGTCAGGGCGAGTGCCACCTTCTTGGCCGGCGTGAAACGATCTTCGCCGTACAGGATCATCGAGTGCGAGCAGTCGAGCATCAACACCGTCGCCGCCGACGAGCGATACTCCGATTGCACGACCATCAGGTCCTGGTAGTCGAGCTCGATCGGCACCCGCAGGCCGTGCCGTGCGATCGCGTTGGTCAGCGTCGCCGGGACATCGAGGTTGAGGACGTCACCGAATTCGTATGGCCGACTCGCGGCTTCCGCTTCATTGCTCGTGGCGAGGTGACTCGTCTCGTGCGCCCCCACCGCCGACTTGCCCAGCGCTCCGAGCAGTTCCTTGAGCGTCTTGTAGCCGAGGAAGTCGGCACCCTTCTCGGTGAGATCGAACTGCACCGTGCGCGCTGCATCGCGTTCCTGCCCGGTGGCGCCCTGGTTCTCCGGCGACGCCGGTACCTGGCCCTGGCCGAGCTTGAGGTAGCCCTCGTCGACCAGTCGCTGGACGATCTTGTCGAGCAAATCGCCGAGCGCCTTGACCGTCTCGGCGTCCTTCGTGTCGCTGCCGGTGGATTCACCGCGGAGCACCGTGAGCATATCGGGCGTGAGTTGCCCCGATTCCATCAGTGCGTTGAGGATCGCCTCGCGCAGGTCGTCCAGCGTGCGCTCGCCCTCGCCGTCGCCCGGCTCGCCCCACCACGGTGTTCCGGAAAAGCCTGACTGCAGCAGGAAATCGCTCAGCTGGTCGAGCAGGGCCTGCAGGTTGACCTGATCGGCCATCCCGGCGACGTATCTGGAGTAGGTGGTGAAACGCATACCCGTGCAAGGTAAGGGGAGAGACGAGAGACGAGCGACGAGAGATGAGAACCGAGACATGCCCCTCGTCTCTCCCGTTACCTTGGGATCGCCATGGCTAACGCCGTTGTCACGCGACTCGCACGACCTTTTCGCGACCTGAGAACCGGCGCGCTGCGCGGACCATTGCGCGCGCTGCGGCATGCCGATTTCCGGCGGTTCCTCACCGGCCAGGGGATCTCGCTCGTCGGTACCTGGATGCAGACGATCGCCGAAGGGTGGCTCGTCTTCGAGCTCACCCATTCGGCGTTCGCCGTGGGCCTCACCGCCACGCTGGCGACGCTGCCGATTCTCGGGCTGACCCTCTATGGCGGCGTGGTGGCCGACCGGGTCGACAAGCGCCGCTTCATCATGGTGCTGCAGACCGTCATGCTGCTCGAAGCGACGGCGCTCGCCACGCTCACCTTGACGCACCACATCACCGTGCACTGGATCTGGGGACTGGCCGCGATCTTCGGGTTCGCGACCGCATTCGAGGTCCCGGCACGGCAGGCGTTCATCGTCGAACTGGTGCCGGCCGAGGACCTCGTCTCCGCCGCAGCGATCAACTCGACCATCTACAATCTCGCCCGCGTCATCGGTCCCGCGATTGCCGGCCTGCTCGTGGCCGCGGCGGGACCCGGTGCGGCGTTTGCCGTCAACGCGCTGAGTTACCTCGCGGTGCTGATCGGCCTCTCCCGCATCCAGAAGCAATATCAGCCGAAGGTGTCGACCGAGCGCCCGTCCGTGTTCACGGGGTTGCGCTTCATTGGCGCGAATCCCATGCTGAACGCCCTGGCGTGGCAGATGGTGCTGCTGACGGTGTTCGCCGGGAGCTTCGTGCCGATCCTCGCCGTGTATGCGCGCGAAGTGCTGCAGGTCGGCGCCACCGGCTTCGGGTTGCTCACGTCGGCCGTCGGCGTCGGTGCCGCCATCGGCGCGATCACCATGGGTGCCATGAGCAGCCGCTTCTCTCGTCCCCGCGTCGCGGTCGTTGCATCGACCGCGCTCGGCACCGCCGTGGTCCTGCTCGGTCTCGTTCGCGGGCTGCCGCTCGCGTTGCTGCTGCTGGCATGCGCCGGTGCGGCGATGGCGAGTCAGGGCATCGTCACCGCAACCGGACTGCAGCTCGCGGCGCCGTCCGAACTGCGTGGCCGCGTGATGGCCGTGTACTCGTTCGTGGTGTTGGGACTGGCGCCATTGGGCGCGTTTCAGGCGGGCTTGGTGGCTGAGCACCTCGGCGCGCCATGGAGCATCATCATCAGCGGCACCATCTTTCTGATCGGGACGGTCGCGCTGCGCCGCCGTCTCTGGTACGCCACGGAGGCAACATGCTGATCACCATCTCCCGCGAATACGGCGCCGGCGGGTCGACCGTCGCGCGCGCGGTCGCGGAGCGACTCGGCTGGCGCCTCGTCGACAATCAGCTGGTGGAAGAGATCGCCCGACGCGCCGGGATGACCACTGCCGAGGCGCAGGAGCGCGTCGAGCGCGGGCCGACGTTCGTCGAACGGCTCGTGCGGGCGCTCGCCGCGTCCAATCCCGAGTTGCTCACACCCGCGTCGGTGCAGCCGCCCGAAGCCGAGGACGCCCGGCTCAAGCAGATCACCGAACAAGTGGTGGCCGAGTCGGCCGGCAATCACGCGGTTCTCGTCGGACGTGCCGCCGGCGCGGTGATCGGTCGGCGTGACGACGCGCTGCACATCAAGCTGGTGGGAACGATCGAATACCGCCGGCAGATCATCGCCGATCGCCTGGGCGTCTCACTCGACGAAGCGGAACGGCAGATTCGCGACGTGGACGGACACCGCGCCGAATACCATCGCCGCTGGTACCAACGCGATTGGAGCGATGCGAGGAACTACCATCTCGTGATCAACGCGGGGTGGCTAGGGCTGGAGCGGGCGGCGGAGCTGATTGTGGAGCTGGTGCGAGATCACGCCTCCTCCCCGTAACCCTTCCGCCGCGCCCTGGCCTTCTGCCAACCGTACTCCTCATTCCGACTGATCCGCTGCTCCGCGGCGAGCGCCTCCAGCACCAGCTCGCAGGCGGCCACGGCCAGGTCGTGGTCGTTCGCCGTCGCCAGCTTGGCGGCGTATACCAGCGGCAGCAGGCCGGGGATCACGCCGAAGGCACGCCAGCTGGTTTCGCTGCGATCGTCGACGCCGATCTTGAGGGCGCCGCCCTGATCGAACCAGGTGACGATTTCCGCCACATCGGCCTCGGGGGCACGGTCCGAAAAGACCGCCCCGGCGGCGCGCCGAATCAGCTCTCGGGCGACCGATTCGCCCCCCTGGAGTTCCCCTTCGTACTCCAGCTCGATCTTGCCGGTGATCGCCGGGAGGCCGGCATAGACATCGGCCACGCGCGCGACGGCGCGGTGGTCCTTGGCGCGGAGGGCGCGTCGCTCGGCGTTGCTCACCACGATCTCGAGGAGTGAAATCGGCAGGCGCTGGCTCACGCCTGAACGCTTGTCCACGCGCTTGTCGCGCCGCGCTTCGAAGGCGACCTGTTCCACCATCTCGGCGATGAAGTCCGGCACGACGACGCGCGCCGCACCGCGATCGAGCCACGCTTCCTGCGCGGTGACCGCGACGCCCAGTTCGACGGTGCGCGGATAGTGCGTCCGGATCTCCGAACCGATGCGGTCCTTCAATGGCGTGATGATCTTGCCGCGTGCGGTGTAGTCGTCGGGGTTCGCGGTGAAGACGAGCAGCACGTCGAGTGGCAGGCGGACCGGATACCCTTTGATCTGGACGTCGCCTTCCTGCATGACGTTGAAGAGGCCGACCTGGATCTTGCCGGAGAGATCAGGGAGTTCGTTGATGGCGAAGATGCCCCGGTTGGCCCGCGGCAACAGGCCGTAGTGCATCGACAGCTCGTCCCCCAGCAAATGCCCACCCCGAGCAGCTTTGATCGGATCGAGATCGCCGATCATGTCGGCAATGGTGACATCCGGGGTGGCGAGTTTTTCGACGTATCGCTGCTCGCGCGTTGCCCACGCGATCGGCGTCTTGTCGCCGCACTCGGCAAGTCGCTCGCGCGCGAACTTCGAAATCGGTGCGAACGGGTCGTCGTTGATCTCGCTTCCGGCAATGACGGGAATCGCCTCGTCGAGAAACGCGGTGAGGCCACGCAGCAGACGTGTCTTGGCCTGCCCGCGGGTGCCGAGGAGGATGAAGTCGTGTCGGGCCAGCAACGCGTTGACCAGTTCGGGCTCGATCGTGTCCTCGAACCCGAGGATACCAGGGAAAAGCGGTTCACCGGTCTCGAGTCGCGCGATCAGATTGGTGCGCAGCTCGTCGCGGACCGATCGTCCCCGTCTCGGTGCCTCGGCCCAGGGGCTCTGTTTCAGTTCGGCGAGGGTGCGGGGGTGTCCGGTCATGAAAGCTCCAAGTGTCGGATCCGTACGGTGGGGAATCGGTGCCCTCGGTACGTCGCTGAGGTGCAACGATGCCACCGGGAAGGTAGCCTGACCCCCTGCTGGGGCCGGAAGTTGAGGCGGGGAAGGGGGTTAGAAGCTTGACAGGGCGCCGCCAGACCCTAACTTGTTCCCCGGTGCACTGGGCGACAGCGGCCGATACGCGGTACCGGCCTCGGTGACCAACGTCATCAACGAAAAGGAGAGGCAATGCGGAAGTTCCTGATGGCTGCGGGCCTGCTGGCGCTCGTAGCGTGTGGCGACAAGAAGCCGGCGGCAGATGCTGGTATGGCGGGCGCAACGACCACGATGGCCGATTCGACCCACAAGGCCGATTCGATGAAGCACGCGGATTCGATGATGAAGGCCGATTCGCAGAAGGCTGCGGACTCGATGGCCAAGGCGATGGCGCCGCCGATGAAGAAGAAGCCGTAACCCTTCGTTCGTCGCTCTGCTGCACCCTGACGCCCTGGGCCCGGATGCCCTGGGCGTCGTGTATTCAGGCCACGGCGGGTTCCCCCAAGTCGAAGGGTGGTTGAACCACCACCCCCTCGCTCTCACCCGTGCGTACCGTGTCGCCCACCGCCACTTCCCGGCGCAGGACGCTCAACGCGACGCTTTGATCGCCGAGCTGTACCAGCGTGCGCAGGGTGCCGACAACCTTTTCGCCGTCGCTCACCGTCGCCTCGGTGGGCCGCTCGCCGGGGGCCCAGCAAACCCCGCGGAGCTCCCGGTTCGCATGTCCGCGGAAGTGCAGCCGTGCCACCGTCTCCTGGCCGGTGTAGCACCCCTTGTCGTACTTCACGCCGCCGAGCTCGTCGAAGCGAACCTCCTGCGGTAGTGTCTTCTCGTCGATCTCGCGGCCGAGGGTGGGCCATCCTGCCAGCAGCCGGACCACATCGGCCCGTCCGCTCGGGACGGCGATCCACCCCTGCTCGACCAAGCGCGCGGTGTGCCCGGGCGCGTTCGCCGTCAGCATCAGCACCGTGAACGGCGCCGCGTCCCGGGGCCGCGCGATGGTGGCACCGTCGATCGGCGATGGCGTCGTGCCGCAGAGCCAGCGCACCTTCATGGTGGCGCTCTGGTCCATCACCTTCGCGAGTCGGGGCGGCATCGTGCGCGCGAACAATTGTCGCGTCGCCTCGTGCGCGCTTGCCGGGACCAACACCCACGCTGACGTCCCGTCGCGCACCACCCACGCATCGGTGATGATCATGCCCTTGGGTGTCAGGAACGCGCCCCACGCGGCGGCACCGTCGCCGAGTTTGGCGACGTCGTTGGTCAGCAATCCCTGCAGACAGTCAATCGCCCCGGCACCTTCGATGCGGAACACGGCGTCGTCAACCGGAATGCAAACGCGCGACTCGCGGAGGACCGCGAGCTCTGCTGCGGTGAGGGTGATGAGCGGAGTCAACGGGGGCATGGCTGGAAGAATAGCTAGGAGCTCCCGGCCGTTCTACGCCGCCCTGAACTCTCCCAGGAACCGGACTTCCGGGCAGGCCCGCAATTTGGCGAACGCCCGTTCGCGCAGCTGGCGGATTCGTTCGCGGGTCACGCCGAGGGCGTCGCCGATCTCCTCGAGCGTGTGCGCCTCTTCCCTGGGGTCGAGGCCATAGTACAGGGAGAGGATCCGGCGCTCGCGCGGCGTGAGGTACTGGCGGAACAGGCGGTCGATAAAATCGCGCCGCAGCGTGATGTCGGTGTTCGTCTCGATCTCATTCCCTTCGCCGAGCGGCAGGCGCTCTCCAAGCGTGGTGGCGCGGGCGTCGCCCATCTCTACTGGGGCATCGAGCGACACCTCCGTCACGAACAGCCGCTTGGCCTCCCGCACGTCCTGCAGCGGCAGCGACAGTGCGGTCGCGAGCTCCTGATCGCTCGGGGTCCGCCCCAGTTCCTGCGCCAGCAGGCCCTGCGCCTTGGCGAACCGGACCACCGCGGTGTTCTGGTTGAGCGGGAATCGCACCGAGCGCGTCTGTTCAGCGAGCGCCTTCAGCACCGCCTGGCGAACCCACCACACGGCGTACGATATGAACTTGACGCCGCGTTCGGGGTCGAACTTGCGGACCGCGCGCAGGAGTCCTTCGTTGCCGATCGCCACCAGGTCGCCCAAGTCGAGGCCGTGTCCCTGATAGCGCTTCACGTACGCGATGACGAAGCGGAGGTTGGCGGTCACCAATCGCTCGGCGGACTCCGGACACCCCTCGCGGGCTCGGCGTGCGAGGGCTCGCTCTTCCTCGACGCTCCCGATCATCGGGAGGTCCTTGATGTCGCGCAGGTACTGCTCGAACGACTCGGCGGCGGTCGCCGGCACGATACGCGCCCGCGTTGGCACACGGCGGCTACGTCGGGGCATCATGGGCCCACTCTACGCTGAATTTTCTTGGGAGAGAAAAGGAAACTACGGCTGCAAGATCGCAATTGCAGACCCGTTGTCAAGAGGTGTAACTATCGAGATTGCAAGGACTTGCGGCGTCCTGTGTTGCGCGATTCCTGCACATCATCCACAGGTCGGTATCCACATGGATGTGCACGAACGCCACAAGTCATTATCACGGCACGGCGTGGCGTGGATTTGATTGTGTGGGAAATGTGGAAAGACGGAAGAAACGGAAGAAACGGGAGAGACGAGAGACGAGAGACGAGAGACGAGAACAACCATCGCCCTGAGCCCCTTGCTGCGTTCCGGGGGCGGCGTATCCTCCGCGTCTCTCGTCTCTCGTCTCTCGTCTCTCGTCTCTCGTTAGAGGATCTCCGCCAACACTCGGAGATCCAGCGCATGCGTCCACGCGTCACCGTCGCGGGCCATCGTGCCGAACGACGCGATCAGCGCGGCGTGTACCACGCCGCCGCGGTTCTTCTTGTCGGCAACCATCGCGTTCATCACGCGCTCGTGATCGAGCGATGGCGGCTCGATCGGCAGGCGGAGGGCGGTGAGCAGTGCGGCGACCTGGTTGGCGGTTCCCGCACGGGCGACACCCATTCGCTCGGCGACCCGAGTCTCGAGCACCAGGCCGATCGCGACCGCCTCGCCGTGTGGCATGGCATAGTCGGTCGCGCGTTCGAGGGCGTGCGCAACAGTATGCCCGGCGTTGAGCACCGCGCGGCGACCGCTTTCGCGCTCGTCTTCGGCGACCACGTCGGCCTTGAGCTCGACGCTGCGCCGGATCAGCGACTCCAGTACCGCGCCGTCGCGACCGGCGATCGCCACCGTATTGCGGCTGATCCACTCACCGTAGCGGTCGTCGAGCGTCGCGGCGTGCTTGACCGCCTCGGCGAGTCCCTCGCGGTAGCTCCGTTCGGGCAACGTGCTCAACGCCGCTGGATCGCAGATCACCGCACTCGGCCAATGGAAGGCGCCAACAAGATTCTTGCCCGCGCCGGTGTCGACGCCGGTCTTGCCGCCCACGGCCGCGTCGAGCATCGCCAGCGTCGTGGTGGGGACCGCGATCCATGGCACGCCGCGCAGAAACGTGGCGGCGACGAACCCGGCCAGGTCGGTGGTCACCCCGCCACCGAATGCGACGATTACCGTCTGGCGATCGAACCGTTCCGCCAGCAAGCGGTCAGTGAGATCGGCCCATGTTGCGCGCGACTTGTGCGCTTCGCCCGCCGGGAAGGTGAAGAGCGGTGCGGCTGGCAGTGGTGAGCCGAGGGCTGCCGCGACGTTGGAATCGGCGATCACCGCTGCGCGGGTACCCGGGTGGCGCTCATTGAGCAGCGCGGCAAGGTCTGCCCGTGATCCGCTGCGGATGATGACGGCATAACTCCCGGCCGTGTGTCGCACTACCAGTGGTCTCACCATGTCACGTCTCCGACGCCAGCGCGATGGTTCGCCAAACGCGCCAAGGTGAAGAGCAGGTCGGACAGCCGGTTGAGGTAGCTGAGAAAGAGTGGCGGTACGTCTGTTTCCCGGGCCAGCGCGACCACGCTCCGCTCGGCCCGCCGGCACACCGCGCGGGCCACGTGCAGCCGCGCGGCCTTGTCGGTCCCGCTTGGCAGGACGAACGCCTTCAGCGGCGCGAGTTCCTGATCGGCGGCGTCGATGGTGGCTTCGAATTCCGCCACCCGGGTGCTCGACAGCTGAGCCTTCGCAAGTGCCTTTCGCACCTTGTCGGGGTCAGGCGTGGCGAGATGGCCGCCAATAGAGAAGAGATCGCGCTGAATGTTCTCGAGCAGCGCGTCGAAAAAGTCCTCCGGTGTGCCGGCGCGCGCGAGGCCGAGGACCGAGTTCAACTCGTCGATGTCGCCATACGCGGCGACGCGCCGGTGACTCTTCGCCACACGTGCGCCGCCGAAGAGTGCGGTGTCGCCGGTGTCGCCGGTCCGGGTGTAGATCTTGGAGGCCACGTCGGGAAGCTTACCCCTCACGGACCTCGCGCGCGACCGCGAGCATCTCGGCCACATCGGTAAACTTTTCCCGTGGCCTTCCCGCCGCCTTCCCGCGGGCGATCTCGGCGCGGTCGATCGCCTGCCAGTCGGGCCATGTGGTGACGTCGATGCCGCGCTCGGTAAGCAAGGCATCGAGTTCCGCGCTGCGGCCGGCTGCCGGCGACAACCGCCCGGAAACGGCGTCGGCCAGCAGGTGATCCACCGTTTCGGCAGCACACGACTTGTTCGTGCCGATGATACCCTGGGGCCCACGCTTGATCCATCCTGCCACGTACACGCCACGGATCGCGGTCGCGCTGTCCGGACTTTCGACCACTCGACCAGTGACGTTGGGAATGACGCCGCGACGCGGGTCGAACGGGAGACCCGGCAACGCCGTGCCGCGGTAGCCCACTGACCGGAATACCAGGCCCACCGGGAGATCGATCAGCCGATCGGTCGGGACGGCCTGGACGCTGCCGTACAGATCGGGAATGAGCCGGTTCTTGACGAGCCGGATTCCCTCGACGCGCGTCTCGCCAAGGAGTTCCGTCGGCGACACGCAGAAATGCAAGACGATGCGACGCGGCGCACCGGTGCTGCCGTGTTCCGCCCAGTGGCGGAGCAGCGCGAGGTTGTTGTGCGCGGTGCGATCTTCTTCGTTCGCGAGGTGCGCCGCGCTCACCCCGTCGAGTTCCAGGTCGAGCGGGTTGACGATCACGTCCACGCCGTCGAGGTCACCCAGCTCGCGCAATTCCGGCGTGGTGCACGCTGCCTGCACTGGACCGCGTCGAGCGAGGATGTGCAGTTCTTGCAGGTTGGCGCCGCGGAGCGCCTTGAGGGCGTGCAGCGCGAGGTCGGTCGTCGCGAGGTGATCAGGGGCGCTGGCCAGGATCCGGACCGCGTCCATCGCGACGTTGCCGATGCCAATAATTGCAGCGGCGCGCTCGGTCAGGTCGAATGTGTGGTCCGCGTACTCGGGATGGCCGTTGTACCAGGCGACGAGCTGCGTCGCCGGATGGCTTCCCGCGAGGTGCTCACCGGGGATGCCGAGATGTCGATCGGTATCGGCACCCACGGCGTAGATGACTGCGTCGTAGTGGTGCCGCAGTTCGGCCGCCGTGACGTCCCGACCCACCTGCACATGGCCCAGAAAGCGGAACCCGGGTTGTGCCGCGATCCGCTCGAACACCCGCGCCACGGACTTGATCTTGGGGTGATCCGGCGCCACACCGCCGCGCACCAGCCCGAACGGCGTCGGCAGTCGCTCGAACATGTCGACGCCCAAGCCAGGCGCACTTTTCTGGAGCGCTTCCGCCGCGTAGAAACCGGCGGGTCCGGAGCCGACGATCGCGACGCGGAGTGCGGAGGGTGGGATCGACATGGACAAAAGCTAAACAGGAGAGACGAGAGAGGAGAGACGAGAGACGAGAGAAACACCCCGTCGTCCTGAGCGCAGCGACGGGCGACAACGCTCCTCTCTCGTCTCTCGTCTCTCGTTTTCTACGGCCTGCTCAACTCGACAACCACGCTGTCAATCGCCGCGATCATCCGCGCCCCGCTGAGTGTGTGGTGATTCGCGATCACCGAAAACACCAGTGTGCTCCCATCGGATCGCTCGAAGTAGCCGCTCAGCGCGTTGACTCCGCTGATCGACCCGGTCTTGGCGTGGACGGCGGTGGCAGCGGGTGTGCCGGCGAACCGATCCCGGAGCGTGCCTGGCTTGCCGCTCTGTGGCAGGCCGGCGTTGATCGCGGCGAAATTGGCGTGCCTGCGTGCGAATGTCAGCAGCTTGGTGAAGGCGAGCGGCGACACGAAGTTGTTGGTCGCGAGGCCGGAGCCATCCTGCAGTGAAAACTCGGTGGAATCGATTGCCACAGAATCGATCAGGAAGCGGCGCTCGACGGCGCGACCCTCGGCCCAGGATCCTGCCGTGCCGTAGCGCCTGCCGAGCTGCTTGAGTGTCATCTCGGCGAACCAGTTCTGCGACGGCGAGAGGATCGAGTACAACCAGTCCTTGAATGGGCGCGAACGCACCTCGGCGAGCGGCGACGTGGTTCGTGCCGCGCGATAGGTGAAGGAGTCCACGGTGGCGCGGGTGTTGCCGCGTACCAGAATACCGACGGCAGCAAGCTCGCGACGGAATGCCAGTGCGGCATACCGGTTGGGATCCATCACCGCGGCCGATTCGTTGCGCGGCGGCGACCCCGCCGGGAGCGCTCCGGTCGCCAGGTATCCGAGCCCATCCGTCGCGCGGACAATGTCGAACGTGCGCGGCGACCCGCGGGCGCCGACCTCGGCGCGGTTCTCGATCCGGAACGCACCGACATCGGGTGTGAGCGTGAGCTGTGCCGCCGCGCCGACGGAATCGCCGGCCACTTCGCGGAAATCCACCGAGTTGTCGTTGAAGCCAAGCCCGGACACCGGTGCCGCGTACCACCAGCCGAGGTCGTAGTTCTCCCAGCCCGGATGGATGACCTGCGGGTCGAACCAGGACCCGTCACCCACGACGTCGCCGGCGACGACTCGCACGCCACGATCGCGCAGCTGTTGCGCCAGGTCGTGCAGCTTGGCCGCGGGATTGTTGTCGCAGACGCCGGTCTTGGTGGTGTCGGCATCGTAGCAGCGTTTGGAGAAGGTCGGATCGCCACGCCCGTACAGCAACAGGTCACCTTGGAGCACGCCGTTCACCACCGGGCCCGAACCGTACGCCGACGTGGCCACCGTGAACGCGGGGCCGAGGAGGGCATTGGCAACGATGCCGACGACCAGCTTGGTGTTGCTCGCCGGGATGAAGAGCCGGTCGGCGTTGCGACCGTAGAGGAGGTGGCCGTCGAGGTCGGTGACGGCGACGCCCCAGAGCAGGTGCTCAAGCCCGGGACCATCCAGCCGCCGGGCGAGTCGTTCGGCAAGTGTCTGGCCATGCGCCGGACGCCACAGCGCGAGGAGCAACCCGAAGAGCGATGCCAGCGACTTAGTCATAGGCGACCCGGGGATCTGCCGCAGCGTAGCAGAGATCCGTGACGAGGTTGGCAATCACGAACACCAGCGACAGAAAGAGGATGCTGCCCTGAATCGCTGGCAGGTCACGCTTGTCGATCGCCGTGAGGACGTAGCGACCCACGCCGGGCCAGGAAAAGATCGTTTCGGTCAGGATCGATCCGGTAAGATACGCACCAAAGTCGAGGCCGATCACGGTGATGATCGGGAGCAGGGCGTTCCGCAACGCGTGACGCAGCACGACGGCCCGCTCCGTCACTCCCTTCGACCGGGCGGTGCGCACCAGGTCGCTCTGCAGCGATTCCTGCATGCTCGCCCGGGTCATCCGGGCCAGCATGGCGATGGAGCGCATGCCGAGCGTCGCTGCCGGGAGGATCAGGAAGATGGCGCCGCCATATCCGGACGGTGGTAGCACGCGCAGCACCACCGCGAAGAGGAGGATCAGCAGCAGGCCCACCCAGTACACCGGAAACGAGATGCCGAGGTAGGCCGCGAGGGTGCCGATCCGGTCGGCGAACGATCCCGGTTCAATCGCACCCAGAATGCCGATCAGCAGTCCGAGGACGATCGCGATGCTCATCGCCGCGGTGGCCAGCTTGAGCGTGGCCGGGAAGCGCTGGATCAGCTCGCGTGCGATCGGGCGGTGGGTGATGTAGCTGCGGCCGAGATGGCCGGTGGCGACGTCGGCGACGTAGTGACCGAAGCGGAGGTAGAGCGGGTCGTCGAGGTGGAGCTCGGTGCGCACGCGCGTGATCGCGGCGCTGTCGGCCCGCTCGCCGAGGATCGCGGTGACCGGATCGCCCGGGGCCAGCGACAACAACGCAAAGGTGATCGCGAGGACGCCGAGCAAGGTGGGGATCAGTAACGCGAGCCGCAGGGCAACGTAGCGGATCATGGCACCGTCGACACGCCGGTCCAGCGCTGTCCGGTGAACACCAGCGGGTAGCTCCAGCCGCGCACGTCGGGACGCATTGCCCACATGTCGGTCGGGAACCAGCAGAAGATCCACGGCGCCAGGTCGAATACCCGCGCGTCGATCCGCCGCAGCAGCTGCACTTTCTCGTTGGAATCGGTCGTCGTGCGGGTGCGGACGAGCAACGAGTCGAGCACCGCTTCCTTCAGGAAGGCGTAGTTGCCGCCGGTGCCGGCGTTGCTGGAGTGAAAGAGCGGGTAGGTGAAGTTTTCGCCGTCGGGGTAGTCGGCGTACCAGTCGGCGAGGAAGAGATCGGCCTTGCCACTGCGTGCCGCCGCGCGCGCGGTCGCCGCGTCGCGCTCGACGATATCGATCGTGATACCCACCTTCTCGAGGTCGGCCTGGATCGCCTGGGCGATCCGGGCAAATTCCGCCCGGGGCGACCGCCAGAGTTCAAAATGGAGGTCGTCGGCATGGCCCGCCTCGCGGAGCAGCTTGCGGGCAAGATCGGGATCGTAGGCGTACCGGGGGCGCGTCGCGTCATACCCGTCGAGCCCCGGTGGAATGCTTCCCGCGGCGAGGGTGCCGCGGTTGTGCATCACCCGCTCGAGAATGGCCGGGATGTTGACGGCGTGATTGAGCGCCTGGCGGATGCGGACATCGGCCAGCGGGCCACGTCGCGTGTTGATCGCCACATACCACGCCCGGATCGCCGTGCGTTGCTGAAGTTCCGCCCGGTGGGTGCCTTGCCAACGTTCGGTTTCGCCGCCGGGAATTTCCACGACGGAGAGGCGGCCCGATTCGTATTCGGCACCCTGCGTGAAGACTTCCGGGATGATGCGTACCCGGAGCGTGTCGGCCAACGCGGGGCCGCGCCAGTAGTGCTCGTTGCGCGCGAACACGAGCAGGTCGTCGTGCGACCACGAGACGAACTGCCACGGTCCGCTGCCGATCGGTGCTTCGCCGAAGTCGTCGGGCACCGGCGTCGGCACGATCGCGGCGACCGGCATGGCCAGGAGCTTGGGGAAGATGTTGAGCGGGCGTGTCAGCGTGAAGGCGATGGTGGAGTCGTTGATGGTCCGGAAGCCGCGCAAGTCCGGCGCGCCCGAGTCCACCACGGCGGCGGCACCATCGATCGGCAACAGCGGCCAGACGCGACCGCCTTGCTTGCCCATCCGCAACGCGCGGCGCAGCGAGCCGTAGATCGCGGCGACATCGACCGCGGCACCGTTGTGAAATGTCACGCCACGGCGCAGCCGGAAGGTCCATGTCATCCCGTTGGTCGAGGCCGACCAGCCGGTGGCGAGACCGGGGACCAGACGACCCTCGGTATCGAATTCCGTCAGGTTGTCGAACAGGAGTGTCACTGCTTCGCCGGTTGGGACGTCTGTTGAGAGGGCCGGGTCGAGCGACCGCGGGTCACTGTTCCAGTAGTACTTGAGACCGGCTGGAATGCCGCTACGGCATGCCAAAAGGAGCAAAATCAGCAGGATAGCTGAGCGGCGCATCAGGCTCCGGCGGGCGGCGACAGGTTGGCGTAACCCCTTCAAGAAACCAGATTTACAGGATGTGGTCAATCGCGACACCCGGGAAGTGGCGGGCGGTATCCGATCGTCGGTGGCTGGCGGGGCTTGTTGGCGTCGCGATTGTCGCGTTACACCCATTGGCCGCGCGGCCGCAGTTCGTCCCGCTGGTCGTTCGCGGCGTGTCGTTCACGGGGAACCACGCCGTCGAAGCCGACGTCCTCGCCGCCTCGATCGTCACGACGCAGTCGGCGTTCTTCCAGAGCAATGGTGTTGCCAGAACGCTGACCTTCGGGCAGCTCGGCGACAAGCGGATGTTCAACGAAACCGAATTCGTTGGCGACGTCTACCGGGTGCGGATCGTCTACATCCTGAGCGGCTATCCGGACGCGAAGGTCGACACCACGGTGAAGCGGACGCCTGGCGCGGTGCGTGTCACCTTTCACATTACCGAGGGCACGCCGGTCCGGTTGCAGAACGTCGATGTTGTCGGGCTCGATTCCGTCGCGAACGCCTGGCAGGTCCGCCTCGACCTCCCAATCGCGGCCGGCGATGTCGCGTCGGACTACAAGCTGCACGAGACCCGCGACACGATCGAGTCGCGCCTGCGAAACCGTGGCTATCCGGCCGCGACCGTGGACTTCGTCGAACAGGAACACGGACCCACCGAGAATGCCCGGTTCGAGGTGCACACCGGCGGCTACTCGCGGTTCGGACCGATCACGGTGCGGGGCCCGCTCGGCACGGACGCCGGGTTCGTGGCGTCGCTGATCGCGGCGCGCCCGGGCGACGAATTCCGGATGAACCAGATCACCCAGTCGCAGCGGACGCTCTACACGTCGGATCTCTTCCGCTTCGCGACCGTGAGCATCGACAGCACCTGGTACAACACCAGGCCTGGCGTGGTGCCCCTGACGGTCGTCGTGTTGCCGAGCGCCGGCCATCAGGCCCGGGCGTCGGTCGGCTATGGCACCGATGCTTGCTTCCGGGCCGGCCTGGGATGGACCGCCCGCAACTTCCCGGGAACCGGCCTCGTGTTCGACGTCACCGGCCAGTTGTCCAAGATCGGTGTGGGCGATCCGCTCGGCCTGGGGTTCGAGAAGACGGTCTGCGCGCAGTTGCAAGATGATTCGGTCGGGTCCCGGGTCGCTAACTACGGCGTCAACGCGTCGCTTCGGCGTAACGCCTTTCTGTCACCGAACAACTCGGCGGTGCTGTCGATTTTCGCGACCCGACACAGCGAGTTCGAGGTCTACTTGCGCGAAGAGGTCGGCGCGTCGTTCTCCGTCACGCACAACACCGCGGCCAACGTCCCGATCACATTGAGCTACCGGATCGCCGACGGTACCACCAGCGCCAACCCGGCCTCGTTCTGCGCCTTCTTCAACACCTGCGAGCCGTCCGCCATTGCGGCGCTGCGGCAACGCCGGCTGCAGGGAACGCTGAGCCTGAGCGTCCAGCGAACGCGCGTCAACAATCCGCTCGACCCGTATCGTGGCTCGATCCTGACCGCCTCGGTGACCACGTCGTCGCGGTTCCTCGGCTCGTCGGCGTCGCAACAGTTCACCCGTTTCATCGGTGATGCGTCGGGCTTTCTTCCGGTCTCGCGCGGCATCGTGCTCGCCGGGCACCTGCGCGCCGGCATCATCATGGCGCCGGTGACGGACATCGGACAGGAAAGCGGCAATTTCGTGCCGCCCGACCAGCGGTTCTACGCCGGCGGCGCGAACGATGTGCGCGGCTACGACCAGAACCAGCTCGGCCCACTCGTCTACGTGATTCCGACCGACTCCATTCGGCATCTCACGGCGCCAGCCCCGCACGACAGCTTCCCATCGAGTGCGGCCCGTGTTGCGCCGACGGGCGGAACCCGGGTGGTGAACGCGAACGTTGAATTGCGAATGCCGACGCCGTTCTTCGCCGGCCGCCTGCGATTCGCGGCGTTCGTGGATGCGGGCGCGCTGTGGAATGCTGGCGGCCAGGCACCGCTGCGCATCACGCCGGGCGTGGGACTGCGCTACACCTCGCCCCTCGGACCGATCCGCTTCGACGTGGGTTACAACAGGTACGACTTGCAATCCGGCCCGCTGTACGAGATCAACGCCGATGGCACGCTGAAGCCGTTGCTGACGGATTTCCTCAAGGAACGCACCCGGAGCTGGACGCTGCACTTCTCGATCGGACAGGCGTTCTGATGCGGGTAGTCCGCCGGATCATCGCGGCGCTCCTCCTGACCGTCGTGCTCCTCCTGCCGACCGTGATCGGCACGGTGGCGGCCATTGTGTTTACGCCGCCCGGACACGCGCTGCTGGCACGGATCGCCACGCAGTGGATCACGCGCGCGGTGGCGGGTGGGGTGGAAATCGGCGAGGTGCGGGGAAACATCTGGCGGCAGATCGAACTCGACCGGGTGGTGATTCGCGATTCGGCCGGTGGCATCATCCTGAGCAGCCCGCATATCGCGGCGAGCTACGTCCTGCCCGAGTTGCTTTCGCATCATCTGGTATTCACCAACGTGCGAGTCGACTCGCTGGTGCTGCACCTGGTGCGACTCCGCGCCGGTCGGTGGAATTACGAACAGGTGTTCCATCTCGGGGAAGGGCCGGCCGACGGCAAGCCGCCGCCGACCGTGGCGTTCAACAACCTGCAAGTGTCCGATGGGTACGTCCGGATCGACGTGCCGACAACTCCCGGCGCGCCGCACCAGCCAGCGTCGCGCCACGCGCGCCTGCCGAGCCGGCCCCGCATCGACACGACCGCCGACGGCGCGGTCCGGGTGTACACCTTCGGCGACCTCAACACGACGATCCGGCTGCTCCGCATTGCCACGCCGAAGCGCGAGCCGATTCTCGCCGACATCGCGGCGATGCGCACGACGCTCAGCGATCCCCGGCTCACGATCACCCAGTTGGCCGGGCAAATCGTCACCGCCAACAACACCCTGCGATTCACGTTCGACAGCGCGTCGCTGCCGTCGTCGCGACTGGTCGGCGACGGAACCGTTCGCTGGCCGCACGACACCATCCTGGCCGACTTCACGTTCGACGCGCCGCGTGTCGCACTGCGGGACCTGTGGTGGATCCAGCCCGATCTTCCGGACTGGCAGGGGAAGGGCCATATCATCGCCAAGTCTTTCGGTGGATCGCGCACCGACTACAAACTCGACAATCTCGTCCTGGGCACCGGCGCGACCGGTGTGACCGGCCGGGTGACCCTGCAGGTCGAGAGCATGCGCGGGCTCGGCATGCGTGACCTGGACATGGAGCTTCGCAACGCACCGATTGACGTGCTGCGACCATTTCTCGACACGCTGCCGGTGTCGGGCGCGCTCACCGGCCACCTCCTGGCCGACGGATTCCTCGACGCGCTCTGGCTCGGTGGTGACATGGTGTTTGCCGACGCGCTGGTGCGCGGCGCGCCGACGTCGCATCTCCGCCCGGACGGCACGGTTCACTTCGGCGGCCAGGCCGGTGCGGTGTTTCAGCAGTTCCGGCTTAGCCAGTCGACGGTCGCGCTCGGCACCGTGCACCGCCTGGTACCGTCGGTGCTGGTGACGGGCGAGCTCCGCCTCACGGGAGAGCTCAACGGTCCCTGGCAGGACGCCGATTTTCTCGGCACGGTCGAGCATGCCGCGCCGGACGCCGCGGTGTCGCGGCTGATTGGTCGCGTGCGGCTGGATACCCGGACCACCGTGCTTGGCCTCGCCCTCGATGCCGACTTCGACCAGCTCTCGTTCGACGCGCTCCGCTCCGGCTATCCGGGCCTCCGGTCACGGGGCGGGTTGACCGGCCACGTCGTCGCCAACGGGACCCTCGACGCGCTCGACGTCAGTGCGAATCTGACCGGAGAGATCGGCACCATCACGGCAACCGGGCGGGTCAAGGTCAACGCGCCGAACTACGGCGCCGATTCACTCGTCGTGGTCATGCAGCGACTTGACCTGCAGGCCGTGACCGACAGCGGCATGTCCACGGCGCTCAACGGGCGGGTGACAGTACAGGGCACCCTCGATTCGGGTGTGCCGCCCCGAGGCACCCTGAACATTGCGCTCGACCGCTCGCGCTTCGGGGGTGCCACGGTGGACGCAGTCATCGGCAGCGTGCGGGCCGATCATGGCCTGCTGATGGTCGACACCGCGACGGTGACCTGGAGTGCCGGTCGGGTCGATGCCCACGGGACGCTCGGTTGGGCGGCGCCGGATTCCGGCACGTTGACGCTGGCGGCGACGGCAACGTCGCTCGCACCGTTCGATTCGCTGCTGCGCGCGATCACCGGCCTGACCGCGGACACGCTCCATCCCCACGTTTTCGATGGTCAGGCGCGGGCGTCGTTGCTGGTGCTTGGATCGGTCGCCGCGCCAACCATTTCGGGTACCGTCAACGGCCGGGACCTGATCATCGACGGCTGGCACGCGAGCGCCCTGAACGCGACCCTCCGCGCCGACTCGCTTGGGCGGCGCGGGCTGGCGATCGAGGCCAACATGGACACGGTGGGCGCCGGGGTGCACGTGGCGGACAAGGTGCACCTGCGCGCAAGCGGCAGACCGGATTCGCTGCGCGTCGCCGGCAGCGTCGACATGGTCGCGCTGAATGGCAGCGGCGGCGGCACCTGGACGACAGGCGCCAAGGGGTCGACGATCCAACTCGATTCCGTGTCGCTCAACTTTCCGCACCAGGGCTGGCGCCTGGCCAGACCCGCCCGGATGTCGCTCGCCGGCGGGCAGCTCGCCTTCGCCGATACGCTCCGACTGCTGAGTGTCGACGGCAGCGGCGAGGTGCGGGTGAGCGGGACCACACCAGGCGACACGCCCGGAAAACTTGATGCCAACATCAAGGGACTCGACCTGCTCGACGTATTCGGCGTCCTGCAACGCGACTCGACCGCGCTCGACGGCTGGGCGTCGCTCGAGTTACACCTGGCCGGCACGCGTGGCGCCCCGGCATTCAACGGCCAGGCGTCGGTGATCGGCCCGGTGATCGGCGACATCCACGCGCCGGCGATACTGGCGACCTTCGACTATGCCAGCCAGCGGCTCACGTCCAACGTGGCCTTGTGGCAGACCGGCCAGCGGGTGCTCGACGCCAGCGTCTCGCTGCCGCTCGATCTCGCGCTCGCCAGTCGCGTGACGCGAAAGATCGGCGGTGAGCTGCAGATCAGCGCGGTCGCAGATTCGGTGGACATGTTGATCCTGAGCGCGCTGATCCCGTCGATCGCGAACCCGACCGGCCGGCTCAGTCTCGATCTCAAGGGCACCGGCACGTGGGACGCGCCGCAGTTGCAGGGCGCGTTCGCGATCCGGCAGGGCGCCGTGACCATTCCGTCGCTCGGCAATGTTCGCTACACACCGATCAACGGCCGCGCCCGGTTCGTCGCAGATTCGATGGTCATCGACTCGATGATGATCGGCACGGACGACAATGGCCTGCGCGTCAACGGCGGCATGCGCTTCGCCCGGCTGACGCAACCGACCCTCGGGCTGCAGCTGGCTGCGACCTCGTTCCTCGCCATCGACGTCCCGGGCTACATGACGGTAAGCGCGACCGGGAACGTGCGGATCACCGGTCCGTTGCTGCAGCCGGTCATGACCGGCGAAGACGTCACCCTCGACAAGAGCGTCATCTACTTCACCGACCTGCTCACCAAGAATGTGGTCAACCTCGACGACCCCCAGTATGCCGGCCTGATCGACACCACCGTGCTGCGGCGGCGCGGGCTCCACAACCAGTTCTCGAACCGCTTCCTCGATTCGCTCCGCATCGACGGCTTGCAGGTCCACCTCGGCAACGAAGTATGGCTGCGCTCGGCACAGGCCAACATCCAGCTGGACGGCGATGTCACGGTCGACAAGGACCACAAGGTGTACGGCGTGACCGGCGTGCTCAACGTGCCGCGCGGGATATACACGTTGCAAGTCGGCCCCCTCAATCGTGACTTCATCGTCGATCAGGGGTCGATTCACTACTACGGTACACCAGATCTCAACGCCGACCTGGGCATCCAGGCGCACCACCAGGTTCGCACCGTGGATGGTGATGACTTCAACGTGGTGGCCTCGATCACCGGAACCATCCGGGTGCCGAAGGTTGCCTTGACGGCTCCGGGGCGAAACTTGTCCGAACGCGACCTGGCATCGTATGTCCTCTTCGGCCGCTCGGAATTCCAGGTGGCGGGTGCCCAGCAGTCGGTCGATGTCTACGGCAGCCTGATCACAACCGCCCTCGGCCTGGTCTCGAGCGCCTTCTCGCAATCGGTGGTCAGCGGCGGGTCCAAAGTCGGACTCAGCACACTGACAATCCGTCCCGGCGCGGTCTCGGGAGCGGTCACCTCCGGTTCTTCCTTGACCCAAATTGCCGCGGGGTTCCAGTTCGGGAGTCGCTGGTTTGTGACCTTCGAC
The DNA here is from genome assembly GCA_025357945.1 of Gemmatimonadota bacterium. Lineage (GTDB taxonomy): Bacteria > Gemmatimonadota > Gemmatimonadetes > Gemmatimonadales > GWC2-71-9 > Palsa-1233. The sequence continues at coordinate 106,354 of JANYLJ010000003.1, forward strand.
GCCGGCTTCTGTTTCGGCCAGGCCGCCCAGAATTTCCAGAAGCGGAATTTTGGCGCGTCGCTCGAATACCGGATTTCCACCGAGTTCCGGCTCCAGGCCGCCGCCGAGCCGGTGCAAAGCTGCGTCACCAACCGCGCCGCCGACGTGTTCACCACCCTCAACCGCTACCAGCTGGGCGGCAACCTGCTCTGGAAACGGGACTACTGAGTGGCGCGTGCCCTCCTGATTGCCAACCCTGCGGCGGCACGTACTGACGGCGGGGTGGTACGCGAGATCGAGCGGGTATTCAACATGGCGGGGTGGCAGGTCGAGACTCTTGCAACAGGAGGCCCCGGCGACGCGCGGCAGCTCGCCGAGTACGGCGTGCAGCAGAGCGTGGATGTCGTGGCCGTGCTCGGCGGCGACGGCACCATCATGCAGGCCGCCGCGGCGATGGTCGGAACCGGAGTACCGTTGGGCGTGCTACCGGGGGGCACCGGCAACCAACTCGCCGGCAACCTCCGCCTCTCGTTCAATCCGGTCAAGGCCGCGACGGCCATCGTGCGTGGTACCCCGAAACCGTTCGACCTCGGCCGGATGGAACGGGCGGACGGCGTCCACTATTTCGCCGTGGCGGCGGGCACCGGTCTCGATGCCAGGGTCATGGCCGACACGCGGTCGTCGCAGAAACGGAAGTGGGGCCAGCTGGCGTATATCGCGACGACGCTGCGATTGCTGTCGGCCGCGCCGAACGTCGCGTTTCGCATCGTGGCCGACGGCGTGTCGCACGAGTTCGATGGCTGCATGGTCCTCATCGCCAATTGCGGTGAGATCATTCCACCGCTGCTCAAGCTTGGCCAGGGGATCACGCCGTACGACGGCTTGCTCGACCTCATCATCGTCAAGGCGAACTCGGTGGGCGGTGGCTTGCGCGCGGTGTGGCACGTGGTTCGCGAGACCCAGGGTATCTACGGTGAGACGGTGTTCGCCGCGCGCGTCACGGGCGCGCACATCACCATCGAAACACCGGCCTGTGTCCAGCCGGTCCAACTCGATGGCGAGCCGATGGGCGAGACGCCGTTGGTCGCCGAGGCGGTGCCGGGCGCGATTCAGTTGATCCATCCGAAGGGGTAGCGGGGACGCAGGGATGCGGGCAGTTTGTGCGTACGACTGGTACGCGGAAGGCTCCCAGACGCTGAGACCATGACCGACTCCATCCTTCTTATCGACGATGACGTTGCCGTGCTCCGCGTGCTCGGAACGTTCTTCGAGCAGCGCGGCTGGGATGTCTATCGTGAACTCACCGGCGAGGCCGGCATCACGACCTTCGAACGGGCGCTCACCGACGTGGTGCTCGTGGACCTGAACCTGCCGGGGATGGATGGCTTCGAAGTCCTCGAACGCCTGCGCGGCTGCGAGACCGCGGTGATCGTGCTCACCGGTGACGGCGACGTGCCCACCGCCGTGCGGGCGATGCAGTCTGGCGCCGAAAACTTCCTGACCAAGCCGCTCAACCTCACCCAACTCCAGGCCACCGCCGATCGCGCCGTCGAGAAGGTTCGGCTGCGGCGGGTAAACCGGACCCTGATCGGCCAGAGCGCCACCGCCGAAGGGCTGGATTCCCTCGGCTCGTCGGCGCTGATGCGCGAAGTGGCGCGGCAGGTGACGCTGCTGGCGCACAGCGACCGCCGTGCTGTGCTGCTCCAGGGCGAAAGCGGCGCCGGCAAGCGGTGGCTCGCGCGCCTGCTGCATGACGTGTCGCCTCGGGGATCGGCGCCATACATCGAGGTCGCCTGTGGCGCCGGTGACGCGGCGTGGCTGGAAGCGGAGCTCTTCGGTCGCGACACCGGTGTCGCCGGTGAGGCGTCGGCGGAGCGGCGCCGGGGCCTGCTCGAAGTGGCCGACGGCGGTACCCTCTTCCTCGACGAGATCGGCGACCTCCCGTTGGAGATACAGGCCAAGCTGCTGGCGATGATCGAGACGCAGGCGATCCGCCAGGCCGGCGGCACCCGCGAAATTCCCGCCGACGTGCGCATCATCGCGGCGACCGCGCAGGCGCTGCCGGCGGCCGTGGCGGCGGGGCGATTCCGCCAGGATCTCCACTATTGCCTGAACGTGGCACCAGTCACCGTCCCGCCGTTGCGCGAGCGGAGCCGCGACGACTTCCTCGCGCTGATCCGCCGTTTCCTCAAGGAACTCGCGCCGGCGACACCTGGTGCGCCAATGCGTCTTTCCGACGACGCGCTCGATCGCCTGTTGAAGCATACGTGGCCGGGGAACGTGACCGAGTTGCACAACGTGCTCGAGCGGGCGTTGCTGCTGGCTCGCGGCGCCGACGCGGTCGGTACCGAACATCTGCCGCCAGAGTTTCGCGGCCGCTTCGCACCGCTCGACCGTCGGCACAATCCGCTCACGCTCGAGGAGCTCGCGCGGATGCACATCGATCGCACCCTCAAGCACCACGGCGGTAACCGCACCCACGCGGCGCTCGAACTCGGTATCTCCCGCGCGACGCTGATCGCCAAGATCAAGCGGTACGCGATTCCCGGTTGATGGCGACGACCAAGCCGCGGCCGCCGCTCTCCGAGCGCGATGCGATGCTCTGTCGCGCGTGCGGGCGTGAGGAACGCGCCTCCGAAGGGTATCCCTGCGAGATGTGCGGCACCTTCGTCTGTCTGGTGTGCACCATCCGGGGTGTGACGCGGTGCCGTGCCTGCGGTACCAAGCCCGCCGCCGGATGAAGGGACTGCTCGTCACGGCCACGGTCGCTCCGCTGCTCGCGGGCCCCACGCTGCAGGGTGAGCAGCTGTCGCAGCTGGTGCTCGGCGAAGGGGCCGAGGTGCTTGGCGTCCAGGGCGACATGCTGCACGTGCGGACCACGCTCGATGGCTACACCGGGTGGATCGCCGCCGGATACGTCGAGCAACGCTCGCTCGGCGAGGTGGAGGCCTGGCTCGTGCAGGCAGCGTGGTCCGAAGGCGCCTTGCTCCGGGACAGCGATGGCGTGGCGATTCGCGCTCCACACCGCGCCCGGTTGATCCTCGAGGACGCCGGCCGGGTGCAACTTCCCAATGGCGACAGCGCCGAGATCCTCGCCGGTGCGGTCTCGCCGTATCAGGAGATCGTGACCCGCGCCCGGGAGGAGTCGCCCGCCGATTGGGCGTGGCGCGAGTTTGCTGGCACGCCGTATCTATGGGGTGGCATCACCGGTGCCGGGATCGATTGCTCCGGGTTGACGCAGAACGTTTTTCTTGCCCGCGGCGTGACCTTGCCGCGGGATGCGCACCAGCAGGCGGGCCACGGCCAGGTGATCGATCCGGCCGAACGCCGCGTCGGCGACCTGCTGTTCTTCCGTTCGCGCGACCGCGACCGCATCGGTCACGTCGGCCTGCTCGCTGATGCTGACACGATGGTACACAGCACGATCGACACCGGCGGCGTGACCCGCGAGTCGCTCGCACCCGGATCGCGCGCGCACGCATTGCTCGCCCGGCTGGTCGCGGTCCGCCGCATCGATTGATGCGGCGACTGGTACTCTTCGACATCGACGGCACCCTGCTGACGAGCATGTCGGCGGGTCGTCGCGCGCTGCGCGCCGCGTTCGAAGAGGAATACGATGACCTCGTCTTCTTCGACAGCGTCCGCTTCGATGGCAAGACCGATCCGCAGATTCTCGCCGAGTTGCACACCGCCGCCGGGTTCCCGGAACGGGTCACCCCCGACAAGATCAACCGGCTGCTTGACCGGTACATCTCGCACCTCGAAATGGTGATCGCAGAATCCGGCGACCGAGTGCGCCCCTGCCCAGGAGTTCCGCGGCTGCTCGACGCGCTCGCCGAGCGCGACGATCTGGTCACCGGGCTCCTCACCGGCAACATCGTCCCCGGGGCGAAGCTCAAGCTCGGTGCCGCGGGCATCGACTTTGGCCGGTTCGCCCTCGGCGCCTTCGGGTCCGACAGCGCGCATCGCCCCGACCTGCCGTCGATCGCCGCGGCACGGGCGCTGCGGTACTTCGGCCGGGCGCCTCACGGCGCGGAGGTCGTGATCATTGGCGACACGCCGGCCGACGTTGCCTGCGGAGCGGGGATCAATGCCCGCGCCGTCGCGGTGGCCACCGGGTCATATTCGGTGGCGGAACTCGAATGCACGGGGGCGTATGCCACGTTTCCGACCCTGGTCGACACCAGTGCGGTGCTGAAAGCGATCCTCGCGTGAGCACACCCCTCGCCGCGGAACTCGGCCGCCTGGCTGCACCGGCGCGCTCGGCGCCGTTCGACGACGTGCGGCTGGCGCTGGTCGACGCGATCGTCACGGCAAAAGCTGCCGGTCACCTGGAGCAGGGCGCGTGGGAAGACGCGTTCGCCGGCGCGGTGCGCTCGCTGCGGTTGCGCGTGCTGGCCGAGGCGGAACAGATGATGCGATCCGCGGCGGCCCATTCACGCTATCCCGCGCGGCGTCTGCAGGCGCTGCTCCCCGATGCGGAAGTCGCCGACGCGTTGCTCAACCGGTTGACCGCCGAGGCGATGCCACTGGAGCGCTACGAGGGGTTTGGCGACGACCCGGTGAGTCGGCGCGCACGGGCGGCGGCGCTCGAATCGGCGTGGCAAGGCGCGGTGCGCATCGCCACGGCGGAAACCGCGCGCTGGCGCACGATTGCGATGCAGGTCGCCGCGTGGCGGCGGCCCACCGGGATCCTCTGGACCATCTCGATCGCCCTGTTCCTCGGCAGCCTGGTGGTCGCCGGGTGGTTGAGCGGCGCCGTCGCGTCGCCCGTTTGGTTCCGCTCGATCAACGACCTGTGGTGGCGATTGTGGCCGTAATCGCGGTCGGGCTCGACGTGGTAGCGATGCCGCGCGCCCGGGACCTCTTCAGCCGTCACGGGCGGCGCATCCTCGATCGCACCCTCACCGACAGCGAGCGCGAGTACGTCACATCGCTCGGTGACCCGGTGCCGGCCTTCGCCGCACGCCTCGCCGCCAAGGAAGCAGTCTACAAGGCGCTGCAGGTGCTCCCGGGCGCTCGTGGTGTCGCCTGGCGGGAGATCGGCGTGCGCCGGCTGGAAGACGGCCGGCCAACGATCGAGCTGACCGGTCGGGCGGCCGAACTGCTCGGGCCACGCCTGAAGATCCATATTTCGCTCAGCCATAGTCGGGACGTCGCGGCCGCGGTGGCGATACTGGAAGACTAGTCGCGGGATGTGGGACCTGAGGCGCTCCCCGCCGTGTTCGGGCGCCGCTGCTGCGACCGATACGGCGGGGAGCGCCTCACGTCCGACATCCCACCTAGCGATCCCAACCGAGTACTTCTAGTTTGCGCGGTCTATAACGAAAGCACTTGAGAATGAATCTCATCTATGCGGCACTCACATTCCTGGCTGCAGCCCACGGGCCAGGCGCCGATTCGGTCGCTGCGGCTCGCCGGATCGCCGCCGGCGTCCAGTTGGCTGCCCAGGAGTACCGCAACGGCGTCTCGGCCGGCAAGATCATCGCGCAGGCTGAGGTCGACGAGGCACGCTCGTTCCTGACCGACGCAAAGCGTTCTGCGAATGTTCTTTCTGCCAGGATTGCGGCGGCGACGATCGCCGATATCGATCGCGTACTCGAGCTGGTCGCCCGTATTGCCTCGCCGGATTCAGTCACCGCGAGTGCGCGCCGGACCACGGACGACCTGGCCGCAGCTCTGGGCGTGGTGCTGGACGATGTCCCGGAGCGCACGCCGTCGCTGGCACGGGGCGCCGAGTTGTATCGTCGCGAGTGCGTCCTCTGCCACGGCGAAACCGGCCGGGGTGATGGGCCGACGGGGCGGGTACTCCTACCGCGGCCGACGAACCTGACCGTTGCCCAGCCGCTTGGCAACGCCACGCCGCTTTCGTTCTACCTGCGTATCACCATCGGCACCGCGGGCACCGCGATGCCGGCGTACGAATCGCGGCTCCCTGCGGCCGACCGTTGGGCGCTGGCGCTCTATGCCTCGACGCTCCGGCTACCGCAGCCGACCGGCGGCGTTCCCGCAAACCTGCGCGTGTTCGCCAGTGTGGCTCGGATGACCGATAGCGCGGTGCTCACCGCGCTCGGCACCGGTGCCACGCCCGAGCGGGCGGCGGCCGTGCGGGCGTATCAGCCCCAGCGGGACGACTTCGCGATCAGCGCTGCGGTGTTTGCCGCGGTGCGCGCCAAGATCCAGCAGGCGGCCGACCTCGCCACCGCCGGCAGGCACGAAGAGGCCGCCAACACAGCCTTCGACGCCTACCGTGAATTCGAGCAGGTCGAGACCTCCGTTCGGGCCAAGAGCGTCACCCTCGCCTCGGCGCTCGAGGCGGCGTTCGCCACCTTGCGCACGCGGGTTGCCGGCGGTGCGACGGCCACCGAAATGGTCAGCGTGCAGCGCGACCTCCTCGGTTCGCTCGAACAGGCGGAACGCGTGGTGAGCGACCGGATGTCGCCGATCAACCTCTTCCTCCAGTCGCTGGTGATCATGCTGCGCGAAGGGCTCGAAGCGATCCTGATCATCGGGGCGCTGATTGCCTTCCTGATGAAGGCCGGCGCGGGGCACCGCAAGCGCGACATTCACATCGGTGTCGGCGCGGCGGTGGCGATGTCGTTGCTCACCGCCGTGTTGCTCGAGACGGTGTTCGTGCTATCGGCGGCGCATCGCGAGGCACTGGAAGGGGCGACGATGATCGTTACGGTCGGCGTGCTCTTCTATGTCAGCTACTGGCTGCTGTCCAAGATGGAAGTGGCCAAGTGGACCAGTTACGTCAAGCAGCGGATGCAGGTCGCCGTCACTGGTGGTTCGGCATTCGCCCTCGCCTCGGCCGCGTTCCTGGCGGTGTATCGCGAGGGGTTCGAGACAGTGCTGTTCTACAAGGCGCTGTTCCTGGAAGGCGGGGCAATCGGCGACACGTTCCTGCCAGTGACCGCCGGCATCGTGATCGGTGGCGCGCTCCTCTCCCTGATCTATTTCGCCATCAACCGGTGGGGTGTGAAGCTTCCGCTCAAGCCGTTCTTTGGCCTCACCAGCGCCTTCCTGTACTACATGGCGTTCGTATTCGCGGGGAAGGGCGTCGCCGAACTGCAGGACGGACAGGTGCTCGCCACCACGGCCCTCCTCGGCTGGCCTCGCGTGGCCGGGCTGGGGATCTATCCGACCGTGGAGTCCATGCTGGCGCAGGGGATCATGGCCGGGCTGGCAGTGGTCGCCCTGGTCTGGATTTTCGGGGCCCAACGGGGAAAGAGTGTCGCCAGCCCGGCGCCGCAGCCCGAGGTCCCGACGCCGCGCGGCGAGGGCCCCGGGCCCGAAGCCACCATGCTGCGCTCCCTGGAGCGGATGGAGGCCGACCTTGGCGCCCTCAAGTCGGAGGTCGAGCGGTTGCGGGAGACGGTGGTGGAAAAGAGCGTCGACGAGATCGCCGGGCGCGGGCGCTAAAACAAAGCGGCCCGCCTGGACCAGGCCGAATCGGAGCGCTACGCCAACCCGATGGTGTATGCCTTGGCCTGGCTCTCGGCCTTGCTGGCGATCGCCTTGGCCGCGCTGTGGTGGCGGCAGTCGCGCGGTCAGCGGCCGACGCAGTGGTGGACCGGCCCGACCGCGGCCACGCAGTCGCCGCCGTCGAGCGTGCGCCTGGCCCAGCCGGTGGTGGCGCGGCCGCATCCCATGGAATCGCCGGTGACCGCGGCCGATG
>JANYLJ010000004.1 GCA_025357945.1 Gemmatimonadota bacterium
CGCAAGAAACCCCATCTCGGGGAGTGCACCGGGTGGCCGCACATACCGGCGCTGCACGATCCGTTCTTCCGTAGCGCGAGCGACGTGGTCGAACACGCCGCTGAACGCCTGCTTGAAAAAGCCGCGGCGGTCGCCGTCCGGAAGCTTCATGGGATGACGGGCGAGAACGACACCACCAGCCGGTTGGCGGCGAACCGGTTGAGCCGCTGTGCAAACGCCCATTGCGCGTCGCTCACCCATATCGGAAAATCGAGGCGCGTGGTCCACGTCGTGCGCCCGATCCGATGGGTCAGCCGCACGCCCACTCCCGCGTCTGCCAACCATCGATCTGGTGCGACCAGCGAAGTGGCGTCGCTGCTACCGCCAATACCGCGGGAAGCGCCGGTATACCCGCCGTCGCCGAACAACGCCAGTTCCACACGGCTGACCAGTTTCGTCCTGGGCCGCAGCAGCGTGGTCGCCAGCTCAGCATTCATGGCAAGCAGGCGGTCGGTGGCGAACGCCTGATTGTAGCCGCGAAGGTTGCCGTCGCCGGGGGTGTGCCAGCGACACCAGCAATCGTCACGCACCAGCGGCGCGCCAACCGAACGCACGAACGGATTCGACATCGACTGGTATGGATCGGCGCCGGCGACAAAGATACGACGCTGTGACAGCACCGGATCCGCGCTGAACACACCGGCGGCATAGGCGCGCAGCCCAAGAGTGGTGCGCTTTCCCAGCGGACGAGTCGCCGTTGCGGTCAGTTCGGGACGGGCGTATGTCTGCGCGTCGTAGCGATTGGTGGTGGTGAATCCACCACCGGGGCTGCGGTACATCACGCCGCCAACGGCCTTCGCCGTGAAGCTGACGTCCCACCGGCCGTACCCGTCGGCGACGCCCCACCACATTGCGGCTTCAACCGACCCGCCGTCGTCCCAGAGCGTTGGCGGCAGGTAGGCGAGGTCGTAGGTCGCGAGCCATTGGAGCGAGCCACCGAAGGTGTGCGTCGGACCGAAGCCGACGTGGGCGGCCCTCACCCGTTCCATGCTCACGCTCGCCCCGGCGCGTCCCTCGAAGCGAAACGCACTGAGATGCTGGCTGATATTCGGCATGCGCCACCAGGTCGGGTTGCCGAGGGAGGCGGAGAAGCCACAGGTGTCGAGTTTGTGATCGGTTGCGCCGAAATGCCGCAGGCCGCAGAACTCCGACGCGACATTCTGCTCGAATCGGCCGAGATAGTCCGCGCGAGTGCGGAAGCCAATCGTGGCACCGCCCATGTCGTTGTACCAGAGTGTCGGCATGACGCCGACCGTGACGTGGTCGCGACTCGCCTGCGGTGAGAACCAGGTGTCGAAGTAGACGTGCGTCGGCACCTCGCGACCCCGCAGCCACTGCGGTAGCCAGCGGAACGTGTACTGATTGTTGAGCATGTTCCAGTCGTGTGCGATCGCGAACGGATCGACCATCACGCGCCACGGCTTGGAGCGGGTCGTGACGACAATCTGCTCCTTCTCGCTGGTGCCGTCGGCAGTGGCGTACGACGTGTCACTCGCACCATACACCGCGACGGTGACAGGAAACTCGCCGGGCGCCTTGCGGGCGATATGGACGGTGGTGCGCCACCCCGATGTGGTGGCTTCGCGCTTGGCACTCTGCACGGCGTAGTCGGTGAGCACGACATCGTGGAGCCATTGGGCGAAAAACCGGGACAGGTCGCGGTGCGACACTTCCTCGGCCACCGCCTTGAACGCTGCCTCGTCCACGTGGTGCAGCTTCCAGCCGGCGTAGTAGCGGCGGAGGATCGCGAGCATCGTCTGATCACCCACCATGCGCCGCAGCTCGTGCAGGAAGAGTTCGCCGCGACTGTAGATCATGTAGTTGTAGGTATTGAAGTCGCGGAACTTGTCGCTCACCGTCGAGACGGGTTGCGAATGGTCGTCGAGGTCGGCGCCGAGGATACCGACTTCGAGGTCACGGACGGCGCCGTCGTTACGGGCCTGTATTTCTTCATACCATGAGGTCTGGAACGACGTGAACCCCTCGTCGAGCCACCCTTCCTTCCATTCGTTGTTGGCGAGGATCCCCATCAGGTAGGTGTGGCCGCCCTCGTGGAGGTTGAGCCCGAGTCCCGGTGAACCGTTCATCTGCATCATCGGGAACTCGGTGCCACCACCTTCGATGCGGTGCACCACGGTCATCTGCGGCCAGGGATACTTGCCGAATATGAATGCGAGCCACTTGAGCGTGGTGATGGTGTTATTGACGACGATGCCGCCACCCCAGGTCTTTTCGTCGCCGGGCTGATAGAGCACGTGCACCAGCGTGCCGTCCACCTCACCGCCTTCGTAGCGATAGTCTGGCGACATCGACATGGCGAAATGGTGGACGTTGCGGGCTTCCCAGACGATCACTTTCCGATCCGACCCCAAGCGGAGCGCAGAGTCAATGCAGCCGACTGGAAGTTTTCCATCGGTCCGCGGGTCTGCTCCGAGACTTACCGCATTGACTCCGCGATTCGCGCCCGCCCAGCCAGGGTCACCGCAAATCGGTACTCCGGTGGCACCCACCACTTGATCCTTGGGCACATCAAGATCTACGAAGAAATCACC
>JANYLJ010000023.1 GCA_025357945.1 Gemmatimonadota bacterium
AAGTGCCGGCGCTGCTGGGTCGCTGTAGTTCACCGCGATCTTCGACCCACTCGGCACCTCGATCCGCTCCGGCGCCAGGTCGTCCAGCTGCCGTCGCTGCTCCCACGTCAACAACGCCCGCAATGCACCACCGAGGTCGACCCGGGACAGCTGCTCCAGCTTGCGAATGCCAGTTACATGCGGACCCAGCCACTCCGCCAGCGTTGCACCGAGAACCGGGTCGCTCACATCCGGCCACTCCGCGTCATGATGCTGCAAAAACGCCAGTCGCTGCCGCAACGATATCGCTGCGTCACTCCATGGTAGCGCGGCAACACCCACCTGCCCAATCCCTCCGAGAAGTGCGGTCGCTATCATCGCCGGCTCCGCATCCGGAATCGCTGAATCGCCCAGCACCAGCGCGCCGAGCATCATACGACGCCGCGCCTGCACACTGCGGGTGGTGTCGTGCCACGTGATCTCATCGCGCGTGAGGACCTGGTCCGTTGCGTACGCGAGCAGTTCGACCGGGTCGAGCGACGCGGCCAACGTAATCCGACCGTCGCGTCCTGCATCATCGATCTGTGCTGCCACGATCCACTCCGCCTGTGCCAAGGCGTCGGTCACTGGCAGCGTGGCACCACGTCCGTTGCGCAACAGGAATCGGCCCGGCACCTCGCGGCGCCGCGCCACGCGATCAGGATATGCCCAGGCGAGCAACATCCCGACGGACACGGTGTCGTCCTGAGCGGAGCGCCCGGAGGGCGCGAAGTCGAAGGACCCCGGTGCCAAGTGCTGAACGTCCGCTCCGTGCGCGGAGCCGATGTCCTTCGACTCCGGCGCTTCGCTCCTCCGCTCAGGATGACAACGCCGCCGCCATTCCGCCGCCACCTCACGCACCCGGTGCGCCAACCCGCGATCCGCCGTGGCACCGCCGAGCGTCACGGCGTCCACATCGCGTGCAACCGCATCGAGCCGCAACTGCACATCGGCGGGCGGCGGACCACCGGCACCGCGCAACAGGTCGCGTTCTTCGAGGATCGCCACCAATGACGCCGCCGTCACCACTGTGCCGGCGCCAGCGTCCCGGGCCCGCAACAACATGTGCGCCAGTCGCGGATGGGTGCCGAGCTCGGCCATCGCGCTACCGTGCGCGGTGATCCGGCTCTGGTCATCTACCGCACCCAGGAGCTGCAATAGTTCGCGTGCTTGGGCGAACGCCGCGCTCGGCGGCGGATCGAGCCAGCGCAACTCACCCGGATCAGTGAAACCGGCACTCGCGAGATCGAGCACCAGTGGTGCCAGATCTGCGTCGAGGATCTCCGGTCTGGTGTAGGGAACGAGTCCGGCATCTTCGCCGGCACGCCAGCAGCGCACGCATACACCGGCCGCCACGCGACCGGCGCGACCGCGGCGCTGGTCGGCCGACGCGCGCGATACCCGTACGGTCTCCAGCCGCGTCATCCCGGTGCCGGACGAGAAGCGCGGGATCCGCATCAGGCCGCTGTCGACCACCACCCGGATTCCCTCGATTGTGAGCGACGTCTCGGCGATGCTCGTCGCCAGCACCACCTTGCGCCGACCCGGTGCCGCAGGCGCGATCGCCGCGTCCTGCATGGCGATCGGGAGCGAACCATACAGCGGCTGCAGCGACACATCGCTCGGCAGGGTGCCGCGCAACTGCTCTGCAACGCGACGGATCTCACCCGCACCGGGGAGGAATACCAGCACTGAGCCGGCTTCTTCCGCCACCACATCGCGTACCAAACGTGCCACGTGCGCTTCGAGGGCAGAACGGCGCTGGTAGCCGGTGGCTTGGGGTTGGTCCATCCGAAGTGGCGCGTGGCGCGTCGCCACCGGCCAGGCACGCCCTTCGCTGCGGATCACCGGGGCGTCACCGAGCAGTTTGGCCACGGCGATTCCGTCGAGCGTCGCCGACATCAACAGGATCCTGAGATCGTCACGCAGCGAATCCATCGCGGCGAGCGTCAGCGCCAAGCCGGTATCACCAGCGAGCGATCGCTCGTGGAATTCATCGAAGATTACCAACCCCACACCGTTGAGTGCCAGGTCGCTTTGCAACATCCGGGTGAGAATCCCCTCGGTAACCACCTCGATGCGGGTGCGTGGTCCCACGCGGGTGTCCAGGCGCATCCGATAGCCGACCGTCTCGCCAACCCGCTCCCCCAGCGTCGTCGACATCCAGGCGGCTGCCGCGCGGGCCGCCAGCCGCCGCGGCTCCAGCATGATGATCTTGTTACGACCAAGCCATGCTGCATCGAGGAGTACCAGCGGCACGCGGGTGGTCTTGCCGGCTCCGGGCGGCGCTTCGAGCACAACCGCGCGGTGATCGGCCAGCGCGGCCAGGATTTCTGGAAGAATCGGCCCAATCGGCAAGATCATCAGAACAGAACTGTAGTTGGTCGACGGTCGGGGCGGCGGAGTCGTTTCGCACGCATCGATTCGGCATTTCCTGCAGGCTGATATCGCAGCATGGCCGCCGAATCGGTGTGCGAAACGACTCCGCCACCCTGCCGACCGGTACCGACACGGCTAACATTCTTCCATGCCAAGTCCAAGTCGCGGCGTCCTGCTGATCCTCCTGCTCGCCGCACCCCAGGCGATCCGCGCCCAGAAAACCGATTCCACCCGACCTGTGCCCGCCGATTCGAACGCGGCGTTGAACCTCTTTCTCGACTGCCGTGCCCCCGGCTGCGACTTCAACTTCCTGCGCACCGAACTCACCTGGGTCAACTATGTTCGCGATCGCACCGCCGCCCAGGTGCACGTGATCGCCACCGCACTCGGCACCGGGTCGGGAGGCCTCGAGGTGAAGCTCGCCTTCATCGGCGAGCAGCAGTTCATCGGCGTCGACAACGAGGTCAAGTACATCACGCAGCGGGGCGCCAGCAGCGACGAACTGCGGCAGGAATTCACCCGCGTCCTCAAGCTTGGTCTCGTCCAGTATATGCTCGGCACCCAGTTGGGTAAGCACCTGGCGGTGAGCTACCTCGCCCCGCCCAATTCCGCCCCGGCGCAGCACGAACGCGATCCCTGGAACTTCTGGGTGTTCAGCATCGGGCTGAATGGATCGGTCGGTGGCGAATCACAGAGCAGCGGCCGGAGCGGCAGTGGGTCGGTGTATGCATCGCGCACCACAGCGGCCTGGAAGTTCCGCGCGAACGCGAACGGCAGCACCAGCCGGAACAGCTACAAGCTCGACGACACCACGACCTTTATCGCGCGGTCCCACAGCTATTCCGGCGGGTCGGTGCTCGTCCGCTCGATCAACGACCACCTGTCGTTCGGCGGTGGCTTCGGCGTAAGCTCGTCGACCACGAACAACCTCGACCTGGCCCTCCGTGTGGCACCCACAGTGGAGTACGACTTCTTCAAGTACGATCAGTACACCCGCAAGCGCCTCGTGCTGTCCTACAGCATCGGCCTCGATCGCTACCACTATACGGACACGACGATTTACAATCGCACCCGCGAGACGCGAGCCGACAATCAACTCTCGCTCTCCTATGCGACGACGCAGCCTTGGGGCGGCGCCAACGCCGGCATCACCGGTTCAAGCTACCTGTCCGATTTCGCACAGAATCGTCTGTCGGTCTCCACTTCCCTGTCGCTGCGGGTAACGCGCGGACTTTCGCTGTCGTATTCGCTCTCCTACTCACGCGTGCGTGACCAGCTCTCGCTAGCCAAGTCGGCTGCGTCCGACGCCGAGATCCTGCTCCGGTTGCGACAGCTCGCGACCAGTTACACCTACGGGGGGTCGTTCTCGCTGAGCTACACCTTCGGGTCCCTGTTCAACAACGTGGTCAATCCCCGCTTCGGTTTCTAGCCCACAACGCGAAGGACCCCCGAACTCACGTCCGGGGGCCCTTCGTTGTCCGGCTCGCCCGCGCCCGATCTTGGCGCGAGGTGTCGCTGACTACTAGAAGTGAATGCCGCCCTTGATGATGAAGGCACCACCGCTGCGCGCGTCGAGCTTCACTTCGACGAACGGCATCAGCTTCGAATTAGCCATGAAATTGATACCGCCGACGATGTCGAGGCCGAACGAGCTATTCGAACATGAAGTTCCGTAGAAACCGCAGTAATCCGAACCAAACGACGAGTGCGCCCAAGTCAACCCGGCGCCGACGTACGGCTTGAGATCGCTCTTCGGATTGGTGATGTCGAACAGACCATCGCCCGCGATCTCGAAGTACTTGTAGCCACAACTGCCGTTGAAGCCGCCGCAATAGCTCGAGCCCGGAAAGTAATAGTCGAACGCCACACGGCCCGTGATCGCATGCTCGCTGATCTCGGCCAGGTGGAACTTCACGAACGCACCGACGCCGAAACCGACGCTCTGGGTCCCGTACGCAGCTTCAACACCAAACCGCGTGCCGCTGTTCTGCGCCTGCGCGCTCGCCGACGGAGCAATCAGCGCCAAGCCAACAACCGCGTTCGCGCCAATCGCCATTCCACGTAGCATGCTCACCTGCATGGAGCCTCCTGGAGGGGTGAAGTGAACGTCCCGGGGGTAATGTAACAATCTCACCAGCTCCTGACCTCTCGCACAAGACGTAACCCCTTTTCCCGCCGCTGTCTAGGGAAGTAGTGCATCGCTGTACCTTTCGCTGTGCCCACGATCCTCTGGACCGGCGACCTCCACCTCGATCACGCCTCAGCCGCAGCACGCGACGCGCTCCGCGCTAGCATCCGCGACACGGCAGGCAGCGTTCTCGTGATTGCCGGCGACACATCGGTCGCAGCCCGACTGACCTCAGATCTGGAGTTCCTCGCCGACGCAGCGGCCCGTCCCGTGTACTTCGTCCTCGGTAACCACGACCACTACGGTAGCACCGTGGCGCATGTTCGCGATGCCGTGCTCGCGCTGTCAGAACGGCGGCCGGAGATCCAGTGGCTGCCGCCGGCCGGCGTGATGATGCTCGACCACGACACCGCACTGGTCGGCGTCGACGGTTGGGCCGACGGGCGCCTCGGCGACCCGTTCACCACCCAATTCGTGCTGAATGACGACCGCCTCATCGGCGAGATCGCCACGCCAGGAACCCGCGTTGGCAAGCTCACCGTCAAGCGCGCCCTCGCCGACGCCGATGCCCACCGACTGCAGGTATTGCTCGGACGCGCCGTCGCCACCGCCCGCCAGGTTGTGATCGCGACCCACGTCCCGCCTTTCGTTGAGGCGCTGCCGCGAATGGGGCGCCTCGCCCATCCGGGCTGGCAGCCGCTCCTCGTCTGTGGTGCGACGGGCGCCGTGATCAGGCAGGCGGCGGCAGCGCATCTGGACCACACCTTCCTGGTGCTCTGCGGACACACGCACACGCCGACGGACGTTTTGGTCACGGGAAACCTGCGGTGCATTGTCGCCGGCGCTCGGTACGGCGACCCGGGGGTGCGGACACTTGAGCTCAATGGGGGAGCTCGTCACTAAAGTGACGGCTCGGCTGATGTCGCTAAAGCGACGTTGGCTCCCAGTGTGAACGGCGTGGGCTGCGTCGCAGGGAGGACCCGCTAGGGAGCGCGCCCCCAACCGGCGTGTCA
>JANYLJ010000024.1 GCA_025357945.1 Gemmatimonadota bacterium
GCAGGGGGCGTTGCGGCTCGGAGCCGTGGACGGCGTGTCGCCGCCGACGAGGCGGAGGGGAGGGTCGTCACGGTGTTGAGGCATGGCGGAAAAATAGGCGCGGCCCGACGCAACGGCGGATCGGCGGACCTCCCGGCTGATCCGCGTGAGGTCGGAGGTTCAACTCCTCCTCGGCCCACTTTCCAAACGATTGCCCCGTCACGACTTACGAAGTGGCGGGGCTTCGTTTTTTCAAAGAATTTGGAAGGAGTGTCCAAACAGAGTGGCCAAATCAGCTACTGCGAAATCAGGACGACACTGAGACCAGCCGCGTTCGATTTGCTAGTGCCTCTCGCATCGTGACCATGTCGGCGCGTTGGTAACACTTCAGGATCGTCTGCGGCTCTTTCCATCCGCCCATGTAGCAAAGATCCTTGAGCGGGGTGTTCTTCATCTCTGTTGCGAACTTCCGGCGCAGTGAGTGCCAGCCCATACCTGGCTGATGCACAATCCCGGCAAGCGCCTCGCCCCGCTGCCACCAATCCCGCCAAAGATGCCGGGAGCATGGCTGAGAATTGTTCCCCGGAGCGGGGAAGATCCAAGCATCCCCTAGCGAAAGACTTTCCTTTCGGACCTCTCGCAGTCGTTGCTGCAATGCAGCCAACAACTCCGGTGACATTGGAGTCTGATGTTCGAACCCGATCTTGTCGTTTGCTGCCCGCCAACGAATGGTCGTGTTTTCAAAATCAATGTCCGACCAGCGCAAGAGGCTAACCGCCCCAATGCGGTGCCCCGTAGCGTTCGCGATTACCAACCCCGTCTCAAACATCGGGTCAATTCGAACCGCCACATTGAGCAACGCGAGGTAGGTCTCGTCATTCACGATGGGGCGCCGGGGTGATTCTTCCTTTGGGTACGGGAGCCCGTGAAGCGGATTTCGCATGAGCAGCGGCCGACCTTCAGTGTCGGTAACGGACATTGCCCAGTTGATCGCTGACCGTAGGAACTTGAGGTCGTGAGTAATCACGCGATTACCGACCGGTTTTCCTTTCGAGCGCCCTTCGCGCTGGTCGCCTCCCTTTCGCCGCCAAACGATGTACTGATCCCAATCACGGCGACTCAGCGTTGACACCTTCCGACTACCCCCAAAGCTGTTGAGAAAGAGCCTTGCCGCTCGCTTGTCGTGGTTCCGCTTGCTCACACCCTTCTGCGGAGTGACCTCTTGGAGATAATCCGACAGCATCACCTGAAGGCTCATTTCCTTCATGATGACTTTGTCGGGCTCTCGAAGCGCGACCGCTACTTCCTCAGCTTTCTTTTTCGCGGCGTCTCGGTCGCGGTGCCCTAGGGCAATCCGCTTCCGCTTGCCCTTCTCGCGAAATTCGAGGAAGATCATTCCGGTCTTCGGATGCTCGAAACAGCAGCACCGATTGCCACCGCCCCACGCTCCAGCCGAGTAGCTCCATCGTTCTTTCGTTCGGGTCATCGTTTCGCTCCGTTGGTGGAGTTGACGACAGCCCGCGCGACCTCGCCCGGTGTTGCGGGGACAATTCTGAAGGCCTGGGGCAGGGGGCGCAACCCGGAAGCCTTCCTGGGCAGGTCAGAACGCCTGATTTTGGGCGCTCCGGGGCGTCCGGCATTGGGAATGACCCCCTTACGAACCTGCGCCCCAAGGTGATCCGGGGAATACCCGGACTCGGCAGCGGCTTCCTGCAGGTTGAGCACGATTTCCATCTCGGCAGCGACCACGAGGTCGAAATCCCCCAGAATTTCCTTGCACAACTCCGCGCCGTCCACCGTGGCGTGGCGCCTGCGAAGCGCGTCAGCTTCGTCGCGCCACTTCGTGCGAAAGTGTTCGGGAGTCACTCTCCAAAGTCCCCGTGACGATGCCATAGATCATCTACCTTTTTCGATTCTTGCGCCGAACGCTCGCGACGCGGGCGCCAGTCCTCGCCGGTCTCATTGAACCCGCTTCCCCAGTTCTGCTTGATGTACAACCATCGTTCGTAGTCTGTGCGAAGATTTCCAATGGTATCTCGCACGAACCGCTGCTGCGTCGTGGCATCGTTGCCCAATAGTTGAAGCATCTCCGGCCCCATCTCACGTAGCGCGGATTGGAAGAGTCCCTCCGCCTCAACCATGAACCGCGTGGAAATCGGACCGCCGTAGATGGCGTCATAACAACCCCGAGCAGTCTGCTTCCATGTGAGCGTCAATTCGCGCAATGCTCGATCATTGAACAGCTCACCGACGAACCTCTTCAACAGCGCGGCGCGGAGATGTCCAGCCTCGACGGGCAGCTGATCGCCGGCGGCGGGAATGTGAAGTCGTGGTTGTACGTGCATCACGTACCGCTGCACGGTCCGGACGCTGCACCCGACGCGCCCCGCTATTTCAGGGTAGCTGAAACCTTGAACACGTAAGGCCGTCATCATATCGATCTTCTCCTGATGCATACGCTGCCCGCCTGCCCGTTTCGGCTCTTGCGTCTTGGACTTTGTCGGTACGCGCTCGCTCATCGTCAGTCCCCAGTCCGCCAGTCGGACTCGATGTGGACCGAAACCGGACTAAACACGGTCATGCTCCGGCCGTGCCACGGACCTGAGGCAGCATCTCAGATGCCTTCCCAGGCCCGAATAGGCGTCGTCACGCAGCAGGTTTACGCAGCGGCCGCATTGGAGCTTGGTGCAGCAACGGCAACCGTCCAATTGTGCTGAGTTTTTCCCGACATTGCAGGATGGGGCGCAAGTCCGTCGTAACGGACGAATACCTGCGTACCGACGGGCACCTGTTTCAGGAGTCGGTCAAGCACCGCACTGCTCCATACTGCGGACAGTGGACCGTCATCTGAATCACCTTGGCAGAACGCATGGACGTGATGGGCCCCCTTCGCGTTCTTGAGGTCGCGGGCCCCCCGGTACTCAATGACCGAACCGTCCTTCAATCGGTCGTACTCGACGATCACGAACTCCGGGCCGTCCGCCTCGGGATCGGGCAGCGCGACAAAACCGGGCGGTAGCTTGGCGGAACTAGACATGTTTCCCTCTCTTGGTTGGTAGAACGACTAGTCCAGGCAGCGATGGCTGCCTGTCTCGCGCTGCAAGCGCCCGCGCGAGGTTGGGCGACACGTCGTAGTCGAACATCTCTTTCACGACGTACTTCGTGATGTAGTGCGTTGCGCCGCGATCCTGCTCGTACAAATCGATCCTCGAAAAGCCATGCTTCCATTTCCTCGCGATGTAGTTGGCCGGCAGATCGCGAGTGTTACCGACGAGACCGTGCATGTGAAGGCGACCGTTGAGCGGTCCATCCTCGAAGCCGACGAACCAGAACAACGGCATCCCTGCTTCCAGCTCCAGGCAGCGAATCCATGCGGTGAAGGTGCGGCGGGCTCTGTCTGGCCCGCTGTTCTTCTTGAACGTCAGCGTGACGTAGTGGTCCCATGGAATTTCATTGAGCCATTCTGCCCAGCCTTCGTGAACTTTTCGTCGCACCTTCGCTGCGCGTATTACGTCGCTCATTGTTGGTCAGGCTCATGGACACACTGCGTGGGCTTCAAGTCTGCCCACGCAGTGCGTCTCGGTCTGCGTTGGCGCTTGCGAGCGAAGCTCGGAACTACTGCTACCCAGTTGAGGGAGCTTGCCTGCCGACGAGGAACCGTTCTAGGTTCAGGTCCCCGGTCAGGCTCCAACGCTTCGCCCGGTGCTGATCGTGACCGCGCGCCGAGGGTGACAGCCCTATGACGCGCGCGCTTCATTTTCTGCCATTGCGAGGGCGCCGCCCTCTGCACTCCCGGACAACTTTTAGTGGGGCGGCGCCCGGATGACCTATGGCGGGTCCGGGACGCCCCAGGCAGACCGACCCTCCGGTGTGCCGCCCATGCGGCTTGGGAGTTGTCACAACCCAGCCGCACGCTTCTTGGACCGATTGCCGTCCGACGGTCAGTCGTCTTCATCGTCGAACAGGAGGGCCCTGAGTTCCTCGCGTAGTTCGCCGTCCGGAATGTCGGGGTCGTCGAGGAGCGCTGCGATTTCTCCCACCAGGTCTCCAGATTCCGGCGAATCCACGTCCAATTCAGTTCCTCGCATCTCTCTTCTCCTTCGATTGTGTGTGTTCGTCGCGCAAGCGCTGGCGTGCGAGTTCACGCAGAGCGACTGCAAGCCCTCCCACCGCTGTGCGGACGTCGTAGCGGTCGTCGGCCCCCAGCGACCCGTATTCGAGCAGATGGCGCATCAATCCCATCGCCTTGCGCACGCGGTCTGTCGGCATGGGGGGTGACAGACGCGCCAGCCCGTTGCTTGCTCCCGACACATGTCCTCCTGAGGTCGACAGGTGTGTGCTCGTCAGAAGCACAAAGGGCCCGGTCGAATTGACCAGGCCCTCACTTATCTCCCCTCAAATGGTCTATCGGTTACAGACCCCCCTAGGCTCCGGCGTCGCCGAGGCGGACGCCCGCCCTATGCCGATGAGTTTTTAGCCGGTTCGCCTCGGCTGGGTCCATCGGCTCGATTCCCCACATCGGCATCATCACCGCGCACATCTGATCGGGGGTAAATCGCGCTCGCACAATGGCATGCAATCGTCGGAGTGTCGGGTGCTGCCCGGGTTCTCCCACCCGTTTCAAGAGAAGTTCCCGTTCGTCACCCGGCCATGCCTGCAAAGCTCTCGTCCACACCTCTCGACGACCGTCTGTCACCTGTGTTTCGTCGCTGTCATCGTCCTGGCGAAATGGGTAATACGTCTCGATAACGGTCTCGGCCAAACGGTGGCATGCCTCGCGTTCGACGCCGGGGCCCGGCTCTGCCGGTAGCGATTCCAGTACCGTTGGCAACGCGGCAAGCATGGCGAGGCGAATCACTGTCTCGGCCAAGCGCACCTTTGGCTCAGTATATTCTCCGCGAAGTTCTGTCGCATGCGGGATGAGTCTCGCAAAGGGTTTCTCACCCCGCGCTTTGTCAACGTGCCAGAGTCTCTCCGGTTCTTCGAACACGGTTGCAATCAAGCCAATCATCATTGCGAGACGTACGGGCGCTGGTTGAATGGCGCGTGCCTCACTCAGAAACATGTTGAAGAAGGGACCAAAAGACGAAATGCCAATGAGCTCGTTATCTGGACTAAGCAACACGACTCGACCAGCGGCGCCCGACTCCGCAATCGACGACGGTTTCGCCCTTAGCAGCTGGCGTTGGATCGGGCGCGGCAGGGTGTCGATCCACCGATCATACGGCCGGCCGACGCCGTCACTCCCGAAGACAACACCCTTGGCATACAGCCAACTGCGGTGGGGCCGTCGCTGCGCATTGAGCATTCGATGCAATCTCCGCTGCATCGCATCCGTCGCGTAAATCGCGAACGAAGGCGCATGAATCACTTCGTAGGGAATTCGAACGCAGTTGTATTCGTTGAGTTCAAAGTATCCGTTCGCGCGAGGGTCCTCGGGTGCGATTCCTCTCAGGAAGATCCACCGGTGCAGCGAAGACCCACCTTCAATCGGTGAAGCTGACACACGGTCCTCCACGCGGGTCGATCTAGTTGACGAGCCACATGCCCTTTGGGCGTAGTTCGATTTCAGCGTCCTTCGCAAAGCGGAGCAACTCCGCAACGCTTAGGCGGGACACGCCCAGCACCTTGATGTCCGTCAGTTCTCCCGCGCGAACCAATCGGTTTACCTGCATCCGACTCAACCGTAGGAACGCAGCGGCTTCCTCCTGTGACACCTCGTCGGTTCGAGTAAGCGCTCGCCAATGCCATTTCCCTCGCACCAGCTTGCGCAACGTCATTCCCTCCGCAGGATCTGGAGGGTTCGGGAGAAAGCGGGCCTCCCTCTCTGACAAGACGCCCCCGCGCGTCGAGGAAGGTGGCCGCCCGAAGACGACGCGGATTCGTGGATTTGGGCGAAATGGCCGGGGCATCGGAACTCGGCGTAGATTTAGATACATATTGTAACTACAATCCGACGGGATGCAACCTTCGCCAGCAAGGGAGCGGATTCCAGGCGTTTGATTGGGGGCAAACCCCGACGTCTCGTCAGGAACAGTGGCGTTCAGGGGACCTATGCTTCGCCCCCTTGGGCTGCGGGGCCTCACGAACGGGTCACGCAGCCTTCATCCGTCGCGCCCTGCGCCGCATCTCAGGCGTTGGGAGACACTACATCGGATATTCGCCCTCGTGTGAGTTGGACCCGGGAGCCAGCACCGCCGCCGTTTCGTGGCAGCCGTTGTGAAGCCTCGGACTGACCCACTGCCTACCGGTACGGCGTTCCATGCGGAGCGTTTGCGAGCAATTCTTGGATACTCCGACGGGCGGTTGAGCCGCCAGCGCTTTGCACTCTTAGCTGACCAGTCGGTCGCGTGGCCAACGCGCGCTGCAACGCATTGATCGAAACGCCCCCGAGTGCATCAGTACTGCTGGACGCTGCGAGGAGAGAGGCCGAGCTGTTGGCCACAATGCTTCCACCGGTGGTCCAGGTCGCAACCACTTGAACGTCCGTGTAGTAGTTGCTCAACAATCGAGCCTGCGTCGGAGCTGGGTCAGTCAAGAAACTCCGCACCTATTTGCCGAGGCCTATCGCGGCGTGAGAGTCTAACTACGAACTGTGTCCTTGACGGGGAAGCTTACGATCTGATGACCCGCCCACCGAGAGCGCGTAATCGGAGAGGATGTTGGTGAGATCACCTGTCCCACCAACCGATGCCCCGCTCTGTACCAGTGTGAGCGTTAGGAAATAGCCGCCGGCAGTCGAACCGAACCAGCCGCCACTGAGCGATACTGGGTCATCGCCGCTCGAACATGATCCGACTAGCACGAACACCACGACGAGCATCGCTTTGCGCATGACTCACCTTGTTCTCACAGTGATTGGCGCCCGCAGGAAGCGCGGGTTAGCCCGTGGGTTTCCGCCGTGGCGTGCCCGGCAGCCAACGCGGCGGTGATGCTTTGGCAATTCGTTTAGCATTGACAATTCGACGATTCAAATAGGTGGCAAGAAGGGCAGTACCAAAGTCGAAACGCTCCCGAGCGTTCGACGGATAGGACTTCAGGGACCCCCTGGCTCGGTTCATCGCCTCGCCAACGCATTTCAGTGACCTGCACTTGCCTTGGATAGATGCGTCCGCGAATGTGAGGCCGTGGAGCCTGTGTGCGAACGCGTTGCCAGATATCGCGTATCTGGTCGAGATCGAAGCGTTCTTCCTCGGTGATTAGGCCGATCGCGAATGCACCTTTAATTCGTGCCGAAAACGTCCCAAGCGGGGCTTCGAAACCGTCGATAAGCGCCGCGCAGTACTTTGACTCGTCAACCGTACTGGCGAGCAGGAGATGCTTCACCTTGTCGTCAAGAAATGCCCTCGCGCTGCCGGGAGCCGCACGTGGTGTTTCCTGCTGGAATTCGGTAAGGAATTCATCGAGTTCAGGGTCGGTCGAAAACCTGACGTGTCTCCTCATAACCATGCCTCGCCGTGTTCGATCGATCGGCTCGATGCCTGCCGCACCGCAGTAATGACCACCTGCTCCGAAAGGCCCGCTTTCACCATCTCGATCACCTTGTCGTTCGTCACGGCGGACGCCGGCGCGGTAATCGGGGTGCCGGCACAGCGTGTCGCGGCGCGCTACAGCGCGTCGGCGGCTTTGGTAGCGCCGAACTGGTCACGAAAGTACAGGGTGATCAGATCCGTTCGTTCGTGCAGCGTGCCACTCTCGTAGGTGAAGGGCTCGCCGCGATCGCGGAGTGCGACGATCCGCCGGTAGGAAAAAGGCCTGCTCTCGCCTGCTCCTGGCGCGGATCGAATCGGACGCTGGAGCGGAAGGAGAGAGGCAAGGTCAATATCACGAAGCGTCACCGTGTTGACACTCAGTGACGGGGGGTAGGTATTGGTCTGCGTCGATGCTCGGACTGTCAGACGACAGTCCGACAATGTCGCGAACTCGATGGCGTATTTCGTCGAAGACGTACTCGCGCCATTGGTCGTCACTCGAGTGTCGGTGCCTAGCGGCGGAATGGCGTGCTCGATCCAGGCGGCTACTTCCGCCATCGATGCGTTCGGAGAAGGCGGCGGGGGCTCGACCTGGGCCACCGCACTTGCCACGCTCAGGCAGAGCAACCCCAACGCCCCGGGGACTCCGCGAACAACACGCCGAACGATCATCGCGATCTCCATGTGATATCACGCGCCGCCATCGCGCGATCCTATTGTTTCAACTTGCGTGCGAGGTCGGCAATGAGGTTCATCCATTGATCGCAGATCGCGCCCGCGCAGGTAACGCTCTTGATGGGTATGGGCTGACCCGGGTTTGTCACGGTGATCTGGGTCCACGCCGGGCGCCAGTCGTATCTCTTCTTGTCTTCCTTGTCCCCTTTGGCGATTCCCACTTGAATGCTCACTTGGGCGGTGTTTTCGGGTTGAGTCTTAATGGAATAGATCTTCGAGGCCGCCACGGAGAAGTCGTCGCCCGTTCCGTCCGTCTCGTGCCACGCGAAGCCTCCCTTGCTGAAGGAGAGGATCCCGTTCAGGAAATCTCCGCCGCCCAGGCCACCGTGGTGATGTTTGCCCTGCAACTTCACTGTGTCGCCCAAGTCGATGGCGGTGCTGAAGTAGGAAGTGCTCGCGGCGATACTGCCCTTCGAGTATAGCGCGGACCCGATCATCAAATTCAGTTTCGAGTTTTGGGGCTGGGTCGCCAGCAGTCCCCGACCGTCACTGATGACGCCGTCGAAGTCTTTCGCCTGATACTTTTTCTCAATTGAGCCCAGCTGCTCTTGGCTGGACAACGGCTGTAGCGTCACGTCGACGTTTTGGACCCGCCCGGGAGCGACCGTGACCGTGCGAGTGTCCGACTTGAACCCCGTCTTCGAAACGGTCACCGGGTACTGGCCGGCGGCCAATTGCAGGTCGGACACTTGCCCGTGATACGAGCGACCGGCCACGACGACGTCCGCGTCGGGTATGCTTGGACTGATCGTCAGCTTTCCCGGAAGCGGGGCGAGAACCAGGTTGAGGGCTTGAGCCTGGCCAGGTGGCAGCGACACGGTACGCTGCTCGTCGCCATATCCCTCTTTGTGGATCTTGACGAAGTGCGTACCGGCCGCAAGTCCGTCGCGCTTCAGGAAGCCTTGACCGTCCGTGGTGCCAATCGGCGCGTTGTCGACGAGCACGGTTGCTCCGGAGGCCGACTGAATCGCCAGGCTTGATGACCCCGCCGAACGTGCCGCTGATTGCGCTGGACCGGCACTCGGCGGCGGCGGTGCCGGGTTTGCTGCGGGCGGGGGAGGCGTTGGCGATGGAGCGCTCGTCGCCGCGGCACCGGCCACTACCGGTGAGCCTCCTGCGGTCGTGGCGGCCACATGCTCAGGCTCGGCGCCACCGCTCTTATGCAGCATGGCAAAGGCGCCCGCAGCGGCAAGCACGACCACAGCGGCCGCGACGCCGATCCACGTCCACGGCGGGCCACGCTTGGCCGGCCGGTCGGTCGGGCGTGCGGTGATCGGCGGCGGCTGGGCGGGGGCATTCGTCCACGCCGGCGGCGCCATCTGCATCGTTGGGACGCTGCTGGAGGCCGGCGAGGCGAACATGGCATTGGCGGGTGGTGTCGGGGTCCCGGCCCCGCCGCTCACCGCCGCGTTGAGCTCCTCCGCCAGCGCGCCGGCCGACCGCGGTCGATCGTCGCGCCGTTTGGCGAGGGCGTGCCGCACCACGGCGTCGACCGACTCCGGGATACTGATGTTGATGACCGGCAGCGGCGGCGGTGCCTGGTTGACGTGCTGGATGATAACGGCCGTCGGAGTCGGCGAATTGAATGGGACGATGCCGGTCAGCATTTCGAAGAGAACAATGCCGAGGCTGTAGATATCCGACCGTTGGTCGAGTTCCTCGCCAAGGCACTGCTCGGGAGACATGTAGTGCGGCGTCCCCATGACGCTGCCGGTCTGCGTCAGGTTCGCTGCGGCAATATCGCGCATCCGGGCGATGCCAAAGTCGAGCACCTTCACTCGAACGGTTCCCGAACTGACATCAACAAGAATGTTGTCCGGCTTGATGTCGCGGTGGACGATGTTCTGCCGGTGGGCTTCGTCCAGCGCCGCGCTCGCTTGGGTCAGGATACCGGCTGCGGCGGTCGGTGTGAAAGGACCCTGTTCCTTGATCATGGCGCGCAAGCTCTGCCCGTGCACCAGTTCCATGACGAGGAAGATCAGCCCGTCGTTGGACACGCCGAAGTCGTAAATCGTGACGGCGTTGGGGTGCTTCAGTCGCGCCGCGGCCTGTGCTTCCCGGCGAAATCGTTCGGCGCTTTGCGGGTCGGCCATCTGAGCGGCATGCAGGATCTTGACTGCCACGGTGTCACCGATCAACAAGCGCGTCGCCCGGTAGACCGTGGCCATGCCGCCGACACCGATCATGCCGTCGAGGCGGTACTTCTCGTCGATGACCAGGCCGACACGCGATGGTTCAGCCGGCGCCTGTCCCGCCGGTGGAGTTCGCTGCGCACCCGCGCCGCAATGTGGGCAGGGTGCATTGGCATCGGGACGGTCCTTACCGCACGATTGACAAAACATTCACGGCTCTCCATTGCACGGTGTGTACCCGAGCGCACCTGTCAGAGGACATCTTTCCGCTTCAGCGCCCATACGGTCAAGGCCAGCAGAATCGCGTTGAACGCCGCCAGGATGCTCAGGTCGAGCCATACCCGTACTCGATAAGCGTGTGCGACGCTCGCCGCGTCCTTGCCATCGAATACCGCTTGATATCCCGGAACATACACGGTGCTCGCCAGGGTGTTGCGCGCGTCGGCATCGTTCACGCTCACGGCGTGGACCAGGCCATCCATCGA
Organism: Gemmatimonadota bacterium; assembly: GCA_025357945.1. Taxonomy (GTDB): domain Bacteria; phylum Gemmatimonadota; class Gemmatimonadetes; order Gemmatimonadales; family GWC2-71-9; genus Palsa-1233. The sequence continues at coordinate 10,804 of JANYLJ010000024.1, forward strand.
CCATCGGGCCATCACGACCGCGCTTACCGGCCCGGCCGGCCCGAGCCCATCCTTCTTGGTTACCACATCAGGCACGTTGCTTCGGCCAAACGCCAGGGTGCCCGCGCTACCGCCGGCCATCCGGCCCTTGGCGTCCTCGTATCGCTGAAAAGCTTCCGCGGTGGCCGGCTTGCCGGTCCGCGGATAGAAGTACACGTCGCCCACCGGCTTGAAGAATCCGCTGAGAAGGAGCTGCGGAATCAGCACGAGCGGGAGAATGCTCATTGCCTTTTCGGTCGAATTCACCAGGGCGGACAGAAAGAGCGCGGAGCTGATGCCGCCGAGGGACGTCAAGTAGAGAATCGCGAGAAGGGCCGGGAAGTCGCCGGCGCTCAGTCGGTGAAAGTTGATCAGGATGCCCAGGAACAGGATTGTCTGGATCAGGCCGATGCCGCTCAATACCGCAAACTTGGAGAACACGTACGACGGAATTTTGAGATTGAACCGTCGCTCCCGGACGTAGATCGGCGATTCGGACACGATGTCGCGAATCGCGTTGTTGGCGCCAAACCAGATGGAGATGATGGCGCTGATGAACAGCGCTTTGGCATCATTCAGTTTGTTGCCGGTGATGACTGCCAGGATGAGCGCAATGGCCGGCGCCTGCACCAGGAGCAGTGCCGTATTGCGCCGGTCCTTGAGCTTGATTTCGAGAAAGCGCCGCGTCAAGACCAACCATTGTGCCAGTCCCGGTCGCCGCGTCGCAGAAGCCGACTCGGCGGCAACGCCATCGGCCGTCTGTTGTCCCGGTGCATCGAGACGGCTGGCGTCGGCCAGTCTTCCATGCACATAGGTCTGGTACTGCGACGAAGCCTTGAACCGCCGGCCAAGTTCCTCCGGGTCGCCGCCGATCTTGCGATAGATATCCGCCGGCTCCCTGCATCCGAAGTATTCGAGCGCGACCCTGGGCGGCCCGAAGAATGCAAGATGTCCACCACGGGCAAGAATCGCGACGTGGTGCATCTCGTAGAACTTCTCGAACTTGTGCGTGACCATCACGACGATGCGCCCTTCGTCGGCCAGCTTCCGGAACAGCAGCATCATGCTTTCCGTGCTCTCCGGATCGAGCGGCGATGTCGGTTCGTCAAGGAAGAGGAAGCTCGGCTTGGTAATCAGCTCGACGCCGAGGCTCAGTCGCTTCTGCTGTCCACCGGAGAGCTGCTTGAACTGGGTGGCGCGCTGCTCGCCGAGGCCCACGGTGCCGATCACGTCGTCGACAACACGATGCACGTCACCGTCGGACGTGCCGTCGGGGAGGCGCAGCTTGGCGGAATAGTAGAGCGTCCGCTCCACGGTCAGCGCATCATGCAAGATGTCCCGCTGCGGGACATACCCGATCGATCGCCGAAGCGAATTGAAGTGCTTGTAGAGGTCGAGCTTGTTGATCGACACCGAGCCGCTCGTCGCCGGACGCAGACCGTTCAGTGCGTCCATCAGCGTCGACTTCCCGCACCCGGATGGCCCCATCAATCCCACGAATTCACGAGGAAACAGCGCCAGCGTGACGTCACGCAGAAGCACTTTCTCGCCGATCCGCTTGGTGATTCCCTGGGCGCAGATCCGGCTCGAACTGAGGTCGAATTGATGGACCGTGCGCCCGTCGACCCGCATCAGGAATCCGCCGATGAAAACCAGGTCACTGGGCGCAATCACCTTCGGCTCGCGCAGGAATTCGCCGTTCAGGTACGTGCCGTTGGTACTCCCAAGGTCGGCGAGCGTCGGCTGACGCCCCTCCTTGTATGTCAGGCTGGCGTGGTACCGGGAGACACCGAGTCCGTCGAGTACCACCTGATTGTCGGTGGCTCGCCCGAGCCGTAGCACGGCCGCGTCCTCCGCTGCCGTCGCCGCTCGCGGATGCGCCGGCGGGTGTCCGTGTGGCGTCTCCGGGGCGGCCACGATCACCGGACCGGACCGCTCTGCCGCCGCCCGGAATTGTGACCGCAGCGCCTGAGCTGTCGGCGTGCTCCCGGTGACGGCTGGCACCGCCGGCGGCGCCGGCGGCAAGAATCGAAAACTCAGCACGCCGCCCGGACCGAGCCCGAGCTGGTCGCCGCTCGCCAGCACCTGTTCCAGCACTGGCTTGCCGTTCACGAAAATGCCGAGCCGTGAGCCAAGATCCCTGGCCGTTGTCAAACCATCTTCGTCGGTGTCGAGCGCGACATGCTGCTTTGAGATGAACGCCTGGGTGAGCACAAAGTCGCAACTCTCCGCGTCGCGACCCAGTACCACGCGCGGCTTGTCGAGCGGAATCCGTTGGCCTTCGAGCGCACCGGACTCTCCAATGAGAAATCCGCGCATCACCTTGGCCTCGAAGCCGTCAGTCACTTGCTGCTGCCTGGTGCTGCGGGGGCGGGCGCGCCGCACCCTGGGCACGTCATTGCCTCACGGCTTATGCGCTTGCCGCATTCCCGACAGGGAATCAGCGAAGTGGCGGTCGACATGACCAGCATCCTGGCGCAGCCCCAGCCGATCAGCGCGCCGAGCACCGCGCCGGCGACTGTCACATTGAACGATGCCGCCGCCGTGTCCGCGAGAATCCGATCGACTCCGGAGAGGTTGGCGCCACGGGTGGCCACTACGTTGAAGGGGAGTTTGCCGATCAGGACGACCGATGGGCGGAGGGCATATCCGATCACGCCGCCGAATAGCGCTCCACCGGCCAACCAGCCAACCAGGTCTTGGCGTTTTCCTGGAGTCGAAGCAGGGTTTCCGTTCGGAGCGCTCGTATCCATCTCGATCCCTCAATCCCCCGGGGTGCGCTGCGCCATCATCACATCTTCACGTCTCTGGTGGATCAGTTGACGACCGCAATGGATCTACACAGGTGTCCGGCCTCGGCCGGACCTGTGGCACAAGCAGCGTGCGCCGGGCTCAGGCGCGGTGCGAGCCTCGCGCGAGGACGCCGACCCCGATGGCAAAGAGCCCAGCGCCGGCTGCCAAGAGGATATAGGCGTCTGTCTTGTCTCGTTGCAGACTTGCCGGGACTTTTTGTCCGGAGATATTCGCCATGAACTCCGTTGCCTTGTCGCCCATCGTTGGCTGCATCCTCTCGTAGCCCGACACCCCTAAGCCAACCCCAATGAGGAGCAGGAGCACGCCAGCGATTATCCGACCGTTCATGGATCGACCCTCGATATGCCCAGGGAGAATGGACAACAGTGGCGTGGCGCGATGGAACATGGGGAATTCGGCATGATCATGCGGCGCATTTGGGGATTGCGCAAGGTGCGAGCCTTTCAGGGTTGGATCGGATCCTCGCTCCGGCCGTCCTCGCGCGGCCTCAGGGGCATGCACCTCTTGGGGCAACATCTGCAACCTCAATTTCCACCAGAAGGTCCGGCGGACGGGGGACCACACGCTTCAGGATGATTTGGTCGGTGGTCCGGCATCCCTTGGTGGTCAGCCTCGGTCCTGGCAGCGCCGGATCTGCGGATGCCCGGGCAAGTCGGCGCGCCAGGTCCCACGGATGCGCGTGCAGGAGGTCCAGCACCCGGGATTTGAGGCCGGTCAGCGCGACACCGCACATCGGTCCCTCCGTCGTAACGTCCGGACCCTCGAGTGCGATCTTGTTGTCGGCGACGATGGGCCGCCCGGAGAGCGTGACCGGGCAACGGAAGGCGCCCCTGGAACTGATCGCTGCAGTTCCCTGCACAATGACTCGTGGTGAATCAACCGCAAAGGCCGCGCTGCCAGTCAGCAACTCGAAGCTGAAGGAGTTTGTATTGGCCTGCGCAAGTGCCTCCTCGACGAGCAACCGCCCATCAGCCGGTGTGAGTACGACCGTAATGGGACGGCGATTGCCTCGCCCGATGTGAGGCGTCCGCGGCGGTGGTGCACCGCGAGGGGCCGGCATGAGACCAAGAAGCAGGAACAAGCCCCGGGGAATTGGCACGATCCCGTCCGACGCTGAAGGGAGGCTCCAAGCCAAAATCTTCCAGCTGCCCTGCACTTCCGCGGCGGCCGCATTCGCGGCGCAGCCGCAACCTTATCTATGGCGCCGCCCGCCGCGAGCGCGGGTTATACCGCCAACGCCGCAACCGCGTCAGTCGCGAGAGGACTCTCGACCCACCCTAGGTAAAACTCCGTGTCGCCTATCCTGACTGGTCCGCTGACCCCACCTTTCACAACGGAAAGACCGAACTGCGCTGCAAACGCGACGTAGTCCTGCCAGCTCGTGCGCGATTCGCTGAATGACTGCACAAGCATCATTGCTTTCTCGACGCGCCACCGCCTCGCCTCAAGAACTGCAGATGCGGCTCGATGGAAGAGCTGATAGCGGAGCGACTTGTCCGGATTCGAGTCGAGGCCCAAGGTGCGGCAAAGAAACTCGAGGCGTTGAGTCTTGCCCTCGCCGTCTGACACGAGCCATTCGCTCAGGCGGCGGTCAAAGTCTTCGCCGGCCTTTGCCTCGACAGCAACGGATAGATGACCTGAGTTGGTCAAGAGCATGCACCATAGGTCGTTTTGGGACGGGGTCTTCTTAGTGTCGAGAGCGACGCGGTGTTCAACAAGTCCGATGAGGAGGGCGGGGTTGCGCAAGTCGACATGACCGTCGAGGGCGGCGGATATCTCGGGTGGAAGGCCGGTGTCAGTATCGCGCCGTGACTCCCAGGCGACTGCCAGCTCCCAAGCTGATTTTTTCCGCCGCCAGTGGAGATACGGGTCCGCAAGACCCGCTCGCCATACCGACGTCCCCAAGCTCGCACTCGAAATTCGGTTCATAGGTATTCCTCGGGCGACATAACAAGTACTGGACCTGCGCGGACCGATCCGGCTCGTTGAGAAAATACTTCCAAAAAAAATCGGCGCCTCAGGGACCAGCCACGGCAACCGGCCCCCTTTTTCCGGGGGCCGGGGGGCTCGCGGGTCGCTTTTGGGTCGCGATTCGTACCTAGAATGACGTCGGATCTGGAAAACGCTTCCCGGCAGAGAGTCGGGTTTTCCTAGGAAACGCCGGCATTTCGTCGTGATCCAGCCTTGGAGCGGATCGCCTCCGGCGCAAGAGGTCGTGGGTTCGACTCCCTCCAGGCCCATTGGTTCCAGGTGCTTGTCCCATCTGCTTTTCCTGAGCAGGTGGGATTTTTCATTTGCGTGAAATCGAGGGACAGGGGTCCGTTCGTCAGACGGCAGAATGACAGCTATCGACCTTTTGTTGTTTTGCGCCCAGACGAACAACACCCTTGGTAGCCTTCTCACTACCGATTCTTCCGAAACAATTTTCGATAGTGAGGGCCGGAGATCATGACACGCCCCGTGACACAAAGTCTCATCCGGGCGCGGCAGTTATGAATCGCAGCTGAGCGTATTCGGGACCGAGATCGATAGATGTCGCACTGAAATGGCTGTAACGGGTCCGATTCCCAACGTGCTGCAAGGCCCGCTGCACCTGAGCCAGAGTGCCCGCTTGTCGGATAGATTCGCGGACATCATGAGCCGGGATCGAGGATCTCCAGTGTCCTCAACCGAGGAATCTTCCAGCAGTTCGCTATCAGCCATGGCGGCCTCTGCATCGATTTGGAAGCCGAGAAGTTCATTCCCGCTACTTGCCGTGGCGGCCCCCGATACCTGCTCAACAACGGCATCCAGCATTCGCTGCCTCCTTCGTCGCGCCCCCGATTTGCGCTTCTGCTGCGAGGCCAGGTGAGGCCGCCGCAGGCCTCGATGTCAATCATATCGTCCCGCGGCCGGACCGCCCTGGTCTCGCCAGCGCCGAACGCGTGTGAGGCCGCTATCGGTCCGGCAATCGTACGACCCGGATTCCTGCGCTGTCGTCGCCCGCAATGCGCCACCGGACTGCCGCAAACGATCCATTGGTCGCAGTCACATACTCAGCGGTGCCACTGATATTGTCCACGCACACCGCCATCGCCGACTCATGAGCGACGCTTTCGCACCGATAGCGCGATGCGAGGCGGATTTCGACAGCAAGCGCACCAATCGCAGCCGCAACGATGAGGATGCCAACGTACCAATGAAGCGGCTTCACAAGAGCCCCTTTGCGATTCTGAGTACCTCTTGGCCCAACTCGGTCAATGCGACTTTTCGGGCGGCTCCCTCGCCCTCAATTGTGATTAGACCAACGTCACGGAGCGTACGCGCTGCCACTCGCTGCGCCGGCGTCAAGTCCGTCCCCGGGGGCATCGCCTTGTCTGCGAAGCTGTCAAGCGCCCAAATGTCGTGCGCAGTCAAGCCCGCGAGCTCGCTCCGCGAACCAAATGGGAGCTGCTGTTCGCGTTCAAGTTCCCGCAGAATGAGGTCTACGCCCTTGGAGCCCGCCTTGATCCGAAGCACGCGTGCCAACAATTCGTTGAGTGGGCGTCGGAACAAGAGAAAGACCGTCAGCACCACTACTGGCCACATGACGGCACCAAGGATTGCTGCGAACCCTTCCATATCACCCTCGAGGTGGAGTTTGCAGTAGCTCACTGCGGTCTAACGGCCCCACGCCTCTGCGGCGGCCGCGTCATCGCTACGGTGCAGAATCTACTACGCGGCCGTCAGCAGCAAGCGCGTGTCAGCCAGCGAGTTCGTTGGTGCCCCAGTACTGCGCTGCGAATTGAAGTGTTCGAAGGTGCGGGAACACTTCAGGGATGGCAGCGTTGTTCACCTTGCGATGCCCGATGCCGGCATGGATTTCGGACATGAAATCCTTAATGAACATGACACGTCCACCCGCGAGTTGAGTCCGACCGCGGCCTCCACCGTATACGAAGAGCGCGACCTGATCGATGTGCTTGGGAATCGGGATCCCCCGAAAGAGCGTCGGGATGTACCGCCGCCCCGCTTCGAACTTCTTCTTGTACCGGAGCTCGCGCTTTGCCCAGCTGTCCGAGTCAAGCGATGGCTCTAGGTGGACAAGAGCGCGCTGCTCGGGATGAAAAGCAACAATATCGAGTTCGCACTCATACCCTCCCGCCGACCGTTTTCCGACCTGAACATTTCTGCGGACGTAGAATCCTCGAAATTCATACCACTCCGCAACGAGTGTTTCGAAATGATTCGCTGCCATCTGTTTGTCCTCTAGTCAGGCTAACAAGGAATTAGTCCGCACTGAGTCGCTCGCGATAGTCTCCCAGGTGTCCGTTGCGGTGTCCGATAGATTCCAACCTGACCCGAAAACCCCAGAATCGCGCCGACCTCTTGCCAACTTAGCATGAGGTTTTGGCCACCGCCGTCCAGCGAAATTGGACCTCATGTTTGAAAAAGCGTGAGGTCGCGGTGTGGCAAAATGAGTGGCCAATTAGCCCGCGAGGGTCCGAAACCACGAAAAACCGATCCGGGCGGATCACGCGAACTGTCAATGAGTTAGCGGTTTTTTCGCGGGATTCGGACCCTCCCAAAAACGAGCTGATCCGCGTGATGTCCGAAGTGGAGCGGTACCCGCTTCGCGGCCTCGCTCGCTTTCGGCTCAACTGCTCCCAGTGCCTGCCCTGCCCATCCCGAGCGAGGCGAGGGACGCTTGTCGAAGGGCGCTGACGTTCCAAATGATTGCCTCACCACGTCTTACGCGACTGGCGGGGCTTTCATTTTCCTGCGAATAATGTCGTGGTGTCCGCTAAGGTGTCCGTTGCTCACGCGTCGCCCAGCAAACGCCGGGTGGGCCGCAATTACAGTATCAACTCCCTGTTAGGCGAAGCGTCGGAAACCGAATCTGTGTCTGATCCTTCGCAAATGATTTGTACTGACGTTCTCCCCGATGACCTGCTCGATAGACGTCCCGGAAGGTATGGACCGTCAGCGTCGCGAGGGCCTTGGAATCGACTGCAGCGGGAGCATCGAGGAAGAAGTTGGGAGATCCATCGGCGGTCATTCCAGACTCGCACGCAGAAACCAGGTACCCGTCCACGATCTGCTTCGATGCCCCGATCGCGGCGTCGAGGGTCGGAAACTCGTCGAACTCGTGGCGCCTGGATTCATCCATGAAGTGGAAGTTGTCATCCACGAAGACTTTGTACGTCATTTGTCAGCCCTCTGTGCACGGAAGGCATTGTAGTTCACCCGCCGCATCTGCATCTGGAATCCGCCGGCAGGCACCTCGTTCTTCCATGTCGAAGTACCGTCAGGCTCCATGAACAAGCCGCGACACCGGGACACGACAAGGCACATGCGGTGGCGTTGGCCGAGCTTCGCCATCTTCGTCCAGGCTTGAGCGACCAGTGTCCGGGTGTTTGCGTGAGCTGGCAAGCGCACGATCATGTAGACCGCGGGGATGAGGCGCACGACGAGGTATGGCGTGAACATTCCTGTCGGCCGGCGAATGGGAGTCCGCTTCATGGCAAGATCCTTTCGAAGAACGTCCCGTCTCATCGCACATGGCTGCGGACCCGGTGGTCCGGTCGGCGTTGCCACCGTAAGGAAACGGTTGGCGGGCGGGTCATCGAGCCGATGCTCTCACCGCCGCTCTCCATGCTGGCAGCCGAGACGGAGGCTGCCGGAACAACAAACGGCCCCCGACATTGGAGTCGCGGGCCGCTACTGTGCCGCGACTTAGACGATGTGTCCGGAGTGATCCGGTGCGCGGCCCGTCAAGTCGGGGAAATCGCCGCGCAGGTCAAACGTAAGGTATCCGGACGGTGGGACAAGAGGTTCGGGAAGGGGAAGTCCAGTCGCCTCAGCGGCGCGCAGTGTTCGCCGCCGCACCTGTCGGCCAACGTCAGATAGAAGAGACCGCTCAGGCGGATTGGTGGGCGCAGCGGGGATCGGCCCGTTGCGACGCGATCCCTCGCCTGCGGCTTCCCTCGCTTCGCTCGGGACAGGCGGGATGACGCCCTGCGAGGAGCAGACGTCGCTTTAGCGACATCAGCCGAGCCGTCACTTTAGTGACGAGCTCGTGCCGCGATCTCCCTGAGCTGGCGTCACTTTAGTGACGAGCTCGTGCCGCGATCTCTCTGAGCTGCGGTAACACACCGCCGACTTCCACCGCCGCCGAGCCCGGATTGCCCATCGCGAAATAGAGCGAGCGATACATCGGGTACAGTCGCTCGTACACGGCAACGGCTGCGGGATCTGGCTGCACCACACGATACGACGGGCAGAGCGCCCGCTGCGCCGCCTCAATGTTGGGGTGCAACCCCGCCGCAACGCACGCAAAGATCGCCGACCCGAGCGACGTGATCGGCCGCTCGGGCACGAGTACCGGCTTGTTCAGCACGTTCGCAAAGACCTGATTGAGAACGTTGTTCTTCTGTGGAATGCCACCGGCGTGGATGACACGGTTGATCGGCACACCATGTTCGCCCATCCGATCGAGAATGATCCGGGTGTTGAACGCGGTGCCTTCGATCGCGGCAAAGAGTTCGTCGGCCGCGGTGTGATTGAGGTTCCAGCCCAGGGTGACGCCGCCGAGACGTGGGTTCACCAGCACGGTACGATCACCGTTATCCCAGCCCAGCCGCAGCAGTCCCGTTTCGCCGGCACGATGTGCGTTGACGTCGCTGCTCAATGCCGCCACGGTCGTATGCGCGCGCTGCGCAATCGCCTCGAACAGGTTGCCCATCGCGGAGAGGCCGGCCTCAATGCCGACGTAGTCCGGGTGAATCGACCCGGGCACGATGCCGCAGAGACCGGGGATCTCGGCCGCGTCGCGCGCGATCGCCATGATGCAGCTCGCCGTGCCGACTACGTTGACCACATCACCCTCGGCGATCCCGGCGCCAACAGCGTCCCAGTGGGCGTCGAACGCCCCGACCGGAATCGGTGTGCCGGGCGACAGGCCGAGACGCTTGGCCCACGCCGGCGTGAGCCCGCCGGCGATGGCGTCCGAGGTCTGGTACCGACCACCAAGTTTGGCGCGCACGCCGGCGAAGAGCGGATCGACGGCGCGCAGGAACTCTTCCGGTGGCAGCCCGCCCTCGCGCTCCACCCAGAGCCACTTGTGCCCCATCGCGCAGACGCTGCGGGGTAGTTTCGCCGGGTCGGTGATCCCGCAAAGCACCGCCGCCACCATGTCGCAATGCTCGAGGGCGGTGACGAACTCGCCGCGCTGTCCCGGATGGTGGCGCAACCAGTGCAACAGCTTCGCCAGACCCCACTCCGAGGAGTAGACGCTGCCGCAGGCCCGGATCGCCGGCAACGCCATCTCGTGGGCCACCTCGGTAATCCGCGCCGCCTCTACCGCCGCGCGATGATCGCACCAGAGGTAATAATCGCTGAGCGGTCGCAATCCTTCGCCGACAGGCACGACCGTGGAGCCGGTCGTATCGAGCGCGAGTGCCTTGATCGCGGTGCCGGAGACCTTCGCGCTGTCCAGGGCGCGGTGCATCGCATCCACCAGCGCCGTCATGTGGGACTCGTGCGACTGCGTGGCGAAATCGGGATCGTCGCGCTCGCGCTTGACCGGATACTCCGCGGTCCCGAAGCCGGCCACGCCGTCGCGATGGTCCACGATCGAGACACGCACGCTTTGCGTCCCGAAATCCACACCCGCGACGAGGGTCACCGATTGTCATCCTGGGCGGAGCGCTCACGAAGTGAGTGCGCAGTCGAAGGACCTCGGCTCCACGCACCAATACTGGCCCTTGCGAGCGGAACCGAGGTCCTTCGACTGCGCAACTGCTTCGCAGTTGCTCCGCTCAGGATGACAGCGGTCACTGATGCCTCATCACATCCCAGCCGAAATACCTCGTCGTGGCCTCGTGCAGCACATCGGCCACGTTCGACAAATTGGCCGCCACGTGGTGCTCGAAGCCGGTGGTGCAGATGTGGTGCAGCAGTTCCTGGAGGCGTGGAATCTCGACGACACCGGCACCACCGAAGGTTTCCAACGAATCGTCGGTGAACCGGCCCTCGCCCACGTAGCCGCGGATCTTGCCGGTCATATCGTCGGTCGAGAAGCGCGCAAAGCTCATCGGGCTGGCTCGCACCCGTCCGACGCAGGTGCCATAGGTGTTCTCCTTCCCCACGGTACCCGCGATGATCTCCTGGTAATCCATGCGAACCGACTCGAAGAAGTGCTTGGGGAGGTTGCTGCAGTGGAAGCAGACCGCCTTGTTCGGGTCGTCGCCGTAGTTGTTGTTCCAGTCGAGCAGCGCGCTCGGCGATTCCGACGCCAGGGTGAGCGCATACATGCTGAGTGTCCCGCACACGTCCACCTCGCACGCGCTGGGCAGCAGGTCGTTGCTCATCATGCTCATCAGCGTGCAGGGGACCACACCGAAGAATTCCTCCATCGACGTCCAGCACTGGACTGCGCTCACGTTCACGTCGGCCTCGACCATCCAGTGGTCGATCACCGCGCCGAGTTTCGCCATCTTGAGGAGCGCGCCAGCGGGGATGCCGTCGGTGGACACGTATTCGTGGATGCGGGCGAGCTTTGCGACCGCCGCGGGGGCATCGTCGGCCATGTTGGTGGTACGGCCGAGAATTTCCGAGAGATCGATCGGCTCGACGGAGATGCCGCTTGCCTCGAGGATCTTTTCGCTGTAACGCACCGTCTTGAACGCCGCGGGTCGCGCGCCAATCGCGCCGATGCGCGCCGAGCGGAGGCCGCGCACCACGCGGCAGATGGCGGCGAACTTCTGCAGGTCGGCACGAAAGGTGGCCGTCTCCGGGCGATCGGTGTGGCGCGTCGTCAACGAAAAACGAATACCGTACTGCGTCAGCACGTTGCACACCGAGATTTTCCCACAGAACGAGTCGCGGCGATCGCGAATCGTCATCATGTCAGGCGCATCAGCGGTGGCATGGATCAACACTGGAACATTCAGGTCGGCGAGACGGAGCGTTTCCGCCACGGCGCGCTCGTCGCCGAAGTTCGGCAGCGTCACGATCACGCCGTCGATGGCGTCGCGCCGGGATCGGAACAACGCTGCACACGCCTTCGCTTCGTCGCGCGACTCGATCGCGCCGTGGCGCGAATCGGCTGCGTCGAGCACGACCACCTCGAACCCCTCGCCCTTGAGCGCCGCCAGCATGTCCTGGCGCCCGCGTTCGGCGAGGTGTTGCGGGAAAAAGCCGCGATTGCCGACGACCAGCCCGAACGTCATTGTTCGCCGGACGCTGGACGGCGCGACAGCCTGGCCAGACGCCGCGACTGGCTTGCTGCCGCCGCGCGTTCCAACTTGATGGAGCTTCATCGATTGCCTCGGTTCAAGTCTCGTTGACAGACTACCCGCCAAGCCCTAGTCTTGCAAGCGCTTACACTCGAGGGGCCCACTCCACGTGCACCGTTCCATCCTGCGATCCCCATCGGCGGGGCTGGTCATCGTCCTGCTCGCGCTGGGCACGCTCCTGACGCTGGTTGCCGGTTCGCACGTGGACCCCGTCTCGGGGCAGAGCGTCAACAACTTTCTCAACGCCCATACGCTGATCCAGATGGCCACCGACGCCAGCACCTTTGCCATCATGGGCGTCGGTGCCACGCTGGTGATCATCTCCGGAGCGATCGACCTCTCGGTCGGTGCCGTCTACGCGCTGGCCGGCGTCGCGATGGCGATGGTGCTTCGCGCCGCCGGGCCGATGAACCCGGTAGCCACTGTCGGACTCGGACTCGCCACCTGCCTGACCGTGGCGTTCCTGTGCGGTCTCGCCAACGGTCTCATGGTCGTCGGCCTCGGTGTCCATTCCTTCATTATCACCCTCGGCACAATGTGGATCCTGCGCGGACTCGCGTTCGTCGCCAGTCACGCCGAAAGCATCCTCGTCCCGGCCGCGCTGACATCGGTCGCCAAAGCATCCCTCGGACTCGGTGCGTCGTTGTCGCCGGTGCCGCTCCTCGCGATGCTCGCGGTGACCGCTGTTGGTGCGGTTTTCCTCAATCGCACCGTGATGGGACGGCACGTCCTCGCCATCGGTGGCAACGCCGAAGCGAGTCGCTTTTCCGGACTCCGGGTGAACCGGATTCGCCTCGGTGTCTTCCTGATCTCGGCCGTGACCGCCGGCGTGGCCGCATTCCTGGGGGCGAGCTTCTACGGTTCGGCCACGTCGTCAGACGGCACCGGCTACGAACTGTACGTCATCGCATCCGCGGTCGTGGGCGGTGCCAGCCTCGCCGGCGGCAAGGGGAGTGCGTTGAGCGCGATGCTCGGCGCACTGCTCATCGTCCTGATCCGCCAGGCAATCCGGACACTGCACCTCGATCAGAATTACGAATGGATCATCATCGGCACGGCGATGATCGTGGCGGTGGTGGTGGACCAGAAGGGATCGCAATTGCTGGCGAGGAAGCTCACGAAACAAACGTTGTCATCCTGAGCGCAGCACCGGCGAAGCCGGTACGGAGTCGAAGGACCTCGGCTCCGCTCGAAACGGTTGGCTCAGCACTGTGGGACCGGGATCCTTCGACTTCGCGCTCGCTTCGCGGGCGCTTCGCTCAGGATGACAACCAAAAGAGAGGCTCTCCAATGCGTAGCAACGGTTTCACCCTCGCGGCGATCACGATCGCTCTCGCCGCCTGCAGCAAGGGCGCCGAACAGAAGGCCGCCGCGACTGGTGGCAAGTCCTTCCATATCGCGATGATCGCCAAGAGCTCGACCAATCCGGTCTTCCTTTCCGCCCGTACCGGCGCCGAGGCGGCTGCGGCCGAACTGAGCCGGTCGATGGGAATCGACATCAAGATTGACTGGCTCACGCCGCCCACCGAAGATGGCCAGGTCCAGGCACAGCGCGTCGCGCAGGCCGTCAACGACGGCGCGAACGCGATTCTCATCTCCGCCAGCGACGTCGGCAAGACCACTGGCGCGATCAACGATGCGGTCGACCGCGACGTGCCCGTGATGATGTTCGACAGTGATGCGCCGGGCTCCAAGCGGTTCGCGTTCTATGGCGGCGACGACATGGCCATTGGCCAGCAGGTCATGGCCGAACTCGCAACCCAGATGGGCGGCAAGGGCACCGTCGCTATCCTCGCGGGCAACCAGAACGCACCAAACCTGCAAAAGCGTGTCGAAGGTGTGAAGGAAGAGGCGAAGAAGTACCCGGGCATCAAGATCCTCGGCGTGTTCAACCACATCGAAACACCGCAGGAAGCCGCGGCCGAGGTGATCCGGGCGCAGAACGCCAACCACGAAATCCAGGGGTGGGCGATGATCGGCGGCTGGCCGCTCTTCACCGGCGCACTCCTCACCGAACTCGACCCCGCCAAGGTCAAAATCGTTGCGGTGGATGGCTTGCCACCGGAGCTGCCATACGTCGAGAAGGGGCTCGCACCGGTACTGCTGGCGCAGCCGACGTATCTCTGGGGTGATGTGTCGGTCCGCACCATCATGGACCACGTCTACCTGAAGAAGCCGGTGCCTGAGCGAATCGAGATGAAGCTGGTACGCGTGTCGAAGGACAACCTCGGCGCATGGGCGCGCCAGTTGAAGGCGTGGGGATTTGACGGCATCGATCCCAAGTACCTCGCGTTGCCCAAGTAGCGGCGTGGCAGCACCGGCGGTCCGGTTCGTCGGCATCACCAAGCGCTTCCCCGGTGTGGTGGCGCTGAGCGACGTGGGGTTTGACGTCGCGTCCGGATCGTGCCACGCTATCTGCGGCGAAAATGGTGCCGGCAAGAGCACGCTCAGCAGTATTCTCGCCGGTATCCAGACGCAGGACGCCGGCGACCTCGTCATTGATGGCCGCCCCGTCAGGTTTAACAGCCCGCGCGACGCGCTCGCCGCCGGCGTGGCGATGGTGCATCAGGAACTCGCGTTCTGTGATAACCTCTCGGTGGCCGAGAATCTCTTTCTGGGTCAACTACCGACGCGGCGAGGTTTCCTCGCGCGCGACACGCTGCGCGCGCAGGCCACCGAGTTGCTGCGCTCGATCGGAGCGGCGATCGACCCCGACCGAGCCGTCGAGACCCTGAGCATCGCGCAGCAGCAGCTGGTGCAAATCGCCGCCGCGGTCGGCAGCGGTGCCCGGGTCATCATCTTCGACGAACCGACGTCGTCGCTGGGTGAACGGGAGTCTGAGCAGCTGTTCGCGTTGCTCCGGTCATTGCGCGCGCGCGGTGTCACGGTGCTCTACATCACGCACCGGATGCCGGAGATCTTCCGGCTCTGCGACAGCGTGACGGTGCTCCGCGACGGGCGTCATGTCTGCACGGCACCGGCGGCCACGCTCGATGAAGCGACGCTGGTACAACGGATGATCGGGCGCCGACTGGAGCAATACTTTCCCGAGCACCAGCGTGCGGCACCGGGCGCCGAAGTGTTGCGTGTCGAGGGACTGTCGAGCGCCGGAAAGTTCTCGGAGATCTCCTTTGCACTGCGCGCGGGCGAGGTGGTCGGCATGGCCGGTCTCGTCGGTGCCGGACGCTCGGAAATCGCCCGGGCACTCTTCGGGCTCGACCCGACAGCCACCGGATCGATCCGCGTTCGCGGCGAGCGCGTGGCGATCCGCCGTCCTGGCGACGCGATGAAGCACGGCATCGGGCTGGTGCCAGAGGATCGCAAGCGACAGGGGCTGGTGCTCTCGATGCTCACACGCGAAAACACCACGCTGCCAATCCTCGACCGCTTCGCGCGTTGGACGATCGTGCAACGCCAAAAGGAACGTCAGGTTGCCAGCACGCACCTGGGTCAGGTGCAGGTTCGTGCCTCGTATTTCGAGAGCCCGACCGTGACGATGTCGGGCGGCAACCAGCAGAAGGTGGTCCTGGCCAAGTGGCTCGCCGCAGCGAGCACGATCCTGATCCTCGACGAGCCCACCCGCGGCGTGGACGTGGGCGCGAAGGCAGAGTTGCATGCGTGGATTGACCGGATGGCCGCCGAAGGTGCCGCCATCCTGCTGATTTCGAGCGAACTGCCGGAGCTGTTGAATTTGTCGCGACGGATCCTGGTGCTGCGCGCGGGACGGCTGGTCGGTGAGCTGTCGCGTGACGAGGCGGATCAGGACGCGTTGCTGCGGATGATGGCGGGGATCAAGTCGGCGTAGGAGACTTGAGGTTGTCATCCTGAGCGGAGCATGCGCGAAGCGCTTGCGCAGAGGTTGTCATCCTGAGCGGAGCATGCGCGAAGCGCTTGCGCAGTCGAAGGACCTCGGCTCCGTTTGAAGAAGTCTGGCTCTGATGCCTGGTCCCGAGGTCCTTCGACTGCGTGCGGCCAGGAGCCGCACTTCGCCCAGGATGACAACAAATGACCGATTCACTTTCTCGCCGCGACGCCATCAAGGTCCTCGGCGTCGCCGGCACCGGCATCCTCGCCCACTCAGCCGCGGCCGCCCAACTTGTCGCACCTGGGTTCACCAGCGACGCTGCCGTTCCAACTGACATCCTCCCACTCACCTCGACCAGCGAAGTCTTCATCCCGCCGCGGGGCCGATCGTACGACACCTTCTCGTTCGACTTCCCCGAACCGTCGGTGGAGTTCGACGGCTTTCGCTTCGGCTTCATCGTCTTCACAGGCGAAAACGCCTATGCCCTCGATCCGTTGCGGATGACCGCATCAACCACCGGCGACACGATGACACTCACCTGCACCGGCTTTACCTGGGCCGGCGGCCAGCAGCAGGCGACGGGATCACTCACGGCCCGGTTCAGGAAGAATGGCTTGACGATCGAATGGGAAACATCCGTCGAAATGGCCTGGCCGATCAAGACCGTCACCGCAATCATCCGCGGTGTCCCGCGCGGCCGGGTCGGTTTCGGCGGTCCGGGAGGGGGCGCGTCGACGGACGACGAGATTCTGGTCGGGTATCCGTTCAGCGGTGGCGACCTCTTCGGTGGCAATACGGCGGGCGGGATGGGCACGCCGCTGGCCGTCGTGACCGCGGCCGACCAATCGTGCATCGCAATTTCCTCGCTCGACACCATGGTGTGCACCAAGCGTTTCTTCTTCCAGCCCGGTGAATCCGGCTATCGCGTCGAGGCGATCGCCGAGGCGCCGGCATGGAACCAGCAGAAACGGTGGCAGGTGCCGGGGTGGCGGATCATGCGCACGGCCAATGCCGACGCCGCGGTACAGGCGCACTATGAGTATCTCGATCGCACTTATCGCCTGAAAAAGTGGGATGAGCGCACCGACGTGCCCGACTGGATGCGCAAGGTGGCGCTCGTCACCACGATGCATGGTCAGCACTACACCGGCTACATCTTCAACGATTATGCCAAGCAGCTCGAGATCCTCCGCTGGATGGCCACGCAGATCCCGGCCGAACGCGTGTTGATCTTCCTGTCGGCATGGGACGGCCGCTACTACTGGGACTATCCCAATTACAGGGTCAACGACCGAATGGGTGGCGAAGCAAGCTTCCGCAAGCTCATTGACGAAAGCCACAAGCTCGGCTTCAGGATGATGCCGATGTATGGGACAAACTCGGCGAATCGCCGGCAGCCATCGTTCAACCAGTTCCAGGATGCTGTGGTCACCAAAGTGGACGGCGATGTGGTGGACCTCAACTGGGTCGACTGGGACAACGATCGGCACCAGGAGGGGTGGGCTGCCTACATGAACCTCGCCGTCGACTCATGGCGCAACTGGCTGGTCGGGCGGATCGATGACATGGTCACCAAGTACGGCGTGGACGCGTATTTCCTCGACATTGTTGGCGGGCACATCAACAGCCGAAATGGCGACATGCACGACGGCACCCGCAAGCTGGTGATGGAACTGCGCGCCAGGCACCCGAACGTACCGTGCGTCGGTGAAATGGCGTACGACGCGCTGGTCGAGTTCATTCCGATGTTTCATGTCGGCCTTGGGAGAATGGGAGAGTATTCGCATTCCTTCCAGCATCTCAGCTCACCGGCAGCGGGTCGTGGCAGCAGCGGCGTGCATGAATCGGGTTTCGGACGGTTCAATCCGGACACGCTGTCGCTGTCGCCGAATGCGATTCCGACGCTGCAGGTGGTGGACGATACGTTTACGAAGTATCGTGATGTGATGGCCGCGATCATCGCCAAGGCAAAGGAGAGAGCCGGGATATGACGAACGAACCCACGCGCCGCGCGTTCGTGGCAACCGCAGCTTCCGCGGCCGCCGCGCTCGCTGCTATTCCTGGTTTACCTCGGATTGGCGCCGCGCTCGCCGCGCGGCGAGATCCCTTGTTGCGCGTCCGCCCGTTCGACTTGCACCAGGTCCGGCTCCTGCCGGGCATCTTCCGCGACGATGTCGAAGTCAATCGCGGCTACATGATGAGACTCGATCCCGACCGACTGTTGCATTCATTCCGTATCACCGCCGGAATGCCATCGACCGCGGAGCCGTACTACGGCTGGGAAGCCCCCGACAACGAGTTGCGCGGCCACTTCGTTGGCCACTATCTCTCCGGCTGTGCATTACTCGCAGCGCAACTCGGTGATGCCGCCGTCAAGGCGCGCGGGGATCTCGTGGTCGCCGAGCTGGCGAAGTGCCAGATGCCCAACGGGTACCTCAGCGCGTTTCCGGAAGAGTTGTTCGACCGGTTCAAGGCCCGCCGGGGCGGTGTGTGGGCACCGTTCTATACCATCCACAAGATCCTGGCCGGCATGCTCGATTCGTACACGCTCAGCGGCAACGCGCAGGCGCTCGATGTCGCGAAAGAGATGGCACGTTGGACGCGCAACTGGGTCGCACCGCTCGACGATACCACGATGCAGGCGATCCTTCGTACCGAGTTTGGCGGGATGGGCGAATCGCTCAACAACCTCGCGGCGATCACGCACGACATGTCGTACATCGACATCAGCCGTCGCTTCGACCACGAACGCATCCTCGCCCCGCTCGCCGAGGGACGCGACACACTCACGGGCGTCCATGCGAACACGACGATTCCCAAGGTCATCGCCGCGGCGCGGCGATATGAGATCACTGGCGACCAGCGCTCCCGCGACATCGCCACGTACTTCTGGCACGAAGTGACAGAGAAGCGCTCCTTCTGCACCGGCGGATCGAGCAGCGGTGAGAACTACAAGGGAGAAGTGGGTAAGCTCTCGACCGAACTCGGCTCTGACACCGAGGAGAGCTGCGTCACCTACAACATGCTCAAGCTCACCCGGAATATCTTCAGCTGGACGGCTGACCCGAAGGCCGCCGATTACCATGAGCGGGCGCTTTTCAACGGCATGCTCGGCACCCAGCATCCGCGCGACGGCGAAAAGATCTACTACACGCCTATGGCGTCGGGATACTGGCGCATGTTCGGCACGCCGGATCATGGCTTCTGGTGCTGTCACGGCTCCGGCGTGGAGTCGCATGCCAAGTTTGGTGACAGCATCTACTTCCATGACGACGACGGGATCTACGTCAACCTTTTCATCGCGTCCGAGGTGAACTGGCCGTACATGAACCTGCGGCTGGTACAGGAGACCTCGTTCCCCGAACAGAGCAGCACACGCCTCACGGTCCACATGACCAAGCCCACGCCGATGGCGTTGCGGATCCGGGTTCCTTACTGGGCGACCAAGGGTGCCACCGTGCACGTCAACGGCCAACCCGTAAAGACGTCCGCTGCGCCCCGCAGTTATGCCGTGATCACGCGCACCTGGAAGGATGGCGACAAGGTGGAGTTCTCCGCGCCGATGAGCTTGCACGTGGCTGCAATGCCCGACGACCCGACGCTCCAGGCGGTGATGTACGGTCCGCTCGTCCTGGCCGGGAAGCTCGGTGCCGAGCCAACGCGCGCGGAGGCGACCAAGCCGCGGATGACACCGGACTTTGACTTGAGCCCGGTCACGAAACCCGTCGCGGTGGCGCCAATCAAGGCCTCGTCGGATGACGTCACGTCGTGGGTGAAGCCGGTGCCAGGCACGCCGCTCCAGTTCACGACGGTTGGCCAGGCGACGCCCGTGACGTTGGCGCCATTCAACAGCATGTACGATGAGCGGTATGTTGTGTACTGGAAAGTGGTCCGCGCGTAGGGAGTCGTCATCCTGAGCGGAGTGCGGCCGACGGCCGCACACAGTCGAAGGACCTCGACTCCGCACGTTCAGGCAAGGTGAATCACACGGAGCCGAGGTCCTTCGACTCCGCAACCGCCGTGCGGTTGCTACGCTCAGGATGACACCCATGAATTACACGTTCATCTTCCTCGCCCTCGTCGCCGCCTTTGGCCGCGACCCTGCCCGGCCTCTCATCGCCCCACTCGCCGCGACGCCGCCGATGGGGTGGAACAGCTGGAACCGGTTCGGCTGCAAGATCGACGAACCTCTTATCCGCGAGACCGCCGACGCCATGGTCAGTTCGGGCATGAAGGCCGCGGGCTACCAGTACGTCAACATCGACGACTGCTGGATGGCGAAGGAGCGCGACGCCCAGGGCAACCTGCAGAGCGATCCGGTCCGCTTCCCGCACGGCATCAAGGCGATCGCCGACTATGTGCACGCCAAGGGTCTCAAGCTCGGCATCTATTCCTCTGCCGGCACCAGGACGTGTGAAGGGCTGCCCGCGTCGCTCGACCACGAAGTGGCCGACGCGAAGAAGTTCGCCGAGTGGGGCGTGGACTACCTCAAGTACGACAACTGCAACGACGAGAAGCGTCCCGACATCGAGCGGTACACCGCCATGAACACGGCGCTGAAGGCGACCGGGCGTCCGATCGTCTACTCGCTCTGCAACTGGGGCCACGAAAAGCCGTGGGAATGGGGCCGCTCCGTCGGTGGCATGCTGTGGCGCACCACCGGCGACATCAGCGACAAATGGACGTCGATGATCGGCATCCTCGACAAGCAGGTGGGACTCGAGCAGTATTCCGGGCCGAGCGGCTGGAACGACCCCGACATGCTCGAAGTCGGCAACGGCCAGATGTCCTTCACGGAGTACGTCGCACACTTCTCGCTCTGGGCGCTGCTCAACGCGCCACTCATCGCCGGCAACGATCTGCGATCGATGTCAGACTCCACGCGGTACATTCTCACCAACAAGGCCGTCATCGCGGTGGACCAGGATTGGGGCGGCCAGCAGGGTTCGCTGGTTCACACCGATGGCAACACGCAGGTCTGGGCCAAGCCCATGCACGACGGATCGAAGGCCGTCGTGTTGCTCAATCGCGGTACCACGCCGACCTCGATCTCGATCCAGCTCGCCGACCTCGGATTCACGCCATCCACCAAGTACCAGGCGCTCGATCTCTGGGCACACACCGTCCAGCAACTGGATCAGATGCTCCAATCAGGTGTGCCGGCCCATGGTGCGGCGATGTTCATCGTGAAGGGCGGACGATGACATGGTAAGCCGCCGTCAGTTCATCGCGTCGTCCACCGCCGTCGCCGGGGCGGCGACGATCCATCCAACGATCGCGGCCGCATCCGCGCTTGAGGAATATCCCGGACACGATGTCCCTGCCGCGATCCGGGCGCTCAAGCCGATGACCGCCGACGTCGTCCCCATTTCCGACGACGAGCGTCGCCTGCGGATGGAAAAGGCGCGTCGGCTGATGGTGGACACCGGCCTCGACGCGATTTTCATCGAGCCCGGCACCACCATGGCGTACTTCACCGGGGTCAGCTGGGGCACCAGCGAGCGGATGTTCGCGCTGGTGCTCCCCGCCCGGGGCGAGCCGGCCTTCATCTGTCCCGCGTTCGAAGAAGCGCGCGCCCGCGAGGTGATCCGCTTCTCCAACGACATCCGGTTCTGGCAGGAGGACGAGAACCCCGGTGCCCTGGTCGCACAGGTCATTCGTGATCGTGGTGTCGCCACTGGGCGAATCGGTATCGAGCAACGCGCGCGATTCTTCCTCGCTGACCTGATTCGCACGGCATCCCCCGCGGTGGAGCAGCGGATCGCCGACGCCGTGACGGTCGGCTGCAGGATGATCAAGTCGCCGGCGGAGCTCGCCCTGCTGCAGCGGGCGAACGAGATCACGCTCGCAGCATTCAAGGCCGCGTTCGCGACGATGAAGGAAGGGATGACACAGGACGAGTTGGGCGCCAATGTCGCCGCCGCCTACCAGGCCCTCGGCGTCGCCAACCATCGGGCCACACCGCAATTCGGTGTCTACTCTGCGTATCCACACGGCAGCCGCGAACCGCAGCAGCTCCGCGAAGGGGACGTGGTCCTCCTCGACGACGGCATCACGATCGAAGGCTACGAATCGGACATCACCCGCACGACGGTGTACGGCAGGCCGAGCACCCGCCAGCGCCAGGTGTGGGCCCTGGAAAAGAAAGCCCAACAGGCGGCACTCGACGCCGCCAGGGTCGGCGTGCCATGCGAGGCCATCGACGCGGCCGCGCGCAAGGTGATCACCGATGCCGGCTTCGGCCCCGGCTACAAGGTCCCCGGCCTGCCGCACCGCACCGGCCACGGCATCGGGATGGATGGCCACGAAGCACCAAACCTGGTGCGCGGCAACAAGATGCCACTCGCACCAGGTATGTGTTTCAGCGACGAACCGATGATCGCGATCTACGGTGAGTTCGGTATCCGTCTCGAGGACTGCTGGCACATGACCGAGAACGGCCCGGTAACGTTCACGCCGCTCAGTCCGTCGATCGAGGTACCGGTCTAGATCAGGGATTTGTCACTCAACAGTACCTGCAATCAAGCAGAGGCAACCATGCGCATCGCACTCGCCACCGCCGGCATCCTCGGCACAGTTGCCACGTCGGTCGCCTTGGCCCAGAACCCCAATCCGGTTCCCAAGGATCCGGGCGCGTATCCGCAGCACTCGCGTACGCGGCCGCCGCCGGTGGTCGTGACGCCGGGCCCGTATCTCGGACCGGTTGCCGCTCCGTCCGATGCGATCGTGCTCTTCGACGGCCATTCACTCTCCGAATGGCGCGCTGCTGACACGACCAAGGGTGACGCCAAGTGGCAGGTCAAGAGTGGTGACATCGTAATCGCCGCCGGCACCGGAGACATCGCTACCCGCCGCAGTTTTGGCGACGTGCAACTGCACGTCGAGTGGTCGGCGCCCAATCCGCCGCGGGGCGAGGACCAGGATCGCGGCAACAGCGGCGTCTTCCTGATGAGTACGTACGAAGTGCAGGTGCTCGATTCGTATCACGCCGCCACGTATCCCGACGGCCAGGCCGCGTCGATCTATGGCCAGTACCCGCCGCTCGTCAACGCGATGCGACCGCCGGGCGAGTGGCAGGTGTACGACATCGTATTCCATCGTCCGCATTTCGACGCCGCTGGCCGGGTCACCACACCGGCACGCCTCACGGTCTTTCACAATGGCATCCTGGTCCAGGACGACATGACGGTCATCGGACCGACGACCAATTCGCGGCGCGCGCCCTATGCGGCGCACCCGGACCGGCTACCGATCAAACTGCAGGATCACGGTCACCCGGTACGCTTTCGCAACATCTGGGTGCGCGAACTCCCGGAGGTTGCCAATTAGTCGCATGCCAACTGAACGGCCACGGGTCCTCGACGCCGATACTCCGCTGATGCAGCGGGCCCGTCAGCTGTTGCGGCGCCACGGGCAGGAGCGCCGCCGAACGACCGCCCCGGCGTGCGATCGCTGCCCACTGGCAGCGAAGTGTCCCCGGACGGGAGTGTCGTCGTGACGAAACTGCTGATCTTCATCGCTGCGACGATCGGCGGCGCGATTGGCTGGTGGTTGGGTGCGTTCGTCGGGTTCATGACGGCGTTTTTCATGAGCGTCGTCGGCACGGCGGCGGGCGTGTATGTCGCCCGGAAGTGGGCATCGGGGTACATCGCGTAGAGGCGGAGGGCTTTTCGTACAGCATCGCCTCGCTCTTCGAAGCGCGCGATGTCGACCGGTTGCGCGCGACTGCCCAGCCTGATGGGTCGGTGCGTCTGGAAGTCCGCAACGAAGCGTACGAGACGCACTACCTCAACCATCTCGAGTTGCTTGAGGTGCGGCACGCGCCGGACGAGTTCGTTCTCCGTGACCCACTTGAACGATCGGTCGCAGTGCGCGATCTCCGTCCGGCAACTCGCGCCATTGACCGCGCCGGACATGACGTCACCGACCTCCTCGCCAGCGCCGACGGCCGGGTGACCCGTACCGATTCCGTGCTGCTCGCCGGCGCCGACGCGAAAGATTTCGAGGATCACATCGACCTCACGCTGCCGGTTCCGCGTGGCGCCGACAGCGTGGCATTGGTGCTGCGGCTGCGTAACTCGCTGCTCAATACCGTGTTGCTCTACGACATCGTGCTCGGTGATCGCGGTGCGCGCTCCCTCGACTGGCTCGGTCAGACCACCCAGCAGGTGGGTCCGGCGCTCGCGCTCGGACAGTGGTACGCCGGCAAGATGGGACTCCGCGTCCTGGTGCTCGAGGGCGACTCGGCGCGCGAAGTGGCCCACCTTCGCGACACCGGCCCGGTCGCGTGGAAGGACCTCGCCGTCGTGCTTCCCAACCCGCACCAGGATTCCATCCGCTTGCGTCTGTCGTACGTCGCCGACAACTGGCGGATCGATCGCGTTGCCCTGGGCGCCGCGCGGATTCCGGCAGTGCGCACCTGGCCACTCGCCGAGGTGATCGGCGCCGACGATCGGACGGATACCACGGCGCTGCGGAGCCTGTCCGCACCGGACGCGCGGTATCTGGTGACCTCTCCCGGGCAGCGCTTCACCGCTATCTGGCGGCCAGCGCCGGCCAGACCAGGCGAAACGCGCACCTTCCTCCTCGCGTCGCAGGGATACTACACCGAGTGGATTCGCCAAGGTTGGCTCGCCGCTCCGCGCGACACCATGCCCTTCCGTCCGTCGAACGCCGTCCTGGCGAACGCGGTGCAGCGCTGGCGCGTCGAACAGGACTCGCTCGAGGTGAACTTCAACCGCACCCGCGTTCCGGTGAGGTAGACCATGCGCCGATTGCATCTCGTTTCGATACTCGGGTTCGCGTGCGCGGCCTGTGTCGTAGGTCAGCACCTCGATAGCTTCGAACCCGCCAATGGACCGGCCGGCGGTACCGTCACCTTGACCACGAAAGTGAAGCCGATCGGCTACATGGGAGAGTTGCTCGCGGTGGAGGACTCCGCCCTGTTGCTCGTCCGCAACGACACCCTGATGCGGGTGCCGTCCAGCCTGATTCGCTCCATTGACGAGCCGTATGGCGGCGGATCGGGCAAGCTCGACAAGCACCAGCGCGAGCAGCTCCGCCTGATCTCGCGATATCCCAAGGGTGTGAAACCCGATCTCGAGCAGCGTTTGTTGGCGGCAAATCACCAACCTGGCGTCAAGGTGGTGGAATGATTCGCGCGGCGCTCGCCGCTGCGTTGCTGTTGCCGCCACGCGCACTCGTCGCCCAACACGACGCCGGACAAACCCCTGCCGTTTCGGAGTTTGTCGCAACTGTACGGGAGGCCACCACGCGGTACCGCGATCGTAATGTTGCGATCACCGACGGGTACCGGATGATCGGACCCGACATTCCCAGCTTGGGGGAGCACTGGCTCAACGTCCCGATGCTCCTCGCCGGCACTGTCGATCCGTTGCACCCACCGATTCTCGAGTACGCGGTGATCCGCGGCAAACTTGAACTGGTTGGCGTGGCGTATGCGGCGCTGGTCGACAGCGGCGCGCCGCCGCCCACCGGCTTTCCGGTCGGGAACGACGCGTGGCACTTCCACGCCGGGACGGTGAACGAAGAGAGCTTCATCCTCAGTCACGGGCACGTGGTCCAGGCGTCCGCGCCCGGACCGCGGGTGGCGGTGCTCCATCTCTGGGCCTGGGTCGAGAACCCCGCCGGCGTGTTCGCCACCGACAACTGGGCGCTCCCCTGGCTGCGACTCGGTTGGCCGCCGCCGCACGCCGCCGCTGAGGACGCCGTCGGACGCGCCGTGGCGCTTGCCGCAGGGGGCGGTAGTTACTTCGCCGCGGTGATCAACGCGACGGCGCACCCCGATTCGCTCGGCCGACGCGCGGTGCGCGACGTGCTGGCCCGCGCCAAGACGGATATCTCCGCCACCCTGGGCGTGGGTGACTCCGGCGCGCCACCGGGTACAGCTCGGCTGGCATCAGCCGCTCGCCAATGGGAAGCGGCATGGGACGAGGCGCTGGCGCTGGTGCACCACCACAAATAGATGGCAGCTGGGAGCTGAGCATCTCGTAGCCGGCTTGGCAATAACGTGCTAAGATCCTCTGACCCAGCTCCCAGCTCCCAGCTCCTGGCCCCTGGCTCCTGGCCCCTGGCTCCTAGCCCGAAGGATCTCACCATGTCTCGTTCACCCCGGCTGCTGCTCGCCGCCTGCTGCATCGCAGGCCCTCTCGCGGCCCAGGTTCCTGCCACGCCCGCCGCCGCAGCCGCACCAATCACCGCCATACGTGTCGGCCGCCTCATCGATCCTGAATCCGGGACCGCCGCGAGCAACCAGGTGTTGCTAGTGCAGAACGGACTGTTCACCGCCATCGGAGCGAACGTCACCATTCCGGCCGGTGCCCGCGTGATCGACCTGTCGCGGATGACCGCGCTGCCAGGCCTGGTGGACTCGCACAACCACTTGGCGCTCACCTACAAGGAAGATCCGGAGCGCAACGAGTACTACATCACCTACATCCACGAGTCGAGCGAGCTGCGGGCAATCGAGGCAGCATCGAACGGAATGCAAATGCTCGCCGGCGGCTTCACCGTGGTGCGCGACCTGGGCAACAACGCCAACTACGCCGACATCGCGCTCCGCCAGGCGATTGATCAGGGATGGCTGCCCGGCCCGACGGTGATCCCGAGCGGGTTGATCATTGGCGGGCTGGGCGGTCAGTTCTCCCCGACGCCCCAGATGGAGATCGATCACAAGATCACCTATCCCGAGTACCTCGAAGCCGATACGCGCGACGAAATCATCAAGGGCGTGCGCCGGAACGCATTGTTCGGCGCGCGGGTGATCAAGATCTGCGTGGATTGCAAGCGCTGGGGATACACCACAGACGAGATCAAGCTGTTCATCGACGAGGCGGCAAAGGCAGGTCTCAAGGTCGCCGGGCATGTGCAGACCGCGGCGGGAGCACAGCGGGCCATCGACGCCGGGATCTGGTCGATCGAGCACGCCGTTGCGCTCAACGACACGCTCCACAAGCAGATGGCGGCAAAGGGGATCTGGCGGGCCGGAACCGAAACACCGGTTACGCTCGTGGGACACACCACGGCCGCGGCCTACGAACGCACGGTCGCCGGGCTCAAGAACGCCTTCGCCAATCACGTCCCACTCACGTTTTCCACCGATGCCGATTACTACGTGCCGGGCAAGACCCGCGGTGAGGTCGCGATCGAATTCCTGACCACATGGAAGGCCGCCGGCATTCCCGCTAACGAGATCCTCCGGGCGATGACAATCAACGGGTACAAGGTGGCCACCATCGAGAACGAGCGGGGGCCGATCCGCGTCGGCATGCCGGCCGATTTCATTGCCGTGCCCGGAAACCCGCTCGACAGTATTGACGCCTTGCGTGACGTCCAGTTCGTCATGAAGGATGGCACCGTCTTCAAGAAGGATGGCGTGATTCTCGTTGGCGAGTTCCTGCACGGTGGACCGCAGAATCGTGGCCGCGGTGGACGCGACGCGGCGACTCCGGCGGCCGCACCGGCAGGACGAGGAGGCCGCGGCGGCGGCGTACAATAGCGATTCGCCCGGTTCACGCTTTCCTTTCCGGCCATGTTCCTCCTTGACCGCCCCGGGCGCGCACTGGCCGGATACCTCACGCGGCCCCGCGCCAGGCCGTTCCGCATCTCGACCTCTCCGCCGCAGGCGTTGCTCGCCGCACTCCAACCCGGCGACGTGCTGCTGGTCGAAGGCGACACCCGGGTCGCCGTCGCGATCAAATACCTCACGCAATCGAGCTGGTCGCACGCCGCACTCTGCATCGCCAAGCCAGGCGGTCCGGCCGGCGATGGCGCCAATATTCTCCTCGAGGTGGACGTCAACCAGGGTGTGCGCATCGTGCCGCTCAGCATGTACGCCAACCTCCACACGCGCATCTGCCGCGCGGTCGGGCTCAGCGCCGAGGAGATCCGTGCGGTGATCGACTTCGCCGTGGCCCACGTCGGTCGGCAGTATGACGTGCGACACATCTGGGACCTCGCGCGCTACCTTTTGCCGATGCCGCCCGTTCCCACGCGGTGGCGACGACGACTCCTCGCCCTCGGTAGCGGCGATCCGACGCGGGCGATCTGCTCCACACTCATTGCCGAGGCGTATCACAGCGTGGACTATCCGATCCTCCCGGAAGTCGTTTTGTCGCGCGACAGCGACATCGAAGCCGAGCATGCGTACGCTGAGCTGCGGCACATCCAGGAGCATGGGCTGTACATGCCACGCGACTTCGACGTGTCACCATACTTTCAGATCGTCAAGCCCACGCTTGAACAGGGATTCGATCCGCACACCCGGCGCGCACTCGTCGGGTCGGCCACCAATCGGGAGGCGTGATGTCGTTTACCAGGCGAGAATTCGTGACCCAAGCTGCGGTGATGCTCGCGTCGAGCCGTCTCATGCCCTGGAGTGGTCCGCGATCGATCGACACCGACGCCGCTGTCCTGCTCTTTCAGGGCGACTCGATCACCGACTGCGGTCGCGACCGCGCCACCGCCACCGCAAACGCCACGCGCGCCCTCGGCACCGGCTACCCGTTGCTGCTCGCCGGCATACTCCGCGAGCGGCACCCCGAGCGCGATTTCCAGGTCTTCAATCGTGGGATCAGCGGCAACATCGTCCCCGACCTGCAGGCGCGGTGGCAGGGCGACACGCTCGACCTGAAGCCCACCCTCCTTTCCATCCTGGTCGGCGTCAACGATATCTGGCACACGCTCGGCAAGACTCCCGCCGACGAAGTCGTGACGACGTACGAAGCCGGTTATCGGGCACTCCTCGATCGGACGCAGGCCGTTTTGCCGAACATCCGCATCGTGGTGCTCGAACCGTTCGTGCTCCGCACCGGCGCGGTAACCGACGCCTGGTTCCCGGAGTTCGACCAGCTTCGCACCGCGTGCCGGCGTGTCGCCAATCACGCCGACGCCCGGTTCGTCCCACTGCACGAGATGTTTCAGAAACGCGCCGCCAGAACTGGTCCCGCCTACTGGGCTGCCGACGGGGTGCACCCCACGGCGGCCGGACACGAGGCGATTGCAAGACAGTGGATCGACAGGGTCAAGCTGTGACACGCCTGGCGCCCATGGTGCTGGCTACGGTAGACCCCTTCCGCAAACCCGTTTCGCGCCACATCCTATTGGCTCCCCGTGTCCACAACGGAGCCAGACATGCCCGAAGCCAACTATCTCGCCGTGCTCGTCGCCGCAGCCGCCTCGTTTGTCGTCGGGGGACTCTGGTACTCGCCGCTGCTGTTCAGCAAACCATGGATGGCAGAAAACCGGATGACGACGGAAAGTGTCAAGGACTCTCCGCCGCCGATGGCGCGCCGGTACACCACCGCGTTCGTCGCCGCCCTGGTGTCATCCTACGCGATGGCCGTGCTGCTGGTCACCTTGCAACATCACAGCCTCGAGATCGGCCTCAGGCGCGGCTTTGTCGCCGGCCTCGGCTGGATCGCAATGTGTTTCGGCTCCAGCTACGCCTTCGAGGGGAAGAGCCTGCGGCACTGGGCGATCAACGCAGGATATTACGTCGTGCAGTTCACCGTGATGGGCGCGATCCTGGGATTGATGAACGGCTGACTACGCCGCTTCCGCTCGCGCCAATGCCTCGGCGAGCGAGAGACGAACCGGTTGCTGCTGCGCCAGCAGGTGAGTGGTCGCAACAATCCCCAGTGCCAGCGCAAGCGCGGGACGCTTCATCCGGTCTCCGTTACCGCGAGAGCGCGCAGCACCAGGTCGACGAACAACCTGATCGATTCTTCCGCAGAATACGGCGCCGCACCCGGCATCACATCCCGGGTCATCGCATCCATGAAAATCGCGTTGCTCAACATGACCGCCGCGGCCTCGAGGGAACCGTCACGACCGATCATCCCGCGCTCGCGGGCCAGCCCCAGGTAGCGGGTGAGATCCGCGAACGCGACCAGACCACCGGCGCAAACCTTCGGCGCCAGCTCGGGACGCTGCTCCCATTCGGCCAGACAGGCGCGGATGATGCCGCCCTTCTCCCTGATCGAACCATGATGGGCGACACCCCAGACCCTCAGCTCGGTCGCCAACATTTTGGGAGAGTCTGGAAGCCTGGTGGTGATGCCGTGGTCGCCTGAGGCCAGCGTGATCGCCTCGAGCAGCAAGCTCTCCTTTGAGCCGAATTGCCGGAACAGCGTAACCTCATTGACACCAGCAGCTTCCGCGATTCGCCTGGTGGTCGTACCAAGCCAGCCGTGCTCGGCGTAGAGCTTGGCGGCAACATCGAGAAGGGATTCGCGGGTAGCCATTGGGCGGCAACAATAAGGAACATCGCCGGTGAGAGCAAGTACCCGCTTACATCGAGTCGGGCCTTCGTCTCTCCTTCTCCGTCCCCTGGTTCCGCCGCATATTGGCGGATGCCCAAGATCAGTCTCCGCCATCTCGCGCTCGCGAGTTACCTGCTCGCTCCGCTCGCCCTCCCCGCGCAGAAGATCAGCTACCCCGGGTCACTCACCGAAGACACCGTCACCTGGCACGGGCTCCGCTGGCGTGAAATCGGCATCTTCCGTGGTGGGCGGACCGTTGCCGTCGCCGGTTCCGCATCGCGACCATACGAGTACTGGATGGGCACAACCGGTGGCGGCGTGTTCAAGACCACCGACGGCGGCCAGACCTGGCTCCCCGCGAGCGACGGCTACTTCGGCGGCACGATCGGCGCGTTCGGCGTCAGCGAATCGAATCCCGACGTTGTCTATGTCGGCACCGGCGAGTATGCCATTCGCGGCAACGTCTCGCACGGCGACGGCGTGTTCAAGACCACCGATGGCGGCCACAAATGGAGCTATCTGGGACTTGCCGAAACGCAGCAGATTGCCCGCGTGCGGGTCCACCCGACCAATCCTGACATCGTCTGGGTGGCGGCACAGGGACACGTGTACGGCCCGAACGCCGAACGCGGGATCTACAAGACCACCGACGGCGGGAAGAACTGGCGCAAGGTCCTCTTCCGCAACGACAGCACGGGCGCGGCCGATCTCGTCGTCGATCCAGCGAACCCCGACGTGCTCTACGCCTCGTTCTGGCAGGTCTATCGCAAGCCGTGGATGCTCAACTCGGGCGGTGCCGGCAGCAGCATCTACAAGTCGACCGATGGCGGCGAGCACTGGACCGAGCTTTCCCGCAATCCCGGCTTGCCCAATGGACCGCTCGGCATGATCGGACTCGCGGTCTCGCCGGCAAAGCCGTCACTCCTGTTCGCCCTGATCGAGGCGGACAGCGGTGGGTTGTATCGTTCGGACGATGCCGGTGCAACCTGGCGGCGGATCAATCCCGACCACCGCCTCCGCGAACGCGCGTGGTATTACATGCGCCTCTGGGCGGACCCCAAGGACACCAACACGATCTACGCCGCCAACACCAGTCTGCTCAAGTCCACCAATGGCGGCAAGCTCTTCAAGCGACTCCCCGATCCCCACGGCGACAACCACGACATGTGGATCGCCCCGAACGACCCGAAGCGATTCATCGAGTCCAGCGACGGCGGCGCGACCGTCACGTTCAATGGCGGAGAGACCTGGACCGATCAGGACTTCGCCACGGCACAGTTCTATCACGTCGCGACGACCAACCACTTTCCCTATCACGTCTGCGGCGCGCAGCAGGACAACTCCGGCGTCTGCGGCCCGAGCCGCTGGCCCGGCGGCATTCCGCGCGGCGAGTGGTACGACGTGAGTGGCGAGAGCGGGTACATCGCTACCCGACCGGATGCACCCGACGTCACGTATGGCGGCGACAATAGCGGCTCGATCACCCGGGTCGACCACCACAACTTCATGGCGACGGCGATCGACGTCTGGCCCGAAGGGCCGGACGGCCACCCGGCGCGCGAAGCGAAGTACCGCTTTCAATGGACTGCCCCGCTGTTCGTCTCGCCGCACGATCCGCACGTGCTCTACGCGGCCGGCAATCGCCTGTTCAAGACACTGGACGAAGGCCAGCACTGGACAGCGATCTCTCCCGACCTCACGCGCAACGATCCGAAAACGACGGGGATTTCCGGCGGCCTCACGCCGGACCAGACCACGGCGGAGTATTACGCCACCATCTTCGCGGCGGCGGAATCGCCGCTCGTCGCCGGCCTCATCTGGGCCGGGTCCGATGATGGCCTGCTGAACATCACGCGGAACGGCGGCGTAACGTGGACCGGAATCACGCCGAAGGACTTCGGCGACTTCACCCGGGTTTCCACCATCGAGCTATCGCACTACGCGCCTGGAACGGCGTACGTTGCGGCGAGTCGCTACCAGCTCGAGGACATGGCACCGTACGTGTGGAAGACGACGGATTACGGTCAGCGGTGGTCGCGCATTGACGCAGGACTCCCGCCGACCGAGTTCGTGCGCAGCGTGCGTGAGGATCCGGTCCGGAAGGGACTGCTGTTTGCCAGTACCGAGCGCGGCGTGTGGGTGAGTTTTGACGACGGCGGCCACTGGCAGTCGCTGCGCCTCAATCTGCCGATCGTGCCGGTGCACGATCTGGCGATCAAGGAGGGCGACCTCATTGCCGCAACCCACGGTCGCAGCTTCTGGATTCTCGATGACATTTCACCCCTGCGCCAGTGGCACGGTGAAATCACCGGCGAGGCCGCCCACCTCTTCAAGCCGAAGGATCCGTATCGGGTGACCTGGGGCAGTGCCTCGAGCGGCAAGGCTCATCCAGTCGGACAGAATCCACCCGACGGCGCCATGATCTATTACTCGGTGAAGAGCCCCGGGCAGGAGGTCACGCTCGACGTGCTGGACGCGAACCGGAGACTCATCCGGTCATTCTCCAGCAGGCAGGACAGCGTCACCCGCGCCGACAGCATCCGCGGCGACAGCGTCAAGCATTTCCGCACCGACTCGCTCACCCGGGAGCGCAACGACTCGCTGCGCAAGCTTGGCCGGCAGCCCGACACCGCCAAGGTCGAATACACCGGGCCGCTGCAGGACGAACAGCCGTGGCCGCAGCGCGTGCCGTCAGAGGCCCGGGTACCGGCGCTGCCCGGGCTCAACATGTTCGCGTGGGATTTCCAGTATCCCCAGGCGCAGGCATTCGCCGGCATGATGGATGTCAACAACAGCGGCCCGACCGCGCCGCCTGGGCGATACTGGGTCCGCCTTCACGTCGCCTCGTGGACCGACTCGGCGAGCTTCACGATCCGGCCGGATCCCCGCGTGCACGCAACACCGGCGGAGTATGCCGCCCAGTTCGCGTTCCTGAAACGGGTGCGCGACACCGTAAACGCCGGCACCACGGCGGTGATCGCGATTCGCAACGCCCGCTCCCAGCTCGACGACCGCACGGCCGGCATCCACGGCGCCGATAGCGCGGCGTTCGCGCCGGTCGGCCGGCGCTTCCGTGACTCCATCAACACGGTGGAGCAGAAGCTCTATCAGGTTCACCTTGAGGCGGACGAGGACAACCTCGTCTATCCCGCCCAGGTGGTCGAGCGCGTCAGCATTCCGATGGGCTACGCCTCGAGTTCCGATGCCAGGATACCGGCGCAAGTCATCGGCGTGTTCGACCAATTCGCGCCCCTGCTCCAGCGTCACCTGCTCAACCTGAAGGATATCTGGAAGAACGAACTCCCCAAGGTGAACGATGCGTTGAAGCGGGCGGGCCAGCCCGCGATCGTCCCGAACGCGCAGGAAATCCGACCACCGAAGCCGGTCGTTCTGCCGTGACGACGTGACCGGGGTGTCGCTCCCCGCTCCGCTCGGGGCGACACCCCGGTCACGTCTCTTGCATCTTGCCTTGCCCACTCTTCCCTGGGATCAACGACTGCATGTGGCAACGCCTTCACCAGACCTGGGACAGCCCGGCGCTGCTTGGCCGCAAGATGGATCTCCTGGTCTTCGGCCACGCGGGCACTCGGGTCCTCGCGTTTCCCACCTCCCGCGGGAGCTATCATGAGTGGGAAGACCGCCACATGCCCGAGGTGCTCGGTGAGCAACTCCGCGCCGGAACGCTGCAGCTTTTCTGCGTCGCGAGCGCCGACGATGCCAGCTGGTATGATGAAACGCTCTCGATGCACGAGCGCGCCGAGGGGCAGAGCCGTTACGACACCTTCCTGAAGGATGAAGTGCTGCCGCGAACGCGAACACTCAACGGCTCCCCTCGTCTGATCACCGTTGGCGCATCGTTCGGCGGCTACCATGCCCTTTGCTTTGCGATGCGGTATCCGCACCTGGTCACCCGGGTGCTCTCGATGAGCGGACTGCCGGACATCAAGCGCCTCACCAACGGCTGGTCGGATGACGCCGTGTATTTCCAGAACCCAGCCGAGTTCATGCAAAACGAGCACGACGAGGAGCGTCTCGCCGCGTTCCGACGCATGGATATCATCCTGGCGGTAGGGAAAGACGATCCGCTGGCCCCAAGCAATATCGAGTTCTCTCGCATGCTCTGGGACCGCGGCGTCGGCAACGCGCTCAGGGTCTGGGACGGCTGGGCGCACGACTGGCCGTACTGGCAGCAGATGCTCCAGCTGTACATCGGTGGTCACGACTGAGGAGATGACGGAGATGCCGCAGCGCAGAATCGGAATCCTCGTCGGCCGCGAATGGTCCTGGCCGCCCGCGTTTATCGACGAAGTCAACCGTCGCGACGTCGGCGTCACCGCCGAATTCGTCAAGCTCGGCGCACCACCGCTCGACGAAGCGATTTCCTGGGATGTCGTGGTCGACCGGATTTCACACGAGGTGCCGTTCTACCGCACCTGGCTCAAGCACGCGGCACTCCAGGGCGTCACCGTGATCAACAATCCGTTCATGTGGACCGCCGACGACAAGTTTTTCGGCGCCACACTGGCCGAGGCTAACGGCGTCCGCTCACCCAGGACGATGGCGCTGCCAAACAAGGACTACGTGCCGGGGATCACGCACGACGAATCACTGCGCAACCTGGTCTATCCGCTCGACTGGGACGGCGTCATCGCCCACATTGGCCTGCCGTGCATCCTCAAGGACGCGCACGGCGGCGGCTGGCGCGATGTATATGTCTGCCACTCACTCGAGCAGCTGATCCACCACTACGACAACAGTGGCATGCTCACGATGATCGTCCAGGAGTTCATCAGGTGGGACGAGTTCGTGCGCTGCATCTGCATCGGACGCCAGCATATTCTCCCGATCAAGTACGATCCCAAGGAACGCAAGTACCACGACGATGACAATTTCCTGCCGCCGGACATGCGCGCCCGCATCATTTCGCAGGCACGCACGCTCGTCCGCGCCCTCGGCTACGACATGAACTCGATCGAGTTCGCGATCCGCGACGGCGTGCCCTACGCGATCGACTTCATGAATCCAGCGCCCGACTTCGATATCAACTCGCTGACACCCAGGTACTTCAACTGGGCCGTCAAGACGATGGCGGACTATTGCATCGCGGCGGCATTGGCGCCACGGAAGACGCCCACGCCCGAAGCCGCACACCTCTTCGCCCGCACGTCCGGGACGGATCAGTGACCGGCACGTCGGGTGGGGGTCCGTTCCGGCGTGCATCGGTCGCCGCAGTTGCGACCGGCGCGCCGGACGGAGCCCCCACCGACGTGCCGAACGTGAGCGCATGACGTCGGGCATCAACCAGCCCGATCCGATCGCCGTCTGGCATGACGCTCTCGACGAGTCACTGGCGCTCGAATCCGCCGCGTGGCTCACCGAACGCCAGCTCGAGCGCGGCATTGCCTTTGGCGACCGGCCACTTTGCACCGTGCTGCGGCCGCGACTCATGCGCCAGGCCGAGTACGACACATTGCGTGGAGTGTGCGCCGAACTCCTCGGCGCGTTCCGGACCGCTGGCGAAGCGGCGCTCACCGACGCCGATTTCCGGACACAGTTTCGCCTTGCCGACTGGGAAGAAACACTCCTCGAATCGGCGCCGCGGCTCCATGTCACCTCGCCGCTCGGCCGACTCGACGCCTTCATCGACCCGACGGATGGTGTGGCGCGCATCACCGAGTTCAATGGCGAGACCCCTGCCGGGACGGCATACTGCGACGCGTTATCGGAGCTCTTCCTCGCCATGCCCGCGATGCGTCCGTTCGCCAGGAAGTGGACTGTGCGCCCACTGCCGGCGCGCAACCATCTCTTCAACGTCCTGCTCGATACCTGGCACCAGTTCCGCGGCGTGCGCACGATTCCGTCGATCGCCATCGTCGACTGGCACGACGTGCCCACGGTGTCGGAATTCCAGCTCTCGCGCGACTATTTCGAGTCGATGGGCTCCGAGTGCATCATCACCACGCCGGACGCGCTGACGTACACCGGTGGCAACCTGCGCGACGCCAGCGGCATGGTGATCGACCTGATCTACAAGCGAGTGTTGATCCACGAATTGATCGAGGAATGCGGGCTCGACCACGCCATGGTGCGCGCGGTGGTGGACGGTGCCGTGTGCATGGTCAATCCGTTCTCGTGCAAGCCGCTTCACAAAAAGGCGTCCCTCGCCGTTCTTTCCGATGAACGCAACAACCGCCGCTTCAGCGGCGAACAGCTTGCCGCCATCGCCCGTCACGTCCCCTGGACTCGCGTGGTCGAGGAACGCCACACCACCAGCGACGGCCGCGATATCGACCTGGTGCCCTGGATCGGCGAGCAGAAAGACCAGCTCGTGCTCAAGCCCAACGACGACTACGGGGGTGCCGGCATCGTCCTCGGCTGGGAAGTGGACAGCGCCACCTGGGAAATCGCCGTCACGCGGGCACTCAGCGAACCGTATATTGTCCAGCGGCGCATCGCGCTGCCGAGCGAGCCGTTCGCGGCGGTAGTCGACGGAGCGTTGACCGTCGACACCCGTATCGTTGATACGGCGCCGTTCTGTTGGGACGGTGCCTGGGCCGACGGCATGCTCTGCCGCATCTCCACGTCCACGCTGGTCAATGTCACCGCCGGCGGCGGATCGACCATACCCACATTTGTCGTGGAGCCCCGATGAAGCCCCCATCGCTCACCATCGGCATCGAAGAGGAATACCAGATCATCGATCCCGTCACCCGGGAGCTGCGCAGTTACATCACTGAAATCCTGCAGGAGGATTCGGTGCTTCTCGGCGAGATCAAGCCGGAACTGCATCAGTCGATGGTCGAGATCGGCACGCCGATCTGCCACACGCCGGCAGAGGCGCGCTCCGAGCTGGTGCGACTGCGTCGGCTCGTGATGGACCTCGCCGCCAAGAAGGGCCTGGTGATCGCCGCGGCGGGAACCCATCCGTTCTCGTCGTGGATGGAACAGGAGATCACGCCGCTGGAGCGTTACATCGGGGTGAAGGAAGACCTTCAGGAGCTGGCGCAGTCGCTGCTGATCTTCGGTACCCACGTGCATATCGGCATCGAGGACCCGGACTTCCGGATCGATGCGATGAACGTCTGTCGCTACTTCCTCCCGCACGTGCTGGCGCTCTCGACGTCGTCACCGTTCTGGATGGGGCGCAACACCGGGCTCAAGTCCTATCGCAGCGTCGTGTTTCGCGCCTTCCCGCGCACCGGCATTCCGCGCACGATGGCGTCGTGGTCCGATTATCAGGAATTCGTCGACGTGATGGTGGCCACCGGATCGATCCCCGACG
The DNA here is from genome assembly GCA_025357945.1 of Gemmatimonadota bacterium. Lineage (GTDB taxonomy): Bacteria > Gemmatimonadota > Gemmatimonadetes > Gemmatimonadales > GWC2-71-9 > Palsa-1233. The sequence goes on from JANYLJ010000024.1 coordinate 48,262, forward strand.
CCAGCAAACTCTGGTGGGACATCCGGCCACACCACAAGTTCCCGACCCTCGAGTTCAGGCTCTGTGACGTCTGCACCCGTGTGGACGAGGCGGTCTGCGTCGCAGCGATTTTCCAGGCGATCATTGCCAAGCTCTGGAAGCTGCGGCGCGACAACATGACGTTTCGCCAGTATTCGCCGAACCTGATCGAGGAGAACAAGTGGCGCGCCACGCGCTTCGGCCTCGATGGAAAGTTGATTGACTTTGGCCACGCCAAAGAGTTGCCGGCACGCGACTTGATACGGGAACTGATCGACTGGTTTATCGGAGATATCGTGGACGAATTGGGGAGTCGCAAGGAAGTGGAATATGCATTCAAGATCCTGTCGGACGGCACCAGCGCCGATCGCCAGCTCGCCACGTTCCGTGAGACTGGCGACCTGAAGGCAGTCGTCGATCAGCTCGTGCGCGAAACCGCCGAAGGCGTGCCGTGATGGCCAGTCGCCGTCCGCTTATCGGCGTCACCACGCAGACGCTACAGGCCATCGACGGAATCCCGGCCGAATTGCCGACGTCGTGGGTGATGAACCAACGCTACGTCCACGCGCTCGCTGCCGCCGGCGGTGTACCCGTGCTGATCCCGTTGCTTGCCGACGACATTGCAACGTTGCGCGAGATCTACGACCGGCTCGACGGCGTGCTCGTACCGGGCGGCGTGGACATCGACCCCGCGGTCTATCGTGAACCGCGCCACGAACTCCTCGGCCGGCTCGATCCCGCCCGCGACACCACTGAAGTGACGATCACTCGCTGGGCGCTCGAAGACGAGAAGCCGTTTCTCGGTCTCTGCCGCGGCTTGCAGGTCCTCAGTGTCGCGCTGGGCGGCACCCTCTGGCAGGATATCACACAGGAACGACCCGACTCCGCCAAGCATGACTATTTTCCCAACCGCGGGTTCTCCCGCGATCACCTCGCCCACAACGTCGAAGTGACCGGGGACTCGCGTCTCGGCGACGCGCTCGGTGCCGGCACCATTGCGGTCAATTCGATGCACCACCAGGGCATTCGCGATCTCGGCGCCGGCTTGGTGCCCACCGCCCGCGCCTCCGATGGGTTGATCGAGGGCGCTGAGCTCAAGGGACGCGGGTTTGCGGTGGGCGTGCAGTGGCATCCGGAGATGTTTGCGTCCGGCGAGCCGTCCGTGGGAAAACTGTTTGAAGATTTTGTGGAAGCGGCGAGAGGCTAACCTCGCATTCTCCACAAATACGAAAGTTTCAGAAAGAAATCGCTTCTCACCGCGCCAAGCTTCGCGTGGCCGATCGGATCGGGGTTCTGGTCCATCGTGCCGTAGCCGAAATAGATCACGGTGCCTGGGTTAGGCAGGTACGTGAACAGGAAATTCGTCTGGAGCGCGCGATTGTCGTAGGCAGCGGTCGGCGCGTAGGCGCCCGAGCCGTTCTTGATCACGATTGGAAGGTTAGTGCGCGAGTCGTCACGCAATGAATCGCGGGCATCGACCGAGTACTGCGAGATGACGCGCAACTGGAATGCCCGGGAAATCTGGTATTCCACCGTTCCGACCACGACGTCCTGAAGTAATACCCGCGAGCCGTCGCTCGGTCGCCAGACATGGGTGGCGTTGTAGGAAAGATTGAAGCGCAGGTGATCGGTCGGGCGAATGTTCATGCCGAGGCTGCCGCTCGCGAGCCGGCCCGATGCCCATTCGCTGTAATTCTCGTCGTTGAGGCCGGCGATCAACAATGTGTTGAAATCGAAGTGCTTCCAGATCGGCGTGCTGAACGAAAGGATGTAGTCGTTGTTCGGCAGTCGGTCGCCGCCGCCGGTGAACGGGGCCACGCTGCCGTCGGCCTGACGCACGCCGTAGGCGGAGTAGATCGACGGATCGTAGCCAAAGCTCTCGCGAAAGTACGAGGCGCCCGCGTTCCAGCCACCGCGGAGACGCGCGTTGAAGTTGATATGGAGTTGCCGATTCTGGATCGGTCCGCCGTACACGAAATCGTTGTAGTGCCAGGTCCCCTGGAGCGTGACGTCGCCGGTCAATGATTCGATGGTGTGCTTCTGGAGGAGCCAGGTGTAACTGTGCGACATCGATGCGGTGGCGATGTCTCGCTGTCCGAGAAGTCCGGAACGGGTGATGAAGTTCGCGGGAACTCCGGAAAGACTGTAGTTCACGCGGAGGTTCCGACCGGCGCGCCGGAACCCCAGGCCCCACAGCGGAGCGTCAGTGACAACGCCGTCCCGGCTGTCGTGCGCCAGTGCCGCGGTCGCAGTCAGCGAATTGATCCTGTTGATCACCAGACGACCATCGACGTCGAGCACCCGGTTAGTTGCTGACCCGTCGTGTCGCTCGGTCCAGAGCACGCCGACCCGCGAACCCGGTCCGAGGTCATGCGACGCGCGGACGATGCCGTACACGGGGTTGGCGCCGAAGCTGGATGCGCCCTGATCGTCGACCGCCGCCAGCACACCGATCTGGTTATTCCCCACCTTGCCAGTGACCTTGCTCGCGAACACCGGCTGCACGATGCGCCGGGTATAGATCAGGCCATTTGGTGCATCGAACTGCTCGGCGCCATCGAGAAAGAACGGCCGGCGTTCGGGATAGCGTACCGCCTGCCGCGGGTCGAAGGCGAACTGCGTGACGTCGCTCTCCACCTGCGAGAAGTCGGGGTGCGCCGTCGCGCGCAATGTCAGGTTCGGGGTGATGCCGTAGCGGATGTCGCCGCCGAACTGTGGGTTGCCACCGGTGTAGTCCCACGACGTCCCCGGCGTCGGTGCAGTGCCCGACACGCGCGATGTTACCGTCGGCACGATGTCGAGTACGTGTCCCGCGTTCAGGTCGGTGAGCCCTTCGAGGCGGCCCGACTGGGCAAGGAACGATGATGCGGCGAGCTTCACAGGGGCCCACGTCTGTTCCTGGCCAGTGCGTTGCACGGTCCGCAGGACGTTGATCCCCCACGTCTGCGTCTTCCCCGCCTGGAAACGAATGCTCTTGAACGGAATCCGGATTTCGACTTCGTATCCGTCCGGGGTCAGGCGACCCTTCGACTCCCACACGAAATCCTGCGAAAGGTCTGGCTTCTGGCGCGTCTGCGAGCCGCACCCCACCATTCCGCACGACAGCCCGCCGTTCTCGTTCAATGCGCCATCCGCCTGCACCCCGAACGGGTTGACGGCAAACACCGATGCCTGACGACCGTCATTGAAGGTCGACAGGAAAAGCTGCACGTTGTCGTCGGCGAAGATGTGGTCGCGCGTGGCCAGCGTCGCGTGCACCGCACCACTCCTGTCCATCGCGCGGACGCCGACGTAGAGCGCGTTGGCCGAATACCAGACCAGGATTTCCGTGGAATCGTCGGCCGCCACGCCATCGACCGGCGTGAACTGCGAGAAGCCGGTGAGCACCGTCGCCTGCTGCCACTGGGGCTCGTCGAGGACGCCGTCCACGACGATGTTGCCATCGAGTCGGGGCGGTTTCACGACGGTCTGGCCGGCGCGGCCGGAATGGATCGGTGGGTCGGCGTGGTGCGGCTTCGGCGGATCGATCGCGAGGAGCAGGCTGAGGAGGAACATCCCTGTGATACGGCGGGCGGTGGGTCGGGGTTTCCATGGACGAGGGTCGGCCTGACGGGATGTTGACGGTCGGGGTTCACCGCCGCCGCTTCGCCCCCCGCACCGCCTCTGCCGTCAACGGATCTTCCGGCCAGTGATGCCTGGGATATCTCCCGCGCAAATCCTTACGCACATCGAAGTAGCCGCTCTTCCAGAAACTCGCCAAATCCCGGGTCACCTGCACCGGCCGGTACGCCGGCGACAACAACTGCATCGTCACCGGTATTCGGCCGCCAAGTCTCGGCGTTTCCGTCAATCCGAACACCTCCTGCAGCCGCACCGGAAGTGCCGGCGCTGCTGGGTCGCTGTAGTTCACCGCGATCTTCGACCCACTCGGCACCTCGATCCGCTCCGGCGCCAGGTCGTCCAGCTGCCGTCGCTGCTCCCACGTCAACAACGCCCGCAATGCGCCGCCGAGATCGGCACGTGAAACCTGCTCCAGCTTGCGGATGCCGGCGAGGTGCGGACCAAGCCACTCGGGGAGCGTGGCAGCAAGCGCCTCGTCGCTAACGTCGGGCCACGCCGGATCCTGGCGATGCAGGAACGCCAATCGCTGGCGCAACGAGGTGGCCGCATCGCTCCAGGGCAACACACCCACGCCGCTGCGCGCGATCCCTTCCAGCAGTGCCGCCAAGATCTCGGCCGGATTGGGCACCGGAATCGCTGTATCCGCGAGCACCAACGCGCCAAGCATGGTGCGACGCCTTGCCAGCACGCTCCCCGTCACCTCGTTCCATACGATGGTATCACGCGTGACGACGTCGTCCGCCGCGTGGCTGATCAATTCGGCCGGATCGAGCGATGCGGCGAGCGTGATTCGCCCGTCGCGGCCGGCGTCGTCGATCTGTGCCGCCACGATCCATTCCGCCTGCGCCAGCGCATCGGTGAGTGGCAGCGTAGCCCCACGTCCGTTCCGCAGCAGAAAGCGGCCCGACGCGTCACGCCGCTGCGCGACGCGATCCGGATAGGCCCAAGCGAGGAGGAGGCCAACGGATACGTTGTCATCCTGAGCGAAGGCGCGCAGCGCCGGAGTTGAAGGAGGGCAACGCTTTCGCCACTCCGCCGCGACCTCGCGCACTCGCTGCACCAGTCCGCGATCGATCGTCGCCCCGCCGAGCATGACATCGTCCACGTCGCGCGCCACTGCGTCGAGACGGAGCTGGACAACGGCGGGCGGCGGTCCACCGGCGCCGCGCAACAGGTCTCGCTCTTCGAGGATCGCGACCAGCACGGCGGCCGTCGCCGCTGGTTCGACGCCGCTCTCTTGCGCCCGCAACAGCATGTGCGCCAGGCGCGGATGAGTGCCGAGATCGGCCATCGCGACGCCGTGCGCCGTGATGCGACCGCTCGCGTCAACCGCGCCAAGGAGTCGTAACAGCTCGACTCCCTGCGCGAAAGCCGCGATCGGTGGCGGATCAAGCCACCGCAATTCGCCGGGATCGGCAAAGCCGGCACTGCCGAGGTCGAGCGCGAGTGGCGCGAGATCCGCGTCGAGAATTTCTGGCCTCGTGTACGGAATCAGGCCCGCGTCCTCACCGGCGCTCCAGCACCGCAGGCAGACGCCCGGCTCGACCCGGCCGGCTCGACCCCGCCGCTGGTCGGCCGATGCGCGGGACACCCGCACCGTCTCGAGCCGCGTCATTCCCGTGCCGGCGGAAAAGCGCGGGATCCGCATCAGGCCGCTGTCGACCACCACGCGAATCCCCTCAATCGTGAGCGATGTCTCGGCGATGCTGGTTGCGAGCACGATCTTGCGCTGGCCTGGCAGCGCCGGCGCAATGGCCGCGTCCTGCATCGCGACGGGGAGCGAACCGTGCAGCGGCTGCAGCGATACCGCTCGCGGCAGGGTCCCGCGCAACAACTCCTCCACCCGCCGGATTTCGCCGGCACCGGGAAGGAAGACGAGGACCGAGCCCGATTCCTCGGCAACGGCATGGCGCACGACGCGTGCGACGTGCCCCTCGAGCGCCGATCGGCGCTGAAAGCCGGTAGCGGCCGGCTGATCCGGGCGCATCGGCACGTGGCGGGTCACCACCGGCCAGGCACGTCCCTCGCTCCGGATCACCGGCGCGTCGCCGAGCAGTTTCGAAACGGCAATGCCATCCAGAGTCGCCGACATCACCACGATCTTCAGGTCTTCACGCAGCGAATCGGCCGCGGCGAGCGTGAGCGCCAGACCAGTATCGCCGATCATCGAGCGCTCGTGAAACTCATCGAAAATCACCAACCCGACGCCGGCGAGCGCGAGGTCGTGCTGCAGCATTCTGGTGAGAATCCCCTCGGTGACCACCTCGATGCGTGTGCGCGGCCCGACACGCGTATCCAGGCGCATCCGGTACCCCACGGTCTCGCCAACCCGCTCACCGATCGTCGTTGCCATCCACGCCGCGGCCGCGCGCGCTGCCAGCCGCCGCGGCTCGAGCACGACGATTTTCTTCTCCCCCAGCCACGCGGCATCGAGCAGCGCGAGTGGGACCCGGGTCGTCTTGCCCGCGCCAGGCGGCGCCTCGAGCACCACACCCCGGCTCGCCGCGAGCGCCGACCGGAGCGCGGGAAGAATCGATTCGATGGGAAGAATCATCGCGCCGGAAGGTTAGCCGGTCGCGGCGGGATGGCGGAGCCGCCCGCCGCCGCGAACCGACACCACTAGAATTGTCTCATGCGAACCCCAGGTCGCAGCGCCCTGCTATTGCTCATGATCGCGGTACCAGCGGCGATCCACGCCCAGAAGGCCGACTCCACGCCGGTCGCGCCCGTCGATTCGAACGCGGCGCTGAATCTTTTTCTCGACTGCCGCGCCCCGGGGTGCGACTTCAACTATCTGCGTACCGAGCTCACCTGGGTCAACTATGTTCGCGACCGGACCGCCGCCCAGGTGCACGTGATCGCCACCGCGCTCGGCACCGGATCGGGCGGCCTCGAGGTGAAGCTGGCGTTCATCGGCGAGAAGCAGTTCATCGGGGTCGACAACGAAGTGATGTACAACACGCAGCGTGGCGCCAGCGGCGATGAGTTGCGGCAGGAATTCACCCGGGTCCTCAAGCTGGGGCTGGTGCAGTACATGCTCGGCACACCGTTCGGGCGGCACCTCGCCGTCGCCTACACGGCACCGCCCAACGCCGCGCCGGCGCAACACGATCGCGATCCGTGGAACTTCTGGGTCTTCAGTATCGGGATGAACGGCTCGTTCGGCGGGCAGTCGCAGAGCAGCAACCGGAGCGGCAGCGGATCGCTCTACGCGTCGCGTACCACCGCCGCGTGGAAATTCCGCGCCAACGCAAATGGCAGCACCAGCCGGAACAGCTACGTGCTGGACGATACGACCAACTATATCGCCCTCTCACACAGCTATTCGGGCGGAGCGGTTCTCGTCCGGTCGGTCAACGACCATCTCTCCTTCGGCGGCGGCTTCGGCCTGAGCGCATCAACCGCCAACAACCTCGATCTCGCGCTGCGCGTGGCACCCACGGTCGAGTTCGATTTCTTCAAGTACGATCAGTACACCCGCAAGCGCCTCGTGCTCTCGTACAGCGTCGGCCTCGACCGCTACCACTATACCGACACGACGATCTACAATCAGATTCGCGAGACGCGCCTCGACAACCAGCTTTCGCTCTCCTACGCGACGACGCAGCCGTGGGGCGGCGCCAACGCCGGGATCAGCGGATCGGCCTATCTCTCCGATATCTCGGAGAACCACCTGTCGGCGTACACCAGCATGTCGGTACGCGTTGCCCGGGGCCTCTCGGTGTCGTACTCGCTCTCGTACTCGCGGGTGCGCGACCAGATCTCGCTCGCCAAGGCGGCGGCATCGGACGCCGAGATCCTGCTCCAGTTGCGCCAGCTCGCCACCAGCTATACCTACGGCGGATCGTTCTCGCTCAACTACACCTTCGGATCGCTGTTCAACAACGTCGTCAATCCCCGGTTCGGCTTCTAGCGGTTAACGCGACGAACCCCCGGACGCGCGTCCGGGGGTCCATCGTTGTCCCGGCCCCCCACGCGGCTGCGCGTGCGAGGCACCGCGGACGACTAGAAGTGAATGCCGCCCTTGATCAGGAACTCGCTTCCGCCACCCGCGCCGAGCTTGACCTCAAGGAAAGGCATCAGCTTGCTGTTCGCGGCGAAGTTGATGCCGCCAACCAGGTCGAGCCCGAAGCTGGAGGCGCCGTAGCCACCGCAACCAAGTACGCCGCTGCAAAAAGTGTCGCCGAACGAGATGTGCGTGTACTCGAGTCCGGCGCCAACGTACGGCTTGATGTCGCTCTTCGGATTCGCGACGTCGTAAAGTGCGTCACCCGTCACGATGAAGTAATGCACACCACAGCCGGAGAATCCGCCGCAGTAACTGTCGCCCGGGAAGAAATAGTCGAACGACACGCGGCCCGTGATCGGATGCTCGCTCATGTCGGCGAGGTGAAACTTGACGAACGCGCCGACGCCGATGCCGACGCTGTTATTGGCACCAAATGCTGCCTCGACACCAAACCGCGTACCGCTGGTCTGCGCCTGGGCGCTGGCCGACGGAGCAATCAGCGCCAACCCGAGCACCGCGCTCGCGCCAACCGCTATTCCACGTAGCATGCTCACCTGCATGAAGCCTCCTGGAGGGGTGAAGTGAACGTCCCGGGGGTAATGTATCAATTTGACTACTTTCTGACCTCCGGCACAAGGCGTAACCCCTTTTCCAGTCGCGGCCTAGGGAAACTAGTGCATAGCTGTACCTTTATTCGTGCCTGCAATTCTCTGGGCCAGTGATCTCCATCTGGACCATCTTTCAGCCGCCGGACACGATGAACTCCGCGCGCGGTTCGTCGCCGCCGCCGCGGGAGCCTTCGTCGTAACGGGCGACATTTCAGTCGCGCCGCGCCTGACCGACGATCTCGAATTCCTCGCCGATGCGGCTTCCCGCCCACTCTATTTCGTTCTCGGCAACCACGACCACTATGGCGGCACTGTCGCCACCGTCCGCGATGCTGTCCTCGCGCTCGCCGACCGACAGCCGGCGATCCAATGGCTTCCGCCAGCTGGTGTCGTCGCCCTCGACGCCGACACGGCGCTGGTCGGCGTCGACGGTTGGGCCGATGGCCGCGAGGGCGACCCGTTCGCCACGCAATTCGTGCTCAACGACGACCGCCTCATCGGTGAGATCGCGACGGCGGGGACCCGCGCGGGAAGACTTCTCGTCAAGCGCGCCCTCGCCGACGCCGACGCGCATCGACTCGGCGTTCTGCTTGGCCGCGCGGTCGCGACGGCCCGCCACATCGTGATTGCCACGCATGTGCCGCCGTTCGTCGAAGCGCTGCCGAAGACAGGACGGCTGACCCACCCGGGCTGGCTGCCACTGCTTGTCTGTGGTGCAACCGGCCGGGTGATCCGCCAGGCTGCAGCCGCGAGCCCGGACCACACCTTTCTCGTGCTCTGTGGCCACACCCACGCCGCGATTGACGTCGCGATCACGCCGAACCTGCGATGCCTCGTTGCGGGAGCACGCTACGGCGATCCGGGGGTGCGGAGACTTGAGCTCAATGGGGGAGCTCGTCACTAAAGTGACGGCTCGGCTGATGTCGCTAAAGCGACGTTGGCTCCCAGTGTGAACGGCGTGGGCTGCGTCGCAGGGAGGACCCGCTAGGGAGCGCGCCCCCAACCGGCGTGTCA
>JANYLJ010000042.1 GCA_025357945.1 Gemmatimonadota bacterium
GGACCATCCGCCGACGCCCCATCGGCGTCAACCGCGCTAGCTTATGCATGTTCGCTGAGCCCTCTAGTGAGTGGGTTGGTGGTTTCGCCACTCCCAGCTTCACCTGCTATGGCTCAGTGAACAACCTCCTCATCATTTACAGCTAGATCAGCCGCGAATCGTAAGCCCAGTGCAGCAGTGCCTGTCGGTGGCGGGGCCGGCAGCTGATGTCACCCGGGTGGCAGGCGGCACCGATCTGTCCTGCAAGCCGGCGGATCGCACGCCACCGGCGGACTTGGCGTGCATCATCCACACAGCGCCTCCCCATGTAGTAGCGGCAATACCACTGGAACCAGCCACGCGGATCTTCATGATAGATCCACCCCTTCTCGCGCCATACTGAGAGCCGCTGCGACGCGTTGACCCCGAAGAGGTTGAGCGCCGGGTCGTGAAACTCATGGCACAACTTCGCCTTCGCAAACCAGTTCGCCGGAAACTCGGCGCGACAGTCTGTCATGTACTTGCCGCCGAACACGCCGAGCGCGAGCATCTCCTTTGGCGTGAGCTCGGGCTGGAATGCGGGATCGAAGCTGTGGCCGATCGGCGCGATGCAATGGTACGCATAGCCACGCTGCATCAGGTCGTTCACGATCACCGGGCGCACGGAGTCCTCATGGCTTGATTGATCGCCCGATTCCCTTGAGCATGCCGGCAAAGACGAACTGGTGCAGCGGGAACAGCGAATACCAGTACGCCAATCCGAGGAGTCCCACCGGATCGAAGATGGCGGTCTGGCGAATCAGCGAGCCATCTCCATCCGCCGTTACCTCAAATTCGAGCCATGCCCGCCCTGGGAGCTTCATCTCGGCCGCAAGCCGGAGCCGCATCGGCGGGTCACACACTTCCACTCGCCAGAAATCCAGCGCGTCTCCCGCGACCAGATCCTCGGCATGGCGCCGCCCGCGCCGCATTCCCGGTCCGCCGGCGAGCAGGTCAAGCCAGCCGCGCACCCGCCAGAGCCAGTTCCCGTAGTGCCAGCCGTTCTGGCCACCCAGCCGGGCGATGGCGCGAAAGGCCGCGGCCGTTGACGCAGCGACCCGCAGCGTTCTGGAATCGATTAATCGGTTGCGGAACCGCGTGCCGCCCCATGATTTCGCGCTTCCGGCGGCAGAAATTGCGCTGGTCCTCGACGTTTGCGCGCTTTCGCGATCCTCGTTGTGAAGCGCCTGCGTGATCGCATCGGCCACGCCGCGCGGTCGTATCGTGAACAACTCGAGAGCCGCCTGGTCGCGCACCACCGTGGGATGGCGCAGTGAATCGATCAGGCGCCGTCCGACCCGCGCATAGACCGGCGTGACCAAGCCGAGCCAGAGACTCGACAGGTGTGGTGTCAATACCGGTACAGGAATCATGATGCGGCGGAGACCGCGTTGCCGCGCGTACTCGTGCATGATGTCGCGATACGACATCACATCGCGCCCGCCGATCTCGAGCAGACGGTGTCCGGTCATTGGCAGCTCGCGCCCTGCGACGAGGTATGCAAGCAGATCCTCGATCGCGATCGGCTGGGCGAGCACCGAGACCCAGCGCGGCGTCACCATCACCGGCAGGCGCTCGACCAAGCCGCGAATCATTTCAAACGACGCGCTCCCGGAACCGATCACGATGGAGGCGCGAAACTCCACCACCTCGGTGTCGCCGGCGTCGCGACGGAGCACCTCGCCAACCTCATGCCGGCTCCGGAGATGCGTTGACAGCTCGGCATCGTCCTCACCGAGTCCGCCGAGATAGATGATGCGGGCGATGCCGGCTGCACGCGCCGCTGCCGCGAAGTTCGCCGCGCCCTGACGATCCAGTTCGTCGAATCGCCCCTCGCTCCCCATCGAGTGCACCAGGAAATAGGCCGTGCGAATCCCGTTCATCGCCGTGTCGAGCGAGGTGCGGTCCAGGACATCGGCGGCGATGATTTCGGTGCCAGCCGCGACGCGTGGCTTCAGGAACTCGGGCTGCCGCGCGAGGCAGCGCACCGCCAGCCCTCGCTGCTGGAGCAGCGGCAGGAGCCGTCCGCCGACGTAGCCGCTGGCGCCAGTAAGCAGAATACGCGGCGTCATCGATCGCTCACCCGCTCCCGGCCAGTGCACCGCGCGCGAAGGCGGCCAGCTCGGTCATCGAATGAATCGGCAACAGCCCCGGCCTGGGCGGCATTGGCGGTGCGCCGCGACCACCCACGATCAGCGTCGCACCGCGGCGCAACAGGCCTGCCGCAAGGCGCTTCTCGGTTCCCCGCAGCCGAGCGTCGTCGGGTGCAACGCTCAGCGACAGCCAGACAATCCGGGGGTGGTAGCGATCCACCGCGTCGTCGAGGGCGGCAATTGGCGTATCGGGGCCGAGGTTGTGGTCGCGATAGCCCAAGTCGGCAAGGACCGTGGCGACCATCATCGAGGGGAGGATGTAGGGGTCGTCGCTCGGCGCCGCGCCGATCGCTACTGGCGCGTCGGCGGCCGGCGGCGGAAAGAGCGCCCGCATTTCGGAGAGCGCGCGCACGCAGGTGTCAGTCGCTCGGTGCTCGGTGACGATCCCGGCGGGGCCATGACGCCAGAGTGTCCCGATCTCCTCGAGGGCAAAGCGAATCGGCCCGTCGCCGAGTGCGGCAACCGGCCATCCAGCGAGGAAGAGTCCGAGCAGAAACGCTCGCGCTTCGGCGACCTCGTCCTGCCGGAGCAGCGCGAGGAACTGGTAGCCGACGTCGCGGCTCGTAGCGGGGTCAAACGTTTCCGGTGCTGTTGCCGGGCCGGCACCGAAGATCAAGTCAGGCCGCACCACCGCCGCCCCGGACTGCCGTACGAACCGCACGGCCTCGGCCACCGCAATGCGGCGATGCCCACCGGTGGTGCGGCGAGCGCTGAGGGCGCCGTCGTCCACCCAACGCTTCACCGACGATTCGGAGACGCCCAGGGATCGGGCAAGTCCTCTCGGGGAGATCTCTTTCATAGCTCCATAGCTGATTTGGACGTTTTCAATATACGTAGTAGTACGCGGCTCGCAATGGGTAAACCATTGTTCAAAATCATCTTCTCCAAACAGACATCGGAACGGCTTGACTGGAACAACTGAGGCATGTATGATTCGTTGGACGATTTGAACGTTACCAGACATCAGACGGAGCTGCGATGACCTCGATGATCCGACCGATCCTGCACACCGCGCCCCGCCGGCGCTCCCTTGCCAGCCCCGAGGGGGTCGCGTGTCGCGCCATCGACCACCGCCGCATCGAACGGGCGGTGCGTGAGATCCTGATCGCCGTCGGCGAGGATCCCGATCGCGAGGGACTCCTCGACACACCGGCCCGTGTCGCCCGTGCCTATGCCGAAACGTTTGCGGGGCTGCGCCAGGACGCCGGCGTCCACCTGAGGCGCACCTTCGCGCAGGAGGCCAGCGGTGACGACGTGGTCATGCTCCGCAACATCGAGTTTTCCTCGATGTGCGAGCATCATCTCGCGCCGTTCCTTGGCCGCGCCCACATCGCCTACCTCCCGTCGGGCGGCCGGGTCACGGGCTTGAGCAAGCTCGCGCGCACCGTCGATGTCTTTGCCCGCCGCCCCCAGCTCCAGGAGCGCCTCACTTCGCAGATCGCCGATGCGCTGGTGGAGCATCTGCAACCACGCGGTGTCGCCGTGTTGATCGAGGGTGAGCATCTCTGCGTGCGGGTGCGTGGAGCCCGGAAGGCCGATGCGGAAATGGTCACGACGGCGATGCGTGGTGTGTACACCGAGGATCGCGAGCTGCGCCGCGAAGTGCTTGCGCTGCTTCATTCACCTTTCACACCTTGAGGAAAGTCCCGATGTCTGCTTTGCGTTTCTCTCTGATTGCAGTGGCTGGTATGGCGTTGACGACCGCGCCGGCGCTCCGCGCGCAATACTCAAGCACCGATACACCGAAGTTCTTTGTCGAGGGCCTGGCTGGTGCGGTCGTGCCCACGTTCGATATCGCCAACACGGTGAAGGTCGGCTCCATGTTCGGCGGCACTATCGGATACACATTGAATTCGCGCTGGGTCCTGATGGGCGAGTTCGATTACGGCAATCACAAGGACAAGGCGACCGGCACCACGACCATCAAGACGCTGCACTACATGGGAAAGCTGGGATACTCCTTGACCGGTCCGCGCGAGACCGGATGGGAGGCGGTGGTCAACCTGGGCGCTGGCGCAGTGAGCTTTGACGTGGACGGAGCACCGAGCACCAAGACATATTTCGCCATCAACGCGGGTGCCAAGCTCGCCTACAACTTCACCCGTAGTGTCGCATTCGTTCTCTCGCCGCAGGGTGACATCGCGTTCAGCAAGCGGGCCGACCTGAACACCACCAACGCCTGGGTATGGCCAGTGTCAGCGGGGCTGCGCATCAGGTACTAACCCGCAACCGTAGCGAGGGGCGCCGGATCTGCCCGCTGAGCCGTTTGCATCCCTGCAGCAGTTGCTGACAGGCCCGTACGTGCTCCAGCGGGAGATCGGGCGGGGTGGCATGGGGATCGTCTACCTCGCACGTGAAGTGCGCCTCGATCGCGCCGTAGCGGTGAAGGTCCTGCCGTGCGAGATGGGCGCCAATCCGGAGTTGCGCGAGCGGTTCCTGCGCGAGGCGCGCACCGCCGCGTAGCGTCGCGCCCGCGGTCCGCTCGCGCCGGCCAATGCCGTCCGCGAGACCGCGTGGGCGCTGGTCTACGCCCGTGCACGCGGCCTGGTGCAACCTCACGTGAAGCCAGAGAACATCATGCTCGAACGCGGCATTGGCCGCGCTCAACACCGCGGCCCCGCTCTCGCCGACAGCGGGCGGGGCCGTATTGATGGGCCACACCGCCCCGGTCAGCGAAACCTGGCTCCGCTCAAGCCCGAGTTTCAATCGGCTTACCTCCCCGGGAGCTACGAAACTCCTTCGCAAGAACTTCGTGCCGCACTCCGCCGCCGCTTCGCCACCACTACTGCAGTGCTGTCGCGACAAGCCGCCGCTATCTCACGACAATCTTCTGCACGTAGAACGGCTTCTGACCCGGAAGGCCAGCGGTCAGCAGATAGTCGCCCGGCTCCGGTCGCCATTCGAAGTCGTAGGTCTCCCCCACATCGACAAACTGCATGGTGGCGGGCCGCATCGTCGCCTGGTAAGCCGGGAGGTCGGCGCCGTCCTTGGCCAGCGCCCGCCACGTCACCGGCATCGAGTCGCGCAACAGCGAGAAGGGAAACGGCCTGGCCGCACCGATGTTGACCAGCCGTATCCGATGCGCCGTACCGGCGCGCAGTTGCATCGGCGGCGGCAGGGAATCGCCGTTGATGAGGAGATGCGGCGGGATCGCTGTGTTGATGCCGTCCCACCCCCCGACAAACACGTGATCGGTCGCCGGATCAAAGCGTTGGCCGGGCTCGAGTACGACGATCGCTCCGTACAGACCCGAGCTGAGCTGCTCGAGATCGTTCATGTGGGTGTGGTAGATGAACGTCCCGGCGCGCGGCAGCGTGAGGTGCGCCACGAAGGAGTCGCCAGGCTGGATGGACAGGGCCGCGTGTGCTGCGTCCACCCCGCTCCAGCCGGCGACGCCGTCCGACCAGCTCTCGAGTTCGATACCATGCCAATGGATCGCTGCCGTTTCGTGCAGCCGGTTGACCACCACGATATCGGTCGGCTGGCTGCGGGTGAGCACGAGCAGTGACCCGGGGATCTCGACGGAATCGCTGGCTGGCGGCGTCGCTCCGCGCTGCAGCACGAAGCCCAATGCCCGCGGTGCGCGGCGGCGTCGGTTCCCTTCCTGGACGAACAGGTGCATCCGTCTCGGCTGGAGTCGGGCTGCCGGGCGCCAGCCCGGCGGCGGTCGCACCATGAAGCCAACCACCAGTCCCGCCATGTGAAGGCGCGGGTCATCCGACATGCGGTCGTGGCTACCAGGCGGAGGTGCGGCAAGGCGCGCCGCCTCCGGGACGACATGGAATCCGATATGGCAATGGAACAGCCAGTTTCCCGGCCGGTTCGGGACGGTGTTCATCGCCATGGTCGTGAATGGCAGCATCGGCTCCGTCACGACCGTGCGACGATCCCGGGGGGAGAACGTGGCATCCCGCAGCATGGTGCCGCGTGCCGTGACCTGGTAATAGAAGCCGTGGAGGTGCATCGGATGCCCGCGATTGCTCGCGTTGACCACGCGCCATCGCACCGTATCGCCCACCGTGGCAGTGATTCGCTCGTCATAAGGCCAGGATCGGCCGTTGATCGTGAGCGCGCTACGGCGGGCGATGGAATCGATCGGCTCGCTCCAGATGTTGATCACCATCACCCGGTCGGGCGGTGAGCCATTGGGCGGATCGACGACGAACGCACCACCGAGTTGCTCGCGTTCGTTCAGGTTGAACTTGGTGTAGTCATGCCTGCCGACGGTCGCGTTGTACAGGTAGGTCCCAGGCTCACCCGCGATGAATCGTACCGTGGCGGAGTCACCCGGTCGCAGCAGCAGCGAATCGTTCCTCGCGGCGGGACGGCTGACCAGGCCGTGGACCGCGATGGTGGAGTCGGCCAGCGCATTGCGGACCGTGGCGACGATGACAGTACCAGTGCGGACGCGAATCAGCGGCGCCGGGATCATCGGCGGCTTGCCGGCTTCGCTGAAGGCGGCGACGTCGACCGATGCGCCGGTGTCGGCTTCCGGTCGCCAGGTGGCCATCGCCACCACCAGGTGCAGCTCGAGCGTGTCACCGTGCAGCGTGCCGGCGGCGGTCCGGTTGTCGTTGGCATGCACACCTGGTAGTGGCAGGTGTGACGTACGAGGCGCAGCACCAGTGGTGTAGAGGGCGAGGGTGCCAACGACCGCGATGCGTAAGTTCATCTCTTGGTGACCTCTGTCACTGAATGGCCGGTGTGCGCCGACGGTTGCCAGCGCGCGTCGCCAGGGCGGCGAACAGCAATCCCGACGTGAGAAACTTCTTGGTGCTGGCCTGCGGTTCGAGTGCCAATCCTTTACAACTGCGAGGTGCAGTTCGGGCAGCGCTTGGCCGGCACCGGAATCTGGGTGGCGCAAAACGGACAAGCCGTCGTCGTCGCTGCGGCGACCGGTGGCGGTCCTTGCATCCGCGCTACCATCCGCACGATGAGGAAGATACAGGCGGCAATGATGAGAAAGGTCACGGTCTGGTTGACGAATTGCCCATAGTTGAGGGTGACCGCGCCGGCCGCCTTCGCGTCGGCGAGTGAGGCGTACGGTGCAGCGGCCTTGCCGCCTTCCTTCAGCACGACGAACAGGTTGGCGAAATCGATCCCACCGGTCGCCAGCCCGACTGGCGGCATGATGATGTCGTCGACGAGCGACTTGACGATCGACCCGAACGCCGCCCCGATAATGACGCCAACGGCCAAGTCGACGACGCTGCCGCGCATGACGAATGCCTTGAAGTCCTTGAACATCGGAGTCCTTTCGTGCGGGAACACCATCTTACCCGCCGCCTCGTGACGGCGCCAGAGAGGACGCCCGGCGATCGGGCCAGCCGACGTGTCAGGCCTTGCTGTCAGCGCCGCCGCCGCCGATACTCCGGAACGATGCCCATGCCCAGCTACCGCACGTGCCGAGCTGCCTGGTTCCTCCCGGCACTCCTCCTCTGGTCTGCCTGCCGAGCGCCGTTCGAGTCGGACATCACGCCGAACCAACCCCCCTCGTCCGCTCCGCTCCTGCCGCTGCGCATCGGCTCGATCGGACCGGACTTCGCCCGCGCGGTCGCGACCGACGGTGCTGGCAACGCCTATGTCGCCGGCTACTTCTCCGGCACCGTGGATTTCGACGCCGGCAGCGGCGCCACCGTTCGCAGCGCCACCGGCGGGTACGACATCTCCGTTGCCAGCTACACCGCCAATGGTTCGTTTCGCTGGGTGTACACCATCGGGGGCGCCGACGCCGACGTGCCGTTCGCCGCCAAGCTCGCGCCCGACGGCGCGCTCTATGTCACCGGCTACATCACTTCGGGCGCCATCTGCAGCGGGCACGTGCTCCGGAACGGCGGTGGCCGCGACGTGCTGCTGATGCGCATCAGCGCCGCCGGAACGTGTGATTGGGCGATCACCATGGGCGGCAGCGGCAACGACGAAGGGCACGATCTCGTGGTCGACAGCAACGGCGACGTGCTCGTCACCGGGCTCTTTTCGGGCACCGTGGATTTTGATCCGGACTCCGGGTCCGCGCTCCTTGTCTCGCGCGGCGGCACCGACGGCTTCGTGGCGCGCTACGGCGCCAATGGTGGCTTCAAGGCCGTCGCGCAATTCGGTGGCGCTGGTGATGACGCCGGGAATGCGATCGCGCTGCGTGCCGACGGCGACCCGATCATCGGCGGTGTGTTCAGCTCGATCGCCACCTTCGGTTCGGCGCTCGCGCCGCAACTCCTCGCCAGTATCGGCGGCCTCGACTACTTCGTCGCGCGCCTCGCACCCACGCTTGGCCTGCAGTGGGCGATTCGCGGGGGCGGGCCCGGCAACGACCAGATCAACAGTGGCGGGATCATCGCCGCAACGAACGGCTCGATCTATGTCGCGGGCACCTTTACCGGCACCGCCAACATCGGCGGTGCGGTTGCCACCAGTCACGGCGACGCCGATGTCTTCGTCGCCAACTACGACGGCGCCGGGACTTGGCTCGGCTTCACACGCACCTTTGGCGGCTCCGGCACCGACGGCGTCTCGGCGTTCGCGCGGGACGCCAGCGGTAACCTCTATCTCGCCGGGTCGTTCCAGGGAACCCTCGATTTCGACCCCGGTGCGGGCACTCACGTCGTCAATGGACGCGGCACCGGCGGCGCCGCCGATGGCTACGTCCTGTCGCTCACACCGGCAGGCGACTTCCGTTGGGTCGACCCGATCAGTGCCACGATCGCCGGCGACCTGAATTTCGGCATCGCCGGCGGGATCTCGCTCGCCAGCGACGGCACGATCTGGGCGGTCGGGCGATTCTTCGGCGTTGTGGATTTCGCGCCCGGCGGCACCGCAGTGGTGCGGCAGGCCGTGGGCGACGCCGATCAGTTCGTGGTGCGGTACGACCAGACGAGCGGGGCGATCCGGCGGTAAGACAATAGGTTATGCTCCAGCAACTCCCCCTCGACGATCGCTCCTTCGACCCGGACTTCCGGTCATGCGTCGCACTCCGCTGGCAGCGATCCTCGCTTCGCTCATGTTCACAATTCCGGCATGCACCAGTTCCAACGGTGGCGCGACCGTCACGATCCTCGGGTATACCGTAGCCATCAAGACGGCTCCGCCCGCCACGGCACAGGCCGGAACCTCGGTCCCGATCGCATTCACCGTCACCGAGAACGAGAGCGACGGCAGTTCGAAGGCGGCAAGCGCCAAGAGCTTCACGGTCGTCGTGACGGCGGGCGGTGGGACTGTCGGTGGCGCGGCATCGACCACGCTGACCACCGGTTCGGACGGTTCGGCGTCGACCACATGGGTGCTTGGAGCCACCGTGGGGACGCAGACCCTTCGCGGTTCGGTGTCAGCCACGCAGTACCTGGATGTCAACCTGACGGCGACTTCGCGGCCGGCCACTCAACTGGCGTTGACCACCGCGCCATCCACCACCGCCCAGAATGGCGTAGCGTTGGCGCTCCAACCGACCGTGCAGCTCAAGGATGCCAGTGGCAATCCGGTCGCTCAGGCGCTCGTTCCTGTGACGGCCGCGATTGGCGCGGGCGGCGGCACACTCGGCGGTGGTACGCTGACCGTGTCCACCAATGCGAGCGGTGCTGCTGTCTTCAGTGGCCTCACGCTCAGCGGGCTCGTCGGCACGCGGATCCTCACCTTCACTGCAACATTGAACGGTACCGCGGTGAGCTTGTCCGCAACGGTTGCCCTCACCGCCGGTGCGGCCACCCAGCTCGCGCTGACGACGACACCAGCTGCAACGGCGGTGCTTGCCCTCGTACTGACGCAACAGCCGACGGTGCAGCTCCGGGACGCCAGCGGCAATCCGGTGGCCCAGGCGCTCGTTGCCGTCACCGGCGCGATTGACGTGGGCGGTGGCACCCTCGGTGGTGGCGCACTCACGGTCAATACCAATGCGAGCGGTGCGGCGGTGTTTTCCGGTCTTGCAATCAGCGGGATTGCTGGCAGCAGGACCCTCAAGTTCACGGCGACGCTTAACGGGCAGAATGCCACCATCACGTCGCCGGGAATCAACGTCGTCGCTGCGACGATCACGTCGGTGGAGCTGGTGCCCCGGAACCGCGTGAAGGTCGGGCAAGTGTATGGCTTTGACGTCACGCAGCGGTTGGCGGATGGAACGACCGTGCAGCACCCGGTCACGTGGAGCATTCTCGTTCCGGGGACCGCTACGATCACGGGCACCGGTGTGCTCAATCCCTTGCTGGCGGGGAGCATCGGCGTCGTATCCACGATCGATGGAGTCGCCTGGACCAATGTCATCACCGGTTACGACTGGATCGCTACCGGCGCCGGATCGGACGTTGGCGTTTCACTCGCCTCCGAAGTCTCCGTCACGAATTCCACCGGCACGCCGGAGTTTCCGACGCTGTCGTTCACCTGCAGCGGTGGGGTCTTTGGTGTCAGCGTCGGATTCAGCGGAATCGTCACGGGGAACGGAGCGGTGACGTATACGGGGGCTGGCGCGGTCACGGTCAGCGAAACGTGGCTCCAATCGGGCCCGAGTCTCAAGACGCTTACCTACCCGGGAGCCACCAATCTCATTCGCAAGAACTTCGCATTGGCAGTGGCCACAAACTGGAACACGGTCTTCACCTTCAACTTCACTTTCAACGAGACACCGCTGGTGCCACACGCGACCGCCTGGCAATTGAATGGAATCTCGGCCGCGATCGCGCCGGTCATCACTGCGTGCCCCGGCAACTTGTAGCGGGACCCAAGTCAGTCGCCGCGTCAGGTTGCCGCCCCCCCCAGCACCCGGAATTCGACGACTTTCCCGGAGTGGAGCGGGCTGGGCTGGGCTGGGCTGGGCTGGGTGAGGGTCCCCCGGCTGCCAGTTCGGGCCGTGGCCCCCCGGGACTGGCCAAAAAGGCCCGATCATGTCACCTTTGCAGGCTGTACTAACCAGACCCTAAGACGGAACCATGGCCAAAACCAGTTCGATTCAGCGGAATCTCAAGCGCGTCAAGCTCACGGCCAAATACCTCGAGCAGCGCAAGAAGTACAAGGCCGTCATTCGCAGCGTGACGGCGACGCCGGCCCAGAAGGACGCCGCCCAGCGCAAGTTGCAGGCGCTGCCGCGTAACTCCTCGCCAGTGCGCGTCCACAGTCGATGCCAGTTGACCGGTCGGTCGCGCGGCTACGTGCGCCGTTTCGGGCTCTCCCGTATCGCATTCCGCGAAAACGCCCTCCAGGGAAATATCCCCGGCGTGCGCAAGGCCTCCTGGTAACCGCGGAGCGATCGAGCCATGGCAAAGAAGGGACGCGTACAGGTCAAGCTCCGCAGCAGCGAGAGCGCCTACGTTTACGTGACGACCAAGAATCCCAAGAAGCACCCCGAGCGGATGGAGCTCCGGAAGTATGATCCCACCCTCAAGCGGCACACCGGGTTCAAGGAAGAGAAGTAGCTGAACCCCGAAGCCTTCCGCCGCCACGGCCACGAGATCATCGACTGGCTCGCCGATTACTACCGAGACATTGAATCCTGCCGTGTAGTCCCCCAGGTCCAGCCCGGCGACATCCGCGCCCTCCTCCCCACCACGGCCCCGGAAGCCGGTGAGGCGTTCGACACGATCCTGAGGGACTTCCGCGAACAGATCGTTCCGGGAATGACCCACTGGGGTCACCCAGGCTGGTTCGCCTATTTTCCCTCCAACAGTTCGCCGCCGTCCGTCCTCGGCGAGCTGCTCTCCGCCGGTCTGGGCGCCCAGTGCATGAGCTGGGAGACATCGCCCGCCGCGACCGAGCTCGAGCAGACGGTGATGGACTGGTATCGCCAGCTGCTGCGGCTGCCAGAAGGCTTTACTGGGGTCATCCAGGACACGGCATCGTCGGCCACGCTGGTGGCGTTCCTGACCGCGCGCGAACACGCCGGCGTCGATCCTGGGCGACTGGTGGCTTATTGGTCGTCGGAAGCCCATTCGTCGATTCCCAAGGCGGCACGGATCGCCGGCATCGCCATCGCCCAGCGCCGCATCGTGCCGGTCGATCGCGACTTCGCGATGCAACCCGACGTGCTGGCACAGATGACGGCCGCGGACCGCGCGCAGGGGCTGGTGCCCGGAATCGTCGTCGCCACGATGGGAACCACCTCGTCGACGGCGTGCGATCCGCTGCGGCAGATCGGTGAAATCGCCCAACAGGCGGGCGCGTGGTATCACATCGACGCCGCCTACGCTGGCTCGGCGGCGATCGTGCCCGAAGTGCGGCCACGGCTCGACGGCGTGGAACTCGCCGACTCGATGGTGACCAACCCGCACAAGTGGCTGTTGACCAACTTCGATTGTTCGGCCTACTTCGTACGCGACGTGAACGCACTGCTGCAGACCTTCAGCATCCTCCCCGAGTACCTGCGCACCCGACACGACGCCGACAGCGCCGCCGTCAACTTTCGTGATTGGGGCATTCCCCTCGGCCGCCGCTTTCGCGCCCTCAAGCTCTGGTTCGTGCTGCGGAGCTACGGCGCCGAGGCGATTCGCACGATGATCCGTGGCCACATCCAGCTCGGCCACGACCTGGCGGGATGGGTGGACGCGGAGCCCGAGTTCGAGCGTCTCGCGCCGGCGCCGCTCGCGCTGGTCTGCCTGCGCCACGTGCCGCCTGCATTGGCCGGCGACGAGACCGCGCTCGCGGCGCACAACGCGGCGCTGATGGCTCGCGTGAATGCGGGCGGCGCGGTGCACCTGACCCATACGACGCTGGCGGGGAAGTACGCGATCCGCGTGGCGATCGGAAGTTTTCGGACCGAACGGAGGCATGTCGCGGAGGTGTGGCGGATTATTCGGGATGCGGCTCGCTGAGCGCTGCCGATAAATACCGCCCCGTATGTGACGCCTTTACCTTCGCGATCTCCTCCGGCCGCCCCATCGCGACCACCCGGCCCCCGTTCGGTCCGGCCTCGGGGCCGAGGTCGATGACCCAGTCGGCGCGCTTGATGACGTCCATATGATGCTCGATGACCACGACGGTGTGTCCCGCATCCACCAGTTTGTCGAGCACGCTGATGAGGACGCGTACGTCATCGATGTGCAGTCCGGTGGTCGGCTCGTCGAGCAGGTAGAGCTTGCGGCCGCTCCGTTTCTGTGCCGATAGCAGCTCGCGCGCGATCTTCAGGCGCTGTGCTTCGCCGCCGGACAGTGTGGTCGCGGCCTGTCCCAGGCGCAGGTACCCCAGGCCCACCTGCTGCAGTTGCCAGAGCGCTGACCCGAGCTTCGCCTGGTGACGAAAGCGCCGGATCGCCTCGTCCACGCTCCACTGCAGCACGTCGTGAATGTTGCATCCCTGGATGCGGACATCGAGCACCTCGCGCTTGAACCGGGTGCCGCCGCACACCTCGCACGGGACGTACACATCGGCAAGGAAGACCATCTCGATCTTGGTCTGGCCAGCACCTTCGCACGCTTCGCAGCGGCCGCCTTTCACGTTGAAGGAAAAGGTGGTGGCGGTGTACTTGCGCTGCCGCGCGAGCGGTTGCTTCGCGAACAGTTCGCGGATGTCGTCGTACGCCTTGATATAGGTGACCGGATTGGAGCGGGGCGTGCGGCCGATCGGTGTCTGGTCCACCAGCACGACGCCGGTCAGCAGTTGCCAGCCGTCGAGCGACGTGACATCACCCACGCTTTCGCCCAGGTGCGTCTTGGCGGAGTGTTCGCCTTCGAGTCGGCGCTCCAGCTGTCGGTAGAGGATGTCGTACACCAGCGTGCTCTTGCCCGATCCTGACACACCCGTGATCACCGTAAGGGTACCGAGCGGGATATCCACGTCGACGCCGCCGAGGTTGTGGAGGCGACCGCCGCGGACGGCGATGCGGGGTCCGTCCACTGGTCGTCGCAGGGACGGAATGCCGATGCGTTTCTCTCCCGCCAGGTACGCTGCGGTGAGGGTGCCCCGCGCCGCGTTCACTTCGCCGGAGTAGACCAACCGGCCGCCATGTTCGCCGGCGCCGGGGCCGAGTTCGAGCATCCAGTCGGCGCCACGAATGGCACTCAGGTCGTGTTCGACGACGACCACGGTGTTGCCCAGGTCGCGCAAGCGGCGGAGCAGGGCGAGCAGCCGGTCGGTGTCGCGCGGATGCAGGCCGATCGACGGCTCGTCGAGGACATAAAGGGCATCGACGAGTCGTGAACCGAGCGCGTTGGCGAGCGCGATGCGCTGCGCCTCGCCGCCCGAAAGCGTGCGCGTTTGCCGATCGAGCGTGAGGTAGCCCAGGCCGACGTCGCGCAGGTAGTCCACCCGCGCGTTTGCTTCAGCGATGATGAGGTCGGCGAGTTGGCGCGCCGATCCGCTCAGCGTCAACGCGGCGAGCCAACCGGCCAGGTCATCGATCGTGTACCCGGTGACGTCGGCGATGGACTTGTCGCCCACGCGGACCGCCAGTGCTTCCGGCTTGAGCCTGGCGCCGTGACAGGCGCGGCACTCTTTCGCCAGTTGGTACTGTCGCAGGAAGACCCTGATGTACTGCTTGTATCGCTTCCCCTCCAGGGCCTCGAGAAACGGGAAGATGCCGGTAAAGCGTCCCGTCTTGCCGTGCAGCAGCGTGTCGCGCACAACCTCGGGGAGCGTGCGCCACGGCTGCCCGGGATCGGCGCCCAGCTTCCGCGCCGTCGCGCTCAACAGGCGCCGACGCGCTTCGTACCGCGGCTTGGTCCACGGGTCGATGGCACCGTCGTCGAGCGACGTGTCGGGATCCGGGACGATCAGCGACAGGTCGTATTCGAGCGTGGCGCCGAAGCCGTTGCACACCGGGCAGGCACCCCGCGGGTTGTTGAACGAAAAGAGCGCTGGCGTGAGCACCGCCCCGGGCGTGTCGCACACGCTGCACGCGGGGAACTCGGTGAACCGCAGTCGGCCACTATCCCGTACGGCGAGGGCGATCCCTTCGCCTTCTTCGAACGCGGTGGCGATCGCCTCGGCGAGGCGCCCCGATTGGCCCGGATCGGAACTGAGGCGATCGACGATCACCAGCACCTCGCCCCGGGCGACCAGGTCGACCGTGGCCGGCAACTCGTCGAGGTGCCATGGTGTGCCGTCGAGCAGCACGCGCACGAAGCCGAGGGCGCGCAGGTTTTCCACGGTACCGGCATGGGTGACCCGCGCGGTGGCGGGGAGCGGGAAGGCGATCTGCACGCGTCCCGGTCCGGCGGCGATGACGGCATCGGCGGACGACTGCGGCGTGTCGCGCCGCACCGGGCCGCCGCAATTGGTGCAGAACGGCTCGCCCACGCGCGCCCACAACAGGCGCAGGTGATCGGCGATCTCGGTCGCGGTTCCGACCGTGGAGCGTGACGACATCGCTGGTGCCTGCTGCTCGATCGCGACCGCCGGGGCGATTCCCTCCACGCGATCGACCAGCGGCTTGGGCATCCGCTCGAGAAACTGCTTGGCGTACGTGGAAAGCGATTCGATGTAGCGGCGCTGTCCCTCGGCATACAACGTGTCGAACGCGAGCGAACTCTTGCCGCTGCCCGAGGGGCCGGTGACGACGGTGATCATGCGACGGGGGATGTCGACGGTGATGCCCCGCAGGTTGTGCTGGCGGGCGTTCACGACGCGGATGACGGAATTCACCAGCGAAACGTAAACAGAGAGGGGAAAGACGAGAGACGAGAGACGAGAGACGAGAGGGCCCCACCGAAAAGGGGGGATCCTCGCTCAGGGGTAGGTCTCTCTCGTCTCTCGTCTCTCGTCTCTCCTCTCTCGTCTCTCCTCTCTCGTCTCTCGTCTCTCTTCTCTCCCCTCTCTTTTCACGGTACGTTTCGTTGCAATGGCCGGCCTCCTCACGCCAGCGCGCCTGCGGCAAGGGTTTGCGCTCTTCGTCCTGATTTCGCTGGTCGCCTACGGGGCCGTCCTCTACTACGGCGACGACCCGGGCGGATTCATTGCATCCTTGTCGCGGCTGCAATGGCGCTGGGTGCTGGTCGGCGCCGGGCTCGCGTCGCTGGACTGGATCGGCGGCGGGCTGCGTCTCTGGGTGCTGGCGCGCGAGGTGCACCCGCGACCGCCGATCAAGGGGATGATCATCGCGGGTGGCATGGGCGCGTGGGGTTCGTACATCACGCCGTTTCAGGCCGGTGCGTCGCCGATGATGATCTACGCAATGAAGCGCGCCGGGATTCCGCTGCCGAAGGCGATGACGATCGTGTTGATGTCGTTCATCGCGACCGTCGCGTTCTTTGCCATCGCCGGCCCGCTGGCACTGGTGCTCGGCGCCGGCAAGTCGCTGGCCGCCCGGGGCCACTTTCTTGGCCTGTCGCTGCTCGACCTGTTCAAGACCAGCATGGCGATCTTCGTGGTGCTGGGCATCCTGTTGCTGCTGGTGCTGATCGCACCGAAGCTCGTGTCGGGCGCGGTCCATCGCCTCGCGACGGCCCTCGGCCGGCGCAGCGCGCGCATTGCCGCACGCCTCGACAACCTGCGCGGTGGCATCGACCAGGCGCACCAGAGCATGACGGTGTTCAATTCCCCGCGCGGGTGGCTGGCGCTCTTCTGGGCGACGATCCTCTCCGGGCCAAGTCACGCCAACAAACTGCTCGCGGGATACGTGGCGCTGCGAGCGATCGACTTCCAGATCCAGTTCTTCGACGTGCTGCTGCTGCAGACCTTCATTTCGTCGTTGCTCTACTTCGCCCCGACGCCCGGTGCGTCCGGTTTCGCCGAAGGACTCTCGACGCTGACGATGGCGACGTACGTCAAGGCCGCGCTGATTCCGGTGTACACGCTGGTGTGGAACTTCATCCGGACCTGGTTCACCATCGGCGCCGGCTTCTACGTCTTCAGCACCTGGGTGCGTCGCGGCCTCAAGTCGATCGAGGTGCCGGACCGGTGACGCGCGCGATTGCGGCCGACGATCCGCCGTCAGGCGCCGATCCGGAACTGGCGTGGGGCGACCCTCACCCCGCGGCGGCCGCATGATTGTTGCCCCTGCCCAAGGCCAAGGGCAGCGGATAGGTTTCGCGCCCGCCGGTAGCCCGGCCGCCCAGACCTCGGAGTTGCTCCTGGACCGAACGCCGCGTGGTGCGACAGCTGCCGTGATGGAGTCGGGCGCCGGCTCCGACTCAGCCCTGGCGACCCTCAGGGTTCGCTCAGGGCTTCCGGCGGGCGCGATGTTTCCGGTGCGACAGTCCCAGGCCACGATGGGCTCCGACCCCGCCAGCGACATCGTGCTCGATGGCGCTGACGTCGCCCCTCGCCACGCCCAGCTTCGGCTTCGCGGCGGCGTCTGGACCCTGGTCGATTTCGGCTCCGCGGCGGGCTCCGCGGTCGACGGCAGCGCGGTGCGGGGCGAAGCACTGCTCGCACCCGGCTCGTCGGTCCGGGTCGGTTCGGTCGAGTTCGCCTTTGCGCCATCCGATCGGTGGCAGGATTCGCCGCCCGAGCGCCGCGCCGGGGATCGCGCCCCGCTTTTGCTGCTCCCGCCCGAGCCGCGCAGCCTCTGGCCGACGGTGGCCTTCGTGCTCGCGGTGTGCGGGATGTTTGTCGCGACCTATTTCCTGCTCAGGAACGCGTGATGCGCTTCTCCTGTGCGGCTCGCACCGACGTGGGCGTGGTCCGGTCCGGCAACGAAGACTCGTACCTGATGGCGAGCGATCGCGGCCTGTTCATCGTGGCCGATGGGATGGGTGGTCACGCCGCCGGTGAAGTCGCCAGCGACATGGCGACGCGGATTGTCGCCGAGGAGTATCACCCCGTCCGCGGGATGCGCGACGACGAGTTGATGTCGCAGATGATCGGCGCGATTCGCTCGGGGAACGAGGCCATCTTCCGCCGGACGCTTTCCGAGCACGACAAGCGCGGCATGGGAACCACGGTCACCGTGCTCCACCTCTTGCCACGCCGGTACCTGATCGGCCAGGTGGGCGACTCCCGCGCCTATCTGCTGCGTGGCGACGTGCTGAGTCAGCTGACGAAGGACCACAGCTACGTGCAGGAACAGGTCGATGCCGGGCGGCTCACGCCCGAAGACGCTCGGGTGCACCCGTACGCGAACGTGATCACCCGGTGCGTCGGCTCCAGCAGCGACGTGGTGCCCGATCTCTTCTTCGGCACGCTCGAAGTCGGTGACCTGCTCCTGCTGGCCTCCGACGGACTGACCGGCATGCTGGACGACGAGGATGTGCGGGAGATCATGGCGTCCGACGTGCCGCTCGAAGAAATGGTGGACGTCTTGATCGCCGGCGCCAACCATCGCGGCGGGCTCGACAATGTGACCACGATCCTGGTGCGCATCGAAGAGGTGGCGGCGCCGACGGGCGAGGTGCCGGCGATGCGGGGGTGAGGACGGCGGCGCCGTTCCTACGCCAACAACAGCCCCGGTATCCCCTTCAATTGCCGCGGCTCCACCGTAAAAATCCGCAACCGTCTGGCACTCCGATAGAGCTCATCGGCAACTCCCGGTAATCCCAGTTCCCCGGCGCGCCCGGCATCCGTCAATCGCTCCACCGTTCCGCCCCGCGTCAATAACGGCAGGTCCACGCTCAACATCGATTCCCGCTCGGGATAGTCGATCAGCACACCACCAGGCGGCAGGTCGAGCTCGCGCGCGAGCGCGTGCTCCGCCTGCTCCAGGGCCTCAACATCGTTCCAGATCCATTGCGGCAAATCATCGGGCACCACACTCGCCGACAGGTCGAGCGCCCGCTTGTAAAGCCGCCGCTCGCGCAACGCGCGGGCGAGTCCGCTCGGATCGTGTCGGCTCAACAGCGCGTCCAGCGTGCCGTCGGTCGCGTCCTCGATCTCGGCCGTGGTGAAGCCGCCGGCGGCGATCGTGGCGCGTACGGCGCGCTTGAACATGCACGTCGCCGAGCGCACGGCATGGTGCCAGTACACGTTGCGGTACATCTGATATTTGGCGAAGAGGAGCGATTCCAGCGCGCTGACGCCCTTCTCCTGCACGCCCATCTCGCGCGATCCATCCGGATGTTCCACCAGCGCGAGTGAGGAGAGCAGCCGGTCCACGTCGACGGTGCCGTAGGGCACGCCGCACATGCGCGCGTCACGGCTGAGATAGTCGATCTTGTCGAGGTCGAGCGAACCTGATACCAGTCCCGCCAGCGGCGAATCGCTGGTGCCCTGCATCAGCCCGCTGATCCGCTCGATCAGCCAGTCGCCGCCGAGCCCGTGCAACAGCACGGTCAGTTCGCCCTCGCGCAGGCGGCGGGCGCCGAGTTGCTCGTGGCTGCCGAACCCGGCTTCCTCGAGCGCGTGCGAAAACGGATAGTGCCCGATGTCGTGGAGCAGGGCGGCGAGGCGGACGGCGAGGCACTCACGGTCGTCCACCCCCGCGAGATCGCCGCGCTCATCCAGCGTCGCGAGCGCGCGCCGGGTGAGGTGATACGCGCCGAGGGCATGTTCAAATCGCGAATGGGTGGCGCCCGGATACACCAGGAAGGCGTGGCCGAGCTGGCGGACGTAGCGGAGCCGCTGGAAGGCCGGCGTGTCGATGGCGGACGCGGCGGCAGGTTCCAGGCGGATGTTGTCCCAGAGCGGGTCGCGGATGATCTCGCCCGCACCATCCCGCGGGAACGCTATGACGTCCTCACGCAGTTTCCGGCTCCAGGCGCCAGTGTTCGTCACTGCGCCAGAGTGCGGAGAGGATCAACTCCCGCATCCACATGAACTCCTGCGGCAGCCGGTCGTAGAGCTTTTCGAACAGCTCGCGGTGGCCGAGCAGTTCGCCCTTCCATTGCTCGCGATCGACCGACATCAGGCGCAGGAACGTTTCCTTCGGAAAATCGAGGCCATCCCAACGGATGTCTTCGTAGCGTGGCATCCAGCCGATCGGGCTTTCGATTCCGGACGCCCGTCCGCGGACGCGACCGACGATCCATTCGAGCACGCGCATGTTCTGGCCGAAACCGGGCCAGATGAATTTGCCGTTGTCGTCCTTGCGGAACCAGTTAACACAGAAGATGCGCGGTGGGTCGCTCAGCCCGCGGCCCATCTGCAGCCAGTGATTGAAATAGTCGCCCATGTGGTAGCCGCAGAACGGCAGCATCGCGAACGGGTCACGTCGCACCAGACCGGTGGCGCCCGCCGCGGCCGCCGTGGTTTCGGAGCCGATCGTGGCGCCGAGGTAGACGCCGAAATTCCAGTTGAAGGCCTGATAGACGAGCGGTACCGTCGTGGCGCGCCGGCCCCCGTAGACGAACGCCGAGATCGGCACGCCGGCGGGATCCTGCCATGCCGCGTCGATGGACGGGCACTGCGATGCGGGAGCGGTGAAGCGCGAATTGGGATGCGCCGCCGGCGTCGTGCGCTCGGGCGTCCACGGCTTGCCATGCCAATCGGTAAGCCTGGCTGGCGGATCCTTGGTGAGCCCCTCCCACCAGACATCACCGTCCGGCGTCAGGGCGACGTTGGTGAAAATGGTGTTTGCCTTCATCGACTCCATGGCGTTCGGATTGGTATCGTAGGACGTGCCGGGTGCGACGCCGAAGTAGCCGGCTTCGGGGTTGATCGCGCGCAGGCATCCGTCCGGTCCCGGCCGGATCCACGCGATATCGTCGCCGACTGTGGTGACCTTCCATCCCTGGTACGCCGGCGGCGGAATCAGCATGGCGAAGTTGGTTTTGCCGCAGGCGCTCGGGAACCCGGCGGCGACATACGTTTTCTCGCCCTGCGGATTCTCGACGCCGAGAATCAGTGTGTGCTCCGCCATCCACCCCTGATCGCGACCCATCACCGATGCAATCCGCAGCGCGAAGCACTTCTTGCCGAGCAATGCGTTGCCGCCGTACCCGGACCCGAACGACCAGATCTCGCGATCCTCCGGAAAGTGCACGATATACTTCTGCTCGGCGTTGCACGGCCACGTGACGTCCGGCTCGCCCGGCGCGAGCGGCTTGCCGACCGAGTGCAGGCACGGCACGAAGTCGGCGTCGCCGAGGGCCGCGACCACCGCGCGCCCCATCCGGGTCATGATCCGCATGTTGACCACGACGTACGGCGAATCCGACAGCTCAACACCGATGTGCGACAACGGCGAACCGATCGGACCCATCGAGAACGGGACGACGTACATCGTGCGGCCGCGCATGCAACCATCGAACAGCCCGCGGAGCGTGTCGCGCATCTCGCGCGGATCGACCCAGTTGTTGGTCGGACCGGCGTCCTGCTTGCGGTGACTGCAGATGAAGGTGCGGTCTTCCACGCGGGCGACGTCATTCGGGTCGGAGAACGCCAGAAACGAATTCGGTCGCTTCGCCGGGTCGAGCCTGATGAAGGTGCCGCTCGTGACCATCTGTTCGCAGAGCGTGGCGTACTCCTGCTGGGAACCATCGCACCAGTGGACGCGATCGGGACGGGTGAGCCGGGCCATCTCCTGCACCCAGCCGACGAGACGAGCGTTTCGCACCCAGGTCGGCGCGGCAACGTCCAGCGGTGATGCGGTCGCAGTCATCAGGTCTCCGTGAAGGTGCGCGGATGCAGCGCGTTCCGCGGGTCCCAAAATTGGGTGGGACTGGAGGTTACCGCAAATCAGTGCCCTGGCGGGTGTGCGCCGTGCTTGCGGCGAGAGCGGAGCAGCCGTTCGGCACGCCGAGTCGGCTGTCGCTGGGGTGAGATCTGCCACCATGAACGACCCGACTCGATGCCCGCCGCATCGCTGTTCCGCCCTCGCCCCGCGATACCGTCCGCGGCCGCGATGTCAGCGCCGTCCGGTGAGCGTGATCGTGGGCGCGATACTGTACAGCGTGATCGCCGTCAAACGGTCGCGTTCGCTGATGCCATCGAAGCGTGGATCGGCAAACATCACGTCGCCCAGGGACGGTGAGTGCACCAGCAGGCCGAGTACGTGCCCGAACTCGTGGGTCATCGTGACGGCGTAGCAGCTGGCGAGTCCCGGGATGGCATCGCTCACGACGGCGTACATGAAGACGTGCATCGGCAGCCGCGCGGTGTTGGTCGCGGGGTTGATGTTCGGATCGGTTTCGCCGGCACACTGCGGCGCGCGCCGGTTGAGTCCGTTGCCGATGTCCGAGGGCGTGTTGCGCACGATCACGTCGGCGATCGTCGAGTCGGTCACGAGCGTCGCCCGGAATTCCCCGTAGAGGAACGCCGCCTGCCAGCGTGCAATCGCGGTCTCGACATACGACCTGATCGGACTGTCGCTCGCGACCCAGATCCGCACCGGCAGGTCGGCACGCGGCCAGTGGAACACGATCGTATCGCCGCGCTCCACGTCGCGAAATTCGTAGACCTCGCCGCTGGTGATCAGCGGTGATCCGATGGTGCCGCACGCCGCCACAACGAGCAGCATGCCGAGGAGCGGTCGCCGCATCAGAACGTCCTTTCCACGCCGGCGTGCAGCCCGAACCGCTGCACGCCCTGCGCCCCAGCATAGTGGCGCGCCACCAATACGTCGGTGGTGAACGTGTGGCTGTCCACCCGGCCGTCGACCACCAGGTGCAGGTGTGGCGAAAGCGGGTGCGACCAGGTAAGTCCGCCCGCGATCAACCACCGGTGGGTGGGGCCGTCGAGGAAAACGCCCTGGTTGGCCGACGGTCGATAAAAGATCGCGCCGCCGCCGAATTGCCAGCGCAGCGCGCCCGCGATCGGACCCTCGGCCATGACCAGCGCGTCGATCGTGGCGAGTGTCCCGAGATCATCCGTCGTCCCGAAGTCGGTGTCGGTGACTCGGAGGGATGATCGGCTGTAGTGTGCCGCGAGCACGGCGCGATACGGTCCCTTCCCGGTGGGGATCGCGATCGCGATCCCGATCGTGGGGGCGATCGCCGGACGGAGCTTCGTGCGGAGCACGCCGTCGGTCACCAGGATCCCGCTCGACGTAACCCCGGCGGTGAGCTGCACGCCCGTCTGGGCTGCCAGCGGTGTGGTGCCCACGGTGATCATCGCCGCGGTCAGGAGTCGTCGCATCCTGCGAAGATGGCGCCGGACGAGGGGCGCCGTCAAATCACGCCGCCATCTCTCGCAGTAGCGCCAGCATGCGGCGGTCATTGGTCACCTCGTCGTCGTCGCCCTTGGGCGTTTCGAGAATCTTCGGCACGCCGACAAAGCGCGGGTCGTTCATGATGCGCCGGAATGGCTCCCCGCCGAGCGATCCCTCGCCGATCAGTTCGTGGCGGTCCTTGCGGGACGCGAACGGCGTCTTCGAGTCGTTCAGGTGGACGCAGCCGAGGAGTTCGCGGCCGATGACCCGGTCCCACCGCTGCCACACCCCATCATAGTCGCCGACCAGGTCATAGCCGGCGCTGAACAGGTGGCAGGTATCGACGCAGAACGCCACTCGGTGCCGGACGTCGTCGCCAACCAGCTCTCGGAGCGTCGCAAGCTCCTCGAAGCTGCGGCCGAGGGCGGTTCCGGTCCCCGCGGTACTCTCCAGATACACCTTGACGCCGCCGGGGACCCCCCTGAGGGCCTCGGTGAGCGCCTGGGCGTTCCGTGCCAGGCCGGCGTCGTGGTCGTCGATAAAGTTGCCCGGGTGGGAAACGATGGCGTCCAGCCCGAGCGCGTCCGATCGGCGCAACTCACCCTGAAACGCCTCGGTCGACCGGGCCCGGAGGGCGGCGTCGGGGGAAGCCAGGTTGATCAGGTACGAATCGTGCGACATAACGGTCCCGACTGGGTGGGCTTCGCGGGCGGCCTGGAACGCCGCCGCGATCGCCGGTGTGACTACGGGCTCCCGCCACATGTTCGGTGTCTTGGTAAAAATCTGAATCGCTGTGGCGCCAATGGCCGTTCCGCGGGCTGGAGCGCTGGCCGGACCGCCGGCAGTCGATACGTGTGCCCCCAGCAATTCCGGGCCGGCCGCCCGCAGGGCGGCCACCTTATGATGGCGAGGTAGTGTGGCCGAAGTCGTCCGCTTCATCGAATCCTCCGCTTCATCGTCCCGCCCGGGGCCAAAGGCTCGCGGAACGCGGCCATTGATCGTTCTCTTTGGCGACCACGCGGCGCGTCCCGACGGCCTCGAGCGTGACCTGCTCCGGGCGGGGTTCCAGGTCGCGGAAGCCGATGACATCGACAACTTGCCAGGTCGCCCAGCGCTCGTTGTTGCAACTTGCACCACCCTCGTCGGCGATCGCTGCGACCTGAATGAAGCCTTCTCGTCGGCCCGCGCGACAGGGGCCCAGGTGGTCGTCGTGATCGCCGACGGCGAGCCGGAAGACCTGATTCGGGCCGCTGAGGCGGGTGCCGATGAGGCGATCCTGCTGCCGACCGAAGCCCCGCTGCTGCTCACCCGGCTCCGGGCGCGCCTCGTCGCGCCCCGGATGACGCTCCACGGGCCCGGTGGCAGCGACCTCAAGCTCTTCGAAATCCTGCAGGAAGTTGCCACCGAGTTGCACCGCGACGAAATGCTCAATGCCCTGGTTCGCTCGTTGGCCGGCGCGCTCGATGTGCGCTCGGTCAGTTGCCTGCTGCACTCCGAAGCAAGCGCGACCGGTCGACTCGTTGCCGCGACCGACGCACCAAAAGTGCGCGATATTGACGTGGACATGGCGAAGTGGCCCGACGCAGTCGCCGCTCTGGCGGGGGCCAAGACCGTGTTCGTGCGCGATGTCGGGACCTCACCCCTGTTCGAGCCGATGGCCGGTCACGCGGCGTTAGCCGCGGTGAGCGAACTCGACACGGCGGCGGCGATTGCGCTGTCACCGCTCGGTCGTGCCATCGGTACCGTCGTGCTGCGCACGCGGCGCGGCGACATTCCGCTGACTGCCGGAGCGGTCGCCTTCGCCGAACTCGCCGTTGCCGCAACCGGTCGCCTGCTCGAAGCCGATGATCGTCGCGGCGCGATTTCGCGGCGGCAGGCGATCGCCGCGCACGTCGATCCGCTGACGGGATGTGCCACCCTCGACGCACTCGATCGCCGCATTCGTGAGGAATTCGAGCGGGCGCGCCGGTACGACGTGACCTTCGCCCTGGTGTTGCTCGATGTGGATGGCATGCGGCTCATCAACGAACGCCTCGGTCGTGATGGCGGTCACCGCGTGCTCGCGGACCTCGGTCGCTTGCTCCAACGCGAACTGCGGGCGCCAGATTTCGTGGCGCGCTACGGCGGCGAGGAGTTCCTGCTGCTGTTGCCCGAAACCGATCTCGAGGGCGCCCGCCTCACCGTCAATCGCATTCGCGAAAAGCTCGGCCCGGCCGGTCTCGGCGAACTGCACCTCGGCGTGCACTGCCGACTCACCGCGGGTGTCGTCACCTACCCGAACGCCGCCGTCCACCAGCCGGAAGACCTGTTCGCCATGGTCGAGAAGGCGTTGCTCGTCGGCAAGGCGCAGGAAGTGGAACGGATCGGGAGCGCGGCCTAGGTGTAAATGATGAGGAGGTTGTTCACTGAGCCATAGCAGGTGAAGCTGGGAGTGGCGAAACCACCAACCCACTCACTAGAGGGCTCAGCGAACATGCATAAGCTAGCGCGGTTGACGCCGATGGGGCGTCGGCGGA
>JANYLJ010000046.1 GCA_025357945.1 Gemmatimonadota bacterium
CCGCCCCAGCTATTTCCCAGGACATTGGCTACATACCGAGAACACGCTCACGAAGCGCATCTCGCAGCAAGTGATGCAACGTCACCATTCCCAATCCCGATGCTGCCAGGATCGTGATCCAGGAGTCTGCATCAAGCGACACCATGCCCAATACGTCGCGCAGCGGCGGCCAATACACCGCCGCACCATGCAACAGCGGCGCGCTGACCAGCAATCCCGATACTGCCAGCCGCTGCGCGGGTGACGCGGTTGGCCCACGCTCGTCGGCAGTCAATCGGAACAGCACGTACAAGCCCATCAGCACGATTACCGTTACAGCCGCCGTACTGTCGTACTGCTCCGCCCGGTCCTGAAACAGGAAGAAATTGGCGTACACGAGTAGCGAAAAGAATGCGGTGCACAGGCCGGCCAGGAGTGCAAATTTCAGCGGGTCACGGAGAAAGTTATCCGTCGATTGTTTGCCCACGGCCGGCGCGAGCAGTGTCAGCACGGTGGCCGGCATACCGATGGTGAGCACATCGATCCACGTAATGTCGCGCGGGCTCAACGGAAAGCTCAGTCCGACGAAGCCGACAAAGCCGACAAAGAACAGGCTGTAAACATTCTTCGTGAGAAACAACTGCATGATCCGCCGGATGCTATGGATGATCCGGTCCCCCTCTTGCGACAGCGCTGGCAAGTGAGCGAACGAATCTTTCAGCAACACGATATCCGAGACATCGCGCGCCGCCGCCGCACCCGAGTTCATGGCGACCCCGATGTCGGCCTGTTTCAACGCCAACACGTCGTTGACGCCATCACCCACCATACCGACAAACTTGCCTGACTGCTGCAGGCATTTGACGATTTGCTGTTTTTGCTGCGGTACGAGCCGGCCAAAAAATTGACCGTCCTGAACCGCTTTCGCGAATTCAGTCGGCGCCAAAGCCGCGAGCTCCGGACCGCTGATGGTTGATCCGTGGGGGGTTATGCCCGCTTGGCGGGCCACCGCCGAGACGGTCTCAGGGTTATCGCCCGATAGTATTTTCAGAGTCACGTCGCGCGCTTCGTAAAAGCGGATCGCGCTGTCGACATCCTGGCGCAGTTCATCGCGCAACACCACGAAGCCCAACAGCAGCAGATCGGTCCGCTGCGGTAGCGCCTGCGCCGAGCGGGCAAGCAGCATCACTCGCAGGCCTCGCTGCCTGAAGTCCGCCAGCTGCACGGCTTGTGCGGCTGTCAGCCTGTCTTCAGCCAGCG
The DNA here is from genome assembly GCA_025357945.1 of Gemmatimonadota bacterium. Classification (GTDB taxonomy): domain Bacteria; phylum Gemmatimonadota; class Gemmatimonadetes; order Gemmatimonadales; family GWC2-71-9; genus Palsa-1233. Next base: position 1,240 of record JANYLJ010000046.1, read on the forward strand.
CCTCGGGCGCCCCGAGCCACAACGATACTTCGTCGCCACGACCGCCGACTCGCACGGCACTGGTCTTGTGCTCGGTGCTGAAAGGCAACTCGTCGATCAGCGTACTGGCGAGGACGGGGACCGCCGTTGCGATCGCCTCGGTGGTCTGGTTGTGCGAGCTTACTGCGCCGAGGAATAGCCCCAGATAGCGAGCGAACTCGTCGTGACTCAGCGCGAAGGGTACGATCGCTTCGAATTGCAAGCGATTGGTGCCGAGGGTGCCCGTTTTGTCCAGGCACAGCACCGTGACGTGACCTAACGACTCGACCGCGCCGAGCTTTTGCACCAGGACCTGATTTCTGGCCGCACGCAGCGCGCCCATCGCGAATGCCAGCGTGGCGATCAGGACCAGCCCCTCCGGCACCAGGGCCTTGATCACGGTGACCAGCGACAGGGTGGTTTCCTTCAACGGCAAGTGCTTGACGTAGGCCGCCATGAGCAACAAAGCGACGAACAGTATCAAGATCGCGGTCAGCGTCTTGACGAGGGTATTGATGCTCTTCTGCGTGGGTGTCAGCTGGATCTTGTATGTTTTGGCTTGCGCGGTCATCGTGTTGACGCTGGATGCTGCGCCGACACGGCTCGCCACATAGTATCCCGCCCCGCTGACACAATAGCTGCCGGAAAGCACGGTATCACGCGTGCGTTTCGCTACCGCAGTTGCTTCCCCTGTCAGCAACGATTCGTCCATGACGACCGCCGCAGACGCCGCGAGTACGCCATCGGCGACGACTTGATCACCGGGCGCCAGGCGCACCAAGTCGTCCTGGACGACGTCGTCGCTGGCGATGTCCTGGTCGTGGCCGTCGCGGCGAACCGTGACGGCATGGCGCTGCAACAGCGAGAGGCGGTCCAGCGCCCACTTCGCCCGGAATTCGCTGATTCCTCCGACCAGCATGTTCGCGAGTGTGACGATGGACACGAACACGGCATCGCTATTGGCACCAACCGCCAGTAGCGCCACAACAGACGTCAGCAGAATGCCGTTGAATACCGTGACAATATTGTTGCGCAAGATGCCCGAGACCGTGCGCGTCGTGAAATGCTCTACCAGATTGACTTGGCCTTGTCGTCGCCGTTCGTTTACCTCGGTCTGGGTCAGGCCGACCGCTTCAGGTGGCGACAACATCGGATCAGCCTTCGTGTGATATGTGAAAACAAAGCGTTGCGCCGCACGGTGGCGGCTGCAGATAATCAGAATGTATTCGCTAAAGCCGACGAACCAGGCACCTTACAATCGGAAGAAGAAGTGAAGATCCGCTCGTCATCGTTTGCACCTCGACGGACCCCCAAAAAATGGTGACCAATTCTCGATTGAAGCTGCCCGCCTGGTCCCGCGAAAGACCCTTTGCGTTTCGGGCGGCGCGCGCGCCGGCGCTTGGGGAGCCATCAGGCAAGGTGCATCCTGTGCAGCAGCGCCTGGAAGCGAGGGTGCGAGCGCAGGGGCGCAAACAGGAACGAACCCCGGATGCCGTACACCGCGCCCGCGCGCTGCTCGTACGCTCGCTCCAGGCAATCCATGGCGCGCTCCTGTTGCCCGAGACCGGTATGCAAGTACGCCATGTGGTAGGGCGAGACATATCGCCGCCGTGACTGCTCCTCGAGTTCTCGCAGTATTTCCCGCGCTCGGTCGACGTTGCCCGCGAGCGCGTAGGCCTGCCCGAGCTGTGCCAGCCAGAGGGTGTCACCCGGTGAGAGCGCCACCGCCCGTTCCAACGCCACCAGGCCTTCGTCAAACCTGCCCTTCCCGAACAACGACCAGCCGAGGGTGGAATGCCCGCGTGCATAGTCGTGATCGAGCGCGATCGCATGGCTGGCGGCCTCCAAGGCCTCGTCGTACCGCCCAGCCCGCAGGAGTGCGGTGGCGAGATCTGACTGATGAGCCAGCGGATCAAGCTCCCGGGCGCGCTGTTGCAATGCGATGGCCTCGTCGAACCGTTCCAGCGCCGAGCACAGGCGTCCGTACAGGTCATACGTATCTGCGCTGCTCGGGTTCAGCTCGAGGGCTCGCTTGAACTCCGCCTCGGCGCCGGTCCAGTCGAAGTCGTACACGAACTTGCCATGGGCCACCGTGCAATGCGCTTCGCCAAGTTCCGGGTCGAGCTCGAGCGCGCGCGCTGCGGCTGCCTTGGCCCGCGGATAAGCTTCATCGGGACTCAGCGCGCCGGTTTCTCCGAGTTCCGTGAAGGCCAGGGCCACGCTGGCGTACGCCAGGGCATACCGTGGATCCCGCTCGATGGCTTTCTCGAAAAACCCGATCGCCTGGCGCAACCCTTCTTCGGTGTACTTGATCAAACAGTGTCGGCCCTGCAGATAGAGTTGATACGCCCGCACATCGCTGGTCGGCTCCCTGCCAATGCGGGCTCGCTCATCGGGAGACAATTCGGCTTTGAGGGCCGTGGCGATGTGCAGCGCCACCTCCATCTGGATGGTGAAGATGTCGGTGAGCTGTCGGTCATACGTCTCGGCCCAGAGATACTCGTCCGTTCCGCCGTCGACGAGTTGGGCCACGATCCGGACGCGATCACCGGCGCGGCGCACGCTGCCTTCAACCAGCGTCGCCACCTGGAGTTGGACGGCGATTTCCCGAAGACCCTGCTGCCGTCCTTTGAACGGCATCACCGACGTCCGCGAGATGACGTGCAGCGCCCGGATCTTGGAGAGCTGAGCGATGACATCCTCCGTGATCCCGTCGGCGAAGTGTTCGTTTTCCGGGTCGGCGCTCAGGTTCAGAAATGGCAGGACCGCGATGGATCGTGCCCTTGGCTGGTCGGTGGCCGGCTTCCTGAGGGCGTCGGCGAATGTATTCATCGTGGTGAAGCGGTCCGCCGGCGCCGTGGCGAGGGCACGCCGGATCGCGCCCTCCACGAACTCCGGTACGGATTCACGCACCGCCCGAAGCGAAGGGATCGGATCCCTGAGCTGCCTCGCCAGGATCGCCCGCGGATTCGGCCCCGTGTACGGCGGCTCACCAGCCAACATCTCGTACAATACGATCGCCAGACTATACAGGTCGCTCCGCCCATCGAGCTGCGTCTCGGCCATTGTCTGCTCGGGGCTCATGTACGGCGGTGTCCCGAGGGCCATCCCCACTTCGGTGATCCGGGGGCCGCCGGCGGCGCTAACGGCGCGAGCGATCCCGAAGTCCATGACGAGGGCGTGCCCGCCGGCAAGCAGGACGTTCTCCGGCTTCAGGTCGCGGTGAACGACGCCGAGCCTGTGGGCGTACGCCAGGGCGTCGGCGATCTCGCGAGTAAGCTGGAGTGCCTCGTCGACAGGGAGCTGGCGGTCACGCGTGAGGCGGTCGCGGAGCGATTCACCCGCGACGAAGGGCATCACGTAGAACAACAGGCCGTCGGCTTCGCCGCTGTCGAACAGCGGTACGAGATTGGGATGCTGGAGGTTCGCCGTGACCTTTATCTCGGCCAGGAACCGCTCGGCGCCGAGCGCGGCGGCCAGCTCGGGCCGAACGACTTTGATCGCAACTTGACGGCCCAACCGGAGATCCCGGGCAAGGTATACGGTAGCCATCCCGCCGCGACCCAGCTCGCGCTCGATGGCATAGCGGTCGCCGAGGGCGTTCTGGAGGCGAACGAGCAGGTCGGTCATCTCCCTCCCAATCGTGTAGCAACGGAGGTAAAGGTACCGTATGCGGCAGCGAGTGTACCAGCTACGTCTGAGGGGAGAAGCCTGCGTGGGTGCGCTCGCCTGGGGCGCAACTCCTCGCAGGCCCGTTTGTCCGGAGTGATTGCGTCCTCTTCAATACGCTGGATCCGGGCGGCGCGGTCACGCCATTTCCTCGAAGGCGTGCCGAATCTGCGTCACGGCCCATGCCAGATCGTCACGGTCGATCACCAGCGGCGGAGCTAACCGTACCACGCGATCATGCGTCTCCTTGCAGAGAAGCCCGTGATGCATGAGCGCCTCGCAGAACGGGCGCGCGGCAACGGTCAACTCGATGCCCACGAGAAGTCCGCGGCCACGAATCTCCCGGATCCTCGAGTGGCGGATCGTCCGTAATTGTTCGAGGAACCAGCCACCGAGCTCCGCCGAGCGCTCCGCAAGTTGCTCTTCCTCAATCACCGCCAGCGCGGCCCGGGCGATGGCGCAGCCGAGTGGATTCCCGCCGTACGTGCTGCCGTGGCTGCCCGGATCGAAGACATCCATCACCTCTTGCCGGGTGACAAATGCCGAAACAGGATAGCACCCGCCAGAGAGTGCCTTGCCGAGGATATAGGCATCTGGCTTGACCGATTCGTGATCGCAGGCGAATCGTCTGCCCGTGCGGCCCAGGCCGGTCTGGATCTCGTCCGCCAACAGGAGAATACCGTTGCGGCGGCAGACTGCGGCGACGTCCGCCAGGTATCCCGCTGGCGGAATGAGAATGCCTGCTTCGCACTGAATCGGCTCGAGGAGAACCGCGCAGCTGTTGGGCGTGATCGCGGCCTCGATCGCTCCGGCGTCGGCGAAGGGCACGGTGACGAATCCCGGCGTGAATGGTCCGAATCCGTCGCGATAGCTCGGTTCGGAGGAGAAGCCGATGATGGTCGTCGTGCGGCCGTGGAAGTTGTTCTCGCAAACGATGATCTCGGCGCAGCCTTCGGGAATCCCCTTGACGCGATACCCCCATCGCCGTGCGGCCTTGATCGCGGTCTCGACCGCTTCGGCCCCGGTGTTCATCGGGAGTACGGCGTCCATTCCGCAAAACCGCGCAAGCTCCTGGCAGAAGAGCGGCAGCTGCTCGTTGCGAAAGGCGCGGGATGTGAGCGTGACCCGCGACGCCTGCTCGTGCATCGCAGCCAGAATGCGCGGATGGCAGTGCCCCTGATTGACTGCCGAGTACGCGCTGAGGCAGTCCAGATACCGGGTTCCGTTGACGTCGTAAAGCCAGGGGCCCTTACCTCGTTCCACCACGACGTCCAGCGGATGGTAGTTATGCGCGCCCCATTCATTCTCGAGCGCAACGAGCGCCTCGGCGTCGCCTCTGATACGTGCTGTCATGTGCCCTGACTCGTTTCCATCGTCGGTGAGCGTGTTGCCGTACTGTCCGCGGCCAGGTAGCCGGGGACGTAATCATAAACTGCAGTCCAGCATGATAAGCTGGCTGCAGACGGTTCTGCGGCGGCGACTCGCCGCGTGCGGAAACGGTGAAGGGCGCTGAACCGAAGCCCAGCGCCCTTCACGTCACGCGATTCGACGCGTACTGCCGGGCTCAGTCCTTCCGGCCGTTTTGGTCCTCGTCCTCGAAGGCGTGGAAGGAGCGGCGGATGTTTTGCTCCACCTGTTGACGCCCCTGTTGCGTGAGCGCGGCGGGACTCAGCAGCGCCGTGCCACCCGCATCGAGGAACCATCCGCGAACGTCGAGCAACAGCGTGAGGCTCGTCGTCCCGCCGATCTTCACCTCCATGGGGGTATCAAATTCCACCTCGACCTCATTCGTGATGTCGGTGGTGAAGGTGAACGGCACCCCGTTGAAGGTTCCGGTCATCCTGATGCTCACCCCCAGGAAGCCGGGATTGGCTGCCAGGAACGCCGCGTCCGATGTGTTATTCGTCGGCTTGTGTATCTGAAGCTCGATCTCCTTGTACATTCCCGCCGGAAGATCGATGGAGAACGAAGTCTGGGCTCCGTCCACCAGAGGTGGCACGAGGAGGAGTGGGCCAAGTTTCAAATTCGGACACTCTGGCGCATCGCCCTTGTCGCCGTCACCCGCCTCGGAGAGATCGGGGGTCGGGCAGGCACCGTCGACGCGCTTCAACTTGATCCGCCGCGCAACCAACTGCACCTGGGAAATCACGATCACATTGCCGCCGCGGGTGATCGACACGTCGGCGGACGCCAGCGGGCTTGCGGAGGCCCCAGTACCATTTGATGCGAGTTGGAACGCGAGACGTCCAGTGTCGCCCGGAGCCGTCGAGCAGGCCGTTCCAGCGAGAACAACGAACATGGCAGTTAGCCCAAGTGACGCCCTGTGCATAGGAACTCCTTTGCGGGTATGCGTGCTCCTGAAGGGTGGTGACGCTCCGGGCCCCACCCGCAACACACCCCGGCCGCTATCCTTCGGCGGTGCGCCGGCACCGCCGACCCTTTCCTGAGGAGGAGCGATGGCAACGCTGTATCTCCTCCTCATGCGGGGCTTCGGCTGGATCTACTACTTCGCGCCACGGTGGCTGCGAAGGATCATGGCCAGCACGCTCGGCGGATTCGCACGACTCGTCGGCTACCGCGCCGCCGTAATCCGCCAGAATCTCCGCTTCGCTTTCCCGGGTGACGCGCCGGAGCCGGTGCACCAACGCACCGAACTCATCAAGCAGTTCTACCAGCACTTCGGCCGTCTCGGCTTCGAGATCCTGATGCTCTTCGGTCCGATGCGGCGGTACGCCGAGGCGCAGGGGAAGTGCGGCGGGATCGAGCACTGGGAACGGGCGAAGGCTGCGGGACGCGGCGTGATTCTCCTCACGAGTCACACCGGCAGTTGGGAAGTGGCAGCGGCGATGGGCGCCCTGGTAGAACAGGCGGACGTACTTCTCGTCAGCCGACATTTCAAGCCGGAATGGCTGCACGCCGCGATTGAGAGGTGGCGCAAGCGATGCGGCGTGGATGCGACGTACGAACCGCGCACGCTACGCGACATCCTCGCGCGGCTGAAACGGAACGGTACCGTAGCGATCGTGCTCGACCAGTACACGCCACCGCCGGTAGGCGTGCGGGTGCCGTTCTTCGGGCTTCCGGTCGGCACCAACATCGCGATCGCCGTGCTGGCGAAGCGCACCGGCGCCCGGGTGCTGCCGTTCAAGAACTTCCGCTTGCCGGATGGCCGCGTGGTGGTGGAAATCGGATCACCAGTTCCCTGGCAGGTGCACGACAATCCCGAGGTGGAGCTGGCGATCAACACCGCCGCGTATTCCGCGATGATCGAAAACCAGATCCGGGAACATCCGGCCCAATGGCTCTGGAGCCATCGCCGCTTCAAGGGGGATCTCGCGCCGTTGCGCGACGGCGAGTGGGAGCGAGGCCGCCAGCACCAGGCGCCGGCCTGATCCCGAGCCTGGGTTCGGTACGCCGGCCCGAAAAAGCCCAAAGTGATGTACCGCGCCCTGTAGCGCGGCTGCGCGATCCCCGGCTCGGCCGGGCGTGGTAGCGATCCAACAGGCCGTGCTGAACCGGGTGTCGCTCGGCCTAAGTCCTGCTGATCCACGACTTACGACGTGCAACTTCACTCCCGAGCGTCCAGGGTATCCACGGCCCTCAAGCAGCCACCTGCGTTGGATCGATCCTTGCGTGCCAGTGCATATACCCATGCCACCGACCACGCCGCAGACCCAAACCACGACCGACGCCCTCTGGCGCCGCTGGCGCGACCAGGGCGATGTCGACGCGCGCCGGGAATTGCTCGGTCGCTACCTCGGACTGGTCCACCACGCCGCGCGCGAAGTGGCCCCTCGGGTGCGCGACGCCGTGTCGCTCGACGAGCTGGTGTCTGCCGGTTCACTCGGCCTCATGCAAGCCATGAAAGGGTTCGACATCGATCGCGGTCTCGCCTTCTCGACCTTCGCGATGCGTCGCATTCGCGGCGCGATCCTCGATGAGTTGCGCGCTCGCGATCCGCTCTCCCGCGCCGACCGGGCGCATGTCCGTCGGCTCGACAGTGCAGTGGCTGCACTGGAGCAGCGCGATGGTCGGGCCCCGACACCCGCCGAAGTGGCCGAGCATCTCGGCGTCGACGACGCGACGCTGCACCGCTGGCGGGAGCGGACCGCGCACGCCGGGCCGGTGTCGCTCGAGAGTGAACCGAACGGCCGCCTGCTTTCTGACCAGATTGGCGATGACGGTGGCGAAGCGATCCACATGGCGCTGGAACATTCGGAGCGACGCGGCGCGATCGAAGCGGCGCTCAACTCCCTCCCCGCGCGGGAGCGCCTGGTGGTGGCGCGGTCATACTTCGAAGAGCGTCCGCTGCGCGAGATCGCGGCCGAACTTGGCGTCACGGAATCGCGGGTGTGCCAACTGCGAGCCCAGGCACTGGCGCGGCTCAAGAAGGTGCCGCTGCTGGAGTATGCCAACGAGTAGGCCGCTCTCCTCTCACCCCCCTAAGCCCAACCCCCGCCACATTTTGATCCGCCGTTGATCGTTCTCCCTTAGATTCCCGCGTCGTCCCAGGATCGCCGTTCGGGAGAACATTCGATGCGCGCCGCCTTTGCGGAAATCGTTGACTACGCCGGACTTTTCCCCCCCGCCTCGTGCGCCATGGCCGATGCGGCGCGCCAGTACGACGTCTACCGTCGGTCCGCCGATCGGTGGCTGCTCGGCCGGTTCGTCGTCGCGGCCACGCGTCTCCAGGAGCTCGGGCTTGCCATCGAAACGGGCGGCATCAGCATCGACGCCGGCGACCCGTGGCGCCTCTCGGTCGTGATGGGCGCTCATGTGCCGGCCGAGCTGGCGCGGATCGCCGCGTTTCAGGCGGCCTGGGAGCCGCGGGGCGTGCTTGCCGATTCGATCGAATACAAGGTGTCGTCGGTGGGTCAGGTACGGACGCTCGGCGAGCAGATTCCTCACGGGTTCCGTCGCTATTTCGAAGTGCCCCTGACCGGGCCGTACCGGGAGCTCGTCGGCGCGATCGGGCAGGTGGGCGCGCTCGCCAAGGTGCGCACCGGCGGCACGACAGCCGACCTCTTTCCCGCCGCCGTTGACCTGACCACCTTCCTGCTCGCCGTGGTGAAGCATGACGTGCCGTTCAAGGCCACCGCGGGATTGCATCATCCCTTTCGCGGCAATTACCCGCTCACCTACGCGCCCGACGCCGAACGTCAACTGATGTACGGATTCGTGAACCTGCTCGTCGCGACGACGGAGCTGCTGCGCGGCGGCGAAGGGGAAACGGCGCAAGCGATTCTTGAGGAGAACGACCGCACGGCGTTCGTTCGCGACGACGACGGCTACACGTGGCGGGGTGTGCGCTATGGCACCGTCGATCTCGCGGCGGCACACCGTCGCTTCTTTCTCGGCTTCGGGTCGTGTTCGTTTCGCGAGCCGATTGACGAGCTTGGCTTGGGGTGGGCGGTATGACGGCACTCGACCGGTCGCACGATCCCGCGCGCACGAGCTGGGTCACGAGCGCGCAGGGCCATCGCGATTTTCCAATTCAGAACCTGCCCTTCGCCCGGGTGGCGCAAGGCAACACGCCTGGCGCGATCGCGGTCGCGATCGGGGATGAGGCGCTGCTGCTTCCGCCCGCCTTCGCAGCCGGGTGGGGGAACGAGTTGCCACCGGGTGCCCGAAGCGTCGGACTTTCGGCGCTCAACATCTTTGCCGGCCGGCCGCCGGCCGAGTGGCGCGCCGTTCGGTTGGCGCTGAGCGACGCCCTGAGTGACCCGGCATGGCAAGAACGCCTCCGCGGGGCGCTCGTTCCGCAGGCGGCGCTCGAGTATCTCGTTCCGTTCCAGATCTATGATTACACCGACTTCTATGCGTCGATCTACCACGCCACCAATGTTGGTTCGATGTTCCGGCCGGACAACCCGCTGCTGCCGAACTACAAGTGGCTGCCGATCGGCTACCACGGCCGCGCGTCGTCGATCGTGATCTCGGGGACGCCGGTGCGGCGGCCGCGCGGTCAGATCTCGCCACCGGCAGCGTCGGTGCCGAGTTATGAAATCTCGCGGTCGCTCGACTACGAGCTCGAGCTCGGCCTGTTCCTCGGCGGCCGCAACGCCCTCGGCTCGCCGGTGCCGGCGAGCGAGGCGGCCGCGCGCATTTTCGGCTTCTGCTTGCTGAACGACTGGTCCGCGCGGGACATCCAGTCGTGGGAGTACCAACCGCTCGGGCCGTTCCTCGCCAAGAATTTCGCGACCACCATTTCGCCGTGGGTCATCACGTCCGACGCACTGCTCCCATTCCGCGTCCCGATGCCGCCGCGCGGGGTCAGCGATCCGGCTCCGCTCGAATACCTCCGGGTGCCCGACGATCGGACGATCGCCGTCGAGCTGGTGGTGGAGCTGCGCACTGCTGCGATGCGCGAGCGCGCCGAGCCGGGGTTCACGGTCAGTCGGGTGCAGTTCGACCAGGCGATGTACTGGAGCCCGGCGCAATTGGTGACGCACCACGCGAGCAACGGCTGCAACCTCTATATGGGCGACCTCCTTGGCACCGGGACGGTGTCGGGACCGACGCCGGAGTCGCGCGGCTGCCTGCTCGAGCGGACCTGGCGCGGCACCGAACCGCTCGCCCTCCCGGGCGGCGAGGTGCGCCGGTTCCTCGAGGACGGCGATGAGGTCGTGTTCCGCGGCACGTGCCGGGCGCCCGCCGCCGTTGCGATCGGGTTTGGCGAGTGTCGCGGGGTGGTCGTTCCGGCATGACCGACGTGGCGAACGTGGTGGTGACCTACCTGGAGCTCCGCGCGTCGGCGGATGCCGCTGCCCGGACGCGCGAAACGACTGCCGCGCCGTTCATGTTGCATCGCGAATGCGCGCCAACGGCTGCCAGCGTGGCCGCCGCGCTGTACGCCCAAGTCGGCGCCCCGTGGCACTGGACGGACCGGCTGCCATGGGCCGCGGCGGATTGGCAGCGGGCGATCAATCGTGACGACGTGGAGCTGTGGGTCGCCCGCATTGCCGACGCGATCGTCGGCTATTTTGAGTTGCAGCTGGAACGTGACGCCGTCGAACTCCGCTACTTCGGACTCCTGCCGGAATTCACCGGTTGCGGACTCGGCGCTCGCCTGTTGTCGGCGGCCGTCGAGCGCGCTTGGGCGCTCGGGAAGGATCGCATGACGGTGAACACCTGCACCCTCGATCACCCGGCCGCGCTCGCCGGTTATCTCAAGCGGGGATTCACGGTGTTGCGCACCGAGGCCCGTGGGCAGGGGTTCACCGCGTGAACCTCGCGGACATGCGGCGCGAGTACTCGCGCGCGGCCTTCGACGAGGCGAACACGAGCGACGACCCGCTCGAGCAGTTTCAGCGCTGGTTTTCCGATGCGGTGCGTGCCGAGCTGCCCGAGCCGAACGCGATGACCCTTGCGACGGCCGACGCGGCGGGTCGGCCGAGTGCGCGCATCGTTCTGCTCAAGGGGACCGAGCCGGGTGGTTTCGTGTTCTACACCGACTTTCGCTCGCGCAAGGGCGCCGAGCTCGACGCCAATCCGCAGGCGGCGCTCGTCTTTCACTGGATCGAACTGGAACGACAGGTGCGCGTGGTCGGCCGGGTCGAACGTCTCGACGCCCCCACGTCGTGGGCCTACTATCGCACGCGCCCGGAGGGCTCGCGCATCGGCGCCTGGGCCTCGCAGCAGAGTGCCGTGCTCGCCGACCGTGCCGTGCTCGATCGGGAAGTTGCCCGCGTGGCGGCAGAATACGCCGGCCGCGAGATCCCGCTCCCACCGTACTGGGGCGGTTTCCGTGTCGTGCCGGACGAGGTGGAATTCTGGCAAGGCCGACCGAGTCGCCTGCACGACCGCATCCAGTACACCCGAACTTCGGACCAGCAATGGCATCGCGTTCGCCTGTCGCCGTAATCACCGCTGCAGTGCTGGCCGGTGTACCGCTCGCGGCGCCGCGGCGCGACGCGACAAGGTTCGATCTCGATCTCACGCGGAGCAGGCGCGGAGCGGGGACTCGCAATGCCGGCGAGTAGTCGCGAACACGAACTGGCGCGCGGCGTCCGGATCGCCGGCCTCGGTCTGTTCGTCAACGCCGCGTTGGCGCTGATCAAGGGCATGGCCGGGATCCTCGGGCATTCGTACGCGCTCGTCGCCGATGCGGCCGAGTCGGTCGCCGACATCGGCGGGTCCGTCGTGGTGTGGGGCGGACTGCGCGTGGCGTCGCGGTCGCCGGACTACGACCATCCCTACGGCCACGGCAAGGCCGAACCGCTGGCGACGGCCGCCGTCGGGATCATCCTCTGTGTCGCCGCACTCGGCATCCTGGTCGAGGCGATCCGGGCGATGGTGTCGCCCCATGGCGCACCGGCGCCGTTCACCCTGGCCGTACTGGTGCTGGTCATCGTCGTCAAAGCGACCCTTTTTCGCACCGTGCTCCGGGTGGCCGGCGACGTGGGCAGCCGCGCGCTTGCGGCCGACGCCTGGCATCATCGTACCGATCTGATCACCTCATCGGCGGCGTTCATCGGAATTTCCGCGGCGCTGATTGGCGGGCCAGGTTGGGAGTGGTGTGATGGCGCGGCCGGTTCGGTGGCGTCGATCATCGTGTTCCTGAACGGACTGCACATCCTGCGGCCGGCGCTGCACGAACTCATGGATGGCGCGCCGGACATCGAACTGCTCAATCTGGTCGCGGCGGCGGCGCGTTCGGTCGCCGGCGTGCGTCTCATCGAGCAGCTCAAGGCGCGGCGACTCGGCAACCACTACCTGGTCGACCTCCACGCGCAGGCCGACCCCGCAATGTCGCTCGATGACGCCCACGTGTTGAGCGGCTGCATCAAGACCGCAATCCGCGAGGCGGTCCCGTCGGTGCAGAACGTGCTCGTCCACATGGAGCCGTTCCGTACGGCTCCAGTCGATCGCGCCAGCCAACGGTGACGATGTCGCCGAGCAATGTTCCGCTCGAGCAACGTGTCGCCGGCCAACTGCAGCGAGTGGTGCCGCCGGGCACGACGTGCCTGGTGGCGGTGTCGGGCGGTCCGGATTCACTCGCGCTGCTCGATCTCCTGCATCTCGGCGCCGCCGATCACGGTTGCTGCCTGATCGTCGGTCACGTCGATCACGGTATTCATCCGGACAGCATCGGGGTCGCGGAGCACGTCGCGGCCGCTGCGGCGTCGCGAAACCTGCCGTTTCACGCCCGGACATTGGCTCTCGGCGTCCGCACCAGCGAGACCCGTGCGCGCGTCGCGCGCCGGGCGGCGCTCAGCGAACTCGCGGCTGAGGCGGGGGCGTCGGCGATCGTGCTGGCGCATCATGCCGACGACCAAGCCGAAACCGTGTTGTTGCGGCTGCTCCGGGGCAGCGGGCCCGCCGGGCTGGCGGGGATGGCCTCGCGATACGGGCCCTGGGTCCGGCCGCTGCTCGGGGTTCGCCAAAGCGAGCTCGTTGCGCACTTGGCATCGCGCGGCCTGACCGCCTGGATCGATCCGGCCAACAGCGACCCGCGGCACCTGCGTTCGTGGCTGCGGGTTGCCGTGCTTCCTGTGCTTGGTGACCGGCTTCCTGACGTGGTGGAACGGCTCAATCAGGCGGCCGCCCAAGCGGCGGCGGCTCGGCGCGCGTGGTGCCAGGTGCCGGAGCTGCTACCTGGGCTCGACGTCAAGAGCGTGGTTTGTGGCATTTCCGTTGCTGCACCTGTACTGCTAGGGTATCGTTCAACGCTGAGGCACGCCGTTTTGGCGGCACTTGGCCGGCGCCTCGGCGTCCTGCTCGGGGAGCGACGCCTGGCGGCGCTGGATCGGCTGCTCGAGGGCCATTCTGGCGGTGCGGTTACGCTGGCGGCCGCCTTTCGGGCGGAACTCGCCTTCGGTCGGCTGACGTTGTATCGACCGGACGAGGCGGCGCTGGCGCTCGTGCCCCTGAGTTGTGGTGGCACCGCGAGGCTTGGGAGCGCGGCGTTGGCGGTCGTGACCGAGCGCGCTGGCACGACGGTTCGTGGCGGGTGGATGACGGCGCTCGTTCCGGGACACTATGCTGCCCGGACGTGGCGTTCCGGCGATCGCATTCGTCCCATTGGTGGCGCGGGGTCGCGCTCGGTCGCTGTGCTGTTCCGCGAAGCGCGAGTTGGTCCGGCGCGACGACGGACGTGGCCGGTCGTGGTGACCGGCGATGATGCAACTATCGTGTGGGTTCCGGGCATCTGTCGGGCAGATGTCGCAGTGCCTGCGGAAGGGGACGAGGCCTGGCGTGTTGACTGTGCTATCGCCTGAAATGAAGCGCCGGGCTGGTGGCCGGGACATTCGCATCGTGTTCGACGAAGCGACGATCGCGGCACGGGTGCGCGCGCTCGGGCACGAGATCACGGCGGCCTATCCCACCGGCGAGCTCCTGGTGCTCGGCTTGTTGAAGGGGAGTTTCATCTTCCTCAGCGACCTGGTGCGGCAGATCGACCGTCCGCTTCACCTCGACTTTCTCGTGGCGAGTTCATACGGGGCCGGGACGGTGTCGAGCGGCACCATGCGGCTGCTGTACGATCCGGAAACGCCGTTGGAAGGGAAGCACCTGTTGATCGTGGAAGACATTATCGACAGCGGCCGGACGATGCAGAAGATGCTGTCGTTGCTCGCGGTGCGCCGGCCGGCATCGCTGGCGGTGTGTGCGTTGTTGGACAAGCAGTTGCTCCAGGTACCCATCCCGGAAGTGCGCTGGGTGGGATTTCCCGCGCCTCCCGCGTTCCTGGTCGGTTACGGCCTCGATCACGCGGAAGACTATCGACACCTCCCGTTTATCGGTGATTTGAACTGATGACTGACCGCAACACTCCCCGGCCGCCGTCCGGCGGCGGCATCAACGCTCTCAGCAAGCACCTCGCGCTGTGGGCGTTGGCGATCGTGATCTTCATCGCGGGGTTCCAGTACCTCGCGAAACAGAAGGCGCCGACCGAGGTGCCGTACACCGACTTCGTCCATCAACTCGACGCCGGCAACGTGGCGTCGGTCGAGATCGTGGAGGGCAAGCAGGTGCGTGGCGAATTCCGCACGGCGATTCCGGCAGCCGACAACCGGACGACGAAACAGTTTACCGTGCTGCTGCCGATCGCGAACTCCGAGGCGGAGCTCGCGCGGATGAAGGCAGCGGGCGTGACGATTTCCGGCAAGGAACCCAAGGAGAACCTGGTCGGCCTGCTGATCGCGGCCCTGCCCTGGATCGCGCTCCTGGCACTGTACTGGTTCATCTTCCGCCAGATGCAGGCCGGCGGCAACCGCGCCTTCTCGTTCGGCAAGTCGAAGGCGAAGCTGCTGTCGGGGGACACGCCGAAGATCACCTTTGCGGATGTCGCCGGGGCCGACGAGGCCAAGGTCGAGCTGCAGGAAGTGATCGAGTTCCTGAAGGATCCGCAGAAGTTCACCCGGCTCGGCGGGCGGCTACCGAAGGGCGCCCTCCTGGTTGGTCCGCCGGGCACTGGCAAGACGCTGCTGGCCAAGGCGGTGGCCGGCGAGGCGGCGCGTCCGTTTTTCTCGATGTCCGGCTCGGATTTCGTCGAAATGTTTGTTGGCGTCGGCGCCTCGCGCGTGCGCGACCTGTTCGAGCAGGGGAAGGCGCACGCACCGTGCATCATCTTCATCGACGAGATCGACGCGGTCGGACGGCATCGTGGTGCCGGCCTCGGTGGCGGACACGACGAGCGCGAACAGACGTTGAACCAGTTGCTCGTCGAGATGGACGGCTTCGAATCGAACGACGGCGTGATCCTGATCGCCGCAACCAACCGCCCCGATGTGCTCGATCCCGCGCTGCTTCGCCCCGGCCGGTTCGATCGCCAGATCGTGGTCGATTTGCCGGACGTGCGCGGCCGCGAAGGGATTCTCCGGGTGCACACCCGGAAGATTCCGCTCGCTGCCGACGTGAACCTGGCGATGATCGCCCGGGGCACGCCCGGGATGGCCGGTGCCGACCTCGCCAATCTGGTCAACGAGGGAGCGTTGCTCGCCGCGCGACGCAACAAGAATGCGGTCGACATGTCCGATTTCGAGGAGGCGAAGGACAAGGTGATGCTGGGCGTGGAGCGCCGCTCGCTCGTGCTGACCGAGGAGGAGAAGCGCCTCACCGCGTATCACGAAGCCGGCCATGCCGTCGTCGCGATGACGACGGCCGGGAGTGATCCGGTGCACAAGGTCACCATCATCCCGCGAGGACGGGCCCTGGGGCTGACCGCTTCGCTGCCGGAAACGGATCGACACAACTACACGCGTGACTGGTTGATCGGTCGGCTGGCGATGTGCTACGGTGGGCGCGCCGCCGAGGAAATCATTTTCGGGCGCGGTGCCGTCACGACTGGTGCGGGCGGCGACATTCAGCAGGCCACCACGCTGGCGCGCCGGATGGTGATGGAATACGGGATGAGTGACGTCGTCGGCCTGATGGCGGTCGGCGAGCGGGAACACGAAGTCTTCCTCGGCCGCGAGTTTGGCAACCGGCGTGAGACGTCCGAACGCACCGCGGAGCTGGTCGATGAGGAAGTGAAGCGGTTCGTCGACGAAGCGTTCGCCACGGCGTTGCGCCTGCTCACCGAACACCGCGACCTGATGGAACGGATCGCGCAGGCGCTGCTCGAGCGGGAAACGATCGATCGCGACGATCTCGACCTGCTGGCGAAGAACCTCCCGTTGCCGCCGCGGGCGTCGGTGCCGCCGCCGTCGGTGCCACCCGCCGTTGCGGCGGGCCGCGAGGCCGCGCCGCTGCGCACTCCGATTCTGGGAGCGCCACCGGCGGAACCAGCCGGCGCGTGATCGTCACCCCGCTGTCGGGCCGCCCAGCCGCGGTCCGCGACGCCCTCCTGTCCCACGGATGGGAGGGCGATCTCGCGCGCCTCACCGTGGGTGGACTTGATGGTGCGGCGTTTCATGTCACCGGAATAGACGCCCACGTAGTCGAAACGATGGTGCCGCTCGCCGCGCGCCTCGGCCTCGAGCTGGTTACCGGCGAGCACTGGCTGATCCTCATCGGCGGGCGTTCCCGACTCGGCGCATTCGCACGACCGTGGCTGCAACCCGAGGCGGTGCAGGAACTCGCCACGGCGATCGGCATGGCATTACCGCCGGAGGGCGAACAGATCTGGCGGCATGCGCGCGGTACCCTCGGCGTGGGGCGAGCGGTGATCGTTGGTGTGATCAACGTCACGCCGGATTCATTTGCGGACGGCGGCAAGCTCTTGTCGGTCGACGCCGCGCTGCGCCACGCGGACGCACTGCTCGAGGGTGGCGCGACCGTACTCGATGTGGGCGGCGAGTCGACGCGGCCCGGCGCGAGCGCGGTGCCGGCCGACGTCGAGTGTGGGCGAATCGTTCCCGTGCTCGAGGCGCTGGCGCGCCGCCACGCGAACGTGCCGCTCTCGGTCGACACGGTGCACGCCATGACGGCGACGGCCGCGATCGCGGCGGGCGCCTGCATCGTCAACGACGTCACCGCCGGGCGCCACGATCGATCCCTGTTGCAGGTGGTGGTGGAGCATGGTGCGGGGGTCGTCCTGTCGCACTCGCGCGGACCGTTGGGGCGGCTCGCATCGTACGACGCTGTCGACTACGGCGGCGACGTGACGGGAAGCGTCGTGCGCGAATTGCATGACGCCATGGGCGCCGCCCTCGCCGTTGGCGTGCCTGCGGCTGCCATTGTCCTCGACCCCGGGTTCGGGTTCAGCAAGACGCCGCCGCAGAGCCTCGCCGTGCTCAACCAACTCGACGCGGTGGTGGCGCTCGGCCGGCCGGTACTGGTGGGCGTCTCCCGCAAGCGGTTCCTGGGCGAAGCCACCGGGCGACCGGTCGACGATCGCGATCGCGCCACCGCGGCGGCGTGTGCGCTCGCGTTCGAACGCGGCGCCCGACTCTTCCGTGTCCACGATGCAGCGGCCGTGCGGGACGCCCTCGCCGTCGCCGAGGCGGTCACCGGGCCGGCCGCGTGAGGGCCACCAGACCGCCAGTGCGCGCGGCCGTGTTCGCGGCGCTGGCGGTCCTGATCGGCTATGTCGTGACGCTCGCGCCCACGGTCACCTTCTGGGACGCTGGCGAATTCCTCACCGCGTCACGAATCCTCGGGATCCCCCATCCACCCGGCACACCGCTCTTCGTGCTGATCGCCAACGTGTGGGGGCGGCTGCTGCCGTTCGGAGCCTGGGCCTGGCGCATCAACTTGCTGAGCGCCGTGTGCGGCGCGGCCGCTGCCGGTTTCTGGTTCCTGGTCGGGCATGACGTGATCGCGCGCCTCCACCCCGACATCGACGAAGACTCGCGCACTGCCCTCGCAACGCTCGGCGGTATCGCCGCCGCCTTGCTAGCCTCGTTCTCCTTCACGATGTGGCAGAGCGCCACCGAGGCCGAGGTGTATGCGAGCGCCATGCTGACGATCGCCATGGTCGCCTGGATCGCCACCCGCTGGCGGGAGCGCCGGTCGGATGTCGTTGGTTCGCGGCTGTTGCTGATCGCGCTCTACCTCGGCGCGCTGTCGGTCGGCAACCACATCATGGCGCTGTTGGTCGGCCCCGCGTTGGTCGTTTCGCTCGTTGTCGAAGCGCGTCGCTCGCCATTGCGGGACGATCGCGAGCAACGGCGCGAGTGGGCACGAATCCGGGTGGTGGCTGCCGCGTGGGTGCTGTTGATCGGGATCGGCCTCGGCAGCACCGCCATTCTACTGCTCGGTGCGTTGCTGGTGGTGGTGTCCGCTGCGGGCGCACGACGGACGCAGCAGGCCGGGTTTGCGATCCTCGCGATCATCGTGGTCGGTGTCGGCGTTTCGACGCTGGCCTTCTTGCTCCTGCGGGCACAGCAGCACCCGTGGCTCAACTCGGGCAATCCGTCCAGCTGGCAGGGTGTGCTCGATGTCGTGCGCCGGGTCCAGTATCCGGTGCGGACGCCGTTCGACGACCCGACGGTGATGCACGGACCGGGCAATCCGGGACGCACGCTCACCTTGATCGGGTACCAGATCGCGAACTATGCGCAGTACTTCGACTGGCAGTGGGCGAGTGCGTTCGGCGACCTCGCACTCACGTCGACCGGGCGGCTCGCGGTGACCCTGGCGATGGCCACGCTGGGGGTCCGCGGAGCGTTCGCGCAGCGGCGCGCCGATCCCACGTCGTTCGGGTTCGTCGGCACCTTGTTCCTCATGACCGGACCGGCGCTGGTCCTGTACCTGAACTTCAGGCCCGGTCCGTCGATCGGCTGGGATCGGTGGTCCAGTCTTGCTGACCACGAGGTGCGTGACCGCGACTATTTCTTCGTGGCAAGCTTTGTCGCGTGGGGCATCTGGGTCGCGATTGCGCTCGCCGACATTGCCCGCCGCTGGATCCCCCGGGTCAGGCTTCGGTGGCGTCCGGCGATGTCGGGCGTGTTCGCGGTGGCGCTTATTCCGGTGGTCTTCAATTTCCGCGCGGCGACGCGACGCCAGACGCCGGAGGTGACGCTGGCGCGTGATTTTGCGCATGCGCTCCTGCAATCGGTGCCGGCCAACACCATACTGTTCACCAACGGCGACAACGATACCTTCCCGCTCTGGTACGCGCAGCAGGTGGAAGGGTTCCGGCCAGACGTCACTGTGATCTGTCTCGCGCTCGCGCAGACGCCGTGGTACATCAAGGAGATGCGTCGGCAGGCGCACGTGGCCGCCACTCCGGCGATGCTCGCACCGCCGTGGCGCGACGGGCCGATCACGCCGGTCACGCGGCCGCTGCACAATATCGATCCGGAGCGGATCGATACCTTCCGACCGTTTCGTGCGCCCCGTGAACTGACGTTCAGTCTCGGCGGTCATGGCGTCGCTCGAGTGGTGCCGGGCGCGGTGGTGAACCCCGCCGACGTGATGGTGATCGAAGTACTGCGCATGAACGCGGGCCACCGGCCGGTGGCCTGGTCGATCAGCGCGGCCGACAAACTCTTCGGCCTCGGCCCCGAGCTGGTACAGCAGGGGATGGCACTGGTGTTGCCGGTGGTAGCGCTGGACCGGGCGCGGCTGATCGGCGGTGCCGCCGCAGGACCAAGCGGCTCCTGGCTCGACCTCGCCACCACGCGCCGTCTGATCGACGAGACGTGGTGGTTCGGTCGGCTCGAAACCGAAGGGTCGGCGCGACTCGACGCCAACATGCGGGTGGTGGCAGGTACCATCGCCGCGCCAATCACCCAGGCCGGGATTGCGCTGGCGATGCGTGGTGATACCGCAGCGGCAGTCGCCATGCTGCGCCGCGCGGTACGTCTGGCGGACGATTCCCTGGCCGGGGCGACGTTGCGGCGACTGGGGCGGTAAGCCCGGAGCCGGGAGCCATGAGCCGCAACCGCTGGACTCGGCGCCGAACGCCGAGCACCCTCGCCGAGCGTACTGGCCGGGCCTCCCGGCTCACGGCTCGCGGTGCCGCCACCCCGCTATATTTCAGGGTTATGTCGGATCCGGAACTTTCAGGCACGCTGGCCGAGATTCGGTCGGTTATCGCTGCGCGGCAGCGTGCCGGGGGCTGGTCTCACCCGGTGCGCATCGTGGCGGTCACCAAGGGCCATGGTGCCGAAGCGGTGCGAGCCGCGGCGGCAGCCGGTCTCGACGCGGTCGGCGAGAACCGGGTCCAGGAAGCCTTGGGAAAGCAGGAAGCGTGCGCCGACCTGGCGGTCGAGTGGCACCTGATCGGCACGCTGCAGCGAAACAAGGCGCGCCACGTCGTGGGCCGGTTCGCGTTGATCCATTCGATCGACCGCCTCGACCTGGCCGAAGAGCTGGATCGCCGTATTGGGGATGCACCGCGCCAAGGGGTACTGGTGCAGGTGAACTGTTCTGACGAACCGCAGAAAGGCGGAGTGGAACCTGAACAGCTCGAACCGTTGCTTGCCGGAATGCGCCCGCTCCAGCGACTCGACGTGCGCGGCCTGATGACCATGGCCGCGTTCACGGACCGCGAGGTCGAACAGCGGCGTGCGTTCGCACGGCTGCACGACCTTCGCGAACGCCTGCAGTCGGTCGGCTATCCGTTGCCGGAACTTTCGATGGGAATGTCGGGTGACTTTGGCGTGGCCGTCGAAGCGGGCGCCACGATCGTCCGCCTCGGTACCGTCCTGTTCGGGGCGCGCGAATGACGCCGCGCCCCAGCTGGCCCGACGCCGGGGCCGACGCACTTGAGCGCGAGTTGCTGCAGCGCTGGCAGCGCGAGGGGCTGTTCCACCGGGTGCAACAGGCGACGGCGAACGGCGCGCCATGGGTGTTCTTCGAGGGACCGCCAACTGCGAATGGTCGTCCCGGCATTCATCACGTGTTCTCCCGCACGATCAAGGACATGATCTGCCGCTACCACGTGATGCTCGGTCAGCGGGTGACCCGCATCGCCGGATGGGATACCCACGGCCTGCCGGTGGAACTGGAGGTCGAGAAGCAGCTCGGATTCAAGGGGAAGAAAGACATCGAGGCGTTCGGCGTCGCGGAGTTCAATCGCCGCTGCCTCGAGAGCGTGTTTACCTACCGCGACGAATGGGTCGATCTGTCCAATCGGATCGGCTACTGGCTCGACTACGACAAGGCCTACGTCACCTGCACCCGCGAATATGTCGAATCGGTGTGGTGGCTGCTCAAACAGCTGCACGACAAGCGGCTGCTTTATCGCGGCCATCGGGTGCTGCCGTATTGTCCCCGCTGCGGCACGACGCTCTCCAGTCATGAACTGGCGCTTGGGTACGCTGAGGTTCGTGACAAGTCGGTGTACGTCACGTTTCCGGTGGCGGACGATTCACGGCGCGAACTGGTGATCTGGACCACCACGCCGTGGACATTGCCGAGCAACGTCGCGGTGGCTGTGCACCCGGATCTGGAGTATGGCGAGTTCGAGAGCCCGCACTTCGCCGACCGCGTCTTCGTGCTCGCGGCCTCACGCGCGGAGGCAGCGACGAAGCTGCTCGGCGAGGGGACCGTGATCCGGCGCACGGTGTGGGGCCGCGATCTTGTCGGGCTTCGCTATCGGCGTCCGCTGGACGTGGTGCCGCTCGCCGCGACGGGCGCGCATTCGATCGTCGTGCCCGGCGACTTCGTCACCGCGACCGATGGCTCTGGCCTGGTGCACATGGCGCCGGCGTTCGGTTCGGACGACTATGTCGCGGGGCAGGCCCATGGGCTCGCGCTGCTTCGTCCGGTGGCAGCCGACGGGACGTTCGAGGGCACCAGCTGGCCGGAGCTCGAAGGCTTGCTGGTCACCGCCGACGCCACGAACGAGCTGATCATCCGAAAGCTCAAGGAGCTCGGGCGGCACCTGAAGACCGACCAGCACACGCACAGCTATCCGCACTGCTGGCGCTGCCAGAGCAAGTTGATCTACGTCGCCCGGGATTCGTGGTTCGTGCGCACGTCGGCGATCAAGGACCGGATGACCGAGCTCAACGCGGGCATCGCCTGGCAGCCGCCCGAGACCGGGAGCGGTCGCTTTGGTGAGTGGCTTGACAACAACGTGGACTGGGCATTGTCGCGCGAGCGGTACTGGGGCACGCCGCTCCCGATCTGGGTCAACGACCGCGACGCGTCGCAGATCGTGGTCATCGGATCATACGAAGAGTTGCGGGCGGCATCGGGATTCGTGCCGGAGCAGGATCTCGATGTCCATAAGCCGTGGGTGGACGAGGTCACCTGGACGGCAGCGGACGGCGGCACCATGCGTCGGGTGACGGAGGTGATCGATACCTGGTTCGATTCGGGGGCAATGCCCTACGCCCAGTGGCACTATCCGTTCGAGCATCAGGCGGAGTTCGCGGCGCACTTCCCGGCAGATTTCATCTGCGAGGGGATCGACCAGACACGCGGGTGGTTCTACTCGCTGCTCGCGATTGCCACCGCGGTGTTCGACCAGGCACCGTATCGCCACGTGATTGTCAACGAACTGGTGCTCGACGCCCAGGGACAGAAGATGTCCAAGAGCAAGGGGAACGTCGTCAACCCGTGGGACGTGATCGAGCAATACGGCGCCGATACGGCGCGACTGTACCTGGTGTTGTCGAGCCAGGTGTGGCAGCCCAAGCGCTTTGACAAAGCACAGCTGGCGGAGACCGCCGGCCGATTCCTCAACACGCTGCGAAACACGTATCAATTCTTCGCGTTGTATGCGGGACCTGGTGGTGGTGCACCGGCCGTCGCCGAGCGCACACTGGCCGACCGGTGGATCCTTGGGCGCCTCGACGCGACGGTGACCGCTGTGCGCACGGCGTTCGACGACTACGATGTCACCACGGCGCTGCGGGCGATCGCCGAGTTCGTGGATGTGGACCTGTCGAACTGGTATGTCCGGCTCAACCGCGGCCGGTTCTGGGCGCCCGATGGCGAGGCGGACGCAGCGGCCGTCGCCACGCTGGAAGAAGTCCTGATCGGTACCGCGCGCCTGCTCGCGCCGGCGGCACCGTTCGCGAGCGACTGGCTGCACCGGGCACTGACCAACGAGTCGGTCCATCTCGCCCCGTTCCCGGTGGACCACGGCCGGCTGGACCCGGATCTCGATCGGGCGATGGACGCGATTCGCCGCCTCTCCTCGCTCGGCCGCGCCGCCCGCGAGACAGCGAGCCTGCGCGTTCGCCAGCCGCTGGCGACGATCAAGGTGGCGGTGCCGCCGGGAGTGCATGGCCCGGCCTTCGATTCGCTCCTCGCGTTGCTGCGCGATGAAACGAACGTCAAGCAGGTTGAAGTGGTCGCTTCGGATGCCGACCTCGTGCGACTCCGCGGCAAGCCGAACTTCCGGACGCTCGGCAAGCGCTTCGGCGCCAATGTGAAGGCGATCGCCGCGTACGCCGCCGCCCTCGATCCGGCGGCGCTGCAGCAGCTTGAACAGGGACAGGCGCACACGGGCTCGCTTGCGGGAGAGGCGATCATCCTGCATCCCGAGGACGTCGTCGTCGAGCGGGAAGTGGTGACCGATTGGCCCCTGGCGAGCGAAGGACCGTTTGTGGTGGCGCTCGACCCGCGTGTCACGCCCGAACTGGCCGGCGAGGGAATCGCCCGGGAACTCGTCAATCGCATCCAGCGACTCCGCAAGGACGTCGGTTACGACGTGAGCACGCGGATCGCGCTCTCGGTCGACGGCGACACCGCGTTAGTGGATGCCGCACGACAGCACAATGCGTACATCGCGCACGAAGCCCTGGTGCGAGAGTTCGTCGCCGGGGCGCAACTGGCAACCTTCGACCGGCTCGAGCCGGTCACGATCGACGGGCACGCCGCGACACTCGCGGTGCGGCGGCTCGGGGACGGCCGGACCCTTTCCGGCCCAGCACATCTGGACGCACCGTGACCAAGACCCAGCTGAAGCACCTGGAAAAGCGCCTGCTCGAGGAGCGTGCCCGCGTGATGAAGGAACTCGGCACCTACGATGAGTCGTTCAACTCGACGCTGCAGGGCGCCGACGGCGATCTCTCCTCATACTCGTTTCACATGGCCGATCAGGGGACCGACGCGATGGAGCGGGAGAAGCAATTCCTGTTTGCCTCGCAAGAGGGTCGCTACCTGTGGCACATCAACGAGGCGCTGCGCCGGAGGTACAGCGAGCCGGACAAGTTCGGCCACTGTCACCAGTGCGGCGTGGAGATCGATTTTGCGCGGCTCGACGCCTTGCCCCACGCGCGGCTCTGTATTTCGTGCAAGGAAAAGGAAGAGGATGCCAAGCGCCGGTGAGGCCACGCGGCCGTTCTGGGCGGCGATGGCGTTGATCGTCCTGCTCGATCGCGTCACCAAGGTGATGGCCGGGCGGCTGCTCGGTGGTGGCGGCGTGCCGGTGGCGGGGACCGTGATCCAGTTCCGGCTGGTGCATAACCAGGGTGCGGCCTTTGGCCTGGAGCTCGGCGTCTGGCAGCGGTGGATTTTCCTGACGATCGCGATCATCGCGATCTTCTGGCTCGCGGCGGCCTCGCGCCAGGCATTGGCGAGTGACCGGTTGCGCCAGTTCGCCGTCGCGTTTGTCGCTGGCGGCGCCGCCGGTAACGCGGTCGATCGGCTGCTCTCGGCGCGCGGTGTCGTAGACTTCATCGATGTGGGTGTCGGGGCGTTGCGCTGGCCGACGTTCAACGTTGCCGACATCGCGGTCACCTGCGGTGCCGTGGCGCTGGCGATTTCGCTCTGGCGTGAAGATGCGCGCCGCGCTCCTGCCCCCGCATCCCCTGCCTGAGCCGGCGGATGGCGCGGTGGCGTTTTCCGTCGTGAGTCCGCTCACCGAGCGACTCGACCGGTTCCTCGCTGACCAGCTGGGTATTTCGCGAACCCAGTCGGCCCGCCTCGTCGCCCACGGTTGCGTGATCGTCGCGGGCGTACCGGTCCGCTCATCGCGCACCCTGGTGCGCGGCGATGTGGTGGTGCTGATGCCGTCGGAGCGCGAGCCGCCGCGGCAGTTCACGCCGAGCGGAATCACCTTGACGGTGGTGTACGAGGATGACGACCTGGCCGTGATCGACAAGCCGGCGGGACTCGTGGTGCATCCGGCGCCGGGGCACTGGGACGACACGCTGGTGAATGCCCTGGTCGCGCGCGGCACCACGCTCGCCGGTGGGGCGGAGGGACGACCCGGGATCGTGCACCGGCTCGATCGGGACACCTCGGGGCTCATCATTGTCGCCAAGACCGAACTGGCACACCGAAAGCTCGCCGCGATGATCGCGGCCCATCGCGTGACGCGCGTCTACGCGGCGCTGGTCTGGGGCCACCTGGATCACGATCCCCACATTATCGAGGCGCCGATCGGCCGGCACCTCAGCGACCGGAAGCGGATGGCGATACTTCCAGCAGGGCGGCGGGCCCGGACCGATGCCTTCGTGGTCGCCCGGCTCGGGTCGATGGACGTTGTGCGCCTCGAGTTGCACACCGGGCGGACCCATCAGATCCGCGTCCACCTCGAGTCGATTGGCCATCCGGTGGTGGGCGATTCCGTCTACGCCGCCGGGGGCTGGCAGCGGATTGGCGGGCCGGGGCGGGCCGAGGCGCGACGCCTCGAGGGGCTGGCACCCCGCCAGGCCCTGCACGCCGCACTTCTGGCGTTCCGCCACCCGGTGAGCGGAACGCCGCTCCGACTGGTATCGCCGTGGCCGGCTGACCTCTGGCCACTCCTGGACGCCGCTGCCGGCGTCGGCTCGCTGCCGGACCGCCAGGGGGCGCTCGCTGCCATGGGATTCTTCGGCGCCGATGCCTGAGGCGGCGCCGGGGAGCGGTGGGCTGGTCGTCCAGGTGGCGGGCGTCCGTCGGTTCATCCCGGTCGCCTCGGTGCTGGAAGTGCTGCGGGAGGCCCGGATCATCCGGGTCCCCGGCGGGGTGCCGGCGGTGCGGGGGATGGTTAACCACCGCGGCCGGATCATCCCCGTGGCGGACGCGGTCCGCTCGCTTGGCCTGAGCGGCGAGTCGGGCACCGGGGGCGAAGTGGTCGTGGTGGAGTGGCAGCAACGGCGGTTCGGGGTGGCGGTTGATGCCGTTGTGGAGTTGAATAGCGAGGCGCGCACGGGCCTTGCAGAGATCGACTTGGCGCAGATCGCAGCCGCGATCTTCGCCTGAGTCTCACGCCGGAGGACGTAGTGGCCCAACGGATCCTGATTTGTGACGACGCGATCTTCATGCGCACGATGATCGCGGATATTCTGAGCGGCGCCGGCTACGAAATCGCCGGTGAGGCCGCGAGTGGTCTCCAGGCGGTGGAGCGGTACAAGACGGTCAAGCCGGACCTGGTCACCATGGACATCGTGATGCCCGACATGGGCGGCATTGACGCTGTCAAGGCGATTATTGCGCTGGATCCGAACGCGAAAATCCTGATGTGCAGCGCGATGGGCCAGCAGGCATTGGTGGTCGAGGCGATCCAGTCCGGCGCCAAGGACTTCGTCGTCAAGCCGTTTCAGCCGGCACGGGTTCTCGAAGCCGTGCAACGTGTCCTGGGTGGATGACGGACGCCCGGCGCGCGCGCTACGTCGCCCTCTTCGCCTCTGAAGCACGCCCGCTGCTGACGGGCGCCCGCCGCGCGCTGTCGCAGTGGCAGGACGATCCCACTCAGCCGGACGGCGCGGAGGAAATCTTCCGGGCGCTCCACACCATCAAGGGGATGGCCGCCTCGCTTGAGTTCACGGCCGCGGCCGATCTCGCCCACGCGACGGAAACGACGCTCAGCACGGTGCGCCGCGGCGATCAGGTGGCCACCGCCGCGTGGCTGCGCGCCTTCGAGGTCGCGCTGGACGACATCTCGGCGGCCTGCGAGCGGGCGATCGCCGATGCCGGTGGAGCACTCACCCCGGCGGACCAGCACGCGGTGCCACAGGGGCCGCGCATTGTGCGGGTCGACCTGGACCGGCTCGATGCGCTGCTGAGCGATCTCGGGTCGCTGATCACCGCCCGCCAGGAACTCGAGCGACGCGCAGCGGCCGACCGGTTCTCGCCCACGGCGCGCGCGGCGCTGCAGATGTCACATCGCCTCGACACGCTGCAGGACCGGATTCTTGACGTGCGCCTCGCGCCGTTGTCCGAGGTATTCGAGCGCATTCCACCGATGGTGCGCGACCTCGGCCGCGCCCTCGGCAAGGACGTCGCCGTCGACGTGACCGGCAACCCGCTCGAAGTCGATCGGGCCATCCTCGATCAGCTGGCGGAGCCATTGCTCCACCTGTTGCGGAACGCGGTGGACCACGGCATCGAATTCGCCGATGTCCGCCGCGCGGCTGGCAAGCGACCCGGCGGGCGCATTGCGGTCGCGGCGCGCCAGGACGGCGAGGCCGTCATCATCGAAATCACCGATGACGGTCGCGGCATCGATCGCGACGTCGTGGCGCGACGCGCGCGCGAGATGGGGATCCTCGAAGACGACGCGACGCTCACCGACGACGGCCTGTTGGCGGTGCTCGAGCGGCCTGGCTTCAGCATGGCCGACACCGTGACGGACGTCTCGGGTCGCGGCGTCGGGCTGGACGTGGTGGTCGCCCGGATGCGCGACATCGGCGCGTCGCTCTCGCTCACGACGGTACTCGGTCGGGGCACCGTGTTTTCCCTCAAGCTCCCGACGCGGCTCGGCATCGTGCGCGCGCTGGTGACGGGGATTGGGGACGAGCGCTACGTGATGCCGTTGACCCACGTGATCGAACTGGTCGCCTGGCAGCCCGATCTTGTCGGGCAGCAGGACGGCCGGGCGGTGCTCTTCGTGCGCGGTGAAGCGCTGCCAATCGTCGACCTCCGGCGGCTGCTTCTTTATCGCGGCGCCGAGCCGCCGGCGCGTCGCCCAGCGGTCGTCTTCGAAGCAAACGGGCAGCGGGTGGCGCTGCTGACTGACTCCGTGCACGGTCAGGTCGACGCGGTCATCCAGCCGATCGAGCGGCCGGCGGGTTTGGCCCGCTGGATCACTGGCGCGACCGTGCTGGACGATGGTCGACCAGCCTTGTTGATGGACCTGGCGAGTGTGGTGTGAGGATGGCCAACCAAGGAGCGGAAAATGCGATCGACCACTGACCTCGATACCCTCCGGCGCGACGCTCTCGGCGAAGTCGCCACGATCGGTGCCGGGCACGCCGCGACGGCCTTGTCGCAGCTCACCGATCGCCGGATCATGATTTCGGTGCCGCACGTGCGGCAGATGGCGTACGCCGAGGTGCCGGAGATGGTCGCGGTGTTCGGCGACCACATTGCCGTGGTCGCGATGCGCATGCTGGGCGACCTCACTGGGCGCGCGCTGCTCGCCTTTGGCGAAGTTGACGCCGGTCGTCTCTGTGACCTGATCCTGCGGCGTCCGGCCGGCCCGCCGCGCATCCTCGGCGAACTCGAGCAGTCGGGGCTCAAGGAAGTCGGCAACATCGTCTGTTCGGCGTACCTGACGGCGCTGAGCAACTTCATGGGGATGATGCTGCTCCCCTCGGTGCCGTCGCTGACGATCGGCCCCACCGCACAGGCGATCACCGCGACGGTGGATCCCCGGGAGGCAGAGAGCGACCTGGTGTTCTGCGTCGATACGGCGTTCACCGCCGAAGGGACCGACGACCCGCTCACCGGTGCGTTCCTGCTGATGCCCGACAAGGCATCGGTGCGCGCGATTCTCGAGGCGATGCGGCTCGACTGACATGCCGGCCGCCCGCCTTCGCGACGCCCAGATCGTCGCTGCCCTCAGGCGCAGGCTCGGCCCGGCCGACCCAACCACGCTCAGCAACTTCGCCTGGTTCGCCGCCCGCCGCGGTGAGCAACCCGCGGCACTCGAGGCGGCCCGCGCGGCTGCCGCGATGCCGAACGCACCGCGCGCCGCGTGGCGCGCGCTCGAACGTCTCGCCGCCGGGCACAGCGACGGGATGCTGCTCGCCGATACCGGCCCCGAGAACCGGGAACCCTCCCCGGCGGGAAACCCGCTCGCGGCCGCGGTCGCGGCGCATCGCCAGCTGGAATTCGCCGTGGCCGAGGCGTGTTACCGCACGGCGCTGCAGCACCCGCCGCTGGCGAGCGCGGCCTGGAACGGGCTCGGCGTGCTCCACGAACAGCGCCGCGAGCGCGCGGCGGCGGACGCGGCCTGGCAACAGGCGGTCGCGGCCGGGAACGTGGCGGCGATGCACAACCAGGCGCTCGCCATGCTGCGCCGGGGCTTCGCGCATCGTGCCCGGGTGATGCTTGCGCCGGCTCTCGAACACGCCGAGGCGCCACTGTCACTCCGATTCCTGGGCGGGTACGCCGCGCTGAGCGACCAGGATCCCGCGGCGGCGATGCCGCTGATCACTGCCGTCCTTGCGGATGACCCGGAATCGGCGCGGGCGCACTTCACCCTCGGCCTGATCCATGAGCGACTGGGCCGCCACGCTGATGCGCTCGCCGCTATCCGTCGGGCGCTGCTGCTGTCGCCCTGGTACCTCCCGCAGGTCTGGCTGGTGGAACCGGCCGCCGACGCGCCGTCGATCGAACTTCCGGTCGACAACGGCGAGCCGGGTGCGGTGGCGCACACCGACGACGTGTTGCTCTCGCTGGGGCGTTCACTGTTGCAGACTGCGCATCTCGGCGAGGCCCTTGCCGTGTTCGATCAGGTGTTGGTGCATCAGCCGTCGCAAGCGGCCGCGTTGTTCCACCGCGGCGTCGTGCTCGCCAAGCTTCGGCGGTACGAGGAAGCGCTCGAGGACTGGGAAGTCGTCGGTCGCACCGACCCGGCCAGCGAACTCGCTGATGCCGGCCGTCGCCACGCGCGGTCGGCCCGCCAGCTCGCGTCGCTCTTCGCCGGACAGTAGATGCACGGACCACTGAGTGAGATCGGGTTGATCGAGGTGCTGCAACTGCTCGAGCGGGGCGGCCAGAGCGGCGTGCTGCGGATCACTGGCGTGAATCCGGCGGACGCGTGTCGGCTGCGCATCACCGATGGCGAGATTGTTGCGCTGGAGCCGGCGGCCGACGACGCCGCGACGCGGCGGGCGCTGTTGACCCGCCACCTCGTCACCGACGCCGAGGCCGTTGACGACCCGGGTGTGCTGCGCCGGCCTCAGGCCCGGGAGGTGCGGGCGCAACTCGCCGCGCAGGCTCTCGCCGCGATGCTGCACTGGCGGCAGGGGCGCTTCGACTTTGAAACGACCGCGCCGGCACCGGGTCCGTTGTCACTCTCTCCCGACGCCCTGGTGTTCGACCTGGTCGCGTCGGAGACCCGCCGGGTGGATCTTGCACCGCTGATGGACGACTTCCACGCGGTTCCGGATTTTGCGGCGAACGACGTGCTCGCCGTTGGTGCGGTGCCGCTGCTGACGCCGCTCGACTGGCGGCTGCTGGACCAGGTGGACGGCGTCCGCGATGTCACGGCGCTCGCCGTCGCCATCGACGAGCCACTCGAGGAGGTCGCCGGGAGCATCCAGGCCCTGCAGGCTGCCCTTATACTTGGGCTCCGGCGACCGGTCGCCGACGCGAGCATGGTGGCGCACACGGCGATCGAGGCCGGGCGTTACGAAGAGGCGGCGACGCTGCTCCGCGCCCGGGTCGTCGACCATCCGGAAGACACCGAGGCCTGGCGATCCCTCGGCCTGGCCGAGGTCGGTGCCGGCCGTTTCGAGCGCGCCATCGACGCGTGGCAGAGTTGGCACGCCAATGATCCCGATCGCGCCGACGACGCCGTCGCGCTGATGCAGGCCGCTCGTACCATGGTGGAGGCTCTCCGCGACGCCCGTGACTGACGTTCCCTTCGCTGGCGCATCGGCGGCTCCGCTCCAGGGCATGGCCTTCCTCGAACTTGGCGAGCGGTTGCGGCAGCGCGGCCAACTCGCCGCCGCAGCGACCGTGGCACTCGCCGGCCTCGGCCACTATCCGGCGGTCGCGGACGCGCACGACCTGCTCGCCCGCATTCGCGCCGACCAGGGCAACGATGCCGGGGCGATCGCGGCGTGGCACGCGACGCTCGAATGCGATACCGGTCACCTCGGCGCCCGCAAGGGGCTTGCGTTCATCGCCTTCCGGTCGGGTGAGTTTGCGCTGGCCGAGCGCTACCTCGAGGCGGCAGCCATGGGGGCGCCCCACGATGCCACCATCCTCGCGGCGCTTGACCGGGTCCGGTCGCTGCCGCGCGGGTCGACCGAGGACGCCGTGCGCCTCGCGGATCCCGCGAGCGGCGTGTTGCTGTTCGACATGCAGGGGATGCGGCTCGCCGGCACCGTGGCTGATTCAGGCGATGTGTCGGTGGCCGATGCCGTGTCGGCCGACGCCGCCGGCCTGGCGCGCGAAGCGACGCGCGCCGCGCGACTGCTCGGTCTTGGCGCGGTGCGGCACATCGTGCTCGAAACCGCCGATGCGCGGATCGCGGTGATCCCGGTGCGCCATGACGCCGCGCTCCTGTTGCACCGCAGCGCCAGCACGCCACTCGGCCGGCTGCTGGCGCTGGGCGGGCGCGCCGCGCACGCCGCGCGCGAGTGGCTGGAGCGGATGCAATGAGCATCGCCGGGTGGCAGGACGCGCTGCGCGAAGTAACCGGTGTCGCCGGCGTTCGTGGCGCGCTGATCATCTCCGCCGAGGACGGACTCGTCATCGCCGAGACCGCCATGGACGACCTGGCGACGGCCGACGTGGCCGCGCTCTCGGCCGCGTTGGTGTCGCGCGCCCGGCGTTGTACCGCCGCGTTGCATGCGACCCCACCGGAGAGTGTCCACCTCGTGGGCGAACGCGGGGCGGTGCTGGCCGTTGCCGGCCCCGCGCCGCTCTGGCTGGTGGCCGTCGCGCGCGACGACGCCGAACTCGGGCGGTTGCGGCTCGTTCTGCGTGACGCTGCCGGTGCGTTGCACTGATGCGCGTCCTCGAGCCGTGGGTTGCTGACCCACTCACGGAGTTTCTTCGCGAATCCGGCGCGCGGCTCGCCCTGGTGATGACCAGTTCGGGGCAGGTGATCGCGCAGGACGGGTTCACGCGGTCACTGGACGTGATGTCCGCGGCCGCGCTCGGCGCCGGCATCCTGGCGACCACACAGGAATTGGCCACGATCCTCGATGCGCCGCGCGGCTTTGGCGCGATCGTGCACCAGGGCGAGCGGCAGGGGGTCTGGCTGGCCGGCTTCGATACGCCGCGTGGCCGATGGATTGGCCTCGTCGTGTTCGGCCATGAGTCATCCGTCGGATTGGTCCGCTTGTTCTTCGCCCGATTTGCGCAGCAGGTCGCCGCGGCAGCACCGGTCGTGACGCCGGTGCGCGAGGTCCTGGCCGAGGGCTTCGAGCGCGAGCTCGACGATTCCCTGCGTGCCCTGTTCGGGACCCGGTAGCGATGCCGCACATCGACGCCGAGCGACGCGAACTGATGCTGACCCTGGCGGTGTATGGTGCGCCGAAGGTCGGCAAGACCACGATTCTCCATTGCATCCAGGATCGCGTCACGCCCGAACGGCGCGGCAATATCAACCCGTTTGGCACCGATGCCGGCGTGGCGCGGTTGCTTGACTGGTTGCCGCTCGAACTCGGCAGGATCAGCGGGTGGCAGACGCGCGTGCACCTGTACGCCATCCCCGATCAGCGGCATGCCGACGCCACGCGGCGGGTGATCCTCGGCGACGCCGACGGCATCCTGTTCGCGGCCGACGCGCAAGCGGGGCGGCTCGCGGACAATCTCACCGCGCTGCGAAGCCTGCGGGACAATCTGGATGATCGTGATGGCCATGCCCGCGACGTCCCGATGGTGCTGCTCTACACCAAGCACGACCTCCCGGCGGAGCTGCTGCTCACGCGCAGCGCGCTGAATCAGGAACTCAATGCGCGGGCCGCCCCGGACTTTGTCTGCAGCGCGCTGCGTGGTGAAGGGGTGCTCGAAGCGTTGCATAGTGTCATCGCGATCGTGATGCGGCAGTTCGCCCCAACCCGCCGGAACGGCGCGTGAGTCGGCGATGTTGAACCCGCACGCCCGATTCGCGTCGTTCGTCGTCGGTTCGTCGAACCGCCTCGCGGCCACGGCGGCCAAGGCGGTGGCCGAAGCCCCCGGCGCGGCGTACAACCCGCTCTTCTTCTATGCCCGCCCCGGTCTGGGCAAGACCCATCTCCTCACGGCGATTGGCCACGAAGCCCTCGTGATCGACCCGTCGCGCGTCGTGGAGTATGTCACCGCCGACGATTTTGTCGAGGCCTACCACACCGCGCTCGCCGCTGGTCAGGCCGACGCGTACCGGCGCCGGTTCACCGAAGCCCACCTGGTGCTGGTCGATGACGCGCAGTTGCTCGCCGATCAGCGCGAATTGCAGTCGGAATTGCTGCGATTGATCGACGTATTGATGGCTGCCGATCGACAGATCGTGCTCGCCGGTGATCGCCCGCCGGAAGAGATCCAGTCGCTGGACGAGCGATTGATCCGGCGGTTCGCGGGTGGCCTGGTCATCGACATCGGCGCGCCCGACTACGAGACGCGCCTGGCGATCCTGTCACGCCGCGTCGTCGAGCGGCAGGTCGCCTTCGGGCCCGACGTGCTGGCCGCCGTGGCGGAGTTGCCGATCGGCACGGTACGCGAGCTGCTCGGCGCGCTCAACCGCTTGATCGCGCAACAGGCGGTGGCGGTCGGGCCGGTGAGCGTGGACGAGGCGCGCAAGGTGTTGGCGACGCTCGGGCATGCCAGGGCGGCTGGGCGCTCGGGGCGCGGGGCTGATGGTAGCGGCGCAACCATCGGCGTGGTCAGCCAGAGCTCCACTCCCATCGCATCAGCCCCCAGCTCCGCGTCCCCAGCTGGTCTGGACGAGTTCTCTACTTTTCTCGCCGATGTGTCAACGGCGGTATCGCAGCAGGTGGATCGCTGGCGTCAGCGGGTCACGGAAGCCGCACTTCGCTATAGCGGCGAAGGCTTTCACACGACCCGGCTGGACTCCCTGCTGGCGCAGGAGATCGCGGTCGACCCCGCCGCAGCGCTGGCAACATTCGAGGCCGACATCGACGTGCTGCGTCGACTGCAGCGTGAACTGAGCGACATCGCACCATCGCTCCTGGTCGACACGGCGCTGCATGATCCCGATCGCGTGGCGGAGGCGGAGGTGCTCGTCACCGACGCCCGCGAGGCGGGCGCGCCACTGCCCGGACCGTCGCCGCGGTACACGCTCGCGCACTTCGCCGAGGGCACCTCGACGCGCCCCGTCGTGGCAGCGATTCGCGTCGTCGCCGCGGCGCCAGGGCAGCGCTACAATCCGCTGGTCATCGTTGGCAAGGCGGGCCTGGGGAAAACTCATCTGCTGCATGCGCTCGGACATCTGCTCAAGAGCAGCGGCGTGGCTCGCGTGGTGGTGTTCGACGGCAAGGAGTTTGTGGACGGCCTCGTGGCGGCCCTCGGCGACGGGACAATTACGCGCTGGCGGCAACAACTCCGTCGAGCGGATGCGTTCCTCCTTGACGACGTCGGCGCACTCGCGGGCAAGGAGCGGAGCCAGGAAGAGTTGTACCTGCTCTACAACCTGCTGCTCGAATCGGGGCGCCAGATGGCGTTCACGGCGACGGCCGCGCCGACGCAGCTCGATGGCTTCGAACCGCGTCTGGCGACGCGCCTGGCTGGCGGCCTGGTGCTCGAACTCGGGCCCCCCGATCGCGAGGCAAGAACGCGCGAGGTGGAGCGCCTGCTCGGACCCGGGCCCGCCGATCCGGAGCTGGTGGAGTATCTCGCTGCCCGTCCGGCTGCTTCGCTCCGTGAGGTGCAGCAGCTGGTGCCGCGGCTGTTGAGCGCGGCGGAAGGGCGTGACACGGCGCTGTCGGTAGACGTCGCACGGGTGATACTTGAAGGGACGATCGCGCCAGTGGTGCGGCCGCCCCGTCGCGGCAGCGGCCTGCTGGCACCGGGGGCCGGCGCGATTCGCTCGCGCGAGAAGATGATCGAGACCTGGCCCGACATCGCCGAGCGCCTGCTCGAGGACTGGAACTGATGGCGATCAAGGGGTCACTCAAGGAAGCATCGCTGGCCGACGTGGTACAGCTGTTGTTCCTGGGACGCCGAACGGGCTGCCTGTCGGTCGCCAGTGATCGCAACTTCGGTTCGATCTGGTTCGACGAAGGGTGGATCACGTTCGCCGGCATGGTGTCCCGTACCGATCGACTCGGTGAGCGGCTGGTGGCGGCAGGGAAGATCTCGGTCGAACAGCTCGAGGAAGCGATCGCGTCGCAGGTGGCGATGCCGGGCCGCCGCATCGGCGAGATCCTGGTCCACCTCGGACTGATCACGGCTGGCGAGCTGGCCGACGAGCTGCGTCGCCAGGTCGAAGAGACGGTGTACACGCTGTTCGCCTGGACGAGCGGCACGTTCTCCTTCGAGGTTGCGTCGCCGACCGACGCACCAGACGCGAACCTGCGCCTGAATCCGGAGGGGCTGCTGCTGGAGGGCGCGCGGCGGGTCGACGAGTGGAGCGTGATCGCCAAGAAGATTACGACGGTCGATGCGGTCTACGCCTTCGAAGGGGAGCCACGAAGCGCCGCCGACAACAATGCGCATCTCGTCGAGTCCGAACGCCGGGTGCTGCCACTGATCAACGGACTTAACACCGTCCGCGAGATCGTGGACGGCACTGGACTGAGCGAGTTCGAGGTGTGCCGCGTGCTCTACGGCCTGCTCTCTGCCGGTCGGCTCCGCCGTGTTGCGACCGCGCCGCCGCCCGCGCCGCGCGAGGATGCTTCGCGCGTCGACGAGCATCGCAATCTCGGCGTCGCCTTTTACCGCACGGGCATGCTGGCTGAGGCGGAACGCGAGTTTCGTCGCGTCGGGGAGCTGCGGCCCATGGACGGTGTCGCCCCGTTTCATCTCGGCCTGATCGCGTTGCGCCAGGCGCGCTGGAGCGACGCGGTCGAGCACTTCGAGCGCGCCGTCGAGCGGGATGGCGCGCGCGTGGCGGTGTTGCACAACCTCGCGCTCGCGCTCGAGGCGGCCGGCCGCCTCGACGACGCCGACGCAGCACTGACCAACGCGGTGCAGGCGAACAACCACGACGCCAGGCTGTGGACGGCGTGGGGACTGCTCGCGTTGCGACGCAACGAATCGGCGCTGGCGCTCGAGCGCTTTGCGCGGGCCCGCGACCTGCTCGGGACCACCACGCCGCCGGCGCGCTGGTTCTGGGGCTGCGGCTGGGCCCAGGGATTGTCCGAAGCCTGGCCGGATGCGCTGGGCACCGTGCGGGAAGGGGTGGCCGCGTTCCCGGATCACCCCGTCCTGCGGACGACGCTCGGCGTGTTGCTCGAAGGGACTGGCGAAGTCGGCGAGGCCGAGGCGCACCTGCGCCACGCCCTCGGCGAAGACCCCACCATTCCACAGATCTCGAAGAACCTCGGCGACCTGCTCTATCGTGCCGGCCGCTGGGATGAAGCCGAAGAGTCGTACGAACGGGCGGCCAAGATCGCACCAGCTCTCGGTGACGACATCTACTTCAAGCTTGGCAACCTGGCCTGCCGGCGTGGCGACCTTGCCGCTGCCCGGCAGCGCTGGGAACAGGCCATTCGCCTCAACCCCGAACATGCGCTGGCGCGCGCCAACCTCGCCGGATCGGGCGTGGCCGCGTGAGCGACGACAGCGTGGCGTCGCTCCGCGCGGAGTTCGAGCGGCTCGAGACGGCACTCCAGGGCCAGGTTGCGGCGGGTGAGCGTACCGCGCTCAAGTCGGCGATCGTGGCACTCTTTAAACGGACCGAGACGCGCATCGCGGAAATGACCGCGTTCAAGGAGCGGATCCGCGACCTCGTGGAGGGCTTCAAGGCATTGCCACAGGCCGCCGCCGTTTCGACCCGCCACGATCATCTCGGCGCGTCGACCCATATCGAGCGCGGGTGGAGCGCCCTCGCGGCGGGCGATTGGGCCGTCGCCGAGGCGCAATTGCGCCAGGCGGTGTCGCTCGATGCCACCAGCACGACGGCGCCGGCGCTGCTCAGCTGGGCGCTGATGTACCAAAACCGGAACGACGAGGCGCTCCAGCTTTGCCTCCAGGTGCTCCTCGGCGAGCCGGAAAATGGGTTGGCCCGGGTGGCCATCGGGGCGATCTGTCTCCGCAAGGGTATCGTGGGTGAGGCGATCGAACATCTGTCTCGGGCTGCCGCACGTACGGCAGATGGGCGCGCCGCACTCTACGCAAATTTCTGGCTCGGCGTCGCCTACCTGGAGCGCGACATGCAAAGCGACGCGGTGGAGTTCCTGCGACGCGCCGTGACGCAGGGCCCCAATCTCGCCGAAGGGTGGGCGGAACTCGGCCGCGCACTCTGGCTGCGCGGGCAGCATGTCGAAGCGCGCGAGGCATGGACGCTCGGGGCGGGGATCCGGCATTCGCCGCACGCCGGACGCTGCCGCGCGTTGCTCGACACGGTTGCCGGGGGAGGAGTACCGCCACGTTCGCCGTTCGCCTGATCGCGTTGCTGGTGCAGATCGGGAACACTCCGGTGCCGGAGCGACGGATCGACGTCGGCGATATCACGGTCTACGCCGATCCGGCGCACGCGGCGTTGGCGACAGGGCTCGCCGAGGCGGCGTCGGTGCCGCATGACTGGCTGGGACTCGGACGACTCGATCCCGGGCGGTTG
Organism: Gemmatimonadota bacterium; assembly: GCA_025357945.1. Lineage (GTDB taxonomy): Bacteria > Gemmatimonadota > Gemmatimonadetes > Gemmatimonadales > GWC2-71-9 > Palsa-1233. Next base: position 38,822 of record JANYLJ010000046.1, read on the forward strand.
CTGCTGATCGTGGCGAACGACCGCGCCGACTTTGCCCGCTGGTCGCGGGGCCGGCTGCCGAGTTGGGGGGCCGGGGCGGCGTTTCCTGGCAGTCGGGTAGTGATTATCCGGCTCGATGCCGGGGACCCCTACCAGACGCTGCGACACGAACTGGCGCACGTCGCGTTGCACCGGAAGGTGCCAGGACGCGTGCCGCTCTGGTTCGACGAAGGTTACGCCGTGCTGGCGGCCGCGGAGTACGGTCGCTTCGCTGCGCTACGACTCAACCTCGCCGTGGCGACCGGAACGATCCCGGAACTCCGGGCGCTGGATGGCGCGTTAAGGGGGAGTGACGGTGACGCGGAAACGGCATATGCGCTCGCGGGATCGGCGGTTGCGGAGTTGGCCCGTCGGAGTCGCAACGGCGACCTGGGCGAGTTGCTGCGACCGCTGGAAGCAGGGGTTCCCTTCGACGCTGCCGTAGCCTCAGCCACCGGGTTCACGATCGATCGGTTCGAGGAGGTCTGGACCCGATCGGTCCGGCAGCACTACAACTGGCTGGTCTGGTTGGCCACGGGGGGTATGTGGCTGATCGTGACGATGGCACTGATGTGGGCGGCGGCGTCCCGGAAGCGTCGCGAGGCGCCGCGTCGAGCGGCCCTCGACGTGGGTTGGCCGCAACCGCCGGAAGATGACGGAACGATTACGATTCAAGAAGTTGAGCCACATCAACTTGACCCGTTGGACCCAAGGAGCTAGCCTGCCACCCTATGCCAGCTACAGCTCCGAGCGGGGACCGTCCGGCGACCCTCTTCCCACGTCGCAACATGATACTGTTTGCGGCCGCCTTGGTGAGCGTCGTCATTGGCTACGCAGTGCTCAAGAGTGGTTCTCCGGAGCCCGCATCCGTCTTATTGGTGGTAGGGTACTGTGTGCTGTTGCCGCTGGCGCTCATTGCCTGAGGTCCGGGCGAATAACTCAGTTGGTTAGAGTGCCTGCCTTACACGCAGGATGTCGGGGGTTCGAGTCCCTCTTCGCCCATGGTTGGCGTTTGGGGTTTCCGTTATCGACGACGGCCTCGCGAGTCGGCCGGCTATCAATCCGGGGGTTCTAAGGATGTTGCAACAGGCAATTTCGGTGTTGATCCTTTCGGCGGCGGCGGCCGTTTCGCCGGTCTCGGCGCAGGGCGTTCGCGGCACGATTTCGGGCAACGCCCCATACGTCGCGCCCGCGACGCGTGTCCTCGTTGCGACGCCATACCCGAGCAGCGGTGCCGACTCCACCAGCGCCGTGATCATCGGGAGCGCCGTTCGCGACAAACTTGCCAGCAAGATCGGCGGCGACGACTGGTTGGTGATCACGCGCCGGGAGATGAACACGAACTTTCAGACCTGGGGCTACAGCCCGGACCAGCTGTTCTCGCCGGAGTCGGCGCGCCAGGTGGCGTCGGCAATGTTGGCGCGCGTGTTCGTGATGACCACGACGTCCAAGGGGCCGGGCGGCCTTTTCACGGCGTCGATCCGGGTGACCGGGATCGCCGACGACGCCGGCCAGGTTGTCCAGGCAACACAGCTGGCAGGTCAGACGGCGGCGGACTTCGGCAGCAGGATCGCCGAACAGGTGACGATCATCTTCAAGGCGTATCCCGACGCGAAGAACTGCAAGGACAATCTTGCGGCCAACAAGTCGAAGGCCGCTGATGGCGCGAACAAGGCGCTCAGGGTTGTGCCGAATTACGGCTTCGCCGAGTACTGCCTCGGCCTGATCGAGCAGGCGAAGGACTCCGTCGGTTCCGAAGCGACCAGGCACTTCAAGAATGCGATCATCGGTGACCCGTTCTCGCTCAAGGCGTTCAACCAGCTTGCGATCATCCACCAGAAGAAGCACGACTCGACCGCCGTCGTGGCCGATTACCAGCAGATGATCACCATTGCGCCGACGAATCGGCTGCTGGCCGAAGAGGCGGTCAAGATCTTCAAGCAGTACAATCGGCCGGACGCCGCCGAGCAGGTTGTGGTGGCGCAGATGAAGCTCGATCCCACATCGCCGGATTGGCCGGACCTGTTGGGCAACGCGTGCGCGGCGAGCGCCGCGGGCGAGCCCGATTCGGCGAAGGCGAGGGTCAAGTTCGCATGCGCGTACACGGCGTTCGTCCAGGAATACACGCTCGACGCTACGCGCGCGGACACCAACTTCTTCCCGAAGATCGTTTACGTGGCCGGCAATAGCGCCGACTCGTTGCTTTGGGCCAAGCGATGGGCGGCCAAGTACCCGAGCTCGACCGATCCATACAAGCTCGAGCTGTCGATCTACTCGGATGCCGGCCAGGTCGATTCGGCGCTCACGATCGTCGACGTGTTGAACAGGATCGATCCGACGGATTCACGGCCGGCGCTGGCGATCGAGATCGCGCTGCTGAAGGCGAATCGTGTGGACGAGGCCATCAAGCTGGGCGCGTTCTTCCAGAAGAACGGCGATGAGACCAGCAAGAACCAGTATGCGGGGTTGTTGGTCTCGTTCGCCGATTCCGCAACCAAGCGCACACCGTCGGACGACTCGACGGCGGTGCATCTCGGCCAGGCGGTGGTCGCGTTCAACCCGCCGAACAAGCTGTACTTCGAGTTCGGCCACTATTTCATTGTTCGCGGTCTTCAGAACGGTTTGGTGGTCATGTCCGCCGCCGCCCGTGCCGACAAGTCGTGCACCACGGTCAAGCGCTACTCGGCGTTCCTGGACATGCTCGAACCGTCGCTCGTCGTCATATCAGCCAGCTCGAACAGCGGCATCGCCCAGTATGGCGCGGGGATCATGACGTCGGTCCGGTCCGAACGCAAGGCGATCCCCCAGCTCCAAGGCGTCTTCTGCAAGCCATGACCCCTGCCACCAGCGCCCGGACGCGATTAGCTTCGCGTCCGGTCGTTGAGGGGCTGTAGCTCAGCTGGTTAGAGTGCCGCACTGTCACTGCGGAGGTCGCGGGTTCGAGCCCCGTCAGCCCCGTGTCCACCCCGTCCGATTCCGGATGGGGTGATCTGTTTTCCGGGACCCCATGACCAACGCCGTCCTGCACCAGCCCGTTCTCCTGGCGCCGATCGTCGAGCGGGCGCTGGGCGCCACGCGGGTGGTGGACGCCACCTTGGGAGATGGCGGCCACGCGGCGGGATTCCTGGCCCAGGGCGCGACGGTGCTCGGGATCGACCGCGATCCTGATGCGATCGCCACCGCCCGGGCAAGGCTTGGCGAGGTCGGCGTCCGCTATCTCCAATCGGCGTACGCCGCCGACGCGGCGGTTACCGCGATCGTCAACTTCCGCCCCGAGTTCATCCTGCTCGACCTCGGTGTGTCGTCACGTCAACTCGACCAGGCCGACCGCGGGTTCACCTTCCGGCCCGGCGCGCCGCTCGACATGCGCATGGGCCCCGACGCCCCGACGGCGGCGGAGTGGTTGGCGAGCGTGGACGAAGAGGAGCTGACCGACGTGCTGCGCCACTACGCCGACGAGCCGCGAGCGGTGCGAATGGCGCGCGAATTCCTTCGGCGTCGCGAGAACGCACCATTTATCATGAGCGACGACGTGGTCAACGCCGTCCGGGCGGTACTCGGTCCGCGCAGCGGTCCGGGCGACTTCGCGCGAATCTTCCAGGCGCTCCGCATCGCGGTGAACGACGAACTGGGTGGCCTCGAACGGGCACTCCCGCTCTTCCGCACGGCGCTGGGCGATCGCGGAACCCTGGCGGTGATCAGTTATCATTCGGGCGAGGATCGACTGGTGAAAGGCGCGTTCCGTGCCTGGGCGCACGGGTGCATCTGCCCGCCGGGTTTGCCGCAGTGTATCTGCGGCAAGGAACCGCTCGGAACGGCCGAACCTCGCCGGGCGATCATCCCGCTCGCGGCGGAGATTGCCGGCAATCCGCGCGCACGCAGTGCCAAGCTCCGCTTCTTCCGAGTCCACCATGCGGGTTAGGGGTCGCTACCTCGTGATTGCCTGGACGGCAGTGTTCCTCGCTGCCGTCGGCGCAATCGTGTTCCGCACCCGGGCTGGTTTCCGGATGCAGGAGCGCGTCACCGCGCTCAACGACAGTATTCAGGCGGTCGCGGGAATCCGCGGCGACGTGGAAGCGAAGGTCGCCGCGCTGAAGAGCCTGCCGGTGCTGGCGCCCAAGGCGGCGGCGCTCGGATTGCGCTTCGCCTCCGATACCGAGTTCCACCTGCTCGCCGTTCCCGTCGCGCACTGAATGGCCAAACCCGCCGCACGCATCGTCTTCCTTGAGGCCGTGCTGCTCGTCGCGGCGGCGGCGGTGCTCGCGCGCAGCTTCTGGCTGCAGGTCGTGCATCACCAGGTCTGGGTTGCCAAGGCGGCGAACCGGCGTGAGCGCGACAGCGAACTCCCCGCTCGCCGCGGCCGGATCTATGATCGGAACGGCCAGCCGCTGGCGGTGAGCCAGGGGCAGTACCGCGTCAAGGTGTCGCTCAACCAGGTCAAGGACACGGCCGCGTTGCGGGCGCGGCTGGTCGCACTCCTCGGCGTACCAAAGCCGAAGGTCGCCGAGCAGTTCCGCGGCGACTACCCCTATTTCCACGGGCCGTTCGGCGCGGAACAGGTGGCGACGCTGCGAGGTCTCCACGGCGTCCATCTCGAGGTGCTCTTCAACCGCGAGTACCCGATGCAGTCGCTCGCCGATCGGATCCTCGGCCGCCTCAATCAGCAAGGGGATTCCGGGATCGAAGGGATGGAGAAGGCGCTCGACACGCTGCTGCAGGGGCAGCCGGGCCGGCGGCACTATCTCGTCGACGCCAAGGGCAGGCGCCTCCCGGCACCGGGACCACCGCTGACGGAGCCCGTGGCGGGGCAGGACGTAAAACTCACCCTCGATAACAACTTGCAGGGAATCGCCGAGGCGGCGCTTCGGCACGGTATCGAGACCAACCATGCCCTCGGTGGCGACATCGTGATCCTCGACGTGCATAGCGGCGAACTGCTCGCGGTCGCGTCGTGGCGCCCGGACGGGTCCACCCACGCGATGGTGACGACCTCGTCGGCGATCGTCGAGCCGAACGAGCCCGGATCCACGTCCAAGTTATTCACGGTCGCCGCCCTGCTCCGCAGTGGCGCCGACACGACGCCCGTGAGCGGTGAGGGCGGCCGGTGGATGATGACGGTCGGTCGCGGCGCACCGCGCAAGATCGAGGATGTCCACCCGCTGCACGGCATGGTCACGGTCGGCGAAACGGTGAAGTATTCGAGCAACATCGCGATCTCGAAATTTTCGCTGAACCTGTCGCCTGAGCAGCAGTACGAGACGATTCGCGACTTCGGCTTTGGTACCGCACCGGGTCTCGGTTTTCCCGGCGAGGCACCGGGGAAGTTGCGCCGCCCCGCGTTATGGGAAAATCGCCTCCTGTCGCAGCCGTCGCTCGGTCAGGGTTACGAGTGGGAAGCAAGCGCGGTGCAGCTCGCCGTTGGCTACGCGGCGATCGCCAACAATGGCGTGCTGATGGCGCCCACGTTGCTGCGGGAAGTGCGTAACGAACACGGTGTCGTGACGTGGCAACACCACCCGGACACTGTGCGCCGTGCGGTGCCGGACTCGATCGCGAAACACCTGTTCGAGTATCTCCGGATGACCGAAGGCGACGGCGGCACCGGTTCCAAGGCGCAGCTCGATCGCTTTCCGGTGCCCGGCAAGACTGGCACGGCGAAGGTCACGACGGGCGGGTATCGCGCCTCGTACGTCGGGATCTTCCCGGCAGACAACCCGCAAGCGGTGGTGTACGTCATGATCGACCGTCCGCACAACGGCAAGATCTATGGCGGCGACGTGGCAGCGCCGATCGTGAGGCAGGTGCTGCAACAGGCGCTCCTTGCGCCCACGAGTCCCCTCGATCGGCGATGGCTCATGGAGGCGGTACCGGCGGTGCCAGCTGCCGCGCCAGCCGGGGCGCCGGTGCTGGCGGCCGTCAAGCGGGTCGCCTTTCCGGTGATACGGTCGACGAAAACGTTCGCGCCGGTGGCGGTTCCGGTGGTCGCTGGCCAGATGGTTCGGGAAGCCGTGGTGGCGTTGCAGCGGGCGGGATTCCAGGTTCGCCTGGTGGGGCACGCGCGCGTGCGCAGCACCGCACCGTCTGCCGGCGACTCCCTCTCGCACGGCGCCGTCGTCACGATCTACGCGGACTCGATGCCATGAAGCTGCAATTCCTGGTCGCGGCACTGCGGCGGCAGGACCTGATCGCGAGTGCACCGAGCGCCGACGTCGAGATTGAACGCGTCGACGTCGACTCGCGCACGGTGACGCCGGGGGCGCTGTTCATGGCGCTCCGCGGTTCCGTCGTGGACGGCCACTCGTTCATTCCCCAGGCACTCGCCAACGGCGCGTCGGCGCTGGTGGCCGAGCAGCCGGTGGATGCCTCGGTGCCCGCGGTGATCGTGCGCGATGGCCGCCGAGCGGCACAGGTGATCGCGGAGACGTGGTACGATCGACCGGCGCGGAAGATGCAGCTCGTTGGTATCACCGGGACCAATGGCAAGACCACGACCACCGCGATGGTGCGTCACCTGCTCAACCGTGACGGTGATGCGGGGAGCATCGGCACCCTCGGAGCATTCGACGCAGCCGGTGAGCGAGTGGAGTCGTCGGCCGGATCGTTGACGACGCCCGGTCCACTCGACCTGCAGGCCACCTTCCGGGCGCTGTTCGACCGCGGCGTGCGGCACGTGGCGATGGAGACCTCGTCGCACGCGCTCGATCAGGGGCGACTCGAAGGACTTACCTTCGCCGCCGGGATCTTCACCAATCTGACGCGCGAGCATCTCGACTATCACCTCACGATGGAGCAGTACCTCGCCGCCAAGCTCCGGCTGGCGGAACTCGTTGCGAGCGACGGTGTCCTTTCGGTCAACGCGGATGATCCCGCGTGGCAGGCGCTTCGGCGTGACCGGCGGACCCTGGCGTGGGGTCTTGCTCCCGACGCCGATGTCAGCGTCGCGGATCCGGTCTACCGGTCCGCCGGCACGCGCTTCACCCTCGGCGGGCGGTTCGGCACCCGTGACGTGTCGATCCCGTTTCTCGGCGAATTCAACGTCGCCAACGCGGTCGGTGCGGCGACGGTGGCGCTCGGGTCAGGCGAACCGATCGACGACGTGGTCGAGCGACTCGCGACCGCACCGCAGGTGCCAGGTCGCCTGGAGCGCCTGGCGGATACGCCGTTCACGGTGTTGCGCGACTATGCCCACACGCCCGATGCCTACGAGCGCGTCTTCTCGATGTTGCGACCACTGGTGCCGGGGCGCCTCTTCATCCTGTTCGGGTGCGGCGGTGAGCGCGACAAGGGGAAGCGGCCGATCATGGGACGGATCGCCGCGGAGCATGCGGACCGGGTGGTCGTCACGTCGGACAACCCGCGGCGCGAAGATCCCGAGCAGATCATCAACGACATCGTCGCGGCGATGCCGGCTGGGTCGTATGACCGGATCCTCGACCGCGAAGAAGCGATCGCGCACGCGCTCCAGATGGCGCGTCCCGGCGACATGGTCCTCCTCGTCGGGAAGGGACATGAAACCTACCAGGTGGAGGGCACTACGTACCGTCACTTTGACGAACGCGACATTGTCGCGTCGTTGCTGCCGTCATGACGGCGATCTTCCCCGACGACTGGGTGCGCCGCGCCCTCGGCGTGGCTGGTTCGGCCGCCGTCGGTTACGACGCGGTCGTCACCGACACGCGCACGCTCGCGCCCGGGTCGCTCTTTGTCGCACTCGCCGGCAAGCGGTTCGACGCGCATGACTTCCTGGCCGCGGCGCGCGATGCCGGCGCCAGTGGTGCGGTGGTTCGCCGCGGCACGCCACCGGTGAGTGGGTTGGTGCTCTATGAAGTGGCTGACACCCTCTGCGCCCTCGGCGACCTGGCGGCGGCGCATCGCGACCGGTTCGCCGGCCCAGTGGTCGGGATCACCGGGCAGAATGGCAAGACGTCCACCAAGGAGATGGTGGCGGCAGCACTCGGGACGAGATGGCGGGTACACAAGACACGGGCGAACGACAACAACCTCGTTGGCGTCCCAATGACGATCCTGCAGGCGCCGGTCGGGACGGAAGCGCTGGTGGTGGAGGCTGGGGCGAATCTTCCCGGCGAGATCGCGCGATATCGCGAGATCATCCGCCCCGACATCGCCGTGGTGCTCAACGCCGGCTCGGGCCACCTCGAAGGGTTCGGATCGGTCGCAGGCGTGATCCGCGAGAAGCTCTCCCTCGCCAAGGACGCCCCGTTGGCGATCGTGGGCACCGAGCCTGCCGAGCTGGCCCGGGGCGCCCGCACGCTCGCCCGACGTGTGGTGACGGCCGGGCTTCGCGACGCGGACCTGGTTCCCGCGTCCGTAACCACGGACGCGGATGGCCGTCCCGTCGTGTCGATCGATGGTCGTCGCTTCACGCTCGCCGCGCGCGGGACGCACCAAGCCGGCAACGCGATGTTCGCGTGGGCGATCGCGCGCGATCTCAAGCTCGACCTCGATGCGGTCGCTGGTGCCCTTGAGCGATTCACCGTTCCGGGTGGTCGGGGCGAGCTGACGCAACACGGCGGCCTCACGATCGTCAACGACAGCTATAACGCGAACCCGCAGTCGTTCGCGACGGCGATCGCGCTGGCGCAGGCGCTTCGGCCCGGCCGGCGACTGGTGTTCGTGGCGGGGACCATGCGCGAACTTGGGCTCCACGCCGACCGGCTGCATCGCGAGGTGGCCGGGTGGCTGGCCGCAATGGAACCGGAGTTGCTGGCGCTCGTTGGCGACTTTGTGCCGGCGTTCGCCGGGTATCGCGATCGGTACGCCGGGCACCTGGTTGAAGCGCCGGACGCCGAGGCGCTCGCCCCGTTGTTGGCCAGCCGACTGGCTGGCGACGAACTGGTGGTGCTCAAGGGTTCACGGGGAGTGACGCTCGAACGTATTCTTCCCGCCGTTCTCGCCCGCGCCGTCCCAACGACCTGAGGTCGGATGTTCTATCACCTGCTCGCTCCGCTTGGGAAGGCGCACCTCTTCTTCAACCTTTTCACGTACATCTCGTTCCGTGCGGCGGGAGCGATGGTCACGGCGCTGTTGATCGCGTTCGCCGTGGGACCGTGGATCATTGGGCAGCTGCGGGCGCACAAGGTCGGGCAGGTGATCCGGGTCGAGGGGCCGGCAAGCCACCAGGCGAAACGCGGCACGCCGACCATGGGCGGGCTGATCATCATCGCCGCGACGGTGATCCCGACGTTGCTTTGGGCGCCGCTCAACAACCGCTTCATCGTCGTCACGGTCATCGCGATGCTCTGGACCGGCGCGATCGGGTTCGTGGACGACTACCTCAAGGTGGTCGAGGGACGGTCGCGCGGACTGGTTGCCAAGTGGAAGCTGGCGGCACAGATCAGCTTCGGCGTGACGCTCGGCGTGATGCTGTTGCTCTGGCCGGTGGTATCGCCGGCGACGATACCCGCCGCCGCCACGACGGTACCGTTCTTCAAGTACCTCGTGGTCGTCTTCGTTCCGCCGGTGTATGTGCTCTTCGTCACCGGCGTTGTGACCGGGTTTTCGAACGCCGTCAACCTGACCGACGGCCTCGACGGGCTGGCGACCGGACTCTCCCTCATCGCCGCGGCGGCGTTTGCGTTCTTTGCGTACGTCCTCGGCCGGGTCGACGCGACCGGGTACCTGAACCTCTTCTACCTGCCGGGCTCGGGTGAGTTGGCGGTGTTCTGCGCGGCGCTGGTGGGTGGCTGCCTCGGCTTCCTCTGGTTCAACGCGCATCCAGCGCAGGTGTTCATGGGCGACACCGGCAGCCTGGCGCTCGGCGGGGCATTCGCCACCGTGGCGATCCTGCTCAAGTCGGAGTTTCTGCTGGTGATTATCGGCGGCGTATTTGTGGCCGAAGCCGTGTCGGTGATGATCCAGATCGGGGCGTACCGGTACTTCAAGCGAACGCGCGGTCGGGAGTACGCCGATTCGCACCGGGTGTTCCGGATGGCGCCCTTGCACCATCACTTCGAGAAGCTCGGTTGGCACGAGATCACTGTGGTCGTGCGGTTCTGGATCCTGGGGATCTTTTGCGCGCTCGTCGCGCTGGCCACCCTCAAGCTGCGATGAACCGGCTCGACGACTGGCGGGCATCCGGGCGTGAAGTGAGCGTGGCCGGCTTGGCGCGGAGCGGCACGGCAGCGGCCCGTTTGCTCCGCGCGCGCGGCATCCCCGTGTACGTGTCCGACGCGGGAATCAGCGACGTGCTCCTCGCGGCGGCCGAGGCGCTCCGCGCCGAGCCGGGACCGAATGTGATGGTGGACGTCGGTGGTCACGATCTGGCACGGGTGGTCACGAGCGCTGCGCTGATTCTTTCGCCGGGGATTCCGCCCGACGCGGCCGTTGTTCGTGCGGCGGCAGATGCCGGCGTGTTGATCCTCGCTGAGGCGCAGCTCGGACTCGACGCGATGGCGGAGATCCCGTCGATTGCCGTCACCGGAACGAACGGCAAGACCACGACGACCGGCCTGGCGGATCACTTGTTGCGCGCGAGCGGGCGTCGCAGTGTCGCGGCGGGTAATATCGGCAACCCCCTATCGGCCGTCGCGCTGGCGGACCCTCGCCCGGAATGGCTCGCGGTCGAGTTGTCGTCGTTCCAGTTGCACGACTGCCCCGACCTCGCGCCGACGGTCGGCATCCTGACGAACCTGGCCCCCGACCACCTTGATCGCTATCCGACGTTGGCATCCTACTACGCCGACAAGGCGCGGCTGTTTACCAATGCCAGCGCGGCGTCGATCTGGGTGAGCAATCTTGACGATTTCGACTCACGAGCGATCGTTGCGAACGTGCCGGGGCGTCATCTGGCGTTTGCCGCCGCCGGGACGCGCGCGGACGCATGGTACGACCGCGGGACCGCCACACTGATGCTGGCCGGGCAGGCGTTACTTGCCCGTGCCGAGTTGCCGCTACTTGGTGACCACAACGTCGCCAACGCGCTGGCCGCCTCACTGGCGCTCCACGCCGTCGGCGTCGATCACGCGTCACTGGCGGACGGTCTCGCCACGTTCCGCCCGCTCCGGCACCGGATGGAGCCGGTCCGCGAGGTGGACGGCGTGTTGTGGATCAACGACTCCAAGGCGACCAACGTGGCGTCCACCCGCGTCGCGATCCAGGCGATGCAGCGGCCGTTCGTGCTGCTGCTTGGCGGGCGGCATAAGGGCGAGCCGTACGTCGACCTGGTTGGTCCGCTCTGCCAGCACGCGCAGGCGGTGGTGGCGTACGGCGAGGCCGGCGACCTCATCGAGCACGACCTCGGCCACGCGATCCGCGTCGTGCGCGGCACCACCTTCGAGGACGTGGTCGCGAAGGCACGCGTGTTGGCGAAGCCGGGTGCCGCAGTGTTGTTGTCCCCCGCCTGTTCGAGCTATGACATGTTCGACAACTACGAGCAGCGCGGTGCCACGTTCCGGGCGCTCGTGGAGGAGATGTGAGCACACCGGCGGTGCGCCACCCCGGCGAGTTCCGGTGGGAGACCCGGCTGCTTGCGGTGGTGACACTGATGCTCACGGCAATGGGGATCGCGAGCTGCTACGCCTCGGGCGCCTACCTCGCGCCGTGGTTTAACGAGGCGACCCAACAGGGGATTGCCGCAGTCATTGGTGGCGTGTTGTTCCTCGCCGCGGCCAAGACCGACTACCGCATCTGGCGCAAGATTGCGCTGCCGATCTTTCTGGCCACCGTCGTCGGGCTCGTCCTCATCGCGTTCGTCGCGGTGTTCTGGAAGGGCAAGCAGGCGAGCGGTTCGCTGCGAGACATCTTTCCGTACATCAACGGTGCCCATCGCTGGATCAAGGTCGGGGTGCAGTTGCAGGTGTCCGAGGTCGCCCGCTTCACGCTGGCCGTGTGGCTCGCGGCGTACGCCGCTGCGCTGGGGACCAAGGTGCGCGATTTCAACGAGGGGTTCCTGCCGCTGATCGGCGTGATCGCGATTGTTTGCGGGCTGGTCGCGACCGAGCCGAGCGTGACGATGGCCGCGGTGCTCGGCGTGATCGGAATCACGGTGATTTTTACGGCCGGCGCGCGGGTGCCTCATCTTGCGCTCGCGGTGCTGCTTGCGGCGGTCATGGTGCTACTGGTCCTCAAGTTCGACGCGGTCCGAAGCAAGCGCAACGCGACCTTCAAGGAGCCAGCGCTCGCCTGTGATGTGACGACGCAGGAGTGTCAGGGTCTGATCGGGTTCGGCCGCGGCGGCGTCAAGGGCGTCGGCTTCGGTAACGGAACCCAGAAGCTGGGACACACTCCCGAGGCGTACTCCGACTACCTGCTCTCCGTGATCGGCGAGGAGTGGGGTTTCGTCGGGATCATTTTTGTTGCACTCTGCTTCAGCGTCTTCTGCTGGATGGGCTTCCGCGTTGCGCGCACGGCGCCGGACCCCTTCGGGACCTATCTCGCCGCGGGGCTGACGGTGTCCGTGGGCGTGACCGCGTTCATGCACGCGGCCGTGGTCACCTGGCTGATGCCCTCAACCGGACTGACGCTGCCGTTCATGTCGGTGGGACGGATTTCGCTCGTCCTGTACCTGATTTCGGCCGGCGTCATTGTCTCGATCGGGCGACAACGCGGCCGCCCGGCGCGCGCGCGGTGACGACGATCCTGCTGGCGGGGGGCGGCACCGGCGGTCACCTGATGCCGGCGCTGGCCGTGGCGGAGGCGACCCGCCAGTTGCACCCCGATTGGCGCTTCGTGTTCGCGGGTGCAATGCGCGGGATCGAGGCCACGGTTCTGCCACAACGCGGCGTGGCGCATCACCTCCTGCCGCTCGAGCCGCTCTACCGGCGACAGTGGTGGCAGAACATACGCTGGCCGTTGCTGCTGCCGAGGCTCATGCATCGCGTCGATGGCATGCTCGCCCTGGAGCGACCGGCTGTGGTGATTGGCACGGGTGGTTATGTCAGCGGGCCGGTACTCTGGCGTGCGGCGCGACGCGGCATCCCGACCGGAATTCTCGAACTCGACGTTCGTCCGGGACTCGCCACGCGCATGCTGATGAAGCGCGCTGGCGAGATCTGGCTGGCGGCACCCGAAACGCTGGCCGCGTTGCCGGCGGCCGTGCGCGATCGCGCGATTGTCACCGGTGCGCCCATCGTGGCGCCGGATCCTGAGCGTCGCGCCGCGGCCTTGGCCCGCTTCGGGTTCACGGTGGATCGGCCGGTGCTGGTGATCACCGGTGGCTCGCAGGGCTCGCTGGCGATCAATCGCGTCGTGGCGACCTGGCTGCGGGGTGGTGGTGCCCGCTCGGTGCAGGTGATCTGGACCACCGGGCGCGCGATGCAAGCCGAGTTCGCGCCGCTCCACGACCCGCCACGGGTTCATGTCGTGCCGTTCCTTGATCCGATGGCCGACGCCTGGTCGGTCGCCGATCTCTGCGTCGCGCGATCGGGAATGATGACGCTCGCTGAACTTTGCGCGTGGGGGATCCCGTCGCTGCTGATTCCGTTGCCGACGGCAGCGGCCGATCACCAGACGTACAATGCCCAGGCGCTGGCTCGGGCTGGTGCGGCGGTGGTGCTGGCGCAGAGTGGGCTGGACGCCGCGAGGCTCGGTGATGCACTGCGCGAGCTGTTGGCTGATGCGCCGCGTCGAGCGGCAATGGCCGCGGCGGCGCGAGCGCGGGGCAAGCCGGGCGCGGCAGCGCTGATCGCGGAACGAGTGGCAAGGCTGGCGAGTTCGCGGGTTGAGTGAACTCGCGGCTTTGGCCGCGCGCTCGACTCGACGCTCGTCTCGCCTCTCTCTCCTCGCTCCTCTCTCCTCTCTCCTCTCTCCTCTCCCGGTTGTGTATCTTGCTCCCGTGCCCGCACTGTTCGACCCCAATGATCCGCGTCCCGTCCACTTTCTCGGTATCGGCGGTGCCGGGATGAGCGCACTCGCGCTCGCCGCACGCCGGCGCGGCGTCACTGTGACCGGTTGCGATCTCGACGATACCGCCTTCCTCGACCTTCGTGCGGCCGGTGCCACCGTGGCTCTCGGATTCGACACGGCTCACGTCGAGGGCGCGCGGGCGGTGGTCGCGACCGCGGCCGCCTCACTCGATCACCCGGAACTCCAAGCTGCCCGCGCCGCCGGGATTGCCATCGTGTTCCGGAAACAGGCGCTCGCCGAGCTGGTGAACGGGAGCACGCTGGTTGCCATCGCCGGAACGCACGGCAAGACCACCACCACCGTGATGACCACGGAAGTGCTGCGCGCGGCCGGGCTGCATCCGACCGGGCTCGCCGGTGGTCGCGTCGCCGCCTGGCACGGCAACGCCATGCTCGACGGCGATGCGCTCTTCGTGGTGGAGGCCGACGAATACGACCAGGCCTTCCTCACCCTCGAGCCCACGATCGCGGTGGTGAACAATGTCGAGGCTGATCACCTCGAGTGTTACGGCTCGGTCGATGCGCTTGAGGCCGCCTTCGTCACCTTCGCCAGCCGGGCATCGCGGGCACTGATCGGGACCGCCGACATCGGGAGTGATCGCGTCGCCGATGCGCTCGCGAACACCGCGTGGCGTTTCGGCATCGATCGTGCGGACTTCTCGATCACGGTGCGCGAACTGGGACCGGACGGATCGACGGCGGACGTGGCCCTGCCCGACGGTCGTTCGGTTCGGCTCTGGCTCGGCGTCCCCGGCGTCCACAACCTGCGCAATGCCACCGCCGCCCTGGGCGTCGCCTTCGCGCTCAACGCCGAAATGGCTGCGGCACTCGACGCGCTTGCGGCGTTTACCGGCGTCGGTCGCCGCTTTGAGCGACACGGCGACGTTGGCGGCATCACGTTCGTCGACGACTACGCCCACCATCCTACCGAACTCGCCGCGACGCTCGCCGCTGCCCGGCAAGCCTTCCCTGATCGGCGCCTGGTTGCCGTGTTCCAGCCGCACCTCTACTCTCGCACCCGGGAACATGGCGACACGATGGGGCGGGTCCTCGCCGCCGCCGATGTGGTGGTGGTCACCGACGTGTACGGCGCACGCGAGCAACCCCAACCCGGCATCACGGGAAAACTGGTGGCCGATGCGGCGGTGAGCGCCGGCGCCTTCGTCCTGTACGAGCCCGGACGCGCCGAACTGGCGGGCGAGATCGCCGCGGTCCTGCGCGAGGGCGACGTGCTGCTCACGCTCGGCGCCGGCGACATCACCCGCGTGGGTCCCGAAGTCCGTGCCGTGCTGGCGGCGCGATGAAGCTTCGTTGGCGCGCGGTACGCGCCGTCATCGCCGGCGTCGCCATCGTCACGATCGTGCTCCTGGCGCCTCGTGTTGGGCACCGCGTGGGCTTCTTCCGCGTGCGCCAGGTCGAAGTGATCGGCACGCGATACCTTGACGAGGCCGACGTTGTGCGCCGACTCGGCCTGCGTCCCGATGCGAGCACGCTCGACCGGCTCGCGCCGGTGCGTACCGCGGCGGCGGCGGTGCCCGGTGTGCTGAGCGCCACGGTCGAGCGTCGGCTCCCCGGCACCCTGCGCGTGACGCTGCAGGAAGCCATTCCGGTCGCCCTCGTGCCGCTGACCGACCGCCTGGCACTGGTGGATTCCGCCGGGCGTGTACTGCCGTTCGATCCGGTGCGTGCGCCGACGAGCCTGCCGATCGCCGGGCGCGATTCGGTCACACCGATCCTGTTGCGCCGCGTGATGCGGACCGATCCTCTCCTCTATGCCACGATCGCGTCGGCCCATCTTGATCGCGGTGACATTGTTCTTGACGTCGGCGCACGCCGTATCCGGCTTCGCCCGGAGGCCGACGACGGGGTGTTGCGCGCCGTGACCGCAGTTGTCAACTACTTGAAAACCAATGCGGTGCCGTGGCGCGAGATAGACGCCCGCTACCGTTCGCGCGTGTTCGTACAGAAGGGTGCCACATGAGTGTTCCAGTGCAGCGATTGGTGGCCGCAGTCGATCTTGGTGGCAGCAAGGTTACCGGGTTGATCGGTGAGGTGACCGGCGACGCGCGTTCATGGGGATTGCGCATTCTCGGCATCGGAATCGAGGAATCGGCCGGCATTCGTCGCGGTGCGATTCGCGACTTCGAAGAGACGGTTCGGGCGATCACTCGAGCGATGAAGACCGCCGAACAAGTGGCCGGGCTCGAGGTCGGCACGGTCTACTGCGGCGTGTCGGGCGTGCATATCGCCGAGCGGATTTCGCACGGCGTGGCGAGCATTCCGGGAAGCGAGATTCGCACGGTGGACCTGGCGCGCGTCAACGACGTGGCATGCGCGATCTCCTTCGGCCAGGACCAGGAGCTGCTGCACGCAATTCCGCACGACTATCGCGTCGATGGCCAGTCCGGCTATGCCGACCCGATCGGGATGACCGGCGAACGGGTGGAAGCCGAGGTGTACCTGGTGACGGTGCGATCGAGCGCGATCGCCCACCAGCGCAAGGCGGTGGAAAAGGCTGGTTGGCATGTCGGGGAATTCGTGCTGGAGCCGCTGGCGGCCTCCCTTGCGGTGCTGACGGCCGAGGAGCGGGAGGCGGGCGCGGTTCTGGTCGAACTTGGCGCCGGGAGTACCTCTGTCGCCATCTTTCAGGGTGGCAAGCTCCGGCACACGGCCGCCCTGCGGTTCGCCGGGGGGCACGTAACGTCCGACCTCGTCCATGGCCTGCAGATCACCCAGGCGGAAGCCGAACGGATCAAGGTGGCGTACGGGAGTGCCTACGAGGCGATGGTCCCGGAGGTCGAGGTGATCGAGTTGCCGGCAGCCGGGGGCCACCCGTCTCGACACACGCCGCGCAAGCTGGTGGCGCACATCATGGGAATGCGTTTTCAGGAAGTCCTCGAACTGGCGTGCGACGAGGTCACCCGCGCCGGGTGGGGGATGACCGGGTTGCCGGCAGGCGTGGTACTGTCGGGCGGCGGGGCGGCCACGCCGGGGATCGTGGAGTTGACGCGGGACGTCTTCGCGGCCCGGGTACGGGTGGGGGTGCCGGCGGACGGCCTTCGGGGTTTGGTTGATCGGGTCGCTGCACCGGGACTCGCGGTCCCTGTGGGGTTGGCCTTGTGGGGAGCGCGGCAGGTTGCCACCGGTTCCGGGTTTGGCGCGGCCGGCAAGTCCTCGCCAGCGGTTGAGCGGGTTCTTGCGCCAGTGAAGCGTTGGTTACAGGACTTTTTCTGATCGCCTCTCGGGGAGGCTTGCCATGACGGACATGATTTTCGAACTCGATGAGCAGCCCGGGCAGAACGCCCGGATGAAGGTCGTCGGCGTTGGCGGCGGCGGGGGCAACGCCGTCAACCGGATGATCGAGGAAAACCTGGCGGGGGTGCAGTTCATCTCCGTCAACACTGACTCGCAGGCGCTTGCGAACTCGCGCTCCGACGTCAAGGTCCAGATCGGGAAGAAGCTGACCCGCGGGCTTGGCGCCGGCGCCCGGCCCGAGATCGGGCGGCAGGCGATCGAGGAAAATCGCGATGAGGTGCTCGAGCATCTTCAGGGAGCCGACCTCGTGTTCGTCACCTGCGGGATGGGCGGCGGCACCGGGACCGGTGCGGCGCCGATCATCGCCCAGATCGCCAAGGACATCGGCGCCCTCACCGTCGGCATCGTGACCAAGCCGTTCCTGTTCGAGGGACGGAAGCGGATGAAGCAGGCCGAGATGGGGATTACCGAACTCCGCCGAAATGTCGATACCATGATCGTGGTGCCGAACGAGCGGCTGCTGGCGGTGGTGGGGAAGGGGATCCCATTCCAGGACGCGCTGAAGAAGGCCGACGAGGTGTTGCTCAACGCGACGCGCGGCATTGCGTCATTGATCACGAGCACCGGAATCATCAACGTGGATTTCGCTGACGTCCGTACGGTGATGCAGAACGGCGGTGCGGCGTTGATGGGCACCGGGATCGGCCGCGGCGAGAATCGGGCGCTCGAAGCGGCGCAACAGGCGATTTCGTCACCCCTGCTCGACAACGTCTCGATTCATGGCGCCAGTGGCGTGCTGATCAATATCATCGGTGGCAACGACTTGACCCTGGGCGAAGCGACGCAGATCAGCGAAATTATCCACGACGCCGTCGGCGACGAGGCGCAGATCATCTTTGGCGCCGGCAACGATCCGCGGATGGAGGGCGAGGTTCGCGTCACCGTGATCGCGACCGGGTTCGATCGTGCCGTCACTGGCGAGCCGGTCGTGGAGCGGGCGGCGAACCCGCAGGTGCTGCCGTTCACGTCCCGTCGAGCTGCGCCGCCGCCAGCCACGAAGCCCGCGGTCCCGCCGTTCGTGCGGCCGGCGCCGTCGCAGGCCAACCGTCCGCCGGTCCTGGATGTCTCCGACATGGAAATCCCGACCTTTATCCGGCGGCAGATGGATTGATGACTCGACGCGCCCTGGTCTTTCCATTTGCAGTTGCGGTGTTGCTTGCGGCGGGGGCGGTTGCCCTCCGCGGCAACTGGCCGTGGACCAGGCTTTCGGATGTCCCAACGGCGCGCCCGATTCTGGTGACCAGCCCATTCCGCATCGTGCGCGACACGCTGCACGGCGGCGAGAGCGTGGCGACCCTGCTCCATCGCCAGGGGATCAATGGTCTCGACCTGACGGCGCTCGCGCGCGTGCTACGGCTCGATCCAACCAGGATCCGCGCGGGCCTGGTGTTCTCGGTGCGTCGCGACGCCACCACCGATGCGGCCACCCACGTCGAGTTCCGACCCAATCCGGACGAGCGGATGCGCTTCGTGCGCACGTCCGCGGGTGACTGGAGGGCGGAGTCGATTCCGGTCCGCTGGACGACGGACACGATTCGGTGCTCGCTCGAGATTGCCGCCGATCAGCCCAATCTCTATGCGGCGCTCGATCACGGTGTGTGCGACGGTGCCGTCGGACCCGACGAGCGCCAACGACTGGCGTGGCAACTGTCCGACATCAATGCCTACACCGTGGACTTCTCGCGCGACCTGCAGGCCGGCGATCGCGTGGTCGCCGTGCTCGAGCGGCTGGTGTCGGAAGACGGTGAAGTGCGCCTGGGGTCGGTGCTCGCGACGAGCGAGGCGGTTGGCAGGCGGACGTTCAAGACGTTCGGCTATCCCGACGCCAAAGGCGGTCTGGCCTACTACGACCAGAAGGGTGCCGCAGTCAAGCGATCCTTCCTGATCTCACCGGTGGACTTCCGTTACATCACGAGCGGTTTCTCATCCGCGCGCTTCCATCCGATCCTCGGCTTCTGGCGCAAGCACGAGGGCGTCGACTACGCGGCCGGTGCGGGCTCGCCGGTCAAGGCCGCCGGCGAGGGCACGGTCACCGTTGCGGGATGGTCTGGCGGCTACGGCAAGTTGGTCGAGATCCGGCACCGCAGTGGCATCATCACCCGCTACGGGCACCTGCACGACATTCCCGCGTGGCTGCATCCGGGCGCGCACGTTGCGCAGAGCGAAGTGATCGGTCATGTCGGGATGACCGGCCTCGCAACCGGACCGCACTTGCACTACGAATTCCGCGTCGACGGCAAGGCGCGCGATCCGCGTTCGATCAAGTCGGAACCGGGCGCGCCGTTGGCGACCAGTAAACTCGCCGATTTCGAGCGGCACCGCGCGCTGCTCGCCGAGCTGCTCGCCCGCGGTGCGGCGCCGACACCCATCACCGAATAGTTCTTCATCCGTCCGATGCTTCCGTCCGTGCTCGCCGTGGTGGTGGTGGTGGCGGTGGCGGTGGCCTGGTGGAGTTGGCGGGGTCGACTCGATCAGTACCTGGCGCGCTGGGCGGCGTTTGCCCGCGTGGTCGCGCTCGCGGCACTTTTCATCCTGCTGCTCGACCCGGGGATCGCCAACCACCGTCGCGACCGGCGTCCGTTGGTCCTGCTCGACAATTCCATCTCGATGCATGCGGCGGGAGGGCATGCGGCTGAAGCTGCCCGCGTCGCGGCTTCGATCGGCGATACCACGTCGTTCGGTGAACTCACCCGCGGCGAACCGGGTGGGCGATCCAACTTGTTGGATGCGCTCACTGGCGCGCTCGCCGGCGGGCGCGCCGTCACCGTGGTGTCCGATGGCGAAATTGCCGATGCCAGCGCCATCCCCGCTGATCTCCTGGCGCAGGCCACCGTGCGACTGCTGCCGCGGCCCAAAAGTGCGGACGTCGCGCTGATCGAGGTGCAGGCACCGCAGCGTCTCGCCGCCGGCGACACGCTCACGATGGATGTGGTGGCGCAGCGAACGCCGGGTGCACCGGACACCGCGAGCGTGGTCGTTCGCGACAGCACGTCGGTGTTGCTCCGCGGCGTGCTCAACTTCGGCGCGAGCAGTCGCGCCCGGGTACACCTCGCCGGTCCGTTGCGGCATGGCCTCCAGGGTGAACAGTGGCTGCGCGTCGAACGCGTCGGCGCGGCGGACGCCGAGCCCGACGATGACGTGCGCTGGTGGCGACTCATCATCACCGCCACGCCGGGCGTCGTCGTGATCGCCGAGAATCCGGATTGGGATTCGCGGGCGTTGTACCGGACCCTGCAGGATGTCGTTGAGGTGCCGATCCGCGGCTATGCCCAACTGCAACGTGGTCAGTGGCGTCGGATGGACGACTTGCGACCGGTCGCTGCGGCCGAAGTCGTCGCCGCGGCGAAGCGCGCCGACGTGCTGGCGGTGCGCGGTGATGTGACGAGCTGGCGCGGGTTGGGGAAGGCGCGACTGCTCTGGCCGGGTGCCAACCAGACCGGCGACTGGTACGTCAGCGCTGGCGGGGTGTCGCCGATCAATGGGGCGTTCGCCGGCGTGGAACCGGACTCGCTGCCGCCCGCCGCAGGCGTTCGGCCCCTCGACGGTGAGTTGTCGCACGGTTGGATCGGTGCCACTGCGCGACGCTCGCGCCGTGGTGCCCCGGTGCCGGTGATCGGTGGCGGGGAAGATCGCGCCGGGCGCACGATCACGATCGGCGTCGATGGCCTCTATCGCTGGGCGTTGCGCGGTGGCGTTGCGGACCAGGCGTGGCGAACGATGATCGCGAGCGCCGCAGCATGGTTGCTTGCCGCCCCCGAGGGCGATTCGATGCGGGCGCGGCCGGTGGCACCGGTGACGCAACGCGGTCGGGCGGTGCACTTTGGCTGGACCGGCAGCGGCGCCCCGGTCCCCGTCGCGATCCAGTTACGTGGGCCACGCGGTGAACGCCACGATACGCTGCGCTTCGACGGCGCTGGTGACGCGTCGCTCGCGTTGGGCGTCGGACGCTATCGATACGCGCTCGATGCCGGTGGGACCGGGAGTTTTGCGGTGGAGCCATATTCCGATGAACTGGTCCCGACGGCCGTGACACTGACCGAGCACACCGGCGCCGCCGCGCCTGCCGCGCGTCGCCGGTCGTTGCGCGAGCTGCTCTGGCTGTTCGGGATCGCGATCGCGGGATTCGGGAGTGAATGGCTGCTGCGGCGAAGGTTGGGACTCAGATGATGGACCGCCTTTCCAACGAGAAGCTGTCACTGTGGTCCCGCATCAAGCGCCTCGCCCTTACGGATATCCGGGCGCTCGCCCGCGGGCTCAACGCGGAGGACCTCGAGCAGTTGGAGCAGCTGCTGATCGAGGCCGACTTCGGTGTGCCGGCAACGCTCGACCTGGTGACGTATCTCGAGGCGCAGGTCCGCCGGGGGAAACTCACGACCGAAGACGACCTCCGTGCCGCATTGATCGAGCGGGTTGCCGGTGGCCTCGCCGGGCCGCCAAATCCGGGCAGCATCGCGCCGGCCGCGAGCGGGCCATCGATTGTCCTCGTGATTGGCGTGAACGGCGCCGGCAAGACTACGTCGGTCGCCAAGTTGGCACATCGACTCCAGCATGAAGGCAAACGGGTGCTTCTCGGCGCCGCCGATACCTATCGCGCCGGCGCCGTGGCACAGTTGCAGGTCTGGGCCGAGCGGCTGGGCGTCCCGTGCGTGTCAGGGGTATCGGGAGGCGATCCGGCGGCCGTGGCGTTTGATGCGGTTGAAGCCGGCAGGTCACGCGGGATGGATGTCGTGCTGATCGACACCGCCGGACGACTGCACACGCAAGAGGGGCTGATGGCGGAACTGGGGAAGGTCGTCCGGGTGGTCGGCCGGAAGGTGGCCGGTGCGCCGCACGAAGTATTCCTGGTGCTCGATGGCTCCGTCGGCCAGAACGCGGTGCAGCAGGGCAAGTTGTTCGCCGAAGTCGTCAAGCCCACCGGGTTGATCGTCACCAAGCTGGACGGGACCGCACGCGGCGGCGCGGTGGTCGCGTTGCGTCGTGAGCTCGATGTGCCGATCCGGTTCCTCGGCACCGGGGAAACGCTTGACGCGCTCGACGTATTCGATGCCCACCGGATGGCGGAGATGCTGGTGAGCGAATGAACGGGAGAGGAGAGACGAGAGACGAGACACGAGACGCCCCGGCAGCGCCTCATCTCCCGCTGATTGGGGTGCTCGTTGGTATCCTGCTCATCGCCGCAGCCTACGCATCGGCCTGGACGCCAGGCGGAGCGCCGGTTTGGGGCGTCTGGTCGATGATCATCGGTTCGGCGACGGTCATCGCCGCCGCGACCGCCGTGGGCGCGCTGAACTCCGGCGTCCGCCGGCCGCTCGCGATTGTTACGTCGCTGTTCCTGTTCGGTGTCATCGCCGCGGGCTTCGGGGCGCCGCTCTGGCTGCCGATTGAAGCGGCAGCGAGTCCCCTTGTGCTTGGCCTGCCGCTGCGCGCGGCGATCGAGATCTACGGCGTGGGCCTGGCGCCGATCGTCGTGCTGCCACTGTTGTTCGCCTTCGAATTCAAGAGCGATGGACTGGATGAAGCATCCTTGGCCGCACTACGTGTAACGTGCGCGGCAGCGCAATCCGCTGCCCCCCGGTGATCACATCGCCAGGTTCCCGACCGCTCATCGTCGCCGTCGCCGTGCTCTACGCCGCGATCTGCGGCGCGATCGCCATCTGGGCCGCGCGCCGCACTCGCACCGCCGACGACTTTTTTGTCGCCGGCCGCGGCATCGGGCTCTGGACGATGACACTCGCCGCGATGGCGGCGACGCTGTCCGGCTTCATCTTCATCGGCGGTCCGGGCTTGCTCTATTCTGCCGGGATCGGGGCGCTCTTCATCTCCCTCTCCGCGTCGATCACCACACCGCTCAGTGCCTGGATGCTGGCGCGGCGAATGCGCCTGCTTCGCGAGGTGCGGCACGTGGTCACCGTTCCCGATGCTGTTGGCGCCCGCTACCGGTCACCCGCGGCGCAAGGCATCTGTGCCGTTGCGATCCTGATCGCCACCGTCGGCTACATCGCGACCAACCTGCTCGCGCTCGGACTCGTGCTTCAGGCGATCTTCGCAATCCCGCTCACGGCGGGCGTGCTGATCGGTACTGCGGTCGTGCTGGCGTACTCCGCCACGGGCGGGATCCTCGCCGGCGTGTACACCGATGTCTTTCAGGGCACCGTCAAGGCGGTCGCGTCGCTGCTGGTGTTCGCCGCCGTGCTGCGCGGCGGTGGCGGCCTTGCCGGTATTTCGCGGACGATCCTGGCCCACGATCCGGGGTTCCTCGGGCCCTGGGGGAAGCTGACGCCGCTCGCCGCGTTGTCGTTCTTCCTGGTGTTCGGGCTGGGAACGCTCGGGCAGCCGCAGGTAATCAGCAAGTACTACATGCTCAAGGATCCCCGTCAGTTGCGTTGGTACCCCTTGCTGATGACCGTCGTGCTGATCGTCACGTTGCTGCTCTTCTTCGGCATCGGCCTCGGCGTCAAGGCGGCGGTCCTCTCCGGCGCGATGCCCGCGTTGGCGACCCAGGATGACGCCACGCCGGCGTTTCTGTTGCACCAGGCGTCTCCGCTTCTTGCGGCAATTGTTTTCAGCGGCATCGCCGCGGCGATCATGGGGACGGTCAACGCGTTTCTCAGCGTCGGGGCCGCCGCGGTAACGCATGATCTTCCGGTCGCGCTCGGACGCAAGGTCGGCAACGAACTCCGGGTCGGGCGGGTGACGACCGTGGTGATCGCGGTGCTCGCCGCGGTCGTCGCACTCGTCAGCGGCAAGGCGGTGGCGTTCCTCGGCATTTTCGGGTGGGGGCTGTTTGCCTCGACGCTGGTGCCGTCACTGGCGATCGGACTCAACTGGCCGGGCGCCACGCGGGCGGGCGCGATCGCCTCGATCAGCGTTGGTCTGGTGGTGACACTGGTGTTCGAGACACTCGGCTATTTGAAGGTGTACACGTTCCCGGCGGGT
Source organism: Gemmatimonadota bacterium (assembly GCA_025357945.1). Lineage (GTDB taxonomy): Bacteria > Gemmatimonadota > Gemmatimonadetes > Gemmatimonadales > GWC2-71-9 > Palsa-1233. Next base: position 62,953 of record JANYLJ010000046.1, read on the forward strand.
GTCACGGCATCCGGCCTGGCGCTGGTATTGTCGCTGTTGACGTTCTTCGTGGTGTCGTGGGTGACGCGCGCCCAATCCGCCAGTGAGATCGATGCGGATGTTCGATTGATCATGGAGGCGTGAGGCGCCTCGCTACCTTTCGTCGTGCCCCAGCTCCGACTAGACACCCCGGTCCAGTTCCTGAAAGGAATCGGTGAGAAACGCGCCGAGTCGTTCGCGCGCCTGGGTGTGGCGTCGGTGCAGGATCTCCTCTTCCATATTCCGCATCGGTACATCGATGCCTCATCGCTCACGCCGATGGCCAAGGCGCGTGTGGGCGATGATGTGGCCTGCGTCGGAACGGTGGTCAGCAAAGGCGTACTGCCGACTCGCAAGGGGCTGCGGATTTTCCATGCCGTGCTCCGCGACGCGAGTGGCTTGCTCGAGTGCGCGTGGCCGGGCCAGTCATTTCTCGATCGCGTCATCATGCCGGGTCAGATTGTGCTCGTCGCCGGCCCGATCCGGTTCTATCATGGCCGCCAGATGGCGCCGCGCGAGCTGGTCATCCTCGGTGACGCTGATGATCCGACCGCCTCGGGGCGGATCATCCCGGTCTACCCGGCGACCGAGGGACTCAGTCACAAGCAGATCCGGGCGGTGATCAATCAGCATCTCGACGCGATGGTCGCGATCGTCCCCGATATCCTGCCGGAGGCGCTGCGCGAACGCTTCAAATTGCCGTCGCTGCGCGATGCACTGCACGCCCTGCATCGACCGACGTCGGCGGCGGCGGCAGAGGACGGCCGTCGGCGGCTCGCGATCGATGAGCTGCTCGACCTGCAACTGATGCTGGCGCGCGCGCGGCAGGTGGCTCGCGAAGGGCAGCGTGGCACCCAGTTCACCGTGCGGAAAACGCTCACCACATCCTTGCGGGAAGCGCTGCCGTGGGAACTGACTTCCGACCAGAAGCAGGCGATCCGGGAGATCTTCGACGACATGACGAAGGCGGAACGGATGCATCGCTTGCTCATGGGTGACGTGGGTACCGGCAAGACCGTCGTGGCGCTGTTCGCGATGTTGCTGGCGCTCGAGAATGGCTACCAGGCGGCCTTGATGGCGCCCACAGAACTCCTGGCCGAGCAGCACTATCAGACGTTGTCGAAGTTGCTCGCCCCCCTGGGGCTCGTGCCGGAGCTCCTGCTCGGCCGGCTGGGTGCGGTCGACAAGCGCGCTGCACGGGCACGGTTGGCGGACGGCACCACGGCGCTCGTTATCGGTACCCACGCGCTAGTGCAAGAGCAGGTCGCGTTCCAGAAACTTGGCCTGGTCGTGATCGACGAGCAGCACCGGTTTGGCGTGGAACAGCGGGCGGCGTTGATGCAGAAGGGCGACGCACCCGACGTGCTCCTGCTCACGGCGACACCGATTCCACGATCGCTTGCCCTGACACGATTCGGTGACCTCGACATCTCAATCCTGCGCGCCAAGCCGCCGGGGCGCGGCATCATTCGTACGGCGTTGCGCACGCCGGCGCATCGCAATCGCGTCTTCGAATTCGTTCGCAAGACCGCGCTCGCGGGCGGCCAGGCGTACGTGGTGTTGCCGGTGATCGAGGAATCGGAGCGGGCCGATTTGCGCGCGGCCGAAACAATGGCGACGTCACTGACCGCGAAGTGGTTGGATGTCGGGGTCGGGCTCGTGCACGGCCGACTCAAGCCACCGGAACGCGACCAGGTGATGCGCGCCTTTCGCGACGGCGAGGTGCAGGTGCTTGTCGCGACCACCGTGATCGAGGTTGGCATCGACGTGCCGAACGCGACCGTGATGGTGATCGAGCACCCGGAGCGGTTTGGCTTGGCGCAGCTGCATCAACTGCGGGGCAGGGTGGGGCGCGGCGAGAAGGAATCGCACTGCATCCTGCTCGCGGCGTCGAGCAACGTGCCGGAACGGCTGCGTGCGTTCACGCTGATCGATGACGGCTTCGAGATCGCCGAGCTCGATCTCGCGGAGCGTGGGCGCGGCGATTTGCTTGGCGCACGCCAATCGGGCGGTATCGACTTCAAGATCGCTCGCTTCCCTGAGGATACTGACTTGCTGAGCGAAGCACGGGCACTCGCCCGCGCCGTGCTTGATGCTGATCCCACACTCAAGCAGCGGGAGAACAAGGCGTTGCGCGATCGCGCGCTGGCGCGGTATCCGAGAGGTGAGGTGCTGTTTCGGGTGGGCTGAGGAGCCGGGAGCTGATTCACGTCGTGTCGCCCTGAACGCAGCGAAGGGCTTCGGGGGCCAACACGGCACAGTTCTCGGACGTCCTTCCTGGCGCTCAGGACGCCAATGGCCGTTGCCCACCGGCCAATTTCGGCCTAAAATGCGCCATGCCAACGACTTTCGTTTCGATCGGCGGGTTGCAGCACCATGTCGGCGAGCAGGTGGCCGTGCCGGGCTGGGTGATGACCACCCGCTCGTCTGGCAAGATCGCCTTTCTCGTGTTGCGCGATGGTAGCGGCTACCTGCAGGCGGTGTTTCCCAAGACGGAAATCGTCGCTGGCGCCTGGGACCGGTTCGCGACCCTGACGCAGGAAGCGAATGTGCTGGTCACCGGAACCGTTCGCGCCGACGCGCGGGCGCCAGGCGGATATGAACTGACGGCCTCCGATGTGACCCTCGTGGCGCCAAGCGTCGACTTCCCGATCTCACCAAAGGAACATGGCACCGCCTTCCTGTTCGAGCATCGCCATCTCTGGCTTCGCTCGCGCAAACAAGTGGCGATCGCGCGCGTGCGCAACGAAATCGAGCATGCGATCAGCGAGTTCTTTTACGACCGCGGCTTCATTCGCGTCGATACGCCGATTCTCACCGGATCGATCGGCGAACAAGCCGGTGAATTGTTCGCCACCGACTATTTCGATCTCGGCCAGGCGTACCTCGCGCAGACCGGCCAGCTCTACGGTGAAGCGGCCGCTGCCGCCCACGGCAGGATCTATTGCTTCGGCCCGACCTTCCGCGCGGAGAAGTCGAAGACACGCCGGCACCTGACGGAATTCTGGATGTGTGAGCCGGAGGTCGCGTTCGCCGACAGCGATGACAACATGCGCCTGCAGGAGGAGCTGGTCTCCTATCTCGTGGCGCGGGCGCTCGAACGGTGCCAGGGAGAGTTCAAGGAGCTGGAGCGCGACACGGCGCGGCTGGAAAAGGTGACCGCGCCATTTGCCCGCCTGACCTACACCGATGCGATCGCGAAGCTGCAGGCACAGGGCAGCGACATTCAGTGGGGCGCCGACCTTGGTGCCGATGACGAGACCGCCCTCGGCGCGGCGTACGACACACCGCTGTTCGTGATGAACTATCCGAGGGCGATCAAGGCGTTCTACATGAAGGAGAACCCGGCCGATCCGCGGACCGTGCTCTCCAACGATTGCCTGGCACCGGAAGGGTACGGCGAGATCATTGGCGGGTCACAGCGGGAAGATGACTACGACAAGCTGCTGGCGCGGATCATCGCACAGGGGCTCGATCCGGAGAGCTACAAGTGGTATCTCGACCTGCGGAAGTATGGCGGATTCGTGCACTCGGGGTTCGGGCTGGGGCTGGAGCGGACGGTCGCATGGATCTGCGGGATTCCGCATATTCGCGAGGCGATCGCCTTTCCGCGCCAGATTCATCGACTGTATCCGTAAGAGGGGAGGAGAGACGAGAGACGAGAGACGAGAGAAAAAAAGGTTCGTCAGCTCGTCTCTCGTCTCTCGTCTCTCCGCTCTCGTCTTTTCACCTCGTCCCACAACTCATCGAGCCTTGCCAGTCCCGCGCTCGCCATCGCGACTCCGCGTTCCTTCGCGAGTCGCTCGACGCCTTCGAATCGTGTTCGGAACTTCCGGTTCGCTCGATCGAGCGCTGCCCCGGGCTGCACGTTGGCTTTCCGGGCGAGATTGACGACGGCGAACAACAGGTCACCGATTTCATCCGCGAGCCGATCGTGGGCCAACGTGTCGGCGTTCGCGAGTTCATGTTCCACTTCGGTCAATTCTTCGCGCACCTTGGCGATCGGCCCCGTGGCGTCGGGCCAGTCGAACCCGACGCCAGCGGCGCGTTCCTGCAGTCGGAACGCCATCAGCAGGTCCGGCAGGGTCGCGGGTAACCGGTCCAGGGCGCCCCGATCGTGCTGCCGTTCGCGCCCCTTGAGCGCCTGCCACTGTTCCTCAGGTCCCAGGTCGAAGAGATGCGGGTGGCGGCGACGCATCTTGGCGACGAGATCGTCGGCGATGGCGTCGGGTGTGAACTCGCCGGCTTCCTGGCCGAGAACGAGCTGCCAGGCGAGGTGCAGCATCACGTCGGCTACCTCGTCGCGAATCGCGGCGGCGTCGCCGCTGGCCAGTGCGGCATCGAGCTCGTGGACCTCCTCGATGAGGTAGGGGCGGAGCGTTTCGCGGGTCTGAACCCGGTCCCAGCTGCAGCGGGCGCGAAGATCGGCCACCATTGCGACCGCCCTGCCCAGCGCGGATTCGTCTTGCATCACGTCCTCCGGGGTCCTAGTCTCCGACATGCGTAAACGCCTGACACCGGACACCGCTCGCGCCTGGGTCGACGTCGACCTCGACGCGCTGGTCCGCAACGCGCGCTCCTATATCGCCGCGACAGGGGTGCCAGCGATCCCCATGCTCAAGGCCGACGGCTACGGTCTCGGCGCCCTGATGGTGGCGCGGGCGCTCGCCGAAGTCGAGCCCTGGGGCTACGGCGTGGCGACGGTGGACGAGGCGAGGGAACTCCACCTCAATGGCATTATCCGGCCGATCGTGGTGTTCACGCCGCTGGTGCCGCGGATGATCGAGTTCGTCAATGCGGTCGCCGCACGGCCAACGATCTGCGATATCGAGGCGCTGCGCGCCTGGCTCGAACAGGGCACCGGGCCGTTCCACGTCGAAATCGACACCGGGATGGGCCGCTCCGGAATTCCCTGGGATGATGTCCAGTCGCTTGCTGCCGCGCGGAATCTGCTTGGCGACGCGGCAGGATGGGAGGGCATCTTTACGATGTTCCACTCCGCCGAGCGGAATCCGGTGGCGACTGGCGACCAGTGGCAGCGTCTCCACGAGGCACTCGCCGCCCTCGGCCGCCGCCCGCCGCTCGTCCACGCGGCGGCATCGGCGGCTGGCGCGTACGGCGGCCGGTATGCTGCCGATGCCACCCGTCCGGGGATCCATCTGTACGGCGGGCGGGTGAGCGGGCTCGACGGCGTCCCGGTCGCGGCCCTGCGGGCGCGAGTCGTGGCGACTCGGCGCGTGTTCGCCGGCACCAGCATTGGCTACGACGCCAGCTGGACGGCGCCGAACCAGACGACGATCGCGACGGTCGCGATCGGTTACGCCGACGGCGTCCATCGTCGGCTCTCCAACACCGGGGTAGTGGAACTGCGAGGGCAACGCGTGCGTATCGTGGGTCGGGTGACCATGGATCACGTGATGGTCGACGCCGGCGACCTGCCGGTGGCGATCGGCGACATTGCGACCCTGTTCGGCGGCCTGGTGACGCTGGACGAACAGGCCGCGCTCGCCGGCACGGTCAGTTATGAACTGCTCACCGCACTTGGCCCGCGTCTTCCACGCCGGTATTCCAATCACGAATGAATCAGCACTTCGGCTCCCTCGTTCTCGGTCTCGCCGCGCAGGCGAGCGCCGCGCTGGATGGCCAACTCCCGCCGGGCGCGGCGCCGACCGGTGCCAACGATCCGCGCAAGCTGGCGCAGGCGCTGATCGACACCATCACCGTGCTGGAGGAGAAGACGCGCGGCAACCTGGAAACTGATGAAGCACGCCTGATCGATCAGGCGCTGACGAGCCTGCGCATCCGTTTCGCCACTGGCAAACCCACGTGACGCGCCGCGCGTTCCTCATCGTGCTCGATGGGCTCGGCGCTGGCGCTGCCCATGACGCCGCTGCGTACGGCGACCTCGGCAGCGCCACCCTCGGTAACGTCCTCCGGGCGAACCCGGACCTCCGCCTGCCGCATCTCGAATCCCTCGGGCTCGGCCTCTGCGGCGACACCGGCGTGCCAAAGTCTGCCAAGCCGCGAGCCGCCCACGGATCGGCGCAGCCCAGGAGTGCCGGCAAGGACAGCATATCGGGGCACTGGGAGCTCTGCGGCGTCATTCTCGAGACGCCGTTTCCGACGTATCCCAACGGATTTCCGCCGGCGCTGCTTGCCGAATTCGCTGGCCGGACCAACCGGGCGGTCATCGGAAACAAGGCGGCGTCGGGCACGGCGATTCTGGCTGAACTCGGCGCCGAGCACATGGCCACGGGAAAGTGGATTGTGTACACATCCGCCGATTCGGTGTTCCAGATTGCCGCGCACGTGGACGTGGTGCCGTTGGACGAGTTGTACGCCGCCGGTGAGATCGCCCGCGGGTTGCTGACCGGACCGCACGGCGTGGCGCGGGTGATCGCCAGGCCGTTCGCGGGCGCCGTCGGCGCGTTCCAGCGGACAGCCGACCGCAAGGACTTCTCACGTGAACCGATTGGACCGACGCTGCTCGATCACCTCGCGACGGCCCAGGTGCCGGTGCGGGGGGTGGGCAAGGTGGATGACCTTTTCGCGGGCCGCGGCATCACCAGCACGCATACGCCAACCAATCCGCAGGCCTACACGCTGATCGATCAGGCGATGGCGGGGATGGTCAACGGGCTGCTCTTCGCCAACGTGATCGAATTCGACCAGAGTTGGGGGCACCGGAACGACGTGGCCGGATTTGTGGGCGGGCTGAAGGAGCTCGACCAGTGGATACCCCGGCTGCTGCATCAGGCCCGGGACGAGGACCTGATTATCTTCACCGCCGACCATGGCAACGATCCCACCACGGCTTCCACCGACCACGCGCGCGAACGGATCCCGATCCTGGCCACAGGCCCACGCTGTCGGCCCGTGTCGATCGGCGAGCGGTCCACGTTCGCTGACGTCGGCCAGACCATCGCCGAATTCCTCGGCGTTTCCCCGCTTGCAGCGGGGCAGTCCTTCCTGAGCGACATCTGGTCGGCATGACGCCACTGCGGGCTGCTGCCGAGGCGGCGCGCGAGCGCGCGTATGCTCCGTTTTCCGGATTCCGGGTCGGCGCGGCCCTCGAGTCGGAGGACGGCACCATCTTCGCGGGGTGCAACGTCGAAAACGCCTCGTACGGCCTCACCATCTGTGCCGAGCGAAGCGCGGTAGTGTCGGCGGTATCTGCCGGTCATCGCCGCTTCCGGCGCCTGGTGCTGGTGAGCGACGCGGTCGCGCCGATCACCCCATGCGGTGCGTGCCGGCAGGTGCTGGCGGAATTTGCACCCGACCTGCCCGTGGAAAGCTGTGCCGGCAACGACGTCCGAACCTGGACGATCCGCGAACTGCTGCCGGCAGGGTTCACGGCCGACGTGCTGCCATGAGACGCACCCTCCTGCTGGTGTTTGGCGTGGCACTTCTCGCGAGCGGGTGTACCGAGCATCTCACCACGACCGGGACCTGCCCGACGTTCTGCCCCGGCGGGCAGTCGGTATTCCGCGACACGATCCTGACGCCGATCCAGAATGGCGACTCCAGCTTCACCGGGTTCCTGGAGGCGACCTCCCTGATTTCCGTCCTGACATCGAGCGGCGGTGCCTACGGGCAGAACCGAGCGGTCATCCGCTTCCTGTCACGGACGGACTCGACACTGGTTTCGGATACGCTGCGGGCATTCACGGTCGATTCCGTCAGTCTCGAGGTCGGGCTTCAGGCGATCGACACGACGGTGAAAAACTTCGTACTCGAGATCTATCGACTCCCACGTACGATCGACTCGACGGCGACGTTCGCGACGATCGACGCGTTGATGACCCCGGCGAACAAGATCACCGAAGTGCCGAAGGCGGTATCGTACCGTTCCGGAGTGGTCCGGTTGGTGTTCGGCGGTGACACGCTGTCGCGCTTCGCGTTCGTGCCTGGCGACAGCGCGGTGCTCGAGCTCGGCTTCCGCGTCCGGGCGGACGGGCCGACCGCGGTCAGGATCGGCACGCCCGCGTCCGGTGGATTCGCGCCGTTGTTCACCTCGTACGTGCACGCGATCGGCGTCCCGGATTCGCTCGCGAAACCAAGTATTGGTGTGATCGCGGACCTGTACTTCACGTCGACGCCAGCGTCGACCGCGCCGTCATCGTCGCTGCTGGCGGTCGGCGGCATCCCGGTGGCGCGCAGCTTCCTGCGTTTCGCGCTGCCGCCGTATCTGCGCGACTCGGCGACGATCATCCGCGCCACGCTGCATCTGCAAGCCGACGTGCCGGTGATCGGGATTCCCGCGGACACGGCACTGCTCCTGGCGACCACCGTGATCGCGGACTTCGGCGCCAAATCACCGCCGTTCCCCGGCTTGGCCGCGTCCGTGCATCTGTTGCCTGGGTCGGCGACCGCCGACCTCGAGATCGCCTCGCTCGTGCAGCTCTGGCAGGGGGCGAGCGGTGCGCCTTCAATCGTGCGCCTGGCGCTCGCGCAGGAAGGCGGCACCTTCGTGTTTCCGATTTTCCGTTCGACGCGGTCAATATCCGGGACACCGACATTGCGCATTACCTACCGGCCACCCTTCGCCTTCGCGGGCTACTAACGATGCGGCGTGTCCTGTGTGGCGCCGTGGCCGTCCTGCTTTCGATCCCGGGAACGTCCCACGCCCAGTCGTCGCAATTCGGGATTCGCGGGCTGGGCGTGCCGGGCCGCGAGCTGTCGACGCGCAGCCTCGGGCTCGGCGGCGGGTCCGGGCTGTTCGATGGGGAGTCATCACTCAATCCGGCGGCGCTCGGAACGCTCTCCACCAGCACCGCGTTGTTCACGTCGAGCGGTTCCTGGAGCAGAACGACCAACCCCACCGGCTCCCTCTCGACGCGGGACACCCGGTTTCCCCAGATTCTGATCGGCGGCCCGATCCCGCACCATCCGTTGGCGATCGGCGTGAGCTATTCGCTGTATACCGACCGCGATTTCACGGTGGTGAGCAACGGAGTGGCCTCACCTCGCGGCGTCCCGGTGCTCGTGCATGACACGCTTTCGTCGCGCGGTGGAATCGACGACATCCGGCTGGGCGGCGCGTGGGTCGTGAACAAGCACCTCGCGCTCGGTGCTGCGTTCCACTTTCTCGCCGGCTCGAACCGGCTGGCATCGCGGCGTTTCTGGGAAGACACCTCGTATCACTCGCCGGCCGAATCGGCCGAGCTATCGTACTCCGGTACCGGGCTGTCGCTTGGCGCGATCTGGGCGCCATCGCACGTCATCGAGATCGCCGCGAGCTACCGTCGTGACGGTGCCGTCACGGTCACCCGCGATTCCACCGGCGTCGGTCAGGTGCAGCTGTCCGCCGCGGCGATCGGGACGGTTCGCCTTCCCCGAACGCTTGGCGCTGGCGTCCACCTCATCCCGAGCCGGCGATTCGCCATGTCGGCTTCGGTCATCAGCCGAAACTGGTCGGTGGCGGATTCAAGCCTGTTGACGCAGGGTGCGCCCGGCGCGCGCAATACCTTCGAGGTCAACGCGGGAATTGAGATTTTCCGTGACCTTCGGCGGCAGACCAAGTACCCGCTCCGGCTTGGTGCGCGTTACGCCACGCTGCCATTTCTGCTGGCGGCCGATCCGCAGCCGAAGGAATACGGGATCTCCATCGGAACCGGTCGCCGATTCGCGAACGATCGGGGCGGGTTCGATCTCGCCGTGCAGCACGTGTGGCGGTCGCAGGGCACCAATTACACCGAGTCTGCTACGTTGGTCACTTTTGGGATATCCGTTCGTCCCGGTGGGTTGACGCCGTAACAGCGGCCGTGGGCCCGCCGTGGGCCGGGAGCCACGCGCCGCCCATGGTACCTTCGGCCGTGAACCTCGGATCCCTCGCCGAGTCTAGCGTCAGGGGCTCACGGCGCATGGCTTCCCACTTATACTCCGCACCACACCATGAAGTCCATCTACATCGAAACCTACGGTTGCCAGATGAACGTGGCTGACAGCGAGCTGATGCTCGGTGTGCTGGCCCGGGACGGGTACGTGCGGGCAGCGACACCGGATGACGCCGACGTCATGCTGGTCAACACGTGCGCGGTACGGGAAAACGCCGAGCAGCGCGTGATTGGGCGGATGGGGGAGCTGCAGCGGCACAAGCGGGCTGGCAGCATCCTGGGCGTGGTCGGGTGCATGGCGCAGCGCCTGGGGCCGATACTGCTGGAACGGGTCCCGGCGGTCGATCTGGTCGTTGGCCCGGACGGATACCGCAACCTGCCGGAGCTGTTGGCGCACGCGCGGGCGGGCGAGCGACGGGCCGAGGTCGAGTACCGCAGTTGGGAACACTACGAGGACATCCCGCAGTTGCGTGAACCGGGACCGACCGCGTTCGTTACGGTGCAGCGCGGCTGCGACTACCGGTGCACCTTCTGCATCGTGCCGACAACGCGTGGTCCGGAGCGAAGCCGCCAACTGCACGACGTCGTTGGCGAGATCGCGGCGCTGGTGCACACCGGCATCAGCGAAGTGACGCTCCTGGGCCAGACCGTCAATTCGTACCACGATGGCAGCCACGGTTTCGGCGACCTGTTGCGAGCGGTGGGTGCGGTCGATGGGGTGCGGCGGATTCGTTTCACGTCGCCGTATCCGACCGACTTCACGCCTGAGGTGATCGAGGCGATGGCAACGACGCCGGCCGTGTGCGAACATGTGCACCTGCCGGTCCAGAGCGGATCGAACTCGGTCCTCAAGCGAATGTTGCGACGGTATACGCGCGAGCGGTATCTCGAGGTGCTCGAACAGCTGCGGACGGCGATGCCATCGATCACGGTGTCCACCGACATCATCGCCGGGTTTCCCGGCGAGACCGAAGCGGAATTTGCCGAAACGGTGAGCCTGGTGACTGACGCGGCCTTCGACGACGCGTACACGTTCAAGTATTCGGTGCGCGAGGGCACACCGGCGGAGCGGCTCAAGGGTCATGTGGCAGACGACGTGGCATCCGAGCGGCTGGCGCGACTGATCGCGGTGGTGCGGGCACAGACACGGCGCCACAACATGCGGCGTGTGGGTGAAGTGCACGAAGCGCTGATCGAGCGGCCTGCGAAACGCGGCGACCTGATGCTTGCGCGCACGCGGCAGAACTACCTGGTGCTCGTGGACGTGCCCGCGTCGGCAGTGGGAGAGTACCGGATGGTCCGGTTCACCGGCACGACCGGGTCGACCTTTACCGGCAGCATCGAACATCCTGCCTTGGCGGTGCTATGATCATGAATTTGATGGAACGGCACGCGGCGGACGCGTACGATCGCCTCAAGGGGGCGATCAAGGAGTTCACCGATTCGCCGCAGCACCGGGAGGATGCCATCGTCTACGCGCTCAACCGGCTGCCACCGAAGTATGTCGTGACCAACGAGGGAAAGGTGTTTACCGAGGTGTTGCTCGACGGTGACCAACACCGAGCTGCGATCGACGTGCAGGTGCTCGAGGCAATGCGGCACGTTGCGCGGCGGCCGCGCGTGCCGGCGTAAGGCACCCGTGCCGCAACGTACGTGACGCGCCCACCGGGCGTCGTACTCCTCACCATCGGCTTCGGGGCCGGTCTCGCGACCGGCCTTTCGCGTTTAACGGGGCTGCCATTCGTTATCGCGGGCGTGGTCGGAGTTGCTTTCCTGTTGCGCCGCGAAGGGTGGTGGCCCCTGCTGGCGGCGTTCGCGGTCGGGGTCCTGGCCGGCGCCCATGCCCGCACCAGCGTCGCCGCGTCGTGCGCCGCTCGCCTGCCGCTCGGCGAGCAGCGCTACCGGGTTCGGTCGATTGATCCCGGGGAAGGGACGGGTCGCGTCCTGGTAACCGGCACCGGCTGTACCGGTGCGGTGATCGCTCGATGGCCGCGGGCGGCGCGCCTCCCGGCCGGGTACACCATCGCCGTCACCGCCAGGTGGGTGCCGGCCGATCGCCCGCTCCAGCGACCGGACGGCATGCTGCTGATCCGTACCGCGGATTCGGCTCGCGGGGCGCCCACCCCGGTTGAGCGCGCGCGTACGGCCATCGTTCGCTCGACCCGTGCGCTTTACGGTTCGCGGGCGCCGCTCGCGGCCGCGCTCGTTGCGGGGTGGCGCGGTGAAATCGATCCCGACGTGCGCGGCGCACTGGCAAGCGCGGGGTTGATGCACTTGCTGGCGATCTCCGGATTTCACATCGCCTGGCTCGCGGGATCGGTGTTGCTGTTGCTGCGGCTGGGGGGCGCGCCGCGACACCCGGCCGAGTGTGCTGCGGCGCTCGTCGCGTTCGCCTACGCGGCGTTTCTCGGTTGGCCGGCTGCGGCGCTGCGCGCAGCGCTGCTGTTGCTCCTGGCGGCGTTCTGCCGGTGGCGTCAGCGTCAGGTGCGGTTCGAAGGGTTGCTCGCGGCGAGCGTGCTGCTGGTGTTGATCTTCGATCCGTGGGCTGTGGCGGAACCGGGGGCGTGGTTGTCGGTGGTGGGCCTGGCGGGCGTCGTGACTGCGCTCCGTTGGAGCGATCGCGCCGTGGGAACGACGTGGCTGGTGCGCAGCCTGAGCGGATCGTGCGGCGCCGTGGTCGCGACGGCGCCAGTAACTGCGGCGGTGTTCGGTCAGGTCGCGCCGATTGGCGTTCTGCTCAATCTCTTGGGGATGCCGTTGCTGCTCGTGCTCCTCCCGGCGGTGTTCTTTCCGGTGGCACTGTTCGCCGCGTTTCCATCGCTCGCCAGGGCGATCGCGGCGGCGGGCAACGGATTGCTCGCGCTACTCGAACTTCTCGCCCGGCTCGGGGCTCGGGCACCTGGCAGCGCCACGCCGGGTGCGACGGGGTTTGGCGCCGCCTGGCCGTGGCTTGGCGTGCTGGCGGCCGCGATCTGGCTGACCTGGGGCGGGACGACGCTCCGTGAAGCGATGAGACGCGCGGCCTGGAGCACGACCTGTGCGCTAGGACTCACGCTCGCGACCGGGGGACGCCGAGTCATCGCCACCGATGATCACGCGCTGACATTACTTTTCGTCGATGTCGGGCAGGGTGACGCGGCGTTGGTACGCACGCCCTCAGGGCACTGGATCGAAGTGGATGCCGGTCCGGCCGGCGACGGTTGGGATGCCGGGCGCCGGGTGATCGCGCCACTCCTGGCGGCGGCCGGTGTGCCCCGGGTCGACCTGTTCGTGCTGTCGCATGCCCACCGGGATCATGTTGGCGGCGGAGCGGGAGTGCTCGACCGGCTGCAGATCGACCTGGCGATCGAGCCGGGTGAACTGTTCGCCGACAGCGCGTACGACGGTTGGCTCGCCGCGCTCGCGGCGCACCGGAGCCGGTGGCGCGGGGTGCGGGCCGGCAGTCATTGGACGCTCGACGGCGTCGGCTTTCGCGTGCTGCATCCGCCGACACCGTGGCTGCGCCAGGGTGAAAACCTGAACGAGGATTCCATCGTGCTCGAAGTGTCGTACGGCGACTTCCGCGCACTGCTGATGGGAGACGCCGGCTTCGTGGCGGAGTCCGCGATGGGAACGGTACTGCGTCCGGTCAACGTACTGAAGGTTGGCCATCACGGTTCGAAAACCGCGACCGGCGACGGCTTCCTCGCCGTCGCGCGACCGCAGGTGGCGATCGTGAGCGTCGGGCGGAACCACTATGGTCACCCGGCGGTGGAGACGCTCGATCGCCTGAACAGCGCGAATGTGGCGGTATGGCGAACCGACGTGGACGGCACCGTCAGCGTGACGACCGATGGGCGGACGTTCACCGTGAAGGGCGCGCAGGTCGCGGCTACATTCGTCACCAGCCACTGACGCAGAGAAGGAGAGCCCGTGCTCAATCGCACCTTGGTCACCACCCTGGAGCGCTTCATCCTGGATCAGGAAGCGGCGTTTCATTCGGACGCCAGCGGCGAGCTGACCAACCTCCTCTACGACATCGCGCTGGGGGCCAAGCTCATCGCGGCGCAGATTCGCCGTGCCGGCCTGGTCGACATCATCGGCACGGCGGCAGCGATCAACGTCCAGGGCGAGGAGCAGCAGAAGCTCGATGTCTTCGCCAATGAAACGCTCAAGAACGCCCTCAATCACACCGGGCGCGTCTGCGCGATGGCATCGGAGGAGGACGAGGAGCTGGTGCCGATTCCCGACGGCTACCCGGCGGGCCGCTACGCCGTGCTGTTCGATCCCCTCGACGGCTCGTCCAATATCGACGTCAATGCCCCGGTGGGCACCATCTTCGCCATCGCGCGACGTGTCAGCACCAGCGGACAGGGCACGCTGCAGGATGTGCTGCAGCCGGGCCGCGACCTGGTCGCTGCGGGATACGTGATCTATGGGTCGAGCGTGATGATGGTGTATTCGGCTGGACACGGCGTCCACGGCTTCACGCTGGACCCGACGATCGGCGAGTTCCTGCTGTCGCACGCGAGCATCACGACGCCGGCCACGGGCAAATACTACAGCGTGAATGAATCGAATTTCGGGCGCTGGTCGCTGGGCGTGCAACGCGCCGTCCGCGGATTTCACGGCGACGACCCGACGCGGCTCAAGGGAAAGAACTCCCGGTACATCGGATCGCTGGTGGCCGACGTCCACCGCAACCTGATCACCGGCGGTGTGTTCATCTACCCGGGTGATTCCAAGAACCGCGATGGCAAGTTGCGCTTGCTCTACGAGTGCAATCCGATGGCGTTCCTCGCCGAGGCGGCCGGTGGCAAGGCCACCGACGGACGCCGGCGGATCCTGGATATCGTGCCGTCGGGGCTGCACCAGCGCACGCCGCTGGTGATCGGCAGCGCGGCGGACGTCGACTACGTTGGCGAGGTGATCGCCGAGACCGAAGCGAGCGCGTGACCGACCCGCTCTGCGTGCCCGCGCGACCGCTCGCTCACCCGGCGGACTGGACCGGCGACCCCACCCGCGACCTCGGCGAGCCCGGTGCCTTCCCGTTCACGCGGGGTGCCTACGCGGAGATGTACACCCGGCGCCCGTGGACGATGCGGCAGTACGCCGGCTTCGGCACCGCCAGCGCCACCAACGAACGGTTCCGCGCCCTCCTCGCGGCCGGGCAAACGGGGCTCTCGACGGCATTCGACCTGCCGACCCAGATGGGATACGACTCGGACCACCCGATGGCCGCGGGCGAAGTCGGCCGCGTCGGCGTCGCGATCGACACGGTCGAGGACATCGCAACGCTGTTCCACGCGATTCCGCTCGACCGCGTGACGACCTCGATGACGATCAACGCGACGGCGGCGATCCTGCTGGCGATGTACGTCGTGGCCGGTGAAGAACAGGGCGTGCCGCGTGACCAGCTTGGCGGCACGGTCCAGAACGACGTACTCAAGGAGTACATCGCCCGCGGCACCTACATCTATCCGGCGACGCCCTCGCTGCGACTCGTGACCGACATCTTCCGCTTCGTGGCCGAGGAGCGGATGAACTTCAACCCGATCTCGATCTCCGGTTACCACATGCGCGAAGCCGGCGCGACCGCGGTGCAGGAGGTCGCGTTCACCCTCGCCAACGCGCTCGAGTATGTGCGCCGCGGCATCGACGCCGGCGTCCCGCTCTCGGCGTTCGGACCGCGGTTGTCGTTTTTCTTTGCCGCGCACAACGACCTGTTCGAGGAGATCGCAAAGTTCCGGGCGGCACGGCGCCTGTACGCCCGCCTGATGCGCGAGCGCTTCAACGCCGACGACGCCTCCGCGCGCCTGCGCTTCCACAGCCAGACCGGCGGCGTGACCCTGCAGGCGCAGCAGCCACTGAACAATGTCGTTCGTGTCACCGTCCAGGCGCTGGCGGCAGTGCTCGGTGGCACCCAGTCACTGCACACCAACGGGTACGACGAGGCGCTCGCGTTGCCGAGCCAGGAGTCGGCGACACTGGCGTTGCGCACGCAGCAGGTGCTTGCGTTCGAAAGCGGGATGACCCGTCACATCGATCCGTTGGCGGGGAGCTGGTACGTCGAGGCATTGACCGATCGGATCGAGACTGAGGCACGCGCGTTGATCGAACAGGTCGACGCGCTGGGCGGTGCGGCGGCCGCGGTCGAACGGGGCTTCTTCCAGCGGGCGATCGCCGCGAGCGCCTGGGCGATCCAGCAAGCGCAGGAGTCGGGCGAATTGACGGTCGTTGGCCTGAATCGATTCGCCGACGACGCGCCATCGCCGCCGATTCCGCTGCCGGACTACCGCGCCCTCGAGCAGGAGCAACAGGCGCGGCTGGCGGCAGTGAAGACGCAACGGGACAGCGCCGCGGTGGCCGTGGCGATCGCGCGGGTGAAAGAGGCGGCGGCCGGCACCGTGCCGTTGATGGCACCGATCATCGCCGCCGTGCGTGCGCGGGCGACCCTGGGCGAGATCAGCGACGCCCTGCGTGAGGTGTGGGGAACCTATCGGGCTCCGGGTGCCTGAGTTCCGCTCGTTGGTCGTGCCGCGGCACGCTCGCGTGGGCGTCGCGGGCGATCCCGACACCGCAGCCGAGGCGTGGCTCGTGTTGCACGGCTACGGCATGCTCGCGCGAGGCATACTTCACTGGTTCCAGAAGGCGGAGCGGGCGGACCGGGTCCTGATTGCACCGGAGGCGCTGTCGCGGTTCTACAGCCAACTGAGTGATGCGAAGCGGGTGGTCGGCGCGTCATGGGTGACCCGTGAAGATCTCGCCAATGAACTCGAAGACCAGTACCAGTACGTGAACCGGGTAATCGCCGATATCCTGCCGCCAACGACACCGCTGCACGTGCACGGCTTCTCCCAGGGCGTCTCGGTCGGCGCCCGATGGTCCGTCCGGACCGAGCGACCGATCACCCGGCTGGTCTGCTGGGCCGGGACGATGCCGGAGGATGTCCCCGCCGACAGCCTCAAGCGGACGTTTGGCCGTGAACCGATCCACCTCGTCGTGGGCGACCGGGACGTCCGGGTACCGCCGGAGCGGATCGCCGCCGATGCCGCCCGCCTCCGTACCAATGGAGTGGCGGTGAAGCTTCATCGATTCGACGGTGGGCATCGGGTGGATGAGGGCGTGCTGGCAACGCTGTCATCCTGAGCGCTCCGACTATCTTTATACGCCATGCCAACTTACGAATACCGCTGCGAAAAGGGTCACGGCTTCGACCGGATCCAGAAGATGAACGACAAGCCGGTGGCCAAGTGCCCGCGTTGCGGCGCCAAGGCGTCCCGGATCATCTCGGGCGGTCAGGGCGTCATCTTCAAGGGCACCGGGTTCTACATCACCGACTACGGCAAGGACGGCAAGGGGCCGCGGAAGGATCCTGTCGCCGCGGGCACGCCTGACGCGAAGAACGATGCGAAGAGCGATGCGAAAAGCGAGTCGAAGGGCGAAGCAAAGAGCGACTCCAAGCCGGGCGAGTCAGCCACCAAGGGCGAACCGAAGTCCGCAGCCAGGCCCACCAGCACCCCGAAGCCGGGGAAGCCTGACGCGTCGTGAGTGAACGGTTGCGCGCAGAACTGGCGCGCGTGGCCGGAACGTTCGGCGGCGACGTCGCGTTCACGCTCGAACGCCCCCGCGATCTCGCGCACGGCGATCTGGCCACCAACCTCGCCATGCAGCTCGCGCGGCGCGAGCGCACCAACCCACGCGCCATGGCGGAACGGGTCGTCGCCGCGCTCGACCTGTCGTCAGCGAGGCTGGCGAGCGTTGAAATCGCCGGCCCGGGCTTCATCAACTTTCGTCTCGCTGCGGAGACGTTGACTGAGGATCTCCAGCGGATTCTCACCGAAGGCGCCCGCTACGGCCGTTCGCAATCGGGCCAGGGTCGCCGGGTGAACGTCGAGTTCGTGTCGGCCAATCCAACCGGGCCGCTCCACGTCGGTCACGGTCGCGGGGCGGCGCTCGGCGACGGCATCGCGGCGCTGCTGGAGTGGACCGGCCACACCGTCACACGAGAGTTCTACGTCAACGATGCGGGCGCGCAGATCAGCCGACTCGCGGCGTCGCTCTGGACGCGGATTCAGCAGGCCGTCGGACGCACGGCCGAGATTCCCGAAGGGGGCTACCACGGCGACTATCTCAAGGAAGCGGCCGCCGAGTTACTGACGCGTGAGGGCGCCAGCTTCGCCGATCTCGACATCGCAACCGGTGTCGCCCGTTGCCGTACCGCGGTCCTGGTGCTGCAACGGGCCGAGCAGGACACGACCCTGGCCGACTTCGGGGTACACTTTGACGTGGTGTCGTCGGAACAGTGGACCTACGATCACGGCGACGTGGACGCCGCCATCACGCGCCTCAGAATCGCCGGGCTCACCTTCGAGGACGGCGGCGCACTCTGGTTGCGCACGTCGTCGTTCGGCGATGATCGCGATCGCGTCCTGCGCAAGTCTGACGGCACGTACACCTATCTCGCACCGGACATCGCCTACCATCTCGACAAGTTCGCCCGCGGTTTCGATCATGCGATTGACGTGTGGGGCGCCGACCATCACGGCTACATCCCGCGGATGCAGGCCGCACTGACGGCGCTCGGGCTGCCGGCGGGCTGGCTCGACGTGGCACTGGTGCAGCTGGTGCGCGTGGTGCGCGGCGGCGAGGAAGTGAAAATGTCGAAGCGTTCCGGCGACTTCGTGACGCTGCGCGACCTCTACGAGGAGACCGGGGTCGACGCGGCGCGTTACTGGTTCCTGATGCGACGCGGCGATTCGCATCTCGTGTTCGACATCGAACTGGCCAAGTCGCGCACCGACGAGAACCCGGTCTACTATGTCCAGATGGCGCACGCGCGCATGAGTGGCATCTTCCGTAACGCCGGCCGCGCCGCAGAAGACGTCACCGGTACCATCGCGCTGAGCGTGCTCGCCGTCGAGGATGTGGACCTGCTCAAGAAGTTGACCCAGTTTCCGGAGATCGTGGCGCGGGCAGCGATCGAGTCCGAGCCGCACCGCGTGACCACATATCTCGACGAGCTCGCCCGGATGAGTCACGGCTGGTACCACGCCTGCCGGGTGCTCGGCGAACCGCCCGAGATCGAGCACTCCAGGCTCCTGCTCGCCCGGGCGACGCGCCAGGTCTTTGCCAACGCCCTCACCGTGCTCGGCATTTCGGCCCCCGACCGGATGTGATGCCATGACGCTTCTGGTGGTCGGCAGCGTCGCCCTCGATTCCATCTTCACCCCCTTCGGCTCGACGGCAGACGCGCTGGGAGGATCGGCGGTGCACTTTGCCGTGGCGGCCTCGTTGCTGCATCCGGTGCGCGTGGTCGGCGTGGTGGGTGACGACTATCCGATGCAGGAACTCGAGCGGCTCGCGCCGCGGGGGATCGACTGGTCGGGCGTGGAGCATGCGGCGGGCGAGTCGTTCCGCTGGAAAGGGAAGTACTCCTACGACCTCCAGAGCCGCGAAACGCTCGAGACCCGTCTCGGCGTCTTCGCCAATTTTGCGCCGAAACTTCCGGTTGGGGGCCACGACGCCAGGATCGTGTTTCTCGGCAACATCGATCCGGTGCTTCAGCTCGGCGTCCTCGATCAGGTGACGTCGCCGCGGTTCTGTGCGTGCGACACGATGAACTACTGGATTCAGTCCAAGCGCGACGACCTGCTCAAGTTGCTCAAGCGTGTCGACATGCTCATGGTCAACGATTCGGAGGCCCGGGAGCTCTCCGGCGACTGGAACATCCATCGCGCTGGCCGATGGATCCTTGAACAGGGCCCCACGCGCGTCGTGATCAAGCAGGGGGAATACGGCGCGTTGTTGATTGAACCGGGGCGGAGCTTCCACATCCCCGCGTATCCGCTGGAAGAAGTATTCGACCCGACCGGGGCCGGTGATGCCTTCGCCGGCGGATTCATGGGGTATCTCGCGCGCGTCGGCGCGCTGGACACCGATCATCTGCGCCGGGCGATGGTGTACGGCGCCACGATGGGTTCGTATTCTGTCGCCGGATTCGGGGTGCGGGGATTCGAGGGCGTCACCGCCGCCGATGTTGAGCAGCGAGTGCGCCAGTTCATCGACTTGACCCATATTCCCGCCGCCGAGCCCGCGCCGTGACGTCGCCGCACTACGCCGCTGCGGGCGTGGACCTCGATGCGGCCGAGGCGGCCAAGGCGCGAATCGCGACCTTGGTCGCCGGCGCACGCACGTCGCTTTCCGCGGGGTCGATCGGCGCCTTCGGCGGCATGGTACGGCTGCCGGCGGGCATGCGCAAGCCGCTCCTGGTGATGAGCACGGACGGCGTGGGGACCAAGGTGCTGGTGGCGCTCCAGGCCGGTCGGTTCGACAGTGTGGGCGAAGATCTCGTCAACCACTCGGTGAACGACATCCTGGTCCATGGTGCCCGGCCGGTGGCGTTCATGGATTACGTCGCGGGGCACCGGCTCCCGCCCGAGTTGATCGCCGGGGTGGTCGAGGGGATTGCGCGAGGGTGCCGCACGCACGACATGGCGCTGGCCGGCGGCGAGACGGCGCAGATGCCCGGATTGTACGCCGAAGGCACCTTCGATCTTGCCGGCACGATCATCGGGGTGGTGGAAGAAGATGACGCGTTGCACGGCGATGCCATCGCCCCCGGCGATGTGCTCATCGCCTACGCCTCCACCGGCCTGCACACCAATGGCTATACTCTCGCCCGGCACGTGCTGTTCGACGTGATGGGCCTGTCGCTGTACGCGACGCTGCCGGGCACCGATACTTCGGTGTGCGACGCGCTACTCGCGGTGCATCGCAGCTACGCCGACGCAATTCGTCCGGTGCTTGGTTCCGTCCACGGGATGGCGCACATCACTGGCGGCGGTATCGGCGGCAACCTCGGGCGTGTGTTGCCGAAGAATTGCGAGGCGGTGATCGAGACGCGGTCATGGCAGTGGCCGCCAGTCTTCCGTGCCATCGCGGCGGGCGGCGGCGTGTCGGTCGCCGAGATGCGCGAGGTGTTCAACCTGGGCGCGGGGATGATCCTGGCCGCCCCGCCGGAAGCTGCCGAGGCGGTGCACGCCGCCGCCCGCAACGTCGGCGTGCCGACCTGGAATTGCGGCACCATCCGCCCGGGGACACGCCGCGTGATTTTCACCGACTGATGCGGAGGCTGGCGATGAGTCATTCGTTGCGCGCGGTTGTCGGCGTGCTCACCTGCATGCCGGCAACACTTGGCGCCCAAGGAAACGCGCAATGTGCCGCGCGCAACATTGGTCCGTTCGGCGGTGCGCAGGCGCAGAACATCTGCAACGCCGCCGTGGACGGCGCCGCCGTCTTCGTCCCGGTGGCGGGCATACTCGTCACCAGCGGCAACCCCTTTCTTGGCGCGACCGGCGGGCTCGGCGGCTTGCCGCACCTGGGCATCACGCTCCGGGTGAATGCGACGCAGGTGGTGATACCGGACCTCAATTACAACGGCATCGGCAACACGGTTGCGGCGGGCCAGACGGTCACCGCACCCGCACCGCTGATCGAGGGCGCCTTAGGCGTCTTTGGCGGATTGCATGGTGGCAGTCTCGCGCTGGATGTGCTCGGCTCCGCGCAACTGCTGCCGACCAACCTGATTGACAATGTGCATATCGACGTCAACGCCCGGCGCATCGGAAGCATCGCCCTCGGGCTCGGTTTTGGTGGCCGGCTCACTCTCCTCGCCGAAGGCACTCTGTTGCCAGCGCTGACGGTGAGTGCGATGCGGCGAACGCTCCCCAGGGTCGGCGTCGGCAGTATTGTCGCCGGTGATCGGTATTCGTTCGCCACCGACCTGACGAGCACCGAGTACCGCGCGACGATCGGCAAGCGGTTCGGCCCGTTCGCCCTGGCTGCCGGCGCGGGCTGGACCGGGTACGCCGCCGATGCGCAGATCTTCTTCCTGAACCCGGTGACGACGGAGCCCGAACCGCCGGTGTTCGTGACGGTCAACGACTCACGGGCGGTGGGGTTCGTCGACGGTGGGCTCGCCCTCGGGCGAGTGTACCTCGTCGCCGAAGCCGGGCTCCAGCGGGGCAAGGATCTCGGCTTGGTCACCACGTTCACCGGTAATGATGCAAAGGACCAGCGCCTCTTTGGCAGCTTCGGCCTCCGCTTCGGATTCTAGCGCCGGTCAGGACCAGCGCTTCATGGCCCACGCCAACGAGCTGGCGTTGCGCGGGTGGGGCCGGACGTATCCCAATCCACTCGTGGGTGCGGTCGTCGTCCGTGACGGTACCGAGATCGGCGCCGGCTGGCACGCCGAGTATGGCGGGCCGCACGCGGAGGTGATCGCGCTCGCGGCCGCCGGTGCGCCGGCGCGTGGTGCAACGCTCTACGTCACGCTGGCACCGTGCACCCACCAGGGCAAGCAGCCACCGTGTGTGGACGCAATACTGGCCGCCGGCATCGTCCGCGTCGTGGTGGCGACGCGCGATCCGAATCCCGCGGCCGCCGGTGGTCTCGAGCTGCTGCGCGGCAACGGGATCGCGGTCGAGGTCGGCGTGCTCGCGCCGCAGGTAGCGCGGCGCAACGTTCGCTTCCTGCGCCAGTTCACGTCGCCGGCGCGACCATTTGTCGCGATCAAGCTGGCGGTGTCGATGGACGGCATGATCGCCGACGCCCAGGGTCACTCGCGCTGGCTGTCGAACGAATCGGCCCGGGCGTGGGTGCACTGGTTACGCGCCGGCTTCGGGGCGATCGGGCTGGGGGCGAGGTCCGCGATCGCCGACGATGCGCGCCTCACTGTTCGCGGCGATGTGCAACCGCGTGTCGCTCCGACGCGCGTGATCTTCGACCGGACCGGACGACTGACGGCGGCGCACCCGGTGTTCACGAACGCGGCGACCGTGCCGGTGGTCGTGGTCGTGGGCGTCGCGGCAGCCGAGGCCTCGCGTGGCGCATTGCGGAACACCGGCGCCGAGATTCTTGTTGCTGATGAGGTGTCGGTGGCGCTCGGCCGACTCGCCGAGCGCGGGATCGATTCGGTGCTCGTGGAGGGCGGCGGTCGGCTGGCCGGGGCGATGCTCGCGGCTGGTCTCGTCGACCGCGTCTATCAGATCCAGTGCCCGGTCTGGCTGGGCGCCGGGACGCCGGCCTGGATCGGACTCGGCACGCCAGCGATCGAATCGGTCAAGCGCTGGCAGGTGACCGACCGGTTCGGTCTGGGCGACTCAGGAGATGTCATGATTGAACTCGAGCCCTGAACGATGTTCACCGGAATCATCACCGCGATCGGTACGGTGCGCGAAGCGGCGAGCCTCGGCGGTGGTCGTACCGTCACGATCGCCGTGCCGTGGGATGACGTCGACATCGGCGAAAGCATCGCCGTTGACGGTGCGTGTCTGACGGTGACGCGTCAGGGCGACGGCTGGTTCACCGTGCAGGTCGTCAGTACTTCGCTTGACCGCACCATGTTCGCGACGCACGCGACCGGTCGACGCGTCAACCTCGAGCGGGCCCTGCGGGCCGGCGACCGACTTGGCGGACATCTTGTCCAGGGGCACGTAGATGGCGTCGGCACCATTCAGGAGGTCGGGCAGCGCGACGACGCACGCCTGCTGATCATTGCGGTACCGGCGGCCGTCGCGACGGTGTCGATTCCGCTGGGATCGATCACCGTGGATGGCGTATCGCTCACGATCACCGCAATACCCGCACCCGGCACAATCCAGGTCTCGCTGATCCCGTTTACCTTGGAGCACACCACACTCGGTGCGCGGGTGCGGGGCGACCAGGTGCACCTCGAAGGAGACGCCGTGGGGAAGTACGTGCAGCAGTTATCGGCGCCGTGGCGGCCGGCGGGGCCGGAATGACGTTGACGCCGATCGAACGGGCCATCGCCGAGGTGAAGGCCGGCAAGATGGTGGTCGTCGTAGACGACGAGGATCGCGAGAACGAGGGTGACCTCGTCTGCGCGGCCGAACTGGTGACGCCCGAGATCGTCAACTTCATGGCGCAGCATGGCCGTGGCTGGATTTGCCTCGCCTTGACGCCGGAAGACTGTGATCGCCTCAAGCTGCCGCAGATGGTGGAGCGGAACACCGAGGCGATGCTCACCGCGTTCACGGTGACAATCGACGCCGACCGACGGTTCGGCGTCACCACCGGCATTTCGGCGGGCGACCGTGCCACCACCATCCGGGTGGCGATTGACCCGAACACGACGCCGGGCGACCTGCGCCGCCCCGGCCACATCCAGCCACTGCGGGCGCAACGCGGCGGTGTGCTGCGCCGGGTGGGGCACACCGAAGCGAGCGTCGACCTGGCACGCCTCGCCGGGCTCAAGCCGGCCGGCGTGATCTGCGAGATCCTCAATGCCGACGGTTCGATGGCACGGCTCCCCGACCTCAAGACATTTGCCGCCGAACACGATCTCGCGTTGATCTCGGTCGCCGACCTGGTGGCCTACCGCTTGCGCACTGAACAGCTCGTGCATCGCATCGCCGATGTCCGCCTGCCGACCGAATCCGGAGAATTCCGGCTGATCGGGTACGCCAATGACGTGGACCGCGCGGAACACGTCGCGCTGGTCTACGGCGACATCGCCGGCGAGGCCAACGTGTTGGTGCGGATGCACTCCAAGTGTCTCACCGGTGACGTGTTCCATTCGCTGCGTTGTGACTGCGGCATCCAGCTGCATCGTGCCATGGCGCTGATTGTCGAAGCCGGGAGCGGTGCGATCGTATACCTCGACCAGGAAGGTCGCGGCATCGGCTTGCACAATAAGTTGCGTGCCTACGAGCTGCAGGACGCCGGGAACGATACGGTCGAGGCGAACGAGCGCCTCGGCTTCAAGGCCGACCTGCGCGACTTCGGCATCGGCGCGCAGATCCTCCGCGACCTGGGGCTCACCACGCTGCGCATCATGACCAACAATCCTCGCAAGCTGGTCGGGCTCGAAGGGTATGGTCTCGAGATCGTCGAACGGGTCCCGCTGCTGACCGACGCCACCCCGGACAACACCGCCTACCTGGCCGCCAAGCGCGACAAACTCGGCCACCTGCTGGCACACTGACTGATGAGCGAATTCGAGGGACGGTTGGTGGCCGTGGGCCGGCTTGCGGTCGTGGTGTCACGCTATCACGAACGGGTGACCGCCCGCCTCCTCGAAGGCGCCATGGTGGCGTGCCTCGAAGCCGGGGTGCCGGATGCCGACGTCGACGTGCTCTGGGTGAGCGGCGCCTTCGAACTCGGCATCGTTGTCACGGCCGCGGCGCACGGCGGACGATACGCAGCGATCGTCGCGCTCGGCGTGGTGATCCGCGGTGACACGCCGCACTTCGAGTATGTCGCCGGAGAGACCGCGGCCGCCCTCGCCCGCGCCGCGACGGACGCGTTGGTTCCGGTCGGGTTCGGCCTGCTTACGTGCGACACGATGGAACAGGCAGAGGCGCGCGCCGGTGGCGCCGCCGGCAACAAGGGGCGCGAAGCAGCCGAGGCTGCGCTACGCACGGCGGACCTGATTCGCCAAGCGTTGGAGGAGTAGGTGCTGCGCGCGGAAACCCGGATGCGCGCCCGCGCGCTGCAGTTGCTGTATGCGCTGGAAATCACCGGCGATGCCACGACCGACGTCGGCGCCGACGGCCTGGCCCGGCTCACCGGCGACGTGCGCCTCGTCGTCGACGACGTGGAACCGATGGTGCGGCACATCCTCGCGCGCCGGGCTGACATCGACCGATTGGCGCAGGCGGCCACCGACAACTGGCGCCTCGAGCGGGTCGCGACGGTCGAGCGGAACATCCTGCGCATTGCCATCTACGAGTTGCAGTGTGGTGAAGTACCGGCGAAGGTCGTGATTGACGAGGCGCTCTGGCTGGCGCACCGATTCGCGGGCGGCCGCGCCCCCGCCTTCATCAACGGGGTGCTCGATCGGGTCGGGCGAGACCTCGGTCGGCTGTAGGCGGCCACCGTGAACATCCTCATCGCCAACTGGCAGGATCTCAGGAATCCGCACGCTGGTGGTGCGGAGATCCACCTCTTCGAACTGTTCTCGCGCATCGCCGCCCGCGGCCACCGCGTGCGGCTGGTGTGCTCCGGTTTTGACGGCGGCCTGGCCGAAGAGTCGGTCGACGGGATCGAGGTGCACCGGCATGGTGGCCGGCATTCGTTCGCGCTGTTGGGATGGCGGGCGATTCGTCGCGCGGTGCGCGCCTTCGCCCCCGACGTGATCGTGGACGACATCAACAAGCTGCCGCTGATGACACCCACCCTGACCGACCGACCGGTGTACGTGATCGTGCCGCACCTGTTCGGGACCACCGCGTTCGACGAGGTGTCGTGGCCGATGGCCGCGACGGTGTGGGCAGCGGAGCGGGCGATTCCGTGGGTCTATCGTCGGGCGTGGTTCCACGCCATCAGCGATTCCACCCGGGACGATCTCGTCGGGCGTGGCATTCCGCGAGAACGGATCGCCGTGGTCTATCCCGGGGTGGACAGTCATCACTTCCGTCCCGACGCCGCCACCCCGCGTGCCGATCCACCCCGGTTCGTGTACATCGGGCGCCTGAAGCGATACAAGGGAGTCGAGTTTCTCATCCAGGCCTTGGCGATCGCTCGCCGGGATCGGCCCGACCTGACCCTCGACGTCGCGGGCTCCGGCGACGACCGGCCCCGGTTGGAGGCGATTGCCCGGGCCGCCGGCTTGGCCGATGCGGTGCGCTTCCGGGGATTCGTGGACGAACCGACCCGGCTCAGGCTCTTGCGGGAGTCGGTGGCGAACGTATTTCCTTCCCCGAAGGAAGGCTGGGGGATCACCGTCATGGAGGCGGCCGCCTGCGGGACACCATCGCTGGCATCGGACTCGCCCGGGTTGCGCGATTCGGTGCGGGACGGACGTACCGGGGTACTGGTCCCCCACCGCGACCCCGCTGCACTGGCCCGGGAGATGCTCCGCCTGGTCGCGGACCCCGTCCTGGTCGAGCGGCTCGGTCGCGCGGCGCGCACGTGGGCCGAGCAGCTCACTTGGGACGCTGCGGCGGCGACCGTTGAGGGGCATCTCGCGGCACTTGCCGCTGGCACGCTGACTGCCGCGACACTGGGCAGCTAGTTCACTCGGATACGAAGGAGCACCGCGCTGCGTTTTCGTGACTTTGTCGCTGCCGCCGAACTGCAGCTGGAAGCCCTTACCGGTGAGGTCGGTCTCGACCGATTGGTGCCGGACG
This sequence comes from Gemmatimonadota bacterium, assembly GCA_025357945.1. Classification (GTDB taxonomy): domain Bacteria; phylum Gemmatimonadota; class Gemmatimonadetes; order Gemmatimonadales; family GWC2-71-9; genus Palsa-1233. The sequence continues at coordinate 89,939 of JANYLJ010000046.1, forward strand.
CGGACATCGCGTCGCCAGGGCTCGCACTGGCGGGCTATCACGGGCGGTTCATGCCCGACCGGATGCACGTCCTCGGCGAAACCGAGATCACCTACCTCGCCTCGCTCGAGGCGGTGATCCGCCGGTCAGCGCTGGAAGGTTTTTTCCAGTACGACCTCCCCGCCGTCTTCATCACGAAGAGCCTCGATCCGCCGGAGCCGCTGTTGGAGCTGGCGCTCGCGCGTCACATCCCGGTGCTCCGGACCGCCCTCAAGACGGCCGAGTTCTACAAGCGGATCAAGCCGATCATCGAGGACACGTTCGCGCCGCGAACCACATTGCATGGTTCGCTGACCGATGTGTACGGTGTGGGGCTCTTGTTCATGGGCCGATCCGGCATCGGCAAGAGCGAATGCGTGCTCGACCTCGTGGAGCGCGGCCACCGGCTGGTGGCCGATGACGTGGTCAAGGTGACCCGTCGTGGCAACGACGTGCTGATCGGGCAGGGGCACGAACTGGCCGCGCACCACATGGAAATCCGGGGCGTCGGCCTGATCGACATTCCGGCGCTCTTCGGCGCGCGATCGGTGCGCCAGCAGAAGCGCATCGAGGTGGTCGTCCACCTCGAGGACTGGGACACGGCCGAGGGCGCGGACCGGACCGGCCTGCAGCGCGACACGATGACAATCCTCGACGTGGCCATCCCCAAGGTGATCGTGCCGCTGAATCCGGGCAAGAACATCACCGTGGTTTCTGAAGTCGTCGCGATGATGCACCTGTTACGCTACAGTGGCGTGGACGTCGCCGCGGCGTTCAACGAACGGCTGATCAAGAAGATGCGCGAGAAGCGCGGCGTCCGGGAATACCTGCGGGGTGACCTCGAATGACCCAGATCAAGGGCGTTGTCGTCGGGCACGCCGGTCTCGCGGCCGCGCTGATCGGTGCGGTCGAGCAGATCAGCGGGCCCAACAGCGGGCTGGTGGCCATCTCCAACGTCGATTGCGATCGGGGCGCCCTCGAAGAGCGGATCATCGCGGCGGTCACACCGGGACCGTCGCTGGTGTTCATCGACATGCCGAGCGGCTCGTGCCACTTCGCGGTGATGCGGCGGATTCAGTCGATGGCAGGTGTGCGGGTCGTGACAGGCGTGAATCTCGCCATGTTGCTCGAGTTCGTGTTTCACCGCGAGGAGCCGGTCGACGAGGTCGTGATCCACATCGCCGACGTCGGCGCGCGCGCGGTCGTGGCTCGCTGATGCCGCTGTCGCTCCTTCGCGTCGACGATCGGCTGGTGCACGGGCAGGTCGTGATCGGGTGGGGACGCCCGCTCGCGGCCAAGTTCATCGTGCTCGTGGACGACGCGGTGCGCGAGAGCAGCTGGGAGCAGGACCTGTATCGCATGGCGGTGCCGGAAGACGTGGCGATCATCTTCGCCAGCACCGTCGAGGCGATCGCTGGCCTGCCGGTGTGGTCCGCCGATTCGCGCCCCGGCATTCTGCTCACCGCCGACCTGGCGACTATGGCAACCCTCCACGATGCCGTGCCGGCCCTGGTCCGCCGTGTCAACCTCGGCGGCCTCCACCATCGCCCAGGCCGGGTCGAGCGGCTGCGGTACATCTACCTCGCGGATGGCGACGAGGCGCTGCTGCGGCGGTTGGGGCGGGAAGGGACCGACATCACGGCGCAGGACCTTCCCACCGCGGCGGCGGTCGACCTGGCGACGTTGCTGCGATGATGCCGTCTCCGGTCGAGATCGTGGGCACGCTGGCCTGGGGCACGGTGGTCGGCCTCGACCTCGTGAGCGTACCGCAGGGGTTGTTGTCGCGGCCGCTGGTGGCGGCGACGGTGACTGGCCTGCTCGTCGGCAACATCACCGGCGGTTTGATGGCCGGGATGGTCCTGGAGTTGTATGCCCTCGACGTGCTCCCCATCGGCGCGTCCCGGTATCCGGACTATAGTGTCGCCGCGGTGGCGGGCGGCGTGGCCGGCGCGCTGGTGACCCCGACCCTCGCCGTCGGTGTGGCCGGCTTGATCGGCTTGCCGATGGCGGCCGTCGGCGGCTGGACGTTGCAGACGCTGCGGCGACGGAACGCGCTCTCCGTGCGGCGTCGCCTCGAGCGGGTCGCGGCGGGTGATGGACGGGCGATCTGGGAACTTCAGCGCAACGGCATGCTGCGCGACGCGTTGCGGTCGTTCGGACTGGCGGTGATCGGCAGCGGACTCGCCATCGTGGTAACGCGGGTCCCGTGGGACGAGTTCGCCAATGCCCGGGTGTTGTCGTGGGCGGTGCTGGCGGGCGGGATCGCCGCGGCGCTCGGCGGCGCCGTGCGCAGCGCCGGGCGCGGCGCGCGCCGCCGCTGGTTGGCCGTCGGGCTCGCGACGGGGACCATCGTGGTGCTGCTCCGATGAAGCCGCGCAGCCAGGCATTGCTGCGGTTGTTCGCGGTGCAGGCGTCGTACACCTACGAGCGGATGCTCGGGATCGGCGTCGGGCACGCCGCGATGCCACTGCTCAGGAACGTGCTCGCCACCCGATCGGCGCGTGCGCGCCACGAGGCGGTCGCCCGGTCGGCGGACTTCTTCAATGCGCATCCGTATCTCGCCGGCGTCGCGGTCGGGGCGGAGGTCAAGGCGGAACAGGATGGCGCGTCGAGCGCCGTGATCTCCCGCCTGCGGACCGCGCTTTCGGGGCCTCTCGGCTCGCTTGGCGATCAGCTGATCTGGGCCGGCTGGGTGCCGGCGCTCGTCGGTGTCGCGTTGGCGGCCGCGACGTGGGCCGGGATCTGGGCGGTCCTCGCGATCGTGGTGATTCACAATCTCCTTCGCTTCCGCCTGATGTCGTGGGGACTGGATCTCGGCTTGCGAGAAGGACTCGGCGTCGGGGCGGCGTTGCAGCGTTCCTGGTTGCCGCGCGCCGCCAAGGATGCGCAACGCGCCGCCGCGTTCGCGGTCGGCCTCGCAATTCCGATCGTGGTGTGGCGGACGCTGGCCGGTGCGTCCCGGATCCACGTGACGATCACGCTGCTGGTCGGCTTGACGGGCGCGGCGGTCTCGGTGCTTCCCGCCACCCGCTCGCGGGTCACCGGCCTCCGGTTGGGCCTGTTGCTGGTGGGGCTTGCCGTTCTTGTTGCGGGAGGGGTGCGATGATCGAACGGGAAGGCACCATCGTCAATTCGCTGGGGATGCACGCCCGTCCGGCGGCGCAGGTGGTGCGCCTTGCATCGGCCTTCAAGTCCCTGATCGAACTGGGACATGACGGGCAGGTCGTGAACGGAAAGAGCATCATGGGCGTGATGACACTGGCGGCCGAATGCGGTGCGGTGGTGCGCGTGCGGGCTGACGGCGAGGACGCCGAGGCCGCCGTGGTCGCGTTGCTGGACCTGATCGCGAAAGGATTCGGCGAGACGTGAACGAGCGCATGTTGCGGGGTGTCGGCGTGTCACCCGGTGTCGCGTTCGCACCGGCGTTGGTCGTCCGGTGGGCGTTTCCCGAGATCCCCGAGCGGACGATTTCACCAGCGGAGTTCGATACCGAGGTGGCGCGACTGCACCAGGCGGTGCAGGCCGTCGTCGACCAGCTCGCGGCGCTCCGGCTGCGCACGCTGCAGCGCGCGGGGCCCGAAGCCGCCGGCATTTTCGACGCCCAGATCATGATGGTCCAGGACGGAGACTTCCTGGCGGGTGTCGAGTCACTGATTCGCAAGAACCTGTTGTCGGCGGAAAGCGCCTACGAGTTCAAGGCGCTGGATCTTCGGAACACGTGGCAGAACGCTCGCCAGTCGTTCCTGCGGGATCGACTGGCCGACCTTAACGCGATCCAGCTGCGGATGTTGCTGCACTTGCTGGGGCGCAGTGCGGACGATGCGTGGCTCGGCGAAGTCCAGGAACCGGTCGTACTGGTCGCCCACGAACTCTCACCGGGGCTGACGGTCCAGCTCGATCGCGACCATGTGGCGGGACTGATCAGCGAGGAAGGGACGCGCACGTCGCACGCAGCGATCCTGGCACATTCCCTGGGTATTCCGGCGGTGATGGGCGTCGCGGGGGCGCTGGACCGCATCGCCGATGGCACCAGCGTGTTGCTCGACGGGCAGACGGGCCAGATCCTGCTCGAGCCCACCCCCGATGAAATGGAAGCGGCCCGATTGCAGGCGGTGCGTCGCCACCGGCTCGAGGTGCAGCTGGAGAGCATCGCGACCGAGCCGGCCACGACGCCCGATGGCGCATCGATCGTATTGCAGGGCAACGTCGACCTGCCCGAGGAGATTGAGGTCGCGCTGCGGCACGGCGCGGAGGGCGTCGGCCTGCTGCGAACGGAATTCCTCATTACCGGTCGCACGTCACTGCCGAGCGAGGACGAGCAGACGGACTACTACCGTCGGGTCAGCGCGGCGTTCGCGGGGCATCCGGTGGTGATTCGCACCTACGATCTCGGCGGCGACAAGTTCCCGGCAGCCTTCGTGGCACCCCACGAGCCGAACCCGTTCCTCGGCTGGCGTTCGATTCGCGTCTGCCTCGATCAGCCGGAGATCTTCCGGCCGCAGTTGCGGGCAATTCTCCGCGCCGCCGTCGACCGTCACATCTGGTTGATGTTGCCAATGGTGATCTCCCTCGACGAGCTCGCCGAGTCGAAGGCATTGCTTGCGGAGGAAGCGGCAGCGCTGCGAAGCGCCGGGACACGGGCGGCCGATGACGTGCCGGTAGGCGTGATGATCGAGACCCCCGCGGCGGTGATACTCGCCGACGAGTTCGCGCGTGCCGCCGCGTTCCTGAGCGTGGGCAGCAACGATCTCACCCAGTACACGCTTGCGGTCGACCGGAGCAACGCCCGGCTCGCGAGCCGGTTCGCGCCGCTCCATCCCGCGGTCGTGCGCCAGTTGTCCCAGGTGCGCGAGGCGGCGGCGCGCGCCGGGATCCCGGCATCGGTGTGCGGCGAGATGGCGTCCGACCCCGTCGCTGTGGTGTTGTTGCTGGGGCTCGGGTACACCCGACTCAGCACGGCACCGCCAGCGATCCCGCTGGTCAAGTGGGTGGTGCGGAACCTTCCGGTGACCGCCGCCCGCGAAGCCGCTGCGCTGGCGGTGCGCGCCACCACCACCGACGAGGTGCACGAGGTGCTCCGTCATGCGCTCGGTCGCCATGTGGACCTGCGCCTGGTCGACCCATCGAGTGCGTTGCCGCGCCCTTCCGTCGGCGCTACCTTGCGCCGCAGTTGATGAGTGTTCTCCCCATCTCGAACGCGGTGACGGTCGCATCATGAGGCATGTCTTCACCTCGGAGTCCGTGACTGAGGGCCACCCCGACAAGGTCGCCGATCAGATATCCGACGCGGTGCTCGACGCGATCCTGGCGCGGGATGCCGGCGCCCGGGTGGCGTGCGAAACCATGGTCACGACCGGGATGGCGATCGTGGCCGGCGAAATCACGACCTCCGCCTACGTGCACATCGCCGATATCGTTCGCGACACGATCGAGCGCATCGGCTACACCGACGCCGAGTTCGGGTTCGACTACCGCACCTGCGCCGTGCTGTCCTCGATCGATCGCCAGTCGCCGGACATTGCGCGCGGCGTCGATGGCAATCCGGACGACCAGGGCGCCGGTGACCAGGGGATGATGTTCGGCTATGCCACCGACGACACCCCGGAATTCATGCCGCTGCCGATCATGGTGTCCCATCGCCTCGCGCAGCGGCTTGCCGTCGTGCGTCGCGGTGGCGCGGGGCTGCCGCACTACACGTGGCTGCGGCCGGATGGCAAGACGCAGGTGTCCGTCGAATACGAAGACGACCGCCCGATCGGTGTTCGCGCCGTGGTCGTGTCGACGCAGCACGGCGAACGTGTCGGCAAGCGGGCGCTTACCCATGCGACAATCAAGCAGGCGATGATCGAGGACGTGATCCGGCCGGTCCTCGATGAATTCGGCTTCGAACACGCGCGGACCAAGTTCCACGTCAACCCGACGGGCCGGTTCGTCATCGGCGGGCCGCACGGCGACGCTGGCCTCACCGGCCGCAAGATCATTGTCGATACCTACGGTGGCATGGCCCGCCACGGTGGCGGAGCGTTCAGCGGCAAGGATCCGACCAAGGTGGATCGTTCGGCGGCCTACGCGCTCCGTCACGTGGCGAAGAACATCGTTGCCGCCAAGCTGGCGAGTCGTTGTGAGGTGCAAGCGGCATATGCGATTGGTGTGGCGCGCCCGGTCTCGGTGTACGTCAACACGTTCGGGACCGGCAAGGTGCCGGATGGACGACTCGAGCGCGCGGTGCAACAGGTGTTCGACTTGCGCCCGGGCCGCCTGATCGCCGACCTCAAGCTGCGGCAGCCGATCTACTCGGCGACGGCCGCGTACGGCCACTTCGGCCGTCTGCCGGCCAAGGGGATCTACGAGGATCGCCACTTGAGCGCCAGGCGCGTCGAGCGGTTCACGTGGGAGAAGACGGATCGCACCAGCGAACTCAGAACCGCCGTGAAGGCGTAGGGATGACCATGACGACTGTTTCGACCGGCGCGCCGCATGACGTGCGCGACCTCGCCCTGGCCGACGAGGGGAAGCGTCGCACCGAATGGGCCGAGCATGCCATGCCGGTGCTGCGGCAGATCCGTGACCGGTTCCGGACGGAGCGGCCGCTCGCCGGTCGGAAGATATCGTGCTGCCTGCACGTAACCACCGAGACCGCGAACCTGATGAGTGCGCTCGGCGCCGGCGGCGCCGAAATCGCGCTCTGCGCGTCGAATCCGCTCTCCACCCAGGACGACGTGGCCGCGCACCTGGTACGCGACCACGGCGTGCATGTCTACGCGATCAAGGGCGAGGATCACGAGACCTACTACACCCACATCGCCCAGGCGCTCGGCTTCGGACCCGACTTGACGCAGGACGACGGCGCCGATCTCGTCAGTGCGCTGCACATGATCACGCTCGGCCGGCTCGATGACCTCGCCCCGCCGATCCGTCGAATGGTGGAAGCGATGTCGCCGGCAGAACGCGTCGCCATGGTCAAGCGCGTCAGGGGCTCGACCGAAGAAACGACAACGGGCGTCATTCGCCTCAAGGCGATGGCGAAGGAGGGGATCCTGGCCTTCCCGATCGTCGCGGTCAACGATTCGCGAACCAAGCACATGTTCGACAACCGCTACGGCACCGGGCAGTCAACGCTCGATGGCATCATTCGCGCGACCAATCTGCTCGTCGCCGGCAGCACGTTCGTGGTTGCCGGGTATGGCTGGTGCGGTCGCGGTCTTGCCATGCGTGCCCGCGGGCACGGCGCGCACGTGATCGTCACCGAGATCGATCCGGTGGCGGCGCTCGAGGCGCGGATGGACGGATTCGAGGTGATGCCCATGGCGCAGGCCGCGCCCCGGGGTGACGTGTTCTGCACCCTGACAGGCAACATCCACGTCATCCGCGCCGAGCATTTCGTGCAGATGAAGGACGGCGCGGTGGTGTGTAACTCCGGGCACTTCAACGTGGAACTCGACCTCGACGCGCTGGCGAAGGTGTCGTCGGCGAAGCGGGAAGTGCGGGCGTTCGTGGATGAGTACCTGGTCGATGGCAAGCGGATCCTGGTCCTCGGCGAGGGGCGCCTGATCAATCTCGCGGCGGCCGAAGGGCACCCGGCGTCGGTGATGGACATGTCGTTCGCCAATCAGGCGCTGGCGGCCGAGTATCTCGTGAAGCAGGAAGGCAATCTCGCTGCGGATGTGCATCGCCTGCCGGTCGAGATCGACGACCAGATTGCCGCCCTCAAGCTCGCGGCAATGGGCGCCCGCTACGATGTGCTGACGGCTGAGCAGACTCGCTATCTCGCCAGCTGGGATGCTGGCACCTGACGCGTTGTTCATTGCGGCGCTGATCGCTCTCACGTCCCCGTTGCCGGTTCCGGTGGCGGGGCGTGTTGTTCGTGTCGTCGGCCGGGACACGGTCGCGGTCGTTGGAGCGCGCGTAATACTCCATCGCGTCACCGTGCGGGCGCCCGGTCCGATTGACTCCACGCTGAGCGACGCCCAGGGGCGGTTCGGCTTCCGGCTCGTGCCCGACAGTGGCGTGGTCTACCTGGTCAGTGCCCGCTGGTCGGCGATCGAGTATTTCGCGGCACCGCTGGTCGTCCACACCGACGCGCCGATCGGCGTGGTTACCGTGGTGGTCTCCGACACATCCGCGTCAGCGCCCTTCACGCTCGCGGCACGGCACCTGATCGTGTCGGCCGCCACGGCGGAGGGTACCCGAGACGTCGTCGACCTCTTCGTCCTGAACAACCCCGGCCCACTGACACGGGTCAGTGCCGACACGCTCCGGGCAACCTGGACCGCGCGCCTGCCGCGCTTCGCGATCAACATCCACGGCGGCAACTCCGAATTCTCCCTCGAATCGCTCCGGCTCAATGGCGACACGGTGGCGCTCTATGCCGCGATTCCACCAGGACAGCGCGACATCGAGATCGACTACCAGGTCCCGCCGAACACGTCGCGCTTCGAGCTACCCGTGGATGTCAGTGTGCCGACGTCGAACATCGTCAGTGCGGACAAGGCGATGCGGGTCCGTGGTGCGTACACTCGCTCCGACACCGTCATCGACAAGAAGCCCTACGCGCGGTGGGAAGGACGAATGACCGCGGGTCAATCGGTGGTGCTCGAGTTCGGCAGCCGCGCGCTGCCGACGTGGCTGGTGCCGGCGATGGTGGGGATGATGGCCGCGGTGTTGGTGGGCGTGACGGTGCGGAGCGGCCGGAACGCGCCGTAAGCCCATACTCGACGTTCGCGGGTGATCCGCCCCCATCACACACCAGCGACGCGTTGGGCGTCACCGCTCGGGCCCTCTTGCGATCGCGATTGCGGCCGAATAGCTTCGCCCTACAATCGATTTTCGTTCGCGAACGGGGACGCTCGGAAGACCGGTGCAAGACCGGCGCGGCCCCGCCACTGTAACGGGCAGCTGTACCACCGTCGCTCACCATGCCACTGGGTTGATCCCGGGAAGGCGAGCGCCGGCGCCCGAAGCCAGGAGACCTCTCCGTTCGCGCCACCAGCACACCCTCGGGGGAGGGAATGGTGGCGTGGTCGCTGGCACTGCCGCCATCCGCGGTGGTCTCTCGCCTCCTCGCCCGTCTCACCCCCAGGGAGAGACGGGTTTTTTCTTGGGAACTTCCGGCACCACTCGCTCCCCCATCGCGTTGCCGATCCTCGGGATCGGCGCGCTGGCGGCGGGTGTACTGGCCATGCTCCTGGGTGCGATCCCGCTCTCCCCCGGGGCGGTGTTCGCGGCACTTCACGATGCCAATGCGCCCGATGCGGCGATCGTGCGCGAGCTGCGGTTGCCGCGCGTGTTGCTGGCGTTCGGGGTGGGCGGCGCGCTCGCCGTCGCCGGCGCATCGCTGCAGGCACTGCTCCGCAATCCGCTGGCGGAACCATGGCTCCTGGGCCTCTCGGGCGGCGCATCGCTCGGGGCGGTACTCGCGGTGGTGATCGGCTTGCCGCTCGGCTGGAGCGTCGCGGCGTGCGCGACGGTCGGTGCCCTCGCGGCGATGGCGCTGGTGTACCGGATCAGCGTCGTCGCCGGACGACGGCTCGACCCGCGAATCCTGTTGCTCGCGGGCGTGGTGGTCGGCGCATTCACCGCGGCGATCACATCGGCGCTACTCGTCATCGCCGACCCGTTCACCTTCCATTCAGCCACGGTGTGGCTGTTCGGCGGTTTCGGCCGGTCGAGCTGGGACATGCTCTGGCACTTCGTGGCCGTGGCGGCGTTGCCGCTCGCCCTGCTCTGGTGGCTCTCGCGTTCGCTCGACCTGCTGGCGCTCGGTGATGACAGCGCGGCCACGCTCGGTGTGGATGTCGAGGGGACGCGCCGCCTGATCATCGTCGCGACGTCCGTGCTCACGGCCGCGACCGTGGCCGCTGCGGGCGTCATCGGATTTGTCGGCCTGGTGGTACCGCATGCGCTACGCAGCATCGTGGGACCGCTGCATCGCTCCCTGCTTCCGGCGGTGTTCATCGCCGGCGGTGCGTTCACGGTTCTTGCCGACATGGTGGCGCGGACGGTACTGCGGCCGGCGGAGCTACCGGTCGGCGTGGTCACGGCGTTGATCGGGGTACCGGTGTTTGCGGTGCTGTTGCGCCGAAGCCTGCGATGAGGCTCGCGGCGTCCAGCGTGACCGTCCAATATCCCGGTGCCGCGGTGCCGGCCCTCGACGAGGTGTCCTTCGGCGTGTCGGGCGGCGAGCTCGTGGCTGTTGTCGGCCCCAATGGGAGCGGCAAGACCACGCTGTTGCGCACGCTACTGGGACTGACGCGGCCCCAGTCCGGCGTCGTCCGCCTGGATGATCGCGACATCGGTACCTGGACCCGGCGCGCACTCGCCGGGGTGATTGGCGCGCTGCCACAGCGAGAGGAACCGGCGTTTCCGCTCACCGTGCGCGAGGTGGTGTTAATGGGGCGCTGGGCCAGGCTCGGCCCGACCGCTGCGATCACGGCGGATGACGAGGCGGCGATTGCCGGTGCGCTCGCGCGCTGCGATGTCACCGGATTCGAGGATCGTGGCATCGAGACGCTTTCCGGCGGCGAGTGGCAGCGCGTCCGCGTTGCGCGCGCCCTGGCAGCAATGCCGCGACTCCTCCTGCTCGACGAACCGACGGCGGCACTCGACATCGGCCACGAGATGGCGCTGTTCGAACTGCTGCGCCAGCTCGTGGGCGACGGGCTTGGCGTGCTGGTCATCACGCACCACCTCAACCTGGCGGCGCGCTACGCCGACCGGCTGGTATTGCTCGATCGCGGCCGGGTCGTCGCCGATGGACCGCCAAACGCAGTGCTCCGCGCCGACCTGGTGGCCGCGGTGTTCGAGTGGCCGGTGGCGGTGGTGCCGTGGCGCGATGGCACGTCGCAGGTGCTGCCATTGAAAAGGAACGAAGAACGCCGTGCGCCGTGAGCCCGTGACGCCGCGTTCGCGTGTGTGGCGCACGCGAAGGTGGATTCCGTGCTCATGGCGCACAACCCGTCACGCAAGAGGATGGCCACTGTGAACAGCAATCTTCGCGTTACCGTATTGCTCGCGCTGTTCGTGCCGGCGGCCGCTACTGCGCAATCCGACACCACCCATCTCGGCGACCTCGTGGTCACCGCGACCCGGGTGCCGACGACCGCCAGTGACATCGCCGCCGCCACGACCGTGATTCGCGGCGACGATCTCCGCGCGCGCGGCGTGCAGCTCGTGCTCGACGCGTTGCGCGAGGTGCCCGGGATGATGGTGGTGCAGGCCGGCTCGTATGGCGCGCAGACGTCGGTATTTCTCCGGGGCGGCCAGAGCGACTACGTCAAGGTGCTGCTCGACGGCGTACCACTCAATCGGCCCGGCGGCAGCATCAACTGGGCGAACCTGACGACGGTCGATCTCGACCGGATCGAAATCGTGCGTGGCCCGGCGAGCGTGCTCTACGGCGCCGACGCGATGAGCGGGGTGGTACAGCTGTTCACGCGCGCCGCCAGTGCGGTACCGACGGTGGTGGTGGCGGCACGCGGCGGGACATTCGCGAGCACGGACTTCAATGGCCACCTCTCGCTTGTCGACCGAGCATGGTCACTCAGCGCCACCGCATCGCGCGAAGCGACCGACGGCAGTTACGCCTTCAACAGCGGGTATCGCAACGCTGTCGGCTCCGTTCGGCTCGGGCTCGATCGTGGATCGAGCGGCCGCGCCGCATTCACGCTGCGGTACGGCAGCGGGATCGCGCACTTTCCCACGGACGGCGGCGGCGCCCCGGTCGATCACAACCAGTTCACCACCGAGAAGACGCTCGCCATAGGCCTCGATGCGTCGTGGGCGACCGGTACCAGCGGCACCTTCAATGTCCACGGCTTCGCCTCCCGGCTCAACGAAGGGTACACCAACCGCGCCGATACCCCGGCAGACACGACGGGCTTTGACTTCGTGGACGATCGCAGCAGCATCACCTGGCGCCGCGGGATCGATATCCGCCTCGATCGCCACGTGCGCGGGAGCCTGGTGTCCCTCGGCGTAGGGCTCGAGCATGAAAACGACGACGAACACGACGTCGGCGTCTCCAACTTCGGCTTTGGCGTGTCGCACGACACGTCGGCGTTTAGTGGTGATCGCAGCACGCGCAACGCGTACATCCAACTGCTGTCGGAGCCGGGCGCGACGGTGTCGACCCAGGCCGGCGTGCGGCTCGACGACAACTCGGCCTTCGGCACCTTCACGACCTGGCGCGTCGGCGCGACGTGGCATGTTGGCGCCGATACGAGGCTGTGGGTCGCGGCTGGAACCGCGTTCAAGGCGCCGACCTTTTCGCAGCTCTTTGCCGCGAGTGCATTCGAGGTCGGCAATCCGGCGCTTGCGCCGGAGCGGAGCAAAAACAGCGAGGTCGGTCTCGAGAGGACGTCCGCCAACCATCACGTCACGCTGGCGGTCACCGCATTCTGGCAGCAGTTCCGCGACCTGATTCAGTACGTCGGTGCGGCGCCGGGCCAGCCCACCTACGTGAACCTGGGCGGCGCGAACGCTCGCGGCGTGGAGCTCACGGTGGTCGCGAATCCGTCGCCGCGGCTGACCCTCAGCGCGCACTGGACCTGGCTCCATACCGAGGTGACGGACACGGGTTCCGCCGCTTCGTTGAGCTTTCAGCAGGGGGCATCGCTGATCCGCCGGCCCGGATCGAGCGGCGGGGGGACGGCGGCATACCGCTGGCACGGCCTGACGCTCGCCGGGACCGCCACCCGAACCGGGACACGCGATGACGTCGATTTCGCCGGGTTCCCGGGAACTCGGGTTATTTTACCAGCATACACCACGTTGGACCTGTCCCTCGACGCGCCGATTCGGCGCAGCGCGGGCCGGTCCCTCGGCATCGACCTGACGCTGCGCGGCGAAAATCTCTTCAACGCTGTCTACCAGCAGACGGTTGGCTTTCCAGGCCGCGGCCGCACCCTGTTCGCCGGGGGCCGCGCCCGGTTCTGAGTCCAACGGAGGGAGCGACATGCGGCTCGGGCGCTGGGCAGTGCTGGCACTTGGTATCGCGGCCGCCGCGTGCGCGTCGACCATCGGCCCGGTCGTCCCATCGGTGCAGGTGCTCGTCGTGCTCGACAGCATGGACGATACGCTCCGGATCATTCCGGTCGACACGCCGGACGTCGTCCACAAAGTGGCGCTCAACATCGGTATCGCTTCCTTCGGCAAACATGCCCTGGCGCTGCGGGGTCAGTTGGCCGCGATCGGCCTCGGCCGAACTGCCCTGCTGTACGACTTGGCTCCGCTGCAGCGCCGGTGCAGGGTGGACTTCGCCGACACCGTTGGCGTGATTGTATCCCTCGCGTTCGCCGACAACAACGGTCAGGTATACGCGGCCCTTCCGGCGACCAATAATGCCCCGCACTTCGATCCGACCACCTGCGGCGTGGGCAATGTGCACGTTCGCGGCGGACCGAGTGCCTTTGTCAGCGCCCGATCGACATTTTTCGTGGTGACTGGCGGCGCCGCCGCGTTCAGCTGGCTCTCGACGACAAACGGCCCGACCAGTGACAACTTGCCGTTGTCGCCCGCAGATTCGATTCCGCTTTCGCTCCCGGGCAACGCGAAGGGGGCCGTTTTCGGTTCCGACGGATTCCTGTATGTGATCAACGCGGGAACCGGCCTGCCGAATGCGCGGCTGTCCCAGGTGAATCCCGTGTTGAGGACCGAGTTGAACGTCATTCCGGGCTTCGGGACACTGCCGCGGTTCATCGCCACCGATGGTGCTGACCGTATCTTCGTCGCGAGCGCGCTCGAAGGGCTTATGGTGTACAACATCCGCACCAATCAGGTCGAGCGTGGTGCCAACAGTGCGATTCCGCTCTTCGGTACGCCGCGCGGCCTCGCTGCCGACGACCTCGGGCGAGTGTATGCCCTGATCGCCGGAGCATGCAAAGCTGGCGGTGCCTTGGGAAGCGTCCGCGTCCTCGGTGCCGACCTGGTGTACAAGCGCGTGGTCAACGTCGGCGGCTGTCCGGTCGCCGTCGGCGTCACCGACATTCCCGCCACGCTCTACCGCTTCGATAGCTGATCCAGTGGCGGGCGCACCGCTGCTGACCCCCGCGATCGTTCTCGGCTCGCTGCGTTACGGCGAGACGTCGCGTATCGCGCGCCTGGCGACGCGCGAGCATGGCGTCGTGAGCGCCATCGCCAAGGGAGCCTTGCGGCCGAAGAGCCGGTTCGGCGCGGCACTCCAACTGCTGAGCGAAGGGCAGGCACATCTCCTGCCGTCGCGGTCGAGCGACCTGCACACGCTGGTGGCGTTCGACCTGACGGCGACCCACTCGGGGCTGGCCGGCAACCTCGAGCGTTTTGGTGCGGCCTCGGCACTCGCCGAGGTGACGGCGCGCTTCGTACCAGCGATGGCCAATCCGCTACTCTACGACCAGCTGCGCGACGATATCACGCTGATCGAACTCGCGCCGGTGAACGCCATCGGCGTGGTGGCACTTCGGGCGATGTGGCGGCTCATTTTCGAGCTGGGGTTCGGGCCCACGGTGAGGCAATGTGCCCGGGATGGTGCGGCGCTTCCTGGGGGCGCTGTGGCGTTCTCGCTGCGCGACGGCGGCTTTCTCTGTCCTGCCTGCGGCCGCCTTGGCGCCACGACGCGACTCGCCCCCGAGGATCGGGCCGACCTGACGGCGCTGCTCGAGCCGCGGGCCGACCTGCCGTTACTGGGCGACGCCCAGGCTGCCGCCCACCGGCGGCTCCTCCTGCGTTGGGTGCGGGAACACCTGGGGGACGGCGTGATGCCGGCGCTGGAGGCGTGGGGGGCTAGCCACTAACTTCCAGGCGCAGGTTCTGTCTTCCCGGAGGTTGGTTCGATCCACGATTAGTCAGCAGCCTGAAGGAGCGTCCATGCGCCGGTTCGTTCGGCCGGGACTTGGCCTGCTGCTCGGAGGGGTCGTGGCGCATCCCGCCGCCGCCCAGCGATCACCAGCCGCACCGGTGATTGCGCTCGAGGAGCCCAGGGCCAACCCCGTCCTCCCGGCGGCGCTCGTCCCGTTCTCGATCGCGTCGGACGTCTGCAAGCGGGGCCACGTTCCCCGGGTTGCACTGCAGGTCTACAATGTGCTCGCGGAGCCGGTGGCGACTCTTCGCCTCCGGGACCGCCCTGCAGTGGTACTGGACCGCATCCCGTTGCGATGCGGACAGTTTGTCGGCCTGTGGGACGGCACCGTCGCGAGAGGTACGAGGGCGGCATCGCCGGGTATCTATTACATGACTCTCAGTGTTGATGGTGTACCGAAAGCGAAGCGGTTCCGGATCACTGAGCCCTGAGGGATGCCCTGGCATCCCTCACCGCTTTTAATGGCGGTCGCGTCCTGGCCCCGGCCTTGCCATCTTCCACTCGGGAGGCCCGACCATGCTGCGTCCAGATCGTCTCACGCTCAAGGCTCGCGAAGCGGTGCACGGTGCCCTCGAACAGGCCCGTACCCGCGGCAATCCTGTCGTCAACGACGCCCACCTGCTATCGGCCCTGCTGGCACAGGACGAAGGGATCGTGCAGCCGCTCCTCGCCAAGGCCGGCGTGTCGATCCCCCGGCTCAGCAACCGGGTCGAGTCCGAAATCGCCTCGTTGCCCACCCAGCGAGGCGCGATCGACGTTACACCAACCCTCGACCGCACGCTCTCGAAGGTGTTCGCGCGGGGTGAGACGATTGCCAAGGAACTCGGCGACGCGTACGTGTCGACCGAACATCTGTTGCTGGCGCTGGCGGCAGAGAAGGGGACGTCGGCCCGGGCGATGCTCGAGGGCGAAGGCCTGACGCCCAAGGAACTGCGGACCGCGCTGGACCAGGTTCGCGGTTCCCACCGCGTCACCGACGAGACACCGGAACAGCAATACCAGTCGCTGGAAAGATTCACGCGCAACCTCACCGACTCGGCGCGCGCCGGCAAGCTCGATCCGGTGATTGGTCGCGATGAGGAAGTCCGCCGCGTGATGCAGGTATTGTCGCGCCGAACCAAGAACAACCCGGTGCTGATCGGCGAACCAGGCGTGGGCAAGACGGCGATCGTCGAAGGGCTCGCGCAGCGGATCGTCAACGGCGACGTTCCTGACTCGCTCAAGGGCAAGGACATTGTGTCGCTCGATATCGGCCAGCTGCTTGCCGGTGCCAAGTACCGGGGTGAGTTCGAGGAGCGCCTCAAGTCCGTGGTGAAGGAGCTGATCGACGCCGGCGGACGCTACATCGTGTTCATCGACGAATTGCATACCCTGGTCGGTGCCGGCAAGGGCGAGGGTGCGGTCGATGCGTCCAACCTTCTCAAGCCGGCGCTCGCTCGCGGCGAGTTGCACGTGGTGGGTGCCACCACGCTCGACGAGTACCGCCAGAACATCGAGAAGGATCCGGCGCTCGAGCGCCGCTTCCAGCCGGTATACGTCGGTGAGCCCAGCGTGGAGGACACCATCGCGATCCTGCGGGGCCTGAAGGAGAAGTACGAGGTCCACCACGGTGTGCGGATCACCGACAACGCGCTGGTCGCCGCCGCGACGCTGTCGAATCGCTATATCGGCGATCGGTTCCTGCCCGACAAGGCGATCGATCTGATGGACGAAGCGGCCTCGCGAATCCGCATGGAGCTCGATTCGCTGCCGCAGGAAATCGACGAAGTCGAGCGCCGCATTCTCCAGTTCGAGATCGAACGTCAGTCGCTGTTGCGCGACAAGGACAAGGCGTCGGTGGAGCGGCGTACGGCGCTGGAGCAGGAAATCGCCGAGGCCCGCGAGAAAAGCGCCGGCATGAAGGCGGGCTGGCAGGCGGAGAAGCAGTCGATCGAGGGCGTCCAGAAGAAAAAGGCCGCGGTCGAGGCGCTGCGGGCCGAAGTCGAACAGGCGACGCGAAGCGGCGACCTGCAGAAGGCTGCGGAGCTTCGGTACGGCAAGATTCCGGAGCTCGAGCGCGCGATCAGCGGCGAGGAGCAGAAGCTCGCCGGGATCCAGAAGTCGTCGAAGTACCTGCGCGAAGAGGTTGGTCCGGAAGACATCGCCGACGTGGTGGCGAAGTGGACCGGGATTCCGGTCACCAAGATGCTCGAGTCGGACAAGGAGCGACTGACGCGTCTGGAAGCGGAGTTGGGCCGGCGTGTGGTCGGCCAGCCCGAGGCGCTCGCGGCGGTGGCCAACGCGGTGCGCCGGGCGCGCGCCGGCTTGCAGGACACGGCCAAGCCGACGGGCTCGTTCATCTTTCTGGGACCCACCGGCGTCGGGAAGACGGAGACGGCGCGGGCACTGGCGGAGTTCCTGTTCGACGATGAGCGCGCCATGATCCGGCTGGATATGTCGGAATACATGGAGAAGCATGCGGTGGCCCGGATGATCGGCGCGCCGCCCGGATATGTCGGGTACGAGGAAGGGGGCCAACTCACTGAGGCGGTGCGCCGCCGCCCGTACTGCGTCATCCTCTTCGACGAAATCGAGAAGGCGCATCCGGACGTGTTCAACCTCCTGTTGCAGGTGCTCGATGATGGTCGCCTGACCGATTCGCAGGGCCGCGTCGTCGACTTCCGCAACACGGTCATCCTGATGACCAGTAATATCGGCTCGCGGTACTTGCTCGAGGCCAAGGATGTTGGTGGGGCCGGCTGGCCCGAGGCCGAGGCGAAGGTACTTGCGGAATTGCGCGAGCATTTTCGGCCGGAATTCCTCAATCGTGTCGACGACGTGGTCGTTTTTCGCCCGCTGACGCGCGAAGACCTCGACCACATTGTCGCGTTGCAGCTCGGGCGACTCCGCGCGCTGGTTGCGGCGAAGGGACTCGTCCTCGACGTGGACCCCGACGCGATGACCTGGTTGGCAGAGACCGGCTACGACCCGCTCTACGGCGCGCGGCCGTTGAAGCGGGTGATCCAGCGGGAGTTGCAGAATCCGATTGCGATGCAGGTGCTGGAAGGGAAGTACGCTGAGGGTGATACGATCCGGGTGCGCGTCAAGGATGGTCAGCTCGTCTTCAGTGACTCCTGATCGGCGGGCGGTGCGATGATTCCGGTGTCTGCTGCCGATGTTGACGGAATGCGGCTCGCGCTCGCTGAGGCGGAGCGTGCGCGCGACGAGGGCGAGATCCCGGTGGGTGCCATCGTGATGCAGGGCGGTGCCGTGATCGCTGCGGCACACAACGAGACCGTGGCGCTCGGTCACCCCACGGCACACGCGGAGTTTCTCGCCATCCACCGGGCGCTCGCCGAGTTGGACACCGATCGCCTCACCGATGCGACACTGTACGTCACGCTCGAGCCGTGTGCCCAGTGCGCCGGCGCGATCGTGCTCGCCAAGGTCGGCCGTGTGGTCTTCGGCGCCTGGGACGACAAGGCGGGGATGGCGGGATCGGTGTACGACATCCTGCGCCACCCCCGGCTCAATCATCAGGCCGAAGTGATCGGCGGCGTGTTGGCCGAGGCGAGCGGGACGTTGTTGGCGCATTTTTTTCGCGACCGAAGGGGGCCGTGATGCACACGCGAATTCAGGAATTGCTCGACCACCTCAGCACCACCCACCAGCTGCTGCTCGCCGCGGTTGAGGGCGTGCCCGTCGCGCTCCGCGGCCGGCGTCCCGCCCCGGAGCGGTGGTCCGTCGCCGAGGTGCTGCAACACCTCGCCATCGTCGACGGCCGAATTGCCGCGAATCTCACCAAGCGAGTCGCCGCCGCCCGGAGTGATGGGATCGGTCCTGACCGCGACACGTCGGCGATTCTCCCGACGATCGACCTGTCGCGGCTCCGCGATCGGACCGCGAAGGTGGCCGCGCCGCCGCCGATCCTGCCGCTGGAAACCCTCGACGAGGCCACGGCGCGCCAGCGGCTCGAGAGCGCGCACGCCACGCTCTGCGACGCTGTCCGGGCCAGCGACGGCGTCGATCTCGTCTCGCTGACCACGCCGCACCCCTTGTTCGGCGAGATGCACCTGTACCAGTGGATCGCGTTCGCCGGGGGGCACGAGGTGCGCCACGCCGCTCAGATCACCGAAATCGCGGACGCACTCAACGCGAACGCCGGTAGACCCTGACGAACACCACGCCTATTATTCGCTCGCACGACGAACCGTTTTCTGACCCCTACCGGAGCAGGTCAATGGCAAGCAGAAAGAAGTCGGTCAAGAAGTCGGTCAAGAAGTCCACGAAGGCGGTCAAGAAGTCGGCCAGGAAGGTCGCGAAAAAGAGCGCGAAGCGCGGCAAGACGGGTGTGGCCAAGGGCAAGGCAGGGGCCAAGCGGGTCATCGCCAAGGGTAAGGCCCAGGCCAAGCGCGTCGTTGCCAAGGCCAAGACCAGCGTGAGGGAGCATCCTGGCATGGTGGCTGCGGCCGCAGCGGGAATGGCGGCGATGGTCGCCGGTATCGCGGCGGTTCGCGCCCGGCGGTAGTACTCAAACAACCCGACGGGAGGCGTTCATGGATCGCACCGGCAAAGCGCGCTGGGAAGGTGACCTGAAGCAGGGAAAGGGGACGCTCAGCCTCGGCAGTGGGGCGTTCGTCGGCGCGTATTCTTTTGGCACGCGATTCGAGGGCGCCCCCGGCACCAACCCTGAAGAGTTGATCGGCGCCGCGCATGCGGCGTGTTTTTCAATGGCTTTCTCGGCCGGACTCTCCGGGGTCGGCTTCATCCCGACCTCCGTCGAGACGACAGCCACCGTGCACCTTGGTCGAGTGGACGGCGGGTCTGCCATCACCGGTATCGACCTGGTCTGTCGCGCGGTCGCCGGCAACATCCCGCCGGAGCTGCTGGCCAAGACCGCCGAGGATGCCAAGGCCAACTGTCCCGTGTCGAAGGCGCTCGCCGCGGTGCCGATTACACTCAAATTGGTGACCTGATGCCGCGCGCCATAGCTGGCGTTCGACCCGTGGCGGTGCAGATATGACCTGCCGATCGCCCGCGTTGTGGCGCTTGGTGTTGCTTGCCGGCGTCCTGGGCGGGTGCAGTAGCGGTTCGGGCATGACTGTCGTCAACAATGGCAACGGCGTATTTGCCAACAACCCTTGCCTGCCGACGGGAACGCTGTCGCTCAGCGTGGCCCACGCCACTCGCATCGATTGCAGCAATGGCGGGGCCACACTGACGCTCGCGGGCAACGGCGCCAGCTACCTGATCGTGCCGCAATTTCCGACCAACGTGGTCCTCAACCAGGCGGTGTCGTATACGCTCGCCACGGGGAACCTGGCGGCGGCATCGCTCAGTGCGGCGCGGGCCGCAGCGCTCCGGGCAGTACCGTCGACCAGCGGACCTGCCGAGTGGTCGTTCACCGCCGGACCGCGACCTGGCCTGCGCCAACAGGAATTCGAGCGGGCGATCCGGGCCCGGGCCGCGCGTGCGGGCGGCACGCTCGCGACCCGGCCGTCACTGGTGTCGCCGCCGACGCTGGGGAGTACCCGCGGATTCAAGGTGCTCTCGAACTTCACCGCGAACACCTGGAGCAGCATCACCGCACAACTCGTCTACGTCGGCGACAACATCTATCTGTATATCGACGTCAATGCGCCAGCGAATGGATTCACGGCGGTGCAACTCGCCGCGTTCGGCCAGCTGTT
Organism: Gemmatimonadota bacterium; assembly: GCA_025357945.1. Classification (GTDB taxonomy): domain Bacteria; phylum Gemmatimonadota; class Gemmatimonadetes; order Gemmatimonadales; family GWC2-71-9; genus Palsa-1233. The sequence continues at coordinate 110,459 of JANYLJ010000046.1, forward strand.
TGACCAGACGCTCTATGGGATCGATATCGCGGCGTTTGGGCAGCCGGCAGACGTCGACCAGAACGGCCACGTCATCATGCTGATGTCGCCGCTGGTGAACGCGGGCACGCCAACGGCCAACTGCGCCACGCAGGGCTACGTCGCCGGTTTTTTCGATGCCGAGGATTTCAACGGTCCGTCCGATCCGAATTCGAACCAGGGCGAAGTGTTCTATTCGGTGGTTCCCGATTCGGCCGGCAGCCTCAGTTGCGCCCATACCGTGGCCGAACTTGGCCAGGTGCTTCCGGCGACGTTCCTGCACGAACTGCAGCACCTGATCAACTACTCGCAGCATGTGGTGGTGAACCACCTGGGCGCCCAGACGAGCTGGCTCGATGAGGGGCTCAGTATCGTCGCCGAAGAACTCGGGTCGCTCTACTACGAACAGAAGTGCCCGCCGCCCGCGTGTCGCACCAACCCGGGCCAGCTCTACCCGGACTCATCGCAGGCGTTCGTCCAGAGCTTCTTCGAAGACTCGTACATCTACGCGGTCGCCCCGGACAGTGTCAGCCTCACGCTGCACCGCGACTCGGAAAACGGGTTTTCGTGGCGCGGCGGCGACTGGTTACTCACCCGGTACCTCGGCGACCAGTTCGGGAGCGGCTTCTTCAAGCTCCTCGAACAGGGCCCGGCCGACGGATTGAATGCGATCGCGAGCGCGGCGGGACAGCCGTTCCCGAACCTCTTCGCCAACTTCGGTCTGGCGTTGTATTCCGATAGTTTCCCGGGGTTGCCGCGAGCCACGGCGCCACCGGTGAACCGCTTCCCGCGCAACTTGCGCCAGATGTGGGCCCGTTTCTACGCCAATGAGGGGCCGTCGACCATCGTGCCCCGCGTCATGCCGCTGGAGCTCTTCCCGATAGGCACCGATAGCACAGTGTACGTGATGAATCCCGGCGCGATGTCGTTCTGGCGGCTCGACACGCCAGCGGCATCGGCCACGGTCTCCATTCGCTTCGCGGCTCCCGGCGGCCGCGCGCTCCCGGCCGTGCTCCGGCCACAGATGGCAGTGTTCCGGCTCCCCGCGGGGCAGTAGCTGACGCCGTTCCGGCCCGCAACGCTATGGGGGGGCCTCCGCCTAGCGCGGGCGCGCCCAACGCTATATCGTTATTGGTTATGGCTTTCGGCATGAGGGGCGAGCTGGCAACTGCGATCAGGCGCGCGCTGGCAGGCGTTGCGATTTTTGCGCAATTGCTGTTGCTGTTTGCTCCGCTGGTGGAATTGCACGATGGTGACGCCGGGCCGCGGGCGATTGCCGCCGGGGTGACGCCGTCCGGCCCGGCGATGCTCGCGGGTCAGCCGGGTCGGGCGCCACAGCACAACCCGACGACCTGCCCGGCATGTATCGCGCAGTCGCTCCACGCCCAGCTCGAATCCAGCGTTCGCCTGCCCACGGTCGTCGTCGCACAGCACGCGCCGGCCGACCGTCGGACGGCACTCCTCCCGCATCACGATACACCTGCTACCCATCGTTCGCGCGCTCCTCCGCTCGTAAGCTGACGCGTTGTCGATCGTTGAGCCGTGCCCATCCGGGACGGCTTGCGTCTCTTACCGTGGAACCGCATGCGATATCTCCTTTCGGTTTTTGCATTGGCAACAGTTGCCAGCGCCGGGCTGGGACAGCAGCCGAGTCAATCGGCGACCGGGACATCACTGGTGCCACCGCCAGAAACGGTGGTGCCGCCCGAGTGCGCGTTGGCCCCGCCGCCGGCGTCGGCGCCGGTACTTCGTCCGGGCGACTCGCTCTGCGTTTCGCGCGCCGGCGCGATCGCCGGGGCGCTGATCGCCAATCCACAAATGCAGGTAGCTGCGGCGCAGGCGCAGCAGGCGCGTGCCGCGCGCGTTCAGGGCGTGGCACTCCCCGACCCGACGTTCGGCGCGGCCTGGGCTGGATCGACGGCGCCGTTCGGGATCGGCGGCCTGACCAGCGAGGTGTTCGGCGCGTCGATCACGATTCCGTTCTTCGACAAGTTCCGCCTCAACGGTCGGATCGGTACGGCAGCGATCCGGCAGAGTGAGTCGGACTCGGTCGCGGTCCGGCACGCAATCGCATCGCAGACATCGCAAACCTACGACTCGCTTCTCGGAGCACTCCGCCGCCGTGCAAACCTGCACGAGGCGGATTCGCTTGCTGGCGACTTCCTGAAGAAGACGCAGGCACGCTTCGATGCCGGCACGGTAGCGCGACTCGACGTGGTCAACGCCCAGGTCGCCGTGGCGCAGGCACAGAACGACCTCATCGCCAATGAACGCGACATCGCCAATGCGCGGTCGTCACTCAATCGCCTGCTTGGGCGCCGGCTCGGCGCGCCGTTGGCCACCGCCGACTCGTTGGCGGTGCCGGCACCACTTCCCGCGCTGTCGGCCCTCGAGCGCGCCGCGCTCGACAACCGACCGGAATTGGCGTCGCTCCTGCACCGGCAGCAGGGCGCCCACGCGACGACGAGCCTGGCGCGGGAATTCTGGCTCCCGGATTTGACGATCGGCATCAGCAAGGACTTTCTCGCCGGTCCCACGCCAGGGTACCTGAACACCGGCGTTGCGTTTCCGATCCCGATTTTTTACGGGAACCACGCCAAGGGCGAGATCGCCCAGGCCAGGTTCCGCGAGGACGAACTCGCGGCGACCTATCGAGATCTTCAGGCCGCGGTGGGCCAGGACGTGCGGGTCGCGTATGCCACGGCATCGACCGCACTGCGACAAGCGGTTTTCATCCGCGACCAATTGCTCCCGGCATCACGTCAAGCGTATCGCATCGCCGCGGCCAGTTACGGCCTGGGCAGTTCGTCGGCGCTTGAAGTCAACGCCGCGCGGGTGGCACTGGTCAGCGCCGAAAGCCAATACACCGTTGCCCTCGCTGCCGCAAACGGTGCGCGGGCCGACCTGGAGCGTGCGGTGGCCACACCGCTCACGATGTTTGAAACGGGAGCGTCCCAATGACCGGCAGCCGGACACGTCGTAGCGGACTTTTGGCGGTAGCCTTCACGGCGATGCTCGCCGGCTGCGGGCCTCGCAAGGGCGATGCCGCCGCCGCGACGGCGGCCGCCACCGACAGTGCGATCACCGTCACTGCCGCGCAACGCGGGCAGATCATTACCACCAGGGTGGAGCAGAAGACGTTCAACCCCACGATTCTGACGACCGGCACGGTCAACTTCAATGGTGACAAGTCGACGCACGTCATCGCGGCGATCTCTGGTCCGGTGTCGAAGGTCCTGGCGCAGCTGGGTGAGTCCGTGACGATCGGCCAACCGCTGGCGACCGTGGCGTCGCCAGACTTCGCCGCCGACGTCGCTGCATATCGCAAGGCCGAGTCGGCGTTGCACAACGCGCAACGCATCGCCACGCTCGACGAGAAGCTGTACACCAACGACGCACTGGCGCGCGCGGCGCTCGACCAGGCGAAGAGTGACCTCGCGGCGGCCGAAGCGGACCGCGACGCGACGGTGCAGCAACTCGCCGCCCTGGGCGTGGATTCGGCATCGATCGACGCGATCCGGCAGGGGAAGCAGGTGCCGGGTGCTCAGTCTGCCATCCGCGCGCCGATTCCCGGGATCGTCGTGGAGCGGCTGGTGACCGCCGGCCAACTGCTGCAGGCCGGTGCAACGCCAGCGTTCACGATTGCCGATCTCTCGTCGGTGTGGGTGATGGGCCATGTGTTTGAAGGGGATGCGGGGTCGGTGTTCAAGGGTGAACCGACGATGATCACGATCGAAGGTGTGGCGGACTCGTTTCCCGGTCACGTCGACTACGTCGGTGCCCTGGTTGATCCCGATAGCAAGGCGCTCGTGGTCCGCATTCTGGTGCCGAACACGCAGGACCGGCTCAAGCAGAACATGCTGGTGCGTGTCGAGCTCCGCGGCGCGCGCGCGCGCGCCGGCATCGTGATTCCGGTGGCCGCCGTGCTCCGCGACGACGAGAGTCTTCCCTTCGTCTACCTGGATGTTGGCAACAATCGCTTCAACCGGCGGCGGATCGCGCTCGGCGGGCGCACCGGTAACGTGTATGAGGTACTCAGCGGACTCAAGGTCGGCGAGAGCGTGGTCATCCAGGGGGCGCTTTTCCTCCAGGAAGTCGGGTCGCAATGACCGAACCGCACAGCAACCACGGGCACGGGGAGCCCGATGTTTCGACGACCAGACGCTCGGTGATCCACCAGATCGTCAGGACAGCGCTCGCGCAGCCACTCCTGGTGCTGGTCGCAAGCGTCGCCCTGGCGGCGGTCGGCATCTGGTCGTTCTCGCGGTTGCCGATCGACGCCTATCCTGATCTCGCGCCGTCGATCGTCAGAATCTCCACGCAATGGCCGGGGCAGGCCGCCGAGGAGGTCGAGCGACAGATTACGGTACCGATCGAAACGGAGATGAACGGAACGCCGGGCATTCATGTGCTCCGTTCCATCTCGTTCTTCGGCCTCTCGTCCGTCAACCTGACGTTCGACGATGGGACCGATCCATATTTCGCGCGCCAACAGGTGTTCGAGAGACTCGCCAATGTCACGCTGCCGGCGGGGGTCAGCGCGGGTGTCGCACCACTCTACTCGCCGTCGGGGTTGGTCTATCGGTACGTGCTGCAGAGCCCGGACCGGACCCCGATGGAGCTCAAGACGATCAACGACTGGGTGGTCGCGAAGGCGTACAAGGCGGTGAAAGGCGTCGCCGACATGTCAGGGTTCGGCGGCCCGACGATGCAATACCATGTGCTGGTCGACCCGACCAAGCTGGCAGGTGCCGGACTCGCCGTCTCCGACGTCGTCACAGCGCTCGGCAACAACAACGGCAACGCTGGCGGCGGGTTCTACTCCGAAGGCGGGCAGTTCTATTATGTCCGCGGACTCGGGCGCCTGCAGACGCCGGAAGACATCGAAAACGTGGTGCTGGCGGTGCGCGGTGGCACGCCAATCCTGGTCAAGACCATTGGCCGGGTCGAAATCGGCAACGCACCCCGCACCGGCCTGTTCGGGTTCAACAAGAACAATGACGCGGTCGAAGGTGTCATCCTGATGCGCACGGGTGAACAGGCGCAGACGGTGCTGAAGGGCGTCCAGAAAAAGACCGACGAACTCAACAGGTCGATTCTGCCGACGGATGTCAAGATCAAGCCGTACTATGACCGGAGCAGCTTGATCGAACTCACCACCCGAACGGTCGAGGCGAATCTCGGTCGCGGGATCGTGCTCGTCGTGGCGGTGCTGATCTTCTTCCTGTTCGACATTCGCTCCGGCCTGATCGTGGCCGTGACGATTCCGCTGGCACTGCTCTTTGCGTTCATCTGCCTCGACCTCAAGCACATCCCGGCCAACCTCCTGTCGATCGGGGCGATCGACTTCGGCATCCTGGTGGATGGCGCGGTCGTAATGGTGGAGAACATCCATCGCACGCTGGTCCGCAGGCACGGTACCCGCTATTCGATTCGCGAAGTCATCGCGGAAGCGGCGGCGGAAGTCGATCGCCCGATCGTGTATGCGGTCGCGATCATCGTGGCCGGCTTCCTGCCGATCTACGTCCTTTCCGGCCCGTCCGGTCGACTCTTCAAGCCGATGGCGGACACCACGATCTTCGCCCTGGTCGGCTCGCTCGTCCTGGCATTGACGGTGTTGCCGGTACTGTGCGCCGTGATCCTGCGGCGGGGCGTCCAGGAGCGGCGTAACGGTGCCTTCGAGTGGATCCGCGATCGGTACACCGGCGCCCTCGATTGGTGCCTCGGGCGACCCAGGCTGACGGTGGCCGTATCAACCGGCATTTTCATCGGCGCGCTCCTCCTCTCGACGCGACTCGGCGCGGAATTCATGCCGCATCTCGACGAGGGAGCGCTCTGGGTCCGGGCGACCATGCCGGCCACGATTTCGCTGGACGAATCGGCGCGGCTGGTCCCGCAGGTTCGCGACATCCTCAAGGCCTTCCCCGAGGTCACCGACGTGGCGTCGGAGCACGGCCGGCCCGATGATGGCAGCGACCCGACGGGGTTTTTCAACGCCGAGTTTTTCGTGGGGCTCAAGCCGTACTCCGCGTGGACGGGGGCATACCACACCAAGGCGGAACTGATCGAAGCGATCGGCAAGCAGTTGCAGCAGTTCCCGGGCGTCGCTTTCAACTACACCCAACCGGCGGAAGACGCGGTCGACGAGGCCGAAACGGGGCTCAAGAGCTCCCTCGCGGTGAAGATCTTCGGCGGTGACCTCAAGGTGCTGGAACAGAAGGGCACCGAGATTGAAGCGGTGTTGAGTCACGTGCGCGGGATCAGCCGGATCACCCAGGTCCACGAGTTGGGCCAGCCAAGCCTGACGGTCAAGATCAACCGCGCGAGGATCGCGCAATACGGCGTGAATGCAGGCGACGTCAACGCGCTGATTTCGGCCGCGGTGGGCGGCGCTGCGGCGACGCAGGTGGTGCAGGGGGAACGCCTCTTCGACCTGGTGGTCCGGCTGCAGCCGCAGTTCCGCGAGACACCGGAGCAGATTGGCGCGATCCTGATGGCGACGCCAACAGGGCAGCAGGTGCCGTTGCGCGAGCTCGCCGAGATCCAGGTGTCGAGTGGTGCCTCGTACATCTATCGCGAAAACAACTCGAGGTACATCGGCGTCCAGTTCGCCGTGGTCGATCGCGATCTCGCTGGCGGCGTGCAGGACGCGCAACGACAGGTCGCAGCGCGGGTCAAGCTCCCGGCTGGCTACCATGCGGACTGGGGCGGCGAGTATGAGGATTACACGGCATCGCGCGGCCAGCTCGCGTTTGTGCTGCCACTCACGATCGTCCTGATCTTCGTCCTGCTCTTTGCGTTGTATCGCAACTTCACCTTCCCGATGATCACCATCGTCGGCGTGGTGCTGTCGGCGCCGGTCGGCGGTCTCCTCGCACTCGCGGCGACGGGGACACCGTTGTCGGTCTCGTCCGGCATCGGATTCCTCGCCCTGTTCGGCGTCTCGGTGCAAACCGCAGTCGTCTACATCTCCTACGTCAACGAACTGCGACTGCGCGGGATGGGCATCGCGGAGGCGGCGCGCGAGTCGGCGTCGCAGCGGCTCCGTCCGATCATGATGACCGCACTCGTCGCCGCACTCGGGTTGCTGCCCGCCGCGTTCTCCACCGGGGTCGGATCGGACTCGCAGAAACCGTTCGCGCTGGTGATCGTCGGGGGCCTGTTCTCGCGACTCCTGATCTCGGTATTTCTGATGCCGGTGCTGTATGTCGGCACGGCGCGGGTGGGGGATCGACTGGAGGTCTAGCGGGACCTGCCCCGTCGTCCTCCGCGGTGCTCAAGGACGACGGGGTATGCCCACCCCTGGTCGCTCATCGGCACGTTCCTGTCCGTCGCAGTAGCTTTCCGGGTTCCCCACAGACCTCCCGCCACCTCTTCGCGGAAGCCGAGATGACCAGCAAGCGTCTTGTTCTCCTTCTCACGGCCGTCTTCGCGGCGGCCTGCTATCGCAACGTGCCCGCGCCGGCTCCCGTACCGCCGGCAGCACCGCCCGCCGCCGTGGGGCGCGGTGTCGCGACTCCGGCCGACACTTCTGCCGGCGCTCCAGGTGGTGGCCGCGGCGGTGCTGCGAATGCTGCGCCGCGGCCGTACGGGCAGGTGATCCGCGGTGCGGATCTCCGGACCAGGACCGGCCTCTTCACGACGCACCGCATTGGCGACTCCCTCTTCTATGAAATCCCGCGGGGCGAGCTCAACCGCGACATGTTGCTCACGACCGAGATCGCGAAAACGCCACAGGGGGTCGGCTACGGCGGCCAGGCAATCGCCGCGCACCTGATTCGCTGGGAGCGGCGCGACAACCGGATTCTCCTCCGCGGCATCAGCGAGGGGATCACCGCATCGGATACCACCAATCCGGTGACGATGGCGGTACGGAACGCGAGCTATTCGCCGATCATCGCGGCGTTCCCGATCGCCACATTCGGCCCGGACTCCGCGCCGGTGATCAACGTCACCGCGCTCTACAAGAATCCGCCGGCGGAAATGAGCGTGACGACGCGCTACCGCGGGGCCATCGACCCGCTGCGGACGTTCCTCAACAGCGTGGCCACCTACCCAACCAACATCGAGGTGCGGACCGATCTCACGGTCAACTCCGCTGGCGCGGCTGGCGCGGCCGGTGCGCCGGACCCGAACGCCGGACGCGGGGGCGGTGGGCTGCCGCCGAGTGCGACGTTCCTGGTGCACTGGTCGATGCTCCGGCTGCCGGATCACCCGATGCAGCCGCGCCTGTTCGACGCCCGCGTCGGCTTCTTCTCGAACAGTGTCACCGATTTTGCGCACGCCTCGCAGAAGTCGGAAACCCGGACGTTCGTGACGCGCTATCGCCTGGAGTGCTCGAGCCAGAAGGTCGGCAATCTCTGCGTGCCGGTGAAGCCGATCACCTACTACGTCGATCCGGCCACGCCGAAGTGGCTGGTGCCGTGGGTCAAGAAGGCGATCCTGGACTGGCAGCCGGCGTTCGAGGCGGCCGGGTTCAAGGACGGGATCGTGGCCAGGGAAGCGCCATCCAAGGCCGAGGATCCGGATTGGTCGCCGGAGGATGCCCGCTATGCCGTGATCGACTGGCTGCCGTCCACCACGGAAAATGCCGTTGGACCGCACACCGGCGATCCGCGCACCGGTGAGATCATCAGCGCCCACCTGCAGATTTATCACAACGTGATGAACCTCAATCGCGACTGGTACTGGACGCAGGCGGGTGCGGTTGATCCGCGGATGACGCGTCTGCCGCTGCCGGATTCGCTGGCAGGCCGCCTGATGGAGTACGTGATCGCGCACGAAATCGGGCATTCCATCGGCCTGCAGCACGACATGAAGGGGAGCGCGATGTATCCGGCGGATTCGGTGCGCAGCGCCTCGTTCGTGCACCGGATGGGTCATACGCCGTCGCTGATGGACTACTCGCGCTACAACTATGTGGCGCAGCCGGAGGATCACATCGCACTCGAGGACCTGATTCCGCGCGTTGGTCCATACGATATCTGGGCGATCGGTTGGGGCTACCGTCCAATTGCGACCGCCGGGTCGGCGGATGCCGAGCGCTCGACGCTCGATCAGTGGGCGCGCGAACAGGACACCAAGCCTTGGCTCCGGTTCGCCACGGTGGACGCCGCGGGCGCCGATCCGCGCGAGAACACCGAGGCGGTCGGTGATGACGACGCGGTCAAGTCCACCGGCTGGGGCATCAAGAACATCAAGCGGTTGGTGCCGATGCTGGTCCCGGCCACAGTCAACCCGACCGAGGACAACGCCGACCTGAAGGAGATGTACGCCCGACTCTTCGGCCAGTGGGCCACCGAACTGCGTCACGTCGCCGTCATCATTGGCAGCGCCGAGACACAGGAGAAGTATGGGTCGCAGTCGGGCACGCGGTTCACCCCGGTGAGCGTTGCACGACAGCAGGCGGCCGTCCATTTCCTCAACGCCAATGCGTTCCAGACGCCGATGTTCTTCCTCCGTCCCGACCTCGTCAACCGGATCGAGCCGTCGGGTACGGTAACCATGGTGAACAGCGCGCAGTCCGGCATCCTGAACACGATGCTCGCCAACGCCCGGCTCGGCCGCCTGCTCGAGTGGGAAGCGACGGCCAAGGCCGGTGACGTGTACACGGTGCCGCAACTCTTCGCCGATGTGCGGGCCGGGATCTGGGGCGAACTCAACGCTGCGTCGGTCAAGGTTGATGTCTACCGTCGCGGCTTGCAGCACGCCTATGTGACGATGCTCAGGAACAAGATCGTGGTGACTCCTCCGCCGGCCGGTCTTCCGGCAGGGTTTGTGATCCCACCAACGCCGCCCGACGTCCGGGCATTGGCGCGCCAGGAGTTGAAGACGCTCGACGGCATGCTGGCGGCGGCGCAGAAGAAAACCACCGACACCGTCACGCGGGCGCACCTCGACGACCTGCGGCATGAGATCGATGAGACGCTGAACCCGAAGAGCTAGTCGTTTCACTCGTGTTGTCCCGAACCCCGGTGCGATGTTGCACCGGGGTTCGGTGCTTGCTGCCGCGTGCGGTACCATACCGACCGCAGCGGGACCGACATAACCTTCACGCTCCTCCCAACAGAGGCTCGCCCCGATGACGTCGCTTCGTTGCTCGGCCGCAATTGCAACGGTCATACTCGCTTTGGCAGCGGGTGCGCGGTGCGCGGCGGGGCAGGGTGCTGCCGCCGACAGCTCGCCGTTTCGCCAACTCGACCTGCCTACCGCCAACGAATACCGCAGCGGTTCAGGCCGACCCGGGCCCCGGTACTGGCAACAGCGCGCGGATTACCGGATCATGGCCACCCTCGATCCGGCGCAGAATGCGGTGCGGGGCAGTGAAACGATTCACTACGTCAACCACTCGCCGGATGCGTTGCCCTACCTGTGGCTCTTTGTGGAGCAGAACCTGTGTGACCCGGGGAGCCTCACCAATGTGCTCAACCAGCCGCCGCTGGTGTTCCTCGGGAGCGCGTTCGATTTCTCGTGCCAGGGCTTCAGCGGCGGACTGACCCTCGACTATGTCAGGCTGACTGGGCGCCAACCAACTGCCACCAACGCCGGCCCGAATCTTCGTCACACGATCCATGGCACGACCATGCGCGTGGAGCTGCCACACCCGCTGGCAACCGGAGCGTCGATCGACATTGACCTGGCGTGGACCTTTCACGTTCCGGCGCAGGGCGGTGGTCGGATGGGTCACGACGGCCCGCTCTATGAAATCGCGCAGTGGTATCCGCGGGTGTGCGTGTACGACGATGTCCGCGGCTGGAATCATGAGCCGTACATCGGTGCCGGCGAGTTCTACCTCGAGTACGGCTCGTTCGATATCGCGATCACGGTTCCGGCCAATTACATCGTCGCGGCGACCGGGCAGTTGCAGAATGCCGACTCGGTACTCACGGCCGGGCAGCGCGCCCGCCTCGTCAGGGCGCGCACGTCGGAATCACCGGTCGCGATCATCACGAAGGATGAGGCAGGTGACCCGGCGAAGACGCGGCCGAGAACAGCGGGCACGCTCACCTGGCACTACACCGCTGACTCGGTGCGCGACGTGGCGTTTGCGGCCGGTCCGGGGATGCGGTGGGACGCCAGTGGCTACCAGGGGATCCTGATCGAGACGCTCTATCGCCCGCGAGCCGACAAGTGGGAAGAGGCCAACCGGATGGCTCGTGAAGCGATCAAGTACTTCAGCGAGCAATGGTACCGGTATCCCTATTCGCATGCCACGACGGTCGAGGGTCCGATTGAAGGGATGGAGTACCCGATGCTCACCTTCGTGCCCAACAGCCCGACGCGCGAGGACCAGCAGTGGGCGCTGGCGCACGAGTTCGGGCACGAATGGTTTCCGATGATTGTCGGATCGAACGAGCGCCTGTATCCGTGGATGGACGAGGGATTCAACACCTTCATCGACCTGCGCAACGCGGCGAACTACTTCAAGGGCACGCCGTACGGCGATTCGATTGAGGTGCATCCGTTGCACCTGTACCTGGAACACGGCGCCCGGCCAAGCGAGCAACCGCTGATCAGCAACCCGACCGAAGTGCACGACCTGTTCTGGAGCGGCTACCAGAAGCCGGCGCTGATGCTACAGCTGCTCCGCAACGAGGTCCTCGGGCGGGACCGCTTCGACACCGCGTTCCGCGAGTACATCCGTACCTGGGCGTTCAAGCACCCGACGCCAACGGACTTTTTCCGGCTGATGCGCGATGCGTCGGGCATGGAGCTCGACTGGTTCTGGCGCGGCTGGGTGATGACCACCGCGCATCTCGATCAGGCGATCGACTCGGTGACCAACAACCCGGCGAAGGGTGCGTTGGTCTACCTCCACAACCGCGGCACCATGGTGATGCCGGCCGAGCTGGCGATCACCTTCGACGATGGATCGACCCGGGTCGTCGCATTGCCGGTGGAAATGTGGAACCTGGGCCCGCAGTTCGCGTATCACGTTGGGGACACGCGGCGGGTACGGCGGGTGGCGGTGGATCCACGCGAGGCGCTCCCCGACCTGGACCGCAAGAACAACGTGTGGGGGCACGAATGACCGGCTGCGCGTAGCGAGACCGTGTTACTCCCACACCGACTTTGCCAGCCCCGTCATCGTCAGGTGATCCGGTACGGCAAGGTCGAAGACGACCACTGCATTCTTCCCGCGACGCAACCACGCCCCGGGGACGTACATCGTGCGCTGCGGCCCGATGTCCCAGAAGCGGCCGAGGGCGTGTCCGTTCACCCAAACCGCACCCTTCCCCCAGCCACGGGTATCGAGGAACGTGTCAGCCGGCTTGGCCGTGGTGAACTCGCCACGGTAGAACGTCGGCCCCGGCGGCCCCGGCGCGCGCGGAATCGCGGCCGGCTGTGCGCCCATCGGGAGCGGGTACACATCCCAGCCGAGCAGCTCCTCGCCGCCGAGCGTAACGGCGCGAGTGATGCCCTTGCGTTCGGTGCGCAGCACTTTCTGAAAATTGACGCGACCGCCGTTCTCGACCAGGATGTCGAGTCGGGCGGCACCGTCCGGGAGTGCCATGGTGACGGAGTCCTGTCCGAGGCGTCGATCCAGTACCGCCACGAGCGCGCCGTTCACGTACACCTGGGCGTAGTCGCGGACCGCTTTCACGGCGAGTATACTGCGCGATGGGCCGCGGAGCATAGTACGATAGAGGATGTACCCGTACGACTGGCCGAACGATTCCATGCTGCGTGGATGTTCGACATGCACTGGTCGGCCAAGTCGCTCCCATAGCGACCCCACCGCTGCGAATGAGAACGTGACGAGCGGCGCGGTGGAGTCGGTGCGCGGTATCGATGGCACGGCGCCCTGCGTGTACTTCGCGATCACGTCGCGGAACGCGAAGTATTTCGGCGTCGGACGTCCCGACTCGTCGAGCGCCGCGTCGTAGTCGTAGCTGGTGGTCTGCGGGTGGTACTTGCCGCCGTCGATGTTGGCGCCGTTCATGAAGCCGAACGTGGTGCCGCCGTGGAACATGTACAGGTTGACCGAGTAGCCGCGGCTCAGCATCCAGTCGAGTTCGCGCGTCTGTTTGGCGGCGTCACTGTGGGCGTGCTTCCCGCCCCATTGATCGAACCACCCGGCCCAGTACTCGCCGCTCATCAGCGGATCAGCAGGCCGAAACCGCTCGAGCCGCGCGAACGCGCTGTCGGCTTCGCCGGTGCCGAAGTTGACGACGGCTGGCAGGCCGGGAAGGGTACCGTCGCGCAGCTGATCATCGCCGTCTGCGGTGTAGAGGCGGGCGGTACCGAACCCGGCGTGCTTGAGCGCGTCGCGCTGCCACGCCATGTAGGCCTGGTCCTTGTCGAACGAGCCGTACTCGTTCTCCACCTGAACGGCGATGATCGGTCCGCCGTGGCTTGCCAGGAGCGGGGTCAGCTCACGCCCGAGGCGATCGAGCCAGCGTGCCGCCGCCGCGGTGAACTGCGGTTGCGTGCTTCGGAGCACCATGGTCGAATCGGCGAGCAGCCAGGCGGGGTAGCCGCCGAGGTCCCACTCGGCACAGACATACGGCCCCGGGCGCAGGATGACGTTCAGCCCTTCCTGTTGAGCGATCCGGACGTATTCGGCAACGTCCTTCTCCCCCTTGAAGTCGTATCGACCTGCTTTCGGTTCGTGCAGGTTCCAGAACACGTAGGTGGAAATCGTGTTAAGGCCCATCGCCCGCGCCTTGCGGAGCCGGTCGCGCCAGTACGCGCGCGGGATGCGGGCGTAGTGCATCTCACCGGAGATAATCTGGATCGGCGTGCCGCGGAGCATGAAGTGGCCGGACTCGGCGGTCAGCGCCGGGTGCTGGGCGGCGAGTGTGCCAGCCGCGATCAGGGCGAACGCGGCGAGCCAGAAAACGCGTGTCATATCAGCGCCTTCAATCGGTCGAGGTCCACGTTCCCGCCACTGAGAATTGCGACAACACGCTTGCCAATGGCTTGCGGCACCCGGCCGGCAAGCAGCGCGGCCGTCGCCGCCGCACCGGCGGCCTCGGCCAGCAGCTTGCACCGGGTCAGGATGAGTGACATCGCGGCGGCGATCTCATCGTCGGTTACCAGCACCACATCATCGACGATATCCCGAATGATCGGATAGGTCAGTTCGCCAGCGAACGGTGCGGCGAGTCCATCGGCGATCGTGTCGAGCTTGTCGAGCGTGATCGGATGGCCTGCGGCCAGGCTCTTGTGCATCGCGGCAGCACCCTCGGGCTCGACGCCGACCACGATCACCTTCGGATTGATCTGCTTGACCGCGCTCGCGATGCCAGCAAGGAGGCCGCCGCCGCCGATCGGCACCACGACCACATCGACATCGCGCACCTGCTTCATGACCTCCAGCCCCACCGTGCCGGTGCCGCACATCACGTCGAGGTGATCGAACGGTGGAATGAGCGTGTAGCCCTTGTCGGCAGCCAACTCGGTCGCCTTGACGAAGGCCTCCGCGCTGGTGCCGTGGAGCACCACCTCGGCGCCGTATCCCGCGCTCGCGGCGGCTTTGCTCCTGGAGGCGGTCGCCGGCATGACCACGGTACAGCGGACACCGAGTGTGGTGGCTGCCCACGCCAGCCCCTGAGCGTGGTTGCCGGCGGAGACCGTGATGACGCCGCGGGCGCGGGCAGCGTCGTCGAGCCGACTGATGGCGTTGAGCGCGCCGCGCACCTTGAACGAGCCGGTCTTCTGGAGCGACTCGCATTTGAGCGAGAACGTCGTGACGGCGCACCGCTCGGCCAGGGTGCGCGAGTGCAGCATCGGCGTGGCCTGGAGGTGGCCAGCGATACGGGACTGGGCGGCGTAGATGTCGTGAAGGAGTGGCCTCGCCATTTGGAAATCTAGCGCTTTGCGGCACGGCGTCGCCCGGCCTCCGTAGTCGTACTATTGACAAAACCAGCGCTTTCACGCCAGACTTGGCATAATCCCGTTACTAGCACAATTGCCGATTAGTGGTACACTCGTTGCCCGTCCCCCGACGGCCGGATCGTCGGCTGTACGAAATTTCCCTGCATCGCCAAGAGGTCCAGGTATGACGATTCTTGTCCGACTTCGGAGTGCGCTCGGTGCCGTGTTCGTGTTCGCCGCACTCGGTTCGCCGCTCGCCGCCCAGCAAGGGACCATCACCGGCCGCATCACCGACAGCGCCAGCAAGCAGCCGCTGGTGGGATCGAGTGTCCAGATAATCCAGACCGGCCGGGTGACGCTTGTCCGCGGCGACGGTCGTTACACGATCACCGGTGTCAGTCCGGGGGCCTACGACATTCGGACCCTCGCGATCGGCTATGCGGCGCAGCGGAAAACCGTAGTGGTCAAGGCCGATGAAACGGTGGCGCTCGACTTCGCGCTCGCCGCCGTGCCGTTCACCCTCGAGGAATTGGTGACGACGGTGACGGGCGTGCAGCGGCGCCTCGAGATCGGGAATAGCGTCAGTACCATCCGGGCCGACTCCCTGACTCAAACGCAGCCGATCGCCGACCTGACGCAGCTGCTACAGGCGCGTTCGGCCGGGGTGGACATTCTGCCAAGCTCGGGCACGGTGGGATCCGGGAGCCGGATCCGGATCCGCGGGGCGAACAGCCTTTCGCTGTCGAATGAGCCGGTGGTGTACATCGACGGCGTCGCGGTGAACACCAGTGCGTCGTCGAGCTCACTGGGAACGGGCGGGCAGGCGCCCTCGCGGTTGAACGATCTCGATCCGGACCAGATCGAGTCCGTCGAGATCGTGAAGGGTCCGTCGGCGGCGGTGCTGTACGGAACCGCAGCGGCCAATGGTGTCATCCGCATCACGACCAAGCACGGCGTGGTGGGGCCACCGCGCTGGCATGCCTACGTCGAGGGTGGCACCCAGACCGATCCGAACCAGTACCCGACCAACTACCGGGCCGTCGGTCGCACCATCACTGGTGGGACGCCGGGTGGCGCATTGCGCACTTGCCTGCTCACCCAGCTCGCCGCCGGGGTCTGCACCCAGGAAACACTCCTCAGCTCCAATATCCTCATGAACAAGGCCACGACGCCGATCGGCACCGGACACTCGGCGCTCTACGGCGCGGACGTGACCGGCGGTAGCGAAAACATTCAGTACTTCGTGTCCGGTCAGTATCAGAATCAGATCGGCACGCTGGCGCTGCCGGACACCGAACGCACCCGGCTCCTCACGGCGCGAAGTGTCAACACGCTGCCGGCCAACGTGCTGCGGCCGAATAGCGACAAACAGATTTCCGTCCGGTCCAATCTGACCGTGCAGCTGAACAAGCTGATGGACCTGCAGACGAACATCGGTTATTCGAGCGGCAAGCTTCTGCTGCCGCAGAACGACAACAACGTGCTCGGGATCCTGCCGAGCGGTTACTTCAGCTTCACCGACACGTTGGGGACCCCGTCGTGGGGATTCTTTGCACCCGGCGAAATCTTCTCGCTGCTGCGGCAACAGGACATTGAACGGTTCACCGGCAGCAGTCACCTGCAATGGCGGCCGCTGTCGTGGCTTTCGGGATATGCGCTCGCCGGCTACGACATCGGCCAGCGGCTGGAGACCTCGTTCAGCCCCACGGCCCAGAGCCCGGACTTCGGGACCACCAACCTCGGCTCGAAGATCGACACCCGGACCGAACTCAAGACCTACACCGTCAGCCTGGGCCTCACCGGCACCAGCCGGCTGGCCAAGTCGTTCGCGCTGCGGACCGCCCTTGGGGCGGGTTACACCCAGGATCTCTTCTATCAGAATCAGGCCTCGGGATCGCGGCTCGCCTTCGGCAGCAACGACATCGACGGCGCAGCGATTCTCAGCGCGAGTCAAACCACGGTCACGACGATCCGGATCGGCGCGTTTACCGAAGAGCAGTTGGCCTACAAGGATCGCTTGTTCGTCACTGGTGCGGTGCGCGTCGACAACACCAGCTCCTTCGGCGCCGACTACAAGGCGATTGTGTTCCCCAAGGCGAGCGTTTCGTGGGTCCTCTCCGACGACCCGATATTTCCCAAGCACACGTTCGTCTCGTTGCTGAGGCTCCGGGCGGCATACGGGCAGTCGGGCTTGCAGCCCGGCGCCCTCGATGCGCTGACATATCTCTCGCCGAGCACGTCGGCGATCAGCGGCACCTCCACCAACGCGGTTGTCTTCGGCAGCCTCGGACTCCCCGGCCTCAAGCCAGAGCGTTCCGGCGAAGCGGAGCTGGGTTTGGACGCCGCCTTCTTCCACGGCCAGACGAACGTCGATTTCACGTACTACAACAAGAAGACCACCGACGCGCTCATTGCCCGCGTCCTGGCGCCATCGCTGGGTGTGTCGTCCACTCGTTTCGAGAATCTCGGTTCGGTCCGCAACCGGGGCTTCGAGCTGACGATAAACTCGCGTATCGTCAATAGCCGCAACTTCGCCTGGGACGTGACGGCCACCGGGAGCACCACAAAAAACGAACTTCTCGCGCTGGGAGCCGGCATTCCGCCGGTCATCTTCGGCGTCCAGCGGCACACGGTCGGTTACCCGCTCGGCGGGTTCTGGGACCGGCCCATCAAGTCATGGAACGACGCCAACGGCAACGGGATCATCGAGCTCAGCGAGATCGTGGTGGGCGATACCGCCGAGTTCCGCGGCTCGGCGCAACCGACGCGTCAGGTGACGTTCAACCAGGTGTTCACGCTGTTCCGCGGTCGCTTGCGCGTGGCGGCGCTGGTTGATTACCAGGGCGGCTTCTATCAGTACAACTCGACTGAGGAATTCCGCTGTACCGCGACCGGCAACAACTGCCGGGCCATCCAGGATCCGACGGCACCGCTCGACCAGCAGGCTCGGGCGGTGGCGCGCCGGTTGCACGGGAGCACCACGGACTGGGGGTACATCGAGAAGGCGGACTTCGCCAAGTTGCGCGAAGTGTCAGCGACCTACACGTTGCCCGATGCCTGGGCTCGGGCGTTCCGCGCGCAGCACGCGAGCGTCAGCGTCTCCGGGCGGAACCTGCATACCTGGACGAATTACACCGGCGTGGACCCGGAACTCAACCAGCTTGGACAGGCGAGTTCCAACGGGTTCGGAGTGCGCGACTTTCTGACCCAGCCGCCGGTGCGGACGTTCATCGTGCGCGCCAACTTCACCTTCTGACCGGAGCGAGATCCTCATGACGCGCACACTACGTATCCAGCTTGCCCTGGTCGGGACGATCGCGGCCGCCGCTTGTTCGCCGAGCGACCTGCTCAAGGTGACCAATCCCGACACGATCGATCCATCCGGGGCGCTGACACCTGCAAAAGTGGCCCCTCTGTACGCCGGCGCCGTCGGTGACTTCGCGTTGGCGGCCGTCGGTGACAACGGTGGCACCGAAGGCCAGCTCCTGGTGTCGGCGTCGTTCACCGACGAAACCGGCAACTCTGAAACCTTCCCGACCCGGAAGGAATATGATCAACGCGGTCCGACCGACCCGAAAAACGGAACTCTGCTTGCCGTCTTCCGCCAGCTCCATCGGGCCAGGCGTTCCGCCGAGACGGCCGTCGATGCGCTCAAGACGGTCGACACGGCCCCACTGACCGACCCGCGAATCGCCGAATCGTACTCGTTGGCCGGACTCATCTACATCTTGATGGGGGAAAACTACTGCAACGGCATGCCGGTGAGCACCGCAACTCTGGACGGGACCCTGACCTTCACCGACCCGCTCACCACGACGGACGTCTTCAACCGGGCGATCTCGCGGTTCGATTCGGCCCTCGCGTACCCGGCCAACTCGACGGTGACCACGCTGGCGAAGATCGCCAAGGCGCGGGCGTTGCTCGATCTCAATCAGCCGGCGGCTGCCGCTGCAATGGTCGCGGGCATTCCGACCACGTTCGTGTACAACGCGACGTTCAACCTGGGCGTTCCTGGCCAGAACAACCCCGTGTTCGCGTTCATGAACCAAAACAAGCGTTTCAGCGCCGCGAACCTCGACGGTGGCAACGGGCTCAACTTCCGAGCCGCGCTGGACCCCAGAGTGCCGTGGGCGCGAGTGCCGGCGAACAATCGAGGTTTCGACAGAGCCACGCCGCAGTATGACCAGGGGAAGTACGCGAACGAATCGGCGTCGATCCCCATGGTCACGGGCGTCGAGGCCCGCCTGATCGAGGCGGAGGCCGCTCTCCGGGTCGGCGATGTTCCGACCTGGCTCAATACGCTGAATACGCTGCGAGCCAACACCTCGCTCATCCCAAAGGTGTTCCCGGCCAACTTCCCGGCGGTCAATACCAGTTCTGCGGCATGCGCGCCATCGTGTATTGGCCTGCTTCCCGGTTTCACCGCGCTCGCCCCGCTCACCGATCCAGGGGATCAGGCGTCCCGCGTGGACCTGATGTTTCGCGAGCGCGCGTTCTGGTTGTACCTCACCGGTCACCGTCTCGGCGACTTGCGCCGGCTGGTCCGGCAGTATTCGCGCAGCGCCGACGCCGTATTCCCCGGTGGTGGTGGGGCGCAGTATGTCATCGACGGCAACCCGAAGGGCGGCATATTCGGCAACGACGTCAACCTGTCGATACCGTTAGACGAAACGAACAACCCGAAGTTCTCGGCGTGCATCGATAGAAATCCGTAGTAGCCGCGGGAAGCACGAGGCGGGGGCGTTTGGTCCCCCGCCTCGTGCCGCCGTTTCGTCGAAGACGTGTACCTGACTCCCGATTGACGGCTGCCCGTCCCGCTCCTTCCCCATTCGCCTGTCCCGCGCCATCTTTCGTGCTTCCTTCCACTTCGGATCCCCGTGGCTGACTTCCGCGAGCGCCTCCAGGCCGTGCTCGGCGACCGCTACCAGATCGAGCGCGAGCTCGGCGGTGGCGGCATGAGCCGGGTCTTCCTCGCCGAGGAGACGCGACTCGCCCGCAAAGTGGTCATCAAGGTGCTGCCGCCCGCCACGTCGGCCGCCATCGAGGTGGGGCGGTTCGAGCGGGAAATCCAGGTTGCCGCCTCGCTGCACCATCCCCACATCGTCCAGTTGCTCGCCACCGGCGAGGGCGATGGCGTGCTCTGGTTCGCCATGCCGTTCGTGGAGGGGGAGTCGCTCTCCGAGCGGTTGCAGCGCGGGCCAATTCCGGTGCTCGAAACGGTGCGACTGCTGCGCGAAGTGGCCGATGCCCTCGCGTACGCGCATGCCCGCGGCATCGTGCATCGCGACATCAAGCCAGCCAACATCATGCTCGCCGGTCGGCATGCGCTGGTCACGGACTTCGGCGTCGCCAAGGCGTTGGCCGCCGGACGCCGAGCGGAGCAGGGGGGTGCCGACCTTACCGCGCTCACCTCGGTCGGCATGGCGCTTGGCACGCCCGCCTACATGGCACCCGAACAGGCCGTGGCCGACCCCAACGTCGACCATCGCGCCGACATCTATTCCCTCGGTGTGGTGGCGTACGAGATGCTTGCCGGTGGGTCGCCCTACCAGGCGACCACGCCGCAGGCGATGCTGGCGGCGCACGTTACCCAACCGGCAGAACCAATCACCGCGCGTCGCAGCGACTTGCCGGCCGATCTTGCGGCCATTGTGATGCGGTGTCTCGCCAAGGCACCAGCGGATCGCTTCGCCAGCGCGAGCGAACTGGTCGACGCGCTCGAGCTCGTCGGCACGCCCTCCGGCGGAAGTACGCCGTTCGATGCCAAGGATGCGGCGCGCAGCGTATTCCGGAAGTGGCATCCCGGTCGGGTCGTCGTCATGCAGGTCGCCGCGACGCTCGCGATCACCGCGGTCGCGTTCGGCATCACGCGCGTCGTTGGCCTGCCCGACTGGGTCTGGTGGGCCGTGGGCGGCGCGATGCTGGCGGGCATACCACCATTGATGATTGCCAGTCGCAACGAACGCCGGCGCGCGCAGGCCACCATGACCGGAATCCACGCCGCCGTGCGCGCGGGCGAGTTCACTGGGCGGAAGGCGATTCAGGGTGGCATGATCGCGATCGGTGCCGTGGTGCTCGTCGCGGCAGCATTCGTGGCAGCGGGGATCTTCGGCATCGGCCCCGGCGCCACGCTGCTGACCAAGGGTCGCCTTGGCAGCAACGCGGGCCTGGTGCTCGCCGAGTTCGAAACCACGGGTTCCGACAGCACGCTGAGCGGTGCGATCCTCGAAGCGCTGCGCGTCGACTTGAGCCAATCGATCGCGATCAGACTGGTGCAGGGTCCCGACATCGCCGACGCGCTGCGACGGATGGGCAAGCCGGCAAGCACCCGCCTGACCGCCGACGTCGCCCGCGAAGTGGCGCAGCGCGCCAACGCACGGGCGGTGGTGACCGGGGAGGTGCACACGCTTGGCGGTGGCTTTGTGCTTACCGCGAGCGTGGTTGATGCGACCAATGCGCAGGCACTGGTGCAAGTGCGCGAAACGGCGGCGAGTGGCAACGAGCTGATTCCGGCGGTCAATCGATTGTCGAAGGCGTTGCGCCAGAAGATCGGTGAATCGCTGCGCAGCATTCGCGCCAGCGAGCCGCTCGAGCAGGTGAGCACGGCGTCGCTCGACGCGCTGCGACTCTATTCGAGCGCGAACAAGGCGTTCGATGCGGGCCAGTTCGACAACGTCAGACAGTTGCTGACGCAGGCGATCGGCATTGACAGCGGTTTCGCGATGGCGTGGCGAAAGCTGGCCGTGACCTACAGCAACCTCAGCGCCAACGCCGAGATGATTGCGGCGTCGAAGAATGCGTACCGGTTGCGCGACCGGCTGCCGCCGGTGGAAAAGCATCTCACCGAGGCGAACTACCTCAACGCGGTCATCCACGATGACGCCGGTGCGGTCGCGGCGTATCGTGCCGTGCTCGACATCAATCCCGACGACAAGACCGCGCTCAACAATATCGGACTCGTCCTCAACGGCCTTGGCCAGTTCGAGGAGGCGGAGAAATATCTCCGTCACGGCATTGCCATTTCACCGATGATCTCGTTGTATCTGAACCTCGGCTTCACGCTTGCATCCCAGACGAAAGTCACCGCACTTGATTCCCTTCCCGGCAACTGGATTCGTGGCGGCGGTGACAGCATACATGCGGTGCAGCTGCGCCTGGTTATCGCGAAGGTCACTCGCAATCGTGCGGCGCTCGATACGCTGATCCCGTTGGCAACCACGGTCTTCCCGGCCGGTGCGGCTGCCGCGCGCATCGTGCTTCTTGGTGCGAAGGCGGGCATCAGGGAACAACGGGGGTCGCTGTCACAGGCCAATGGCGCCTATGCCGAGATGGGGCGCGTCCTTCAGGCCAACGGCAACAGCGCCGGCGTGTTGCAGAGCGAGCTCATGCCGGCCTGGTTCGCGGCACTGCCGCGCGGCAAGCCGGATGAGGCGTGGCCGCTGGTGCAGCAGGCGCTCGCGAGGCACCCGCTCGACGCGATCGCCGCAGGGGACCGGCCGTACAACGCCATTGCGCTCATTGCCGCGATGCTCGGTCGCGCGCCCGACGTGAAGCGGCTGCGCGGTGAATGGGAAGGTGTCACTCCGGTCGCGGAGCGCGATTCGCTGTCGGTGCTGTGGTGGGACGGCATGGCCGCGCTTTCCGTGCAGCAATGGGATGGTGCGGCGGAGCTGTTCCGGCGGGTGCAGGCGGCGGGGCACTGCTCGCCGTGCGGCGGATATGAACGAGCGTATGCGCTCGACAAGGGTGGCCACGGCGATTCGGCGGTGGCCGTCTATGCCCGGATTGTCGAACTCCCGAACACCGGTATCAACGGTTTCGAGGACGGTTCGTGGTATCCGCTGGCGCACCTGCGCATCGGTGAGTATTACCAGGAGAAGGGCGACAAGGCGAAAGCGCTCGAATACCTGACCAAGTTCACGGCGATGTGGAAGGATGCCGATCCCGACCTGCAACCGAAGGTGAAGGAAGCGAAGGCACGGATCCTGGAGCTGGCCGGAGACAAGCGGAAGTAGGCGCCGGCTACTGGTGCGTCCCCTGGATGAACTGCTGGATGTTGGTCTTGAGCGCGGCGAGTGCTGGATCGAGCACGTACATCATGTGTCCGGCATCGTAGTACTTGAGCGTGATCCGGCTGCGCACCGGGGCTTGCATTGGCAAGTGATCCATCGTGTACTCGGTGGCGAAGAACGGCGTTGCGAGATCGTAGTAGCCGTTCTCGACTTCGACCTTGAGGTTCGGGTTGGCGACCAGCGCCGACGCGAGATCCCGGCCGACGTACGTCGCGGTGGTCCACCCGCCGCGGCCACGGTTCCAGTTCCACCCCTGGGCGCCCCCACCCGTGACGTAGTGAAGATCGTGGCCGTACTTCAGCTCGTCGCGCACGTAGCTGTTCCACACCGCGGTGTAGGCGCCGGTGATCGCGTTCGACTGCGGGTCATATTCGGCCTGCTCACTCAGAAGGTTGAGGCCTGGGCCCGTGAAGCGCGAGTCGAGGCGCCCCACGATGACGCCCCTGGTGCGCTGCAGTTCCTCCATGAACTGGCCCAGCGAGATCCGGAGGTTGGCCTTGAGGATGTAGTCCTCAGCGAGGCCGGTGTAGCCGGCGATCTGCTTGGCGATCGCGGCCTTCTGGTCGGCCGGAAGCGAGAGCCCCCGGTTGAGCGCATCGGCGTACGGGCCCATCGCAAACTGCCGCACCTGCTGGAGAAACACGCTCAAGGCGGCCGGGGCGGGGATCACCTTGTGATATGCCGCGGTGGCCGCGTAGCTCGGCAGGTAGAGTTCGTAGGAGATGTCGTGCCCGTCGGCGAACTCGAGCGTCTCGAAATCGAGCACCGACGAGATGAGGACAACACCGTTGAAATCCATCCCGTCGCGGCTCTGCAGGCGGTTGACCAGCACCGCCGAGCGGGTGGTGCCGTAGCTTTCGCCGAGGAGGTACTTGGGGGAGTTCCAGCGGCCGTTGCGACTCACGTACCTGGTGATGAATTGCTCGATCGACTTGGCGTCCTCGTCGACGCCCCAGAAGTCCTTCCCCTTCCCCTTGCCGACCACCCGGCTGAAGCCGGTGCCAATCGGGTCAATGAAGATCATATCGGTCACATCGATCAGGCTATTGGCGTTGTCCACCATCTGATAGGGTGCCGGCGGGGTGGGGCTCACGTCGGTCGTCACCACCTTGCGGGGCCCGAAGGCGCCCATGTGGAGCCACACCGACGCCGAGCCAGGTCCGCCGTTGTAGATGAACGTGATCGGCCGGTGTGACTGGTCCCGGGTGTCGCTCCGGGTGTACGCGGTGTAGTAGAGGCTGCCAACGGTATCGCCCTCGTCGCTCGTCAGGAGCATCGTGGCGGCCATGGCACGGTAAGGCACCGGCTGGCCACCAACACGGATGACGTGGTCCGTGGCCGACGAGTCCTCCTTCGGGATCGCGATCCTGGCGGTGTCCGTCGGCTCGGCGCGGAAGGGCCGCTGGGCGGCGAGGGGACCGGCGACGAGTGCCGTGGCGATAAGGACGGACGACGGACGGACGAAGCGCATTGTGTCTCCGGGGTAGGAATTTCAATCGCGGCCAGTGGAGTATGCGCCGGCGCCACGCCGTGAGCAAGCGGCGCGTCACGGGCGATAGTGTGCTGGGTGGGGCGGACCGGCGGCGTTGTGGCGCTCAGTCATGTTGACTGTCCCGGCGCCGCCGTGGCCAGCGGAACATCCCAACCCAGTTGCCGCATCACGCGAGGGAGTCGACCAACCCGCGGAGTTGCTCGGGGGTTGCGTCGATCACCGGGTCAATGTCCATCGTGGCCCGTCCCACGCTGCTGCATCGGGTCTCGGTTAGTGCGTCCATGCGCGATGCGGTCGCTACGGCTAAGGGCGGTTGTGAGGCGCGACGCGGTCATTTCTCGATCAACTCCACCACCGAAATGTCACTCTGTCGGTCGTTGACGGCGAAAAAGATCCGCTTGCCGCCGGTGGCGAAGTCGCCACGAAAGGACGGATGCGTCAGGTCGTCGAGCCGGGCGACCAGGCGCGGCGCGCCACCCTCGATGGACAGCGACCAGAACAGCGCCCGCCCATCGGCGTCATGGCTCTCGAAATAGAGGGAGCGGCTGTCCCGACTCCATTCCACCTGCCCGAGCAACGGATCGGCAAGCGAGCGTCGCCCGTAAAGCATCCTGCCCAGGGCAGCATCCGCCGGGTAGACCCACAGGGTATCGGTGCCGGGCCTCCCGCGCAGCGCATTCGTGGTCCAGCGGCCATCGGGGGACCAGTTTGCGTGCTCCTTTGGTCGGGATGCGGCGTGCCACCGACCGGCACTATCGCGGGTGGCAGCGCAATGCACTGGGCCGGCTTGACCGGCGCATTGCCAGAGCAGTGTCTTGCCATCGGGTGTCCACTCGGGCAGGATGCCGTACGTGGCGCTGGTGTTGACCTGCTCAACCGGGCCGCCGTCCATCGGCTTGACCATGATGATGCCGTGTCCCGATCCGTCGCGGTACGAATGGAACGCCAGGCGCCGACCGTCCGGCGAAAGATCGGGGCCGAACTCGTCCGCCGGGTCACGCGTCAACGCCTCCGTCTGGCCGCCGCCGACGGTGATTCGCCAGATATCCGAGTTGCCATTCCGGTCGGAGTCGTAGAAGAGCGTCTTGCCATCCGCCGTCACGAATATGCTCTCGATCAGCTGATGTCCAAACGTGACCTGTGTTGCCATCGCCGACGTTGCCACGGCGCCGGCAAGGATCGGCACCGACCAGATGCTCGCCTGCGCGGTATACATCGAATACGCGAGGTGGCGGCCGTCGCCTGAGAGCGACAGCGAGGCGGCATTGAGTGCTGTCGTCAGTCGGTGCGGATCGCCACGCGCGCGACCGTCGCCGCCGACGCTCAAGTAATAGATATCGCGCTGGTGGTTCCGGTTGGAAACGAAGTACAGGCGACGGGCATCCGGCGACCAGACCGGACTGGCGTTGAGGGACGCGCTATCGGTGATCGCGATTGGCGTGCCGCCACTCGCTGGTGTGACGGTGATCTGGCTCGGGCCGGCATTTCCCATATACGCGCCGATCGCCGAGAAGTCCCGCGGGACCCCGCACGCGATCAGATCGCCGCGCGGGGACCAGCTGCATTCTCTGCCCTTCTGTTTGGTGACGAAGCGTGTCTCACCGCTCGCGATCGCGTACGTCATCAATGAATCGCGCCGGACGAACGCGATGCGACGCCCGTCCGGCGACCATGTCGCGGTGGCGACCGGCCCCTGCGCACCGTTGATCAGCGTGACCGCCGTGCCACCGCCGAGTCCGGCGGCAACGGTGTCCACGCCATCTCTCGTGAGGAAGAGGATGCTCTTCCCGCTCGGCGACCAGCGCGGCGCCTGCTGAATTGCCGTCGAATCGGCCGTGAGCGGCACCGCGCGACCGCCGTCGGCCGACCGCAGGAAGAGGCGCACGTGCATCGACGTGCCAGCGGCGTACGCCATCATCTTGCCGTCGGGGGAGATCGCCGGTTGGATTTCGAGCCCGTCTTCGGTCGTGACATGGGTGATGTCACCGGTGACCACCTCTGGCTGGTGTCGGGCGGATACGAAGGCGATGCCCGCCGCGAGGCCCAGCACGCAGCCAGCGGCCAGCGCGATCGGCACCGCGCGCGTCCGTCGCGCGGCGACACGGGTGACGCGATGCGCCCCGGTCAGCCGCGACGGTGGCGCGATCGCCTCGCCGAATGCTGCCACAGTCGGGAAGCGGTCCCCCGGCACCTTTTCCAGGGCGCGGTGCACCGCGGCGGCGACCGATTCCGGCACCGATGGCCGACGCCGCGCGACATCGGGCGCGGGTTCGGACATCATGCGCGACATGATTGCCGCGGCGTTTGGTCCGGTGAACGGGGCTTCGCCAGTAAGCATCTCG
Organism: Gemmatimonadota bacterium; assembly: GCA_025357945.1. Taxonomy (GTDB): domain Bacteria; phylum Gemmatimonadota; class Gemmatimonadetes; order Gemmatimonadales; family GWC2-71-9; genus Palsa-1233. The sequence continues at coordinate 137,203 of JANYLJ010000046.1, forward strand.
TACAGCACCGACGCCAGCGCATACTGGTCGCTGCGGCCATCGATCTCAGGCTCGGCAGCGGCCTGCTCGGGGCTCATGTACTGCGGCGTACCGACGCGGAAGCCGGTCTGGGTGATCCGGGTTCCGGCGGCATGACTCACGGCAATCGCGATGCCGAAGTCGGCGACGACGGCATGGCCATCCTGCAGCAGGATGTTCTCGGGCTTGATGTCGCGGTGGATCACGCCGTGCTTGTGGGCATGTTCCAGGGCATCGGCCACTTCGCCAGCGATCCCCACGGCCTCGGTGACGCCGAGCTGGCCTTCGTGGGTGATCCGCTCGCGAAGGGTCTCGCCTTCGACGTACGGCATCACGTAGAACACCAGGCCCTCGGTCTCACCCGAGTCGAACAGCGGCAGGATGTTCGGGTGGCGCAGCTGTGCCGTCGTGCGGATCTCGGCGAGGAACCGCTCGGCGCCGAGCACTGCGCCGAGCTGGCGGTGCAGTACCTTGAGGGCAACGTCGCGATCGTGCTTGAGGTCGCGGGCGAGATACACCGTCGCCATCCCACCGGCACCGAGTTGGCGCTCGATGCGGTAGCGGTCAGCGAGAGCAATTGTCAGTCGTGCGATTGCGTCAGTCACTGGTGGGAGGCTCCCGGTCTACAGCGTGAGGACCTTTCGCGCTCGGCCGGCGCGCCGTGGGGGGCGCTCGCGTCAGCCAGGGACGATTTCATCCTCTGACGATTGTGGTCATATCAATACGTCGTGCCGAGGCTCTCCGCTAGGCCCGCGCCGGCCGGCACGTCAACGACCGCCTGACGTTGATCTTGTCTAATTCAGAAATAGCGGGTATCGATTCACACGTTACGCACGGGTCAATCGGACGACGCGCGGCGCCGGGAGCGGCAGGCATACGCGTGACGGCCGCCGCCGATGCGCCAGGCGTTGCCAGCCACGAAGCCGACGTCACGTGGTGGGGCTGGTGTCCCGCCTGTCAAAATACACTGGAGAGTCGCCATGAGCACCAGCAAGCGCCCCGTCACCACAACCGACGCCGGCATCCCGGCGGCAAGCGACGAGTTTTCCCTCACCGCTGGTCCCGACGGGCCGATCCTGCTTCAGGACCACTATCTGCTCCAGAAAATGGCGCAGTTCAACCGTGAGCGAGTGCCCGAGCGCGTCGTGCACGCCAAGGGTGGCGGAGCCCACGGTTTTTTCGAGGTCACCGAAGACGTTTCCCCCTGGTGCAAGGCGCACTTCCTCGGCGAGAAGGGTCGGCGCACACCGGTGCTCGCGCGCTTCTCCACGGTCGCGCAGGAGATGGGTTCCGCCGACACCGTCCGCGATCCCCGGGGCTTTGCGCTCAAGTTCTACACCCAGGAAGGCAACTACGACCTGGTCGGCAACAACACGCCGGTCTTTTTCATTCGTGACCCGCAGAAGTTCCAGGACTTCATCCACTCGCAAAAACGCCGCGCCGACAATCATCTTCGCGACAACAACATGCAGTGGGATTTCTGGACCTTGTCGCCGGAGTCCGCCCATCAGGTGGCGATCCTGATGACCGACCGGGGCATTCCGCGCAGTTGGCGGCACATGAACGGCTACGGTAGCCACACCTTCCTGTGGGAGAACGCCGGCGGCAAGAAATTCTGGGTGAAATACCACTTCAAGACCGTGCAGGGCATCGAGAATTTCACGGCCGCCGATGCGCAGGCCGTGGCCGCGGAAGACAAGGACTATCATTTGCGGGATCTCTATAATTCAATCGCGAAAGGCGATGCTCCCGAGTGGCGGTTGGAGATGCAGGTGATGCCGTTTGAGGACGCAGCGGACTACCGCTTCAATCCGTTCGACCTCACCAAGGTGTGGCCACACACGGACTACCCCAACATCCCCATCGGCCGGATGGTGCTCGACCGTAACCCGGCGAACTATTTCGCCGAAATCGAGCAGGCCTCGTTCGAGCCGGCGAACATGGTGCGTGGCATCGGCCCGAGTCCCGACAAGATGTTGCTCGGCCGGCTGTTCAGTTATCCGGATGCCCATCGCCACCGCATCGGGACCAATTATCTCGAGTTGCCGGTCAACCGGCCGCAATGCCCACGGCACAGCTACAATCGCGATGGTGCCATGCGTCACGACAACCCGCCGGATCCGGTCTACGCGCCGAATTCATTCGGTGGTCCGCAGGCCGATCCCGCGTTCGAATTGCCGAACTGGCAAGTCGAAGCGGGTGAGATTGCTCGCACGGCGTATACCAAACACGCCAAGGATGACGACTTCATTCAGCCGGGCACGCTGTATCGCACGGTACTGTCCGATTCCGACCGCGATCACATGGTCAGCAACATCGCTGGCCACGCGAGCGACGGCGTGACCTCGGACATGCAGAAGCGCGTGATCGAGTATTGGGGTCGGGTCGACGCCGATCTTGGTCGCCGTGTTGCCGCCGCGCTCGGCGGGGCATGAACCATGCGAGCAACCTCGTTCAGAAGGCCGCGACCGCCTTCCGCGCGACCACGCGCAACGCGTCGCGATCCTTGGCCGTTCCCGCGGCGCCGGTCCACAACTGCGGCTGCAGCATCCGGCCGCCCTTCAGCATTGCCAACGCCGCCCCGAACGACGGCGTGACCGAGAACGCCTTGTTGCCGATGCCGGTTTCGTCTGTGACCTTCCACGCGGCGTCGCGCGCGGCGTTGTTGCGGTAGCCGCTGAAGGCCATCTCGCCTGACCCGCCAAGGTTCTGGTAGGTGAGCATCAGCAGTTTGCGTTGCGGGTCGCCTCCCTTCCAGACGCAACCCCCTCCCTATGGCGTGGCCGTGGGCGTCACAGTTCCGCCGAGTAGCGCGGCGACATCGGCGGCCTTTACCAGGGCGCACGCGAACGCCTGCGCCGGGAGCAGTTGGGCGCGACCGACGAGCGCGGTGACGACGAGGCCCGCGAGAAAGGCGGTACGGCGCGGAGGGCGTGGCGTGGTGAGGGAAGCCGTTGGATTCGTGCCGCGGTGAGGGAGTCTTTGCGTGGACGTACCGTAATACGCCGAAGTGGTGCGGCATGCGATCGCCAATCGCCCGCGGCCGGCCGTTCGCGCGAGAGCGGGCGGACTCTACCTTATATCTAACAGTCGTTCGGCGTCCCGCGTCCAATCTCGTCCACCGCCCGACCCAGGAGAGTACCGATGCCACGGTTTACCGCTTCGCTCGTCGGCGTGATCAGCGCCGCCATCATTGCGGGTCCCGCGACCGTCGCCGCACAGGCGGGGATGGTCGTGCAGCAACGGACCACCTTCAGTATCGCCAAGATCACCAGCGGGGACCTTCAGCAGACGATCTCGATCCTGGGTGCGGATCGCGCCAAGACCGTCACCACGGGCAAGGCCAAGGTGCTGATCGTTTCGGTTGATGCCAGTGGCACCGAGATCACGCGACTCGATCAGGACCAGGTCATCCGGTTGAACGACAAGAAGCAGACCTACACGATCAAGACGCTGGCGGAAACGCGGGCCGAACTGGCCAAGCAACAAAAAGATGCCGAGAAATCGGCGACCGAAGCGAGAGAGACGGATGATACGCGGTACGACGCCGTGGTCAACGAAGCGCGGCGTACCGGCGAAAAGCAGGTGATCAATGGATTCGCTACCGAACAGGTGCTGATCAAGATCACGGTCTTTGCCGAGAACACCAAGACCAACGAGAAGACGGTCGCCTACCATATCACCGCAGACAGCTGGTTCGACGCGGGCCAGGGCGAGGCGGCGCGGCTCAACGCGGCGTTTCGGGTGGCCCAGATGCAGGCCCTCGGCGTTGATCCGGCGGTGGCGGCGAATCCCTACGCCCGGTGGCTGACCAACGTCGACGTCGAAACGAGCCGGATCAAGGGATATCCGATCCGCTCGACGATCATCTTTGAAGCGGCCGCGGTCCCGGGAGCAGCTGAGGGGCAAAAGGATGACCAACCGCCGACCGGCGTCGCTGGAGCGATTGGCGGGATGTTCGGCAAGAAGAAGAGTGCGCCGGCGGCGTCGAGCCCGAACGGTGGGTCGGTGCTGTTTACCGCGACGACCGAGGTTTCAGCGATCTCGGTGAAGGCACCCGCGGCGTCGGAGTTCGAGATCCCGGCGGGGTACGTCAGGAAGTAGAGCGCCACTGGCAGGCCCTCGATGCACAACGCGCCCCGATGTCGATTGGCATCGGGGTGCGTTGCCACCACTGTAGCGCTGCGGCGTACTGCGGTGCTACATCGGCATCTTGGTGCCTTCGCTCCGCAGCTTGACCACCGAGTCGGCGCCCTTGCTGTAGTGTGCCGTGGTCGCGCCCACCATCTTGTCGCCCACGAGGCGCATGACACTGTTGGTGCTCACCGTCTGGCCCTTGCGCAGCACGCTCGCGTACCGGGCGGCATCGACCATGACGCTGTCGCCCGAGACGGTGACATGCACCGCCATCGGCTTCCGGTCCTTCAGGGTCATCACCCACCCGGTCGTGTCCGCCGTGGCCGCCAGGGTATAGGTGGTCAATACGCTGTCACCGGTGGCCCCCATGACCTTGAAGCTCCACATCCCCGCGACCGACGCGAGGTTGATCGGGGCCGGTGCTGGCGGGGCCATGGGTGGCGGGGGCGGCGGCGGCGGTTCTTTCTTGGCGCACGCCGCGAGGAGCGAGGCGCTGAGTACAAGGGCAAGGCGTCGCATGCGATTCTCCGAGTGAGGGATTGCCAGCCGGCGCGGGCCCGTGCCGACTGCAATCGGTAATATACGGCGCGAACGCGCTCGGGGTAAGAACCGGCACGCCGCGGACCCCGAGTACGCCACCAAGGACCCACGCCCGATCGTGCTTCAGCGCCCCATCGTCCCGCCGCGCGCGACCATGAGGTGATGCATCTGGTGATGCTCTCCCTCGGTCATCAGGCCGATGAAGCCGAGTCCGCGAATCTGGGCGACGAGCCGGGTATCGGCGGTATCGCGCGCGCTGACGGTGAAGCGCATACCGCCGGGGATGTTGACGGCAGTGGCGAGCATGTCGTCGCCTTCGTTCAGCATTGCCGCGTGCATGCCGACCATGCGCTGTATCGCCGCGGCGACCGGCGGCGTTCCAGTGATATTCGCTACCAATCCACCAGTCGTCGGTACCTGGCGGACCTGCGAGCGCATGGTGACGTTGTCCATGTCGATCAGGTGCTGTCGCAGCGCCTCGAGATTCACCGTCGACCAGTCGGTGGCGCTGTCAGCCTTGAGGATCTTCACTGCCTCGGAGATCGCGGCGAAGGCGGCTTGCCCCGATTGCGTCGCCATGGCGGGCATGCCTTCGTGCTGCATGCCGGCCATGTGGTCCATCCCTCCGGTGTGTTGCATACCGGTGGGCGGCGCCTTTTGGGCCCGGACGCCCGAGGCAAAGAGCGTGAGAGTGAGAGTGAGCAGCAGCGTGAGTGGCCGGCGCATAAGTCGGGATTCCTGAGTTGGAGACGGCGGAACAATATCGTCGCTGGTGTCACTCGCGCCGTTCGGGCGCGTCGTTCGTGGTGTTGACCAGACGCCCGTCGGCCACGGCACGCGCGATGTCGGTGGTCGTGACGATGCCCACGAGGCGCTCATTTTCCATGACCAGCACACGGTGGATGGTGGCGCGCTGCATCATCTTCGCGGCATCAGCGACGTAGTCGCCCGGACCGACCGCCCAGATCTTGCGGCTCATCAGTTCGCCGACTTCGTGGCCGGCCAAGGTGACGATGCCCTCGCCGCTGGAATCGGGCACCGCATCGATGAACGCCGTCGATGTGGCGCCGAAGAAGTCGCTCGTGAGCGCAGCCGCCGGCTCGTCCTCGCGCTCCACGTCCTCGCGACTCACCCCATCCGTCCAGCGCATCGGCTCGATCCCCTCGCCGGTCCGCACCTCAGGCTCGGCCGAAGACCCGGTGAACTCCATCAAATCCGACACCGACAACACGCCCACCACCTTGGATCCCTCGACGACCGGCGCGCCAGTGACCTGGCTGTCGGCAAACAGCTGCACCGCACTGAGCAGGGAAGTCTGTGGGCTGAGCACGATCACGTTGGTCGTCATGATGTCTCGCACTCTCAACATGGAAGCCCGTCCCTTCGGCTGGCGGTCGTTGCCCGAACCATTCGGACACCTGGACACACGTTACCCCTAAAGCCGGTTGGAAACGATCGGGGCATTCCCCGACGCGCTGTAGGCATGCACCCCGCCGCTCGCCTGGGTGACCACGATGGGTTCGCGCCGAGGGGCGCCGAGCCGTTCGGGGTCGTTCCACCATGAAACTCTTCCGGCGTCCTCCCCGTCTGGTTCCGTCGGACGCCAGACGGGGAGCTGCGCCATGAGTTGGCAGGCAATCAGCGCACGAATACGAGACATCTTCACGAGGCTGCGAACGCGGCTCCCGGGTCGCCGCCTCATCTGGCGTGCCGCGCTCATCTCGCTCGCCGTCGGTGTCATCGCGATCGCGACCGAAGCGGTCATACGCGCCCGTCTCGACACACCGCGCGCCCGGGTTCCCACCACGTTGTACACGCGCGCCGTCCCCTGGCGCAGCGGCGGCGAGCGGCAGCCGGCAATTCCCATCGGCACCCTCGACGGCGCAGCCGCAGAAGCGCGCGTCCCGGTTGCACTCACTCAAGTACCCGACCAGCTGGTTCAGGCGGTGGTTGCCGTCGAGGACCAGCGGTTCTTTCACCACCACGGCCTGGACCTCCGCCGGATCATCGGGGCACTCGTCGCCAATGTGCGGGCCGGCGGCATCACGCAGGGCGGCAGCACGCTCACCCAGCAGCTGGCGAAAAACCTCTTCCTCTCCGCCGGCCGCACGCCGCTCCGCAAATTGCGCGAAGCAGCCATCGCGATGGTGCTCGAGCTGCGATACACCAAGCCGCAGATTCTCGAGGCATATCTCAACGAGATCTACCTTGGGCAAGACGGCCCGCGTGCGATTCATGGCGTGGGTGCCGCCACGCATTTCTACTTCGGCAAGGATGTGCGCAAGGTCACGCTCGCCGAAGCCGCGCAACTTGCGGCGATGATCAGCGCGCCCAATCGCACGACGGCAACTCGGCATCCTGACGCCGCGCAACAGCGGCGCGACATGGTGCTCCAGCTGATGTTGCAGCAACAGCGGATCACGCCCGCCAGCGCGGAGCGGGCCGAACGCGCGTCGCTCACGGTCGGGGAACATTCGTCGCCCGTGCTCGACAGCCGTTACTTCCGCGACTTCGCTACTGCCAGCGTTGGAGGCCACGTTCCAGCACGGGGGATGACGATCCATACCACGCTCGATGCGGCACTGCAGCGCGCCGCTCAACGCGCCGTACACCGGGGCGCGGACCGGGTGTCGCTGCACGGCGCCGAGGCGGCGCTGGTCGCGATCGATCCCCGAAACGGCGACGTGCTGGCCATGGTCGGCGGTCGTGACTACGCCACATCGCAGTTCAATCGCGCCGTCACTTCGCGGCGCCAGCCTGGAAGCGCGTTCAAGCCGGTGGTCGCGCTTGCGGCGCTGGAACCCTGGGACGGGAAGCCGCCGGCGTTCACGTTGGCGTCGGTCGTGGCGGACGAACCGCTGCGGGTCACTTCCGGCAAGAGTACGTGGGAACCGACCAATTACGATCAGGCATTCCGGGGTCGAGTCACCGTGCGCGACGCGATGGAACAGTCGCTCAATGTTCCGTTCGCGCGGATCGGGCTTGCTGTCGGTTCCGAGCGCATTGTCGCGACCGCCAGGCGCCTCGGCATCACCAGCGCACTGCATGCCGTGCCGAGCCTGGCGCTCGGCAGTTCGGAGGTATCGCTGCTGGAACTGGTGCGGGCGTACGGCGTGCTCGCAGACGCCGGCAAACTTGCCACAACGCGTGCGATTCTTTCGCGGGAGCGCAATCGCGGCGATCCGCCGGAGGACACTACCGGTCAGGCGATGCAGGTCGTGGACCCCGCGGTGGCGTACCTGGTCACATCCGCTCTCGAAGGTGTCGTTGCCCGTGGCACCGGTCGAGCGCTGAATCAGGACGGTCGTCTCGGCGGGATCGCTGGAAAAACGGGCACCTCCAGCGACTGGCGCGATGCCTGGTTCGTTGCCTACTCGTCCTCTCTCGTTGTTGGTGTCTGGGTCGGGTTCGACGACGGACGGAGCCTGCAGATGACCGGTGCTTCCGCTGCGTTGCCGATCGCGGCGAGCTTCCTGGCGCAGGTCACGCCGGCAGGCGGCTGGCCAGCATTGGAGGTTCCGGAAGGGATCACCGAAGGCGACATCGGGAGTGCCGACGGGACGTCGCCGTCGGACTGTGGATCGCGTGAAGTGTTTCTGGCAGGCACCGAACCCGTCGGTGGCGGGTGTTCACCGTTCGAGGGTCCCAACTGGCAAGGCGTTCACGATTGGGGTGAAGCGCTCGCGCGACGCGCCCAGCACTTGATCGAAGGTCTCATCGCGCGGCGGCCGGAGTGGCGGCGATTGCGGAGATAGCGCGCGGTCAAGGCTTCCCGCACTCCCGCATGGACCCGCTGGATCATCTGCTCCGGCGCCCCGTGGCGACATCCTTGGCCGTGCCGGCCGCTCCGGTCAAACATTGCCGCTGAAGCAGCCGATCTTGCTTGAGCAGCACCAGGTCCACCCCGCACGATTCCGGTGAGGATTCTCGACTTCCGGCCGCGCGTCTGGCAGATTGGTCCTTGCCCCAGAGAATGGGTGGCACGGAATTCCGTTTCCAGGAGGATGTCATGGCGGACTCAGTGGGCATGGTCGTGCAGCTCGATGCTTCATTCGAGGTTGCCCTGCAACACACCCGTGAAGCCCTCAAGGCTGAAGGGTTCGGGATACTCACCGAAATCGACATACAGGCTGCATTCAAGGAGAAGCTGGGCCGCGACTTTCGTCCCTACGTCATCCTCGGCGCCTGCAATCCCTCGCTGGCATACAGCGCGTTGAGTGCGGATCCGCAGGTTGGTTTGCTCCTCCCCTGTAACGTGACGGTCGAAGCCGCCGCCAACGGCGGGAGCGTGGTTCGGCTGGTCGATCCAGTAAGCCTGATGGCGGCGAGTGCCCTCGGCGCGTCCGCCGCAATCGGCGGCGTGGCGATCGATGCCCTGGAGCGCCTCCAACGTGTCGCGCACACGCTTGCCAATGCGCCGGGCCCGACCGCGTAGCCCGCGCCGCGAAGGCTGGTCAACTTCATCAGCGTACTGCATTGGAGACCTCATGAAATTCGATCCGGCAACCGAGATCCAGAACTTCCTTGCGTTCGGCGAATTTGGCGATGTGAACCCGTCGATCTGCGACTCGTCGACCTACACGTTCATGAGCGTCGAGAAGATGGAAGAAGTCTTCGAGCACGAAATCGAAGGCTGCTTCCTCTACTCTCGGCACTGGAACCCGACGAACCGCGCCCTCGCCAACGCGCTCGCCCGGATGGAGGCCGGCGAGTCGGCCCAGGTGATGGCCTCGGGAATGGCGGCGATCAGCACCACCTTGCTGCAGCTCTGCTCTTCGGGCGATGAGATCGTGTCGAGTCGTACTGTGTACGGTGGCACCTACGCGCTGCTAGCGAACCTTTTCCCGCGGTTCGGGATCACGACACGATTCGTCGATCTCGGCGACGAGCAGGCCGTCAAGGCAGCCATGACGTCAAGGACGCGTGTCGTGTACTGCGAGAGCGTGAGCAATCCGCTGCTCGAGGTTGCCGACATTCCCACACTCGCCCACGTGGCGAGGGAGCGTGGCGCGCAGCTCGTCGTGGACAACACCTTCAGCCCGCTCCTGATCTCGCCGCTTCGGCTCGGAGCCGACGTCGTGGTGCACAGCATGACGAAGTTCATCAACGGCACCAGCGACTGCGTTGCGGGCTGTGTCGTATCGTCGAACGATTTCATCGCCCGGCTGAACGACATCAACAGCGGGCCGAGCATGCTCCTCGGGCCGGTGTTGGACAGCATTCGTGCCGCAGGCATCCTGAAAAATCTCCATGGCCTTCACGTCAGGATGGCTCGGCACAGCCAGAATGCCGAGTTTCTCGCGCGACGGCTCCAGGCGGCAGGTCTCACCGTCCACTACCCGGGCCTGGAGAGCCACCCGCAGCACCAATTGATGACGCGGCTCATGAACCCCGGGTACGGGTTCGGCGGCATCCTGGCACTCGACGTGGGAAACAAGGCGATCGCCGATCGATTGATGATGCGAATGCAGGCGGAGAAGGTCGGCTACCTGGCCGTCAGCCTCGGTTACTTCAGGACGCTGTTCAGCGCCCCGAGTCGCAGTACCTCTTCGGAGATCCCGTCCGAAGAGCGCCAGAGGATGGGAATGGGTGATGGCCTGATTCGCTTCTCGGTTGGACTGGACAACGACATGGAGCGCACCTGGAGTACCGTGAATGGTTGCCTCCAGGAACTCGGCATCGGTGGCGGTTACGCTGGACATACCCACGCGGTCGCGTCATGACGTATCACCTGTCCTGCTGGAGGTCGTCCATGCGTCGCTCGATCGCGCTTGTCGTGCTCGTTGTCGCGATGTTTCCACTGGGCGCGGTCGCCCAAGGTACCGGAACCGGGCAGATCGTCCGCCGGCCGGGCGATGGCCGCCAGCCGGAGTTCCCGCCGCCGACGATCACCGAGTATCACCCGCGCTCGACGCTCGTCGTACCGGCCCATCTGGTGCCGCGTGCCAAGTTTCCCGCGGTCGACTTGCACGGCCACCCGCCAACGCTCACGTCGCCTGACGTGGTGAACACGGTGGGCGAGGCGATGGACAAGCTCAACCTGCAGATCATGGTCAACGCGAGCCCGAGTTCCGGCGATCGCCTGGCACAGCAGATCGCCGCCGTGAAGGCGAGTCGGTACCCGAATCGCTTCGTGATGTTCGCCTCGCTTGACCTCCGAAACGTCGGTCCGGGGTCCGGTCAGAAGATCGCGGCACAGCTCGTGGCCGACGTGAAGGCGGGTGCTGCAGGTATCGGTGAGATCATGAAGTCGTTCGGCCTCTCGATCAAGAAGGCGGACGGTACCCGCCTCAAGCTGGACGATCCGGAACTCGATCTGGTCTGGGAGACGGCGGCCAACCTGAAGATTCCGGTCTTCATTCACGTGGGTGACCCGGCCGAGTTTTTCCAGCCGCTCGATTTTCAGAACGAACGGTGGCTTGAGCTGGCGCTCTATCCCGATCGTCGCTACCAGGATCGGGCGCGTTTCCCGACGTTCGAGGGCCTGATGGCCGAGCGCGACCGCCTCTTTGCCCGCCATCCCAGGACCGTCTGGGTGATCGCGCACCTCGGCTGGCACGCGCAGGACCTCGCGCGACTGGGGCTGATGTTCGATCGCTTTCCCAACCTGTACAGCGAAGTTGGCGCGGTGCTCTATGATCTGGGCCGGCAGCCGCGCAACGCCCGCGTGTTCATGATCAAGTATCAGGACCGGATCCTGTTCGGGAAGGACTCGTTCCAGCCCGACGAGTACCCCTACTACTGGCGCGTGTTCGAAACCGACGACGAATACTTCGACTATTATCGCGACTACCATGCGTTCTGGAAGCTATACGGCCTCGCACTCCCCGATTCGGTGCTCCGGAAGCTGTACTACGCCAATGCGGAGAAGATCATCACCGGATTGCCGCGAGCCGGGCTGCCGAATTGATCGATGAGTTCATGGCAGAAGCGATCGCCGAGGCGGAGCGGGGGCTCGCCGAAGGCGGCATTCCGATCGGATCGGTACTGGTGCGCGATGGTCGGATCATCGGTCGTGGCCGCAACCGGCGGATTCAGCAGGGGAGCGTAATACGGCACGGTGAGATGGATGCGCTGGAGAATGCCGGACGGCAGTCGGCGGTGATCTATCGCGAGTGTGCCCTTTATACCACACTGTCGCCGTGCCCGATGTGTTCGGGTGCCATCCTGCTCTACGGCATTCCGCGAGTGATTGTGGGGGAGAATCAGACGTTCACCGGTGCGGAGAAGTTGCTGCGCTCCCACGGTGTGACGGTCGACGTCCTGCAGGAAGCACGCTGCATTCAACTGATGGCGGATTTCATTGCGACACATCCCAGGCTCTGGAACGAAGACATCGGCGTCTAGGTCGACCCCCGCCACTGGACCACGCACCGCCACGCCTCCCCGTGCGCGTGATGCGATTGTTCTCGTGCGCGGGTACGTCCAGGCAATGCCCGGCGAAAGGCATCGTGCCGGCGGCACCGTCACGCTGATCACCGGCAACCCCAACGTGATTGTCGACACCGGCGCGCCGGAACAGCGGCAGCAGATTGTCGATGCCCTCGCTCGCCACGGTATCGAAACGGCAGCGATTCAGTACGTCATCAACACGCACGGCCATCTCGACCACATCGGCAACAACAACCTCTTTCCCCAGGCAACATTCGTTCTCGACACTGACTTGGCAAAGAACGGCGAGTACTGGGCGCACGACTTCCGGCAGAGCGCGCTCGAGATCACGTCGCTTGACGGCGGTCCGCCGATCGTCGTCATGTGCACACCAGGACACACCGATCACGACCTGACTGTGATGGTCGAGACGTCGAGTGGAACCGTCGCGGTCGTTGGCGATCTGTTCGAGTACGAGGGCGACGGAGTGGACACGGCCTGGCTCGCCTGGTCGAAGAATCCTGTCGCCCAGCAGGCAAGCCGCGACATGGTGCTGTCGCTCGCGGACTATGTCATTCCCGGGCACGGTGAAAGATTCGCGGTATCTCACCCGGGATGAAAAGCAACATGCGCCTCTTGCCAACACTAGCAATCGCGCTGATGAACCCGGCCATCGCGCCGGCACAGCAATCATCGAGTCGGCCGGCAGTGGACCTCAACGCCGCTGCTGCCCTCGTCGCGCGGGTGGTCCCCGGTCACGCCCAGCGCTTCACGCTTGCGGCAATCCCCGATTCGGCTGGACTCGACGTCTTCGAGGTGGAGAGCCGCAACGACCGGATCGTGCTGCGCGGCTCGAGCGGGGTGGCGATCGCTTCGGCACTCAATTGGTACCTCGAACATGTCGCAGGGGTCGAGGTGACCATCCCGCTCCGACCGATTTACCTTGTCGCACCGTTGCCGGTCGTTGCGGCGAAGGTGCACGTGGTGACGCCCTTTCGTGTCCGCTACTTCTTCAACTATTGCACGTTCTCCTACAGTATGGCGTGGTGGGACTGGGCGGAATGGCAGCGGATGATCGACTGGATGGCGCTCAAGGGGATCAACACGCCGCTGGCCGCCACCGGCCAGGAGGGGACCTGGCGACTGGTGCTGCGCGATCTCGGCTTCAGCGACAAGCTCATCGCCGACTTCCTGGTCGGCCCCGCGTACCTGCCGTGGGGCTGGATGGGAAATATCGACGGGCTCGGTGGCCCATTGCCGGCACGCTGGATCGACGACCACGTGCAACTTGAGCGGCAGATTCTTGCGCGGGAGCGTTCGCTCGGCATGACACCGGTGTTGCAGGGGTTCACCGGCCACGTGCCGGCGTCGATCAAACAGGTCTTTCCAGACGCGAAGATTCACCAGACCGGCGACTGGTCAGCCGGCTTTTCCGGCACGTGGTTCCTCGATCCGCTGGATCCACTCTTTCAGCGGATCGGCAAGCGATTCATCGAACGCCAGACCGAACTCTTCGGCACCGATCATTACTACGCCGCCGACAGCTTCAACGAAATCGATCCGCCGTCGGACGATCCTGTGTTTCTCGCCGGGATGGGACGCGCCGTCTACCAGTCGATGCGTTCGGCCGACACCGCGTCGGTGTGGGTGCTGCAAGGATGGTTCCTCTATTATCAGGCGAAGTTCTGGAAGGAGCCTCAGGCGCGCGCCCTGCTGGGAGCCGTGCCCGATGACAGAATGCTCGTGCTCGACCTGTGGGGAGATCGCCATCCGGTGTGGCGGCAGCGCGAGGCGTTCTATGGCAAGCCATGGATCTGGAACGTGCTCTACAACTTTGGTGGCAAGACGAGTCTCAACGGCGACCTCCCGAAGATCGCGGCGAATCTCGCCGATGTGCTGTCAAGTCCGGCAAGGGGGATGTTGTCCGGACTCGGCATGATGATGGAGGGGCTCGGTGCTAATCCCATTGTCCCAGGCTTTGTGATGGACATGAACTGGCGATCACAGGTCCCCACGGTGGCGGGGTGGACCGAGGAATACGTGACGCGCCGGTACCGGACGGCGAACGCGAGCGCGTGGGCGGCGTGGCAGATGCTCCTCGCCACGGCCTACCGCTCGACGGCGCAGACGGGAACCTTCCTCGCCGAACGCCCGGGTTTCTACGATCCGAAGGCGACCTATCGCACCGAACCAAACGCGCCCTATCCCGTGAACGCGCTCGCCGCAGCGCTCGACACGCTGCTCGCAGCCGCACCCGCGCTCGGCGGCAACGACGCCTACCGCTATGACGTGGTCAATCTCGCGCGACAGGCGATCGGTCAACTTGGTGTTCCGGCGGTGAACGCGGTGGAGGAAGCCTTCAAGCGCAAGGATCGACGCGCACTGATTGTGGCGGAGGCGAAGGTCGTCGGGCTGCTGCGGGACCTCGACAAACTGGCGGGAACGCGTGAGGAGTTCCTGCTCGGTCGGTGGCTCGAGGATGCCAAGCGGTGGGGGAAGACGCCGGCAGAGCGCGATCTCTACGAGTGGAATGCGCGCAACATCATCACGCTGTGGGGAACCAAGTGCACTGAGGGTGAAAACGACGATCTCAACCTGTATGCGTACAAGGAGTGGCAGGGGATGTTCACGAGGTACTACCTGCCGCGCTGGCACGCGTTCTTCACGCGACTCAACCAATCACTCGACGCGGGGACCGAGTTCGACCGGCGCCCGTTCGCCGCCGAAATGTGTCAATGGGAACAGGGATGGTCGCACGGGCATGACGTGTTCCGGACCACGCCGCGGGGTGACGAACTCGCGGTCGCACGCCGACTTCTGGAAAAATACCGCGCTGATCTCGCACTCCCCTAAGCACCTGGCCCGTGAGCGGGTGCCGTCGTCCGTGCTCGCGTGCGGTATCCAACAAACAACGCGACACCGATCGCGTTGGTCAGCACAATGAGGCCCGAGAGCTTCAGTGCGAAGCCCCCAGAGTGGAATCGCGAACAGCACCCGGTAGGTGAGCGAATAGAACAGTCCGGAGGCGTTCCACAACAGCTGGAATGCTTCCTGCTTGCCGACGCCGATCATTCCGACCACGGCGAGCACACGCGTGACCGCGCCCACGAAGAGGATGGAATTGACAGGCGTCCGGTATCTCGCGTGCAGCCGGGTGAACCATTGCGGCTACTGGGCGGGAGTTGCCGCGGGTGTGGCCTGCGCCTCCCGCACCTGCTTGAGTCCGCTCTGGATCATGCCGAGCACCAGCAGCCAGGCGCAGGCGCCGAGCGCGATGTACTTGCTGTACAACGGCGGGTGCCACGGCGAGTTCCATACCATGTGCATCGCCATGCAGACGAGCAGGACGCGGATGAATCGCGGATCGGCCAGCATCTCGCGGCGAAACGGCTGATCGCCGCGGACGCGCCAGAGGGCCGCACCGACCAGGCCAGTCCACAGCACATGCCCACCAAGGACGCTCAACACGCCGCGTTCCATGATCGTCTGGCGCATCGCTTCAATGCTGCCGCCATCCCCGATTGCGGCATCGAGCGCATAACCAGCGGACTCGAACACGGCGAAGCCAGTGCCCACGGTAGCGCCGAACAACAAGCCGTTCAGTGTCCAGCGGAAACGTGCCTTGCTCGCGACCAGGAGCAACGTGAGCGCCTTGCCGGTTTCCTCGATGATGCCGGCGCTCGCCGCGCCAAGCCAGTTGGAGAGGCCAGTCCACTGGAAGAAGAAGAGCGATACGACAATCGACGCCAGCCCACCGATCAGGAGCAGCTTGATCACCTGATACAGCGATACGTTGCGCGGAACGTTCACTTCGAAGAAGAAGATCAGCAGCGAAAGCGGCACCGCCACCGAGCCGATCATCATCAGGCCGGGGATCAGGTTGTCATTCTGGAAGTGGTTCCACGCGAGCACGAACAGGACGTACAGCCCGACCGTGAAGGTGAAGACGCGGGCGAACACCCACGGCTTCGGCCACTGCCCATCGATCGCGGACAACGGTGGCGTCGTGGCGAGCGTTCCGACGGTGAAATACGTTTCGACGTCCTCATCCGCGTGCTTCTTGGTGACATCAGCGAACATCTCGCGGGCGTCCCACTCGCCCGGCTTCTCGATTCCGGCGGCGTTCGAGAGGTGATCACCCAACCGATTCACGAACCCCATCATGGATGGCGCCGCACCCGGGGCGTACACCTCCCAGAGTGAACGACCGAGCCGAACCTGCTGGCCACCGGTGAGCACCGCCTCGGCAACGGCGTGTCCGTCCACGAAGGGTAGCAGCTCCGCGAGACCCTTGATGCGAAGCCGGGCGCCGTCGAAGCGCAGCGTCGCGAATCGCTCGGTCACGTCCGGATCGTCGCTCAGGAGATTAGCGCTGGCGTCCGTGCCTACCAGCGCTTCGGTCGCCGTCAAGGCGAGCCGCTTGCCGCGGTCGGGGCCGGCGATGCAGACGAAGAGGAAAACGGATGACATGGCAGGCGCGGTTTCGAGGGTCATGTTCTCCGCTTGTGCTTCGCACAGGAGGGGTGATTGGCCGCGTGGCTGAACGGGAGCGCGTACCTGATATTCTATCGCCGGTGGCGCAAAGCGCCAGAGCTTGTCGGCCAAATCGTTGCCTCAATCGACGGAACCGCCCGCGGGAAGAATTGTCGGGGCGAGTTATTCGCCGCCAAGGTGCGGCGCAGGGCGTAGCGAAGACATCTCGCCGATCGCGCGCCGCGGCGATAGCTTTCCGGATCAAACCCGACCATACCTTACCGGTTCGGAGTCCCCATGCGCTCGACACTCGCGCCGAGTTCCCTCGAGGCGATCCGCCGCGCGCGGCAACGCATCGCCGGCATTGCGATCCGCACTCCGGTCGTGGCACTCGCCGCCGCGCCAGGTCCCGCCCGAATCGTCCTCAAGCTCGAGAGTCTCCAGCCGATCGGTTCGTTCAAGTTGCGCGGTGCCGCCAACGCCATGGCACTCGCGAGGCGCGAGGCGCTGGCACACGGCGTGTACACTGCCAGTGCCGGAAACATGGCGCAGGGGGTGGCGTGGTGCGCCCGCCACCTCGGCGTGCGCTGCCGTGTGATCGTGCCGGAAACGGCCCCCGATAACAAGATCGCCGCAATTCAACGCCTCGGCGGTGAAGTGATCAAGGTGCCGTTCGACGACTGGTGGCGGGCGATGATCGATCACGGTTACCCCGGCATGGACGGGTTCTTCATCCACCCGTTTGCCAACGCGGCGGTCATGGCAGGCAACGCGACCATTGGCCTGGAACTGCTGGAGGACGAACCGCGCGTGGACGCCGTGCTGGTGCCATGGGGCGGCGGCGGATTGGCGTGCGGCATCGCATCGGCATTGCGAGCGGTCGCACCGAATGTTCGTGTCTTTGCGGTGGAACTCGATGTTGCAGCACCACTCTCTGCGTCATTCGCGCGCGGCGAGGCAACTTCGATCACGCCGAAGCGCACATTCGTCGACGGTATCGGCGGCCGGAGTGTCGCGCCGGAGATGTTCGCGCTGGCGCAAACCCTGCTCGCCGGCGTGCTTCAGGTCTCACTCGCTCAGGTGGCGGCGGCCGTCCGGCAGCTGGCCGAGCAGAACCGCGTCGTCGCCGAGGGGGCGGGTGCCGCACCAGTGGCTGCCGCCTTGGCCGGGGTGCCAGACGCCTCGTGTATTGCCAGCGTCGTCAGCGGCGGAAACATCGACAGCGCCACACTCACCACCGTTCTTCGCGGCGAGATTCCTTGATCCACAACCACCGGAGTCACCATGTCTGCTGATCGTGCTCCCGATGTCGAATTCTATCCGCTGTCCGCCGGCGTGCGCCTCCCGTTTTCCGAGGCGGTGCGGGTAGGGTCGCTGCTCTACCTGTCCGGGCAGATGGGCACCGACGGATCCGGAAAGCTGGTTCCCGGGGGGATCGAAGCCGAGACCCATCAGGTTCTCGCGAACGTCGGTGCCGTGCTGGAACGCCACGGCTCGTCGATGGACCGGGTGGTCAAGTGTCTGGTAATGCTCGCCGACATGGCCGAGTGGCCGGCGATGAACACGGTGTACCTGGAGCATTTTGCGTCGCCACTTCCGGCGCGCAGTGCCTTCGGCGCCAGCGGACTCGCGCTGGGTGGCCGGATCGAACTGGAGTGTATTGCGGTGGTGGGCGACCGATAGACCTGGAGGGCGCTATCTTTCCCGGCTGAACATCCGGTACTCCACCACCCGATCGGACCGCCCAGATGCCCTCAGCGATCAAGCACGCCTGGAACGCCACCGACCTCGAGCAGATGAGCTCGCTGATTTCGCGCAAGCTCATCCACCTTGATCGACTGATGTTGGCGCAGGTATTCCTGAAGACCGGTGCCGTCGTTCCGGCGCACGAGCACCACAACGAACAGGGGACCTACATCATCGAAGGATGCCTGCGCTTCTGGCTCGGTGAGCACGCCGACGCGCCGGCCGACGAGTACGTGGACATTCATGCTGGCGAGGTGCTGATGATCCCCGGCGGGGTTCGCCATCGGGCGCTCGCGCTCGCGGACACGCTGGATCTCGATGTGTTCACGCCGCCGCGCGAGGATTGGCTGGCCAGGACTGATGATTACCTGCGGGGGCCGAAGTAGCATGGACCTCGGACTTCGCGGCAAAGTCGTGCTGGTCTGTGGCGGAAGCCGGGGTATCGGCTTCGCGGCCGCCGAGGAGTTCGTGCGGGAGGGCGCCTCGGTCGCGATCTGTGCCCGGGACGCCGCTGCCCTCGAGCGGGCCAAGGAACGGCTGGCTGCGCATGGTGTGGCAGTGCTTGGCGTCGCGGCGGATCTCGCCACCGCTGATGGAATTGCGGGTACCATTGCACAGGTCACCGCGTGGCACGACCACGTCGATATCCTGGTCACCAATACTGGCGGACCGCCGACGTCACCAGCGCTCGGTGCCGCTTGGCCGGCCTGGCAACAGTCGATCGACCTGCTGCTTCGCAGTGTTGTTGAACTGACTCGGGCTTTCGTGCCCGGCATGCGAGAACGCAAGTGGGGTCGGGTGATCGGCATCACGTCGCTGGCGGTCAAGCAACCGGAACCGTCGCTGGTGCTGTCGAACTCGCTCCGCGCTGCGGTAACAGGATACTATCGGACACTCGCGAATGAGGTTGCGGTCGACGGCGTCACGGTGAATACGGTGCTTCCGGGGTATACGGAAACGGAACGTCTCACCGCGCTGGCCGACGCCGCGACGAAACGCACCGGTGAATCGCGCGAAGTAGTGTACGATCGCTGGCGCGCGGTGACACCGGCCGGTCGGCTCGGCCGCCCCGACGAGCTTGCCGCTGTCATCGCATTTCTGGCATCGGATCGCGCCGGATTCGTGACCGGGCAGGCGATTTGTGTGGATGGCGGCGCGGTGAGAAGCCTGTTGTGATACTGTCGTCCTGAGCGTCGCGAAGGACCAGCGTGATGGTGACGACTCAGGGGACGACGCAAAACCAGGGATCAGTCGACGCGGCGACGCGGGTCCGTCGCTGCGTTCAGGACGACATACTCTCGAGAGGAATCATGGCCAAGCTCACTCCCACCGAGTTCATCTGGCACGACGGTACCATGATCCGTTGGGAGGATGCGCACGTCCACGTCCTCAGCCATTCGATGCAGTTCGGCTCGTCGGTGTTCGAGGGCATCCGATGTTACAAGACACCGGCCGGGCCGGCAATCTTCCGCCTGCAGGATCACGTGCAGCGGATGATCAATTCGTGTCGCATCTACCGGATGGAGCTGCCGTACAGCGCAGCGGACCTGGTGACCGCCGCCTGCCAGGTGGTTGATCGCAACGCGATCGAAACCTGCTACGTGCGTCCGATGGTGCTTCGCGGCTACGGTGCGGCGGGGATGGTCCCGTTCGATTCGCCGGTCGAGGTGTACATCCCCTGTTGGCCGTGGGGTGAATACCTCGGACACGGTGCGCTCGAGAACGGCGTGGATGCCGGGGTGTCGAGCTGGCATCGCGTGGCGCCGAACACGATTCCCGCCGCCGCGAAGGTTGCCGGCAACTATCTCGGTGGCCAGTTGGTCAAGATGGAGGCGCTCGCCAACGGGTTCGATGAAGGGATCGCGCTCGGCCCCGCAGGCATGCTGAGCGAGGGGTCGGGCCAGAACGTCTTTGTCGTGCAGGGCGGCACGCTGTACACGCCGGCGATCGACGGCACGCTGCTCACGGGCATTACGCGCGCCACGATCCTGACACTGGCGCGCGATGCCGGCATTCCCGTGGTGGAGCAACCGCTCGCGCGCGAGGTGCTGTACATGGCCGACGAGGTGTTCCTGACTGGCACCGCGTCGGAGGTGACACCGGTCCGGAGCGTCGACCGCATCAGCGTGGGAACTGGCACGCCGGGTCCGATCACCAGGCAACTGCAGCGCGAATACCTCGATATCGCCACCGGGGCCCGGGAGGACCGCTACGATTGGCTCACCAACGTGCGGGCGGAAGCGGCGACGGCCGTCGCGACATAGGAGGCACCACCGTCATGCGCCGGCTCACTCGCTTCGCCCTGCCCGTCGTCGCGGTCGGGGCGACGTTTGCGTTCCTCCGCCATCATCAGTCGCAGGCGCCGGTGGCACCGCACGTGGGTGCGGTCGAGGTGAACGCCGCCGTGGCGTTCGATCGATCGCCGGCGTTGGCCGGCCTGATCGCCGCTGTGACCGCGCCCGCGCTGCCGCAGTGTGATGCGAGCCGATGCGGGGCGTCACCGCCCGGCAATCCCGATGCAAACGAGGATCGAGACGCCAAGGATGCTGTCGCACCGGCGGTAACGGTGACGCCCGCAGGTGTCGCGGTGGAGCAACGGGCCCCGGGCAGTCGTCCGGCGTTGCCAGTCGTGGAGAGCTTTGACGGACTTGGTGCCGGCTTCACTGGCCCGCAGAGCGGGAGCGGCGGGCGTGGGCTGGGCAACCCGTCCGACAATACGTTGGCTGTCGGGCCCGATCACATCGTCCAGATCGTCAACGGTGGCATGGCGGTGTTCACCAAGAAGGGCGCGCTGTTCGGCACTACGGGCAAGGTCCTGTATGGCCCGATGCGGAGCAACGCAATTTTCAACGGGTTTGGCGGTCCGTGCGAGCTGCGCAACAGCGGCGACGCCGTGGTGCGGTACGATCAGATCGCGCAGCGTTGGTTATACGTGCTGCCGATCTTTTCGCGCGATAGTACGCCACCCGTGGAGCCGACCCGGGCGAGCCCGGCCGGCAGGCCGGGGCAGCCGGGCGAGGCAGCACCACGCGACCTGATCAACGCGCCCGCACCGACGATTCCGCCAACGCCCCCCCCACCGCCACCCACCGGGCAACCGACCACGACCGGAGGCGGCCGCGGACGGGGTGCCGGTGGCTCCCCGCAAACCGGTCCGTACTCGATGTGCTACGCGGTCAGCGTCACGACGGATCCGCTCGGACCGTATTACCGGTACCAATTCATCCGTTCGCTCTTTCCCGATTATCCGCGTCCCGCGGTTTGGCCCGACGGGTATTACACGCCCAGCAGCACGAGTGACAATTTCATTCAAAAGCACGCGTGCGTGGCGGACCGGACTCGGATGCTACAGGGTCTGGCAGCAACCGAGCAGTGCGTCATCATCGACGGCGTCAATTTCCTTAACAATGCCGACATCGACGGGCAGGCGCTGCCGCCGGCGGGCGCGCCCAACATCATCATGGCCGCGGGGGGCTCGCAGCTGCACCAGATATTCGATGACGATGGCATCTACACCTGGCAGTTTCACGTCGACTGGAATGACGCCACAAAAACCGGCCTGCGCGGTCCTGCCCGGATCGCCGTGGCGCCCTACCACTATCTCTGCGACGGACAGCTCACCAACTGCGTGCCGCAACCCGACACCAACCGTCGGCTCGACGCCCAGGGCGACAAGCTGATGCAACGGCTGGTATACCGGAACGTCAACGGCCACGAAGCGATCGTTGCACTGCATTCGATCAACACGGCCGCGGGTGGCGGCGGCGTACGGTGGTACGAGTTCCGCCTCAACAACACGCGTGATCCGGTGCTGTACCAGCAGGGGACGTACGCGCCCGACAGCCTGTATCGGTGGCTGCCGAGCATGGCCATCGACCGCAAAGGCAATATCGGTGTCGGGTATTCGTTTGGCGGCAGCACGAACTTCCCAGGCCAGCGCTTTGCGGCGCGGCTAGCCAGCGATCCAGCGGGCCAACTGACGTTTCACGAGACGGTGCTGGTGCAGGGCGAAGCGTCGCAGAAGAACCAGAGTCGCTGGGAGGACTACACCACCACCACGTTGGACCCGACCGACGACTGCACTTTCTGGTATGTGGGGGATTACCTGAAAAAGGGAGCAACCGGTTACTCGACCAGGATCGGGGCATTCCGCATTCCCGGCTGTCGGGAGGGCACCGTGGCCGGGTCGAGCTTCTTCGACACCAACCACAACGGCGTGCGTGACGGCGCCGAACCGGGACTGTCGGGCTGGACGCTCGCCTACAGTGGCGCGCAATCGGGCAAGGTCGTCACTGACGCCGCTGGTGCCTTCACCGTGACGCTGCCGGCAGATCCCGTGTTCGGCAACGTGAATTACACCTTCTCGGCACCTTCGCCGTCGCGCAACGGATGGACCGCGACCCAACCCGACGGGCCGATCGGCACCGGCGTGACCCGTACGGCCAGTGGCTTTCAGGTCCATCTTGAGGACCGCGACTTTGTCACCGGGGTCGCGTTCGGCAGTGTGTGCACGGTATCGAGCCGCGGGGCGCACGATGCAGCATTCTGGCTGAGTCCGGCGGGTAGCGCGCTGATGGCGAGGCGCGACTCGAACTGGACCAGGCTGTTTGATTCGATATACGTCGCGGACGGGCAGGGCGCACGAATCCGCGTTGCGCGTGGCCCGGCCGGATTCGACACATTGCGCGCCTGGCTACCGGGGGCCATACACGGAACGGAGATGCAACGGCGCTCCGCCGTGTTCGCCGTCGCCGGCCTCAACGTCGTGAGCGACGCCGTGGACGGATCGGCAACGATCGCTGACCCGATTCTGCATGACTGGCCGCAAGTGCGCGCGCTGCTCGGCCGCGGCAGCGTCGCGCTTGGTGCCGGCGATGCCCGCGCGGCGACGTATGCTGCGATAGCGGAAGATCTCATCGCCAACACGGCGACGATCACGCCGGCCAGGCCGTCGGGCTGCCCCAAACCGTTCTAGGCCTGCTCAGTTCTTCACCAGCTCCACTCGCCGGTTGTTCTGGCGGCCTTCGGGCGTGTCGTTCGGGCTCACTGGCTTGGTGGACCCGAACCCTGCGGACTTGAGCCGCGCAGCGTCAATCTTGTAGCTGTCGATCAGGTACTGACGCACCGATGCCGCGCGCTTTTCCGAGAGCGTCAGGTTGCCGGCGGCGCTGCCGGTGTTGTCCGTGTGTCCCTCGATGGTGAGCTTGAGTTCGGAATGCTGCGTCAGCATGTCGCCGATCTCCTTGAGCGTCGGCGTGGATTCGCCACGGATCTTGTCAGAACTCACGTCGAACAGGATCCCTTGCGTCGACACCCGCCCATCCGCAGTCAGGGCATCGTAAAACTTCTTGCTGCCGGCCGCGATACGGATATTGGTGGTCAGCGACCCATTGTCGTCGGCGTTGGGCAGGCTGACGCGGATCTTGTCTCCGCGCGTGAAGATCAGGCCGTTGAGCTGGCCGACACGCACGGCGTTGACGTACGCCTTGGCATACCCGCCGTCGACCATCAGGCGGCAGGTCTCGAAGTCGTTCTCGCCGACGCCGGCCGCTTCCTGGCCGGACTCCTTGGATCCATTGGTGCCGGTCCCGTAAATGGTGGCGCTCCCCTGATCGCACCGGAAATGGAGTTCCTTGTCCTCGCCGATCTGGAGGGCGATCCCGGATCCGTTGCCACCCCGGCGGTGAAACTGGAACTCGATTGTGAAACGTTGCGGCAGGTTCTCCGACAGGTCGATCGTCATCTCTGCGCCGGTCACGGTGTGGAGGTATTTCTGCCCCTTGATATCGACCACGGTGACGTTGCCGCTACTCACATCCTCGTGTGTGGGCAGGTCACCGACATGATCGTTGGCAAAATCGTCGTAGAAGAGGACGCGTTCGCCCGGGATAAAGTCGTAGTTCAGCCAGACGCCCTTGCCCGGCGGATCGTCCGACCCGGCGACTGGCGCGGCCACGGTCGAGTCGGTGGGCATCTTGCTCGCGGCCGACTGGTCCTTGAGTGGCTTTCCCTTGGCATCGACGATCGTGACGGGCTTCCCGTCAGCGTGCGCCTTGCTGATACACCCCTGATCGTTCACGGCGCAGTTGACCATGTTGTCGATCTTGGTCTGCGCGGCGTTGTTGACGGCGTTGCGAATCATTCCGCCGATCTGTGCGGAACCGGTCGAGGGGAACAGCATGGCGCCGAGGCATGCGCCCACGGCGAGGAACAGGAAACGTGACTTCATGAAGCGCTCCGAATGGGAAGGCTAACCGGTGCAAGCTAGCGTCGAGCGTGCGTCGGTGAACGGGCGCGCTAGAACGACAGCGCATGGAGATACTCGAAGTTCAGGCCCGCGCTCGCCAGTTCGTCCATGGCGCCTTCCTGCTCGACGTAACAGGGTTTGGCCTGGATCGCCGGAACGGCCGCGAGGAAGCGCCTGAGGTCCAACGTACCGGCGCCAAGTTCGGTATCGTGCGAGCGGTCGGCGGCGACGTCCTTGAGATGGAAGCTCCCGTAGCGGTCGCGATACCGCTGCAGGTATCGCATCGGGTCACCGCCACCCATCACCATGTTGCCGACGTCGAGTTGGAGACGAACGGATGACCGGTCCAGGCGCCCCACGAAAAAGTCGTAGGCGATCTTCCCCTCGATCACCTTCATGTGATCGGGTTCGTTGTGGAAGGCGAGCCAGATGCCGGCGCGGCGTGCCGCAGCTCCGGCCACGTTGAATCGATCGGCCCACACGCGCCACGCCTCGAGCGAGTGCTGGGTGTCCGGCGTCAGGCTCGGCACGATCAGGTACTCGTGGCCGAGGAGCTTGGCCGTCTCCAGGCTCCGGTCCCAATCTTTCAGCATCGTTTCGGGAGCCATGTGTGCTGACGGCGCACGCAGCCCCTCATGATCGATGGCGGCGCGCACTTGTTGCGGCGTCCGGCCAAAGTTGTCGAATGACCAGAGCAATTCGACGTCAGTGTAACCGATGGTCCGTATCGCCGCCAACGTGCGTTCGGGGTCCGCGCGCATCACGTTGCGCACCGAGTACAGCTCGAGCCCGATGCGATCGAGCCGGTTCGTCGCAACCGCAGTACCGGGGAGGGCCAGCAGGCCGCCCACCGTTGCGGTCACCGCTCCGATAAAGGTCCGTCGTTCCATGGCACAACAGTACGCGCGAGCACGGTGCGCGCAAGCCGAGATGGCCGAAGACGAATTTTGCGGTAGATTCACCGCGTCCCCTACATCCTCAAGAGGTCGTCATGACAGGGCTTACCGCATTGTGGCTCCCGATCCTCCTGTCGGCAGTTCTTGTGTTCGTGACCAGCTCGATCATCCACATGGCGTCGCCGTGGCACAAGAGCGACTACCCCAGGCTCCCGGACGAGGACGGCGTGATGAACGCGCTACGACCGTTCAACATCCCGCCCGGCGACTATATGGCACCGCGCCCCTCAAGCGGTGCCGACATGAAGTCGCCGGCGTTCACCGAGAAGCGGAACAAGGGGCCGGTCGTGATCATGACGGTGATGCCGAATGGTCCGTGGGCGATGGGCAGTACGATGGTCCGCTGGTTCGTGTACTTGATCGTGGTCGGCGCCTTGGCTGCGTACATCGCCGGTCGTGCCCTGCCGGCCGGTGCAACGTACCTCCAAGTATTTCGCTTCGTCGGGGCGAGCGCGTTCCTCGCTCACACCATGGCGTATTGGCCGCTGCGGATCTGGTACCACCGGGCGCTGAGCACGACGATCAAGGCCACCGTCGATGGACTGATCTATGCGCTGCTGACCGCGGGGGTGTTCGGCTGGTTGTGGCCTAAGGCGTAGTGCCGGGGCCCGGTCGCGATGACTGAAGCGGAGCTCGACGAGCTCCTGTCCCATCCGACCCCGGAGCTTGTTGCCTCGCTTGCTCGCATCGACGGCGATATCCTCATCCTCGGTGTCGGCGGCAAGATGGGTCCGTCGCTGGCCCGTCTTGCCGCGCGGGCGTCGCGCGACTCAGCCAGGCCGCGGCGGATCATCGGGGCAGCCCGATTTACCAACCCCGCCGCCAGGCAGGCACTCGAACGTGCTGGCGTCGAGGCGGTCACTTGCGATCTGTTCGACCGCGCTGCGGTCGAACGCCTGCCCGACGCGGTCAACATCATCTACATGGCTGGTCGCAAGTTCGGCACGTCCGACGACCAGCCGGCCACGTGGGCCACCAATGCCTACCTCCCTGGCGTGGTGGCCGATCGGTTCGCGAGATCCCGGATCGTGGCCTTTTCCACCGGCAACGTCTATCCGCTGGCACCGGTGCAGAGCGACGGACCCACCGAGGCCGATCCGGTCGGTCCAATCGGTGAGTATGCCCAGGCGGCACGAGCGCGTGAGCGCGTGTTCGAGTTCTTCTCACGGCGTAACAACACGCCGATGGCGATTCTCCGGCTCAACTACGCCATCGAACCACGGTACGGTGTGCTGCGCGACATCGCTGACAAGGTTTATCGCGGCGAGCAGGTCGACGTGGCCATGGGACACGCCAACGTGATCTGGCAGCGTGACGCGAACGCGATTGCACTGCGGGCGCTGGAACACTGCGCTGCGCCACCGCTGGTCCTGAATGTGACTGGCCGACCGGCCCACGCGGTGCGCGACCTGGCGACCCGGTTCGGGGTGCGATTCGGTCGGGAGCCGTTGGTTGCCGGCGTGGAGAGCGCCACGGCGTTGCTGAGCGACGCGTCCCGGTGCGAAGCGTTGTTCGGTGTGGCACCCACCGACATCGACCGGATGATCGACTACGTGGCGGAATGGGTTGCCGCCGGTGGCCGATCGCTCAACCGGCCGACTCACTTCGAGGATCGCGAGGGGCGATTCTGATGTGGGTGCGGCGGGCGCTCCGGCAGGGCCTTGTGATTCCCGCGCACCCGCTCGCGCTTACTGCTGCCCGCCGGCTCGACGAACGGCGGCAGCGCGCGCTGACACGCTACTACCTCGACGCGGGCGCCGGTGGCGTGGCAGTCGGTGTCCATACCACGCAGTTCGCGATCCACGAGCCCAAGCGCGGGCTGCTGCCCCATGTGCTGCAGCTCGCCGCCGAAACGGTCCGCTCAGGGCTCCGCGCGCGGCGCACCGTGTTGATCGCTGGCGTGATCGGGCGGACGCGCCAGGCGATGCGCGAAGCGGCGCTCGCCCGCGAGCTCGGATACGACGCCGTGCTTCTCTCCCTCGCCGCGCTCAAGCATGCCGGGACGGCGGAGCTGGTTGCCCATGCGCGAGCGGTGGCGAGCGTGATGCCGGTGATGGGTTTCTACCTGCAGCCGGCGGTCGGCGGCCGGGTGCTTGGCTACCGCTTCTGGCGCCGTTTCGCCGAAATCGAGAATGTAGTGGCCATCAAGATCGCGCCGTTCGACCGCTATGCGACGCTCGAGGTGATCCGGGCAGTCGTCGATTCGGGGCGGGCAACGGAGATCGCACTGTACACCGGAAATGACGATCACATCCTGCTCGACCTGTTGACCCGGCATTCGATTGGCGGCCACCGCCCGGCGCGAATGATCGGTGGGCTGCTCGGCCACTGGGCGTTCTGGACCAACACTGCGGTCAAGCAGTTCGACGTCTGTACGCGAGTTGCCCGAGGGGGAGCGGCCGTTCCCTCACGCTTGCTCGCTCTCGCCGAGCAGGTCACCGACGCCAACGCCGCCGTGTTCGACGCCGCGAATCGCTTTCGTGGCTGCATTCCGGGCATCCACGAGATCCTGCGACGGCAGGGCCTGCTCGCCGGGCGGTGGTGCCTGGATCCGGATGAGGAGCTGTCGCCGGGGCAGGCGAAGGAGATCAGCCGGGTGTGCCGAGCGTACCCGCAGCTCGCGGATGATGAGTTTGTTCGGGAGAATCTGGACCGGTGGATGACGTAGGGGCCCGCCACTAAAGTGGCGGCTCGGCTGATGTCGCTAAAGCGACGTCTGCGCCGATGCAGTCACCGAATGCGTCGCGACGTGTTGAGTTCCCGTGTATTCGCGAGACTCCCAATTGCTTGGATCCAACGTCGCCTTAGCGATATCAGCCGAGCCGCGCCTTTAGCCGCGAGCTCGCGCACACACGCCCGGTCAACGCGAGTTGAACGCCCTCACATTCCCGGCCGTGAGCATCTCCCGCTTGTCCGCATCGAGGTTGAGCAGATCGAGCTTCGCGCTCGACGCCTCCGGAAGTCGCAACGGCAGCCCGGTGCCGAAGGCGAACCGCTCAATACCGATCGTCTGCAGCAACAGTTCAAGATGGTCCTCCGGCGGACCCCAGATCCAGCAGATATCCCAGAGTATCCTGCGAGCCTCGTCCGGCGTCGAGCCGAAATGGACTTGTTCGACGAATTCCCGGTCCGCGTGGGTGACAAGGAGTCTGGCCGACGGGTGGTTGCGGATCAATTGGCGCACCGCCCACGGCGGCAGTTCGGCAGCGGCGTCGTTCGGGTGACGCTGCCGGATATCCTCCAGACGTACGGCCATCATCAGCGGCACGTCGCGCTCGCCACACGCGGCAACCAACTGCTGCATCTCATGGCCGGCTGGCATCAGGCCGTAGCGCGTCGGGTCGCACCGAACGGCGGGAACTTGGCGCGCCACTGCCTCGTCGAGCACTGCCTCCCACCCGGGCAAGCCCGGGTGCACCGCCGGAACGGACCGCAGCTGCGCATGCCGGTCGTGCGCTTCATACAATGTCGCGTTGCCCGCGGTCGGATCGCGCCAGAAGGTCGCTGCCAGGTGCGACACCCAGGCCTCGTCGGTTCCGACACGAGCGATCGCGCGAACGACGTCACTTGCTTCCCACTCGCCGATGTCGCGGAACGGGTAGCTGCCAAGAAAGGTGTTAATGTCGACTTGGGTCATGTGGCGAAGCTGCCGGGCGGAAAGATCGACATGGCGTTGCGCCACCGGACGCGCTCGATGTCATCGAGCGACAGGAGGCGTTCGAGGTAGCGCAGCTTGGCCCAGCCGGTGCAGATGGTGATATCGCAGCCCCAGAGCAGCCGCGCCGCGCCAACCGTCGCGAGACACGCTTCGAGCATGCCATGATCGACGCCGCTTCCCGACAGGTCGACGAAGATGTTGTCGACGCCACGAATCGCGTGCAGTGAGTGGAGCCAATCGCCGCCACCACCGATGTGGGCGAGCACGAACGGCACCGCCGGGTGGCGTCGTGCAAGCTGCGCCAGTTCCGCTGCGTCCGATGCTTCCTGGCCTCCCCATTCGTGGCGCCGGTGCTGCCAGACGTGATGCAGCACCGGGACACCACGGTCGCGCGCGGCGTGGCATATCGGGTCGAGCAGCGGGTCATTGGCACGCCGGCTCGCGGCCAGCTTCACGCCGATCATCCCGGCGTCAAGACAGCGGGCGATCTCCGCCAGAGCGTGCCCGGTGTAGTTGGGGTTCACACAGGCGTAGCCGCTGATGCGCTCGGGGTGCTCGGCTATCAGGCCGAGCAGCGCATCGTTGCCCGCAACGACGTCTGTGGGCGAGGGGAAGTAGGTCGGCGAACGGCGGCCCCAGGTACCCAGGATCGAGGCGACATGGCGAGTGATCTCGATCTGCTCGCCCGCACGAAGCCGGGAGGCGTTCCGCTCGGCCCAGTCGGCACGACCGCCGGCCGGCTGATAGAAGTGGGCGTGCACATCGATCAGCATGTGGCCAATACCTGGTCGAGGGTCGCCAGCGCACGGTCCACCGCCGCTACGTCGTGGGCGAGCGAGACGAAATTGTACGCGGTGCGCTTGAATAACAGCCCCTGTGCGGCACAGGCGGCGGCGACGCGTTCTGACATCGCTTCGTTCGCGTACCGCAGATAACACATCTCGGGGATCCCCATCGCGCGGACGCCTGACGCCGGGTACCGGGTTGCAATTCGCTGGAGTCCGGCGAGAAGGTAGCTCCCGATGTCGTGGAGGTGGCGGGGCACGTCGTGCGTTCGCATTGCGGCGACCGTCGCTCGTGCTGCGGCGAGCGACACGAACTCGGTTGCCATCGTCGAGGAGATCCACGTCTGATCAACGCGGTCCATCAGCGCACCGCCACCACCCACCGCCGCAAGTGGGTAGCCATTGGCGAGCGCCTTGCCGAGCACGGTCAGGTCGGGTTGCACACCCCACTTCTCCGTTGCCCCGCCGAGTGCCACGCGAAAGGCGGTCTTGATCTCGTCGAAGATAAGTACTGCGCCTGTCCGTGCCGTCTCCGTGCGCAGGGCGGCGAGCCAGTCGGCGCTGGGTGCCTCGTCAACCACCGGCTCGACGACGACGCAGGCGAGCCGGTCACCAGCATTGCGGATTGCGTCGACCGCTCGGCCAGCGTCATTGAACGGCAACGCGCCGTACAGGGCACGAGTGGCGATTGGGACACCATTCGCGTCGCTGCACCAATCCAGCCAACCGTGATATCCGCAACCGAGCACGCGGTCTCGTCCGGTAGCGACGCGCGCGATTCGCACCGCGGCCGCAACCGCCTCGGCGCCAGTCTTGAAGAAGCGCACCTTCTCCAGCCAGGGCATGACCGCGGCCAGTTCCGACGCGAGCAGCAGCTCGTCCTCGGGCGAAAGCGGGCCGATGGTGCCGCGTTCCACGGCCTCGATTACCGCGCGGTCCACCTCGGGGTGACCGTAGCCGAGCGCCACGGCACCAAGCGCCATGACGAAGTCGAGATAGTCGCGCCCGTCAGTGGCGTGGACGATGCAGCCGCGGGCTCGTACCATGCGTTGTGGCACGCGATCGTCGCCGGTGCCGAACAGCAGATCGGGGTGCTTGCTGCCGGTGGACGTGAAGCCGGCGATCGTCACCCGACCAGCTCCAGTGCCCCGAATCGTTCGGGATCGTGGCGGTCGCCGCGCAGGTAGACCCAGCCCGGGCCGCCGCTCCAGATCAACTGCCCGGCGCGGCGGATGCGCTCTGGGCGCATCTCGTTGACGATCAAGTCGAAGCCGAGCCGTTCCGTCCGTCGCAGCAGGGAAAGGTGCGGGCACGGGATTCTGACCGTGATCCGGTAGCCGTGTGGAGTTGGCTGCCACGCACCGACCGGCGCCCCATCGCTGGCGCCGCCGATCGGTCGCGTGATGAGGTTGCCATCGCGAGCAGGGCGAATGAGCCACCCGCGTTCGGTACCGTCCGGTGCACGCCAGTAGGCCTGGATGCCGTCGGCGTTGAGGTCTTCGGGCTCGTTGTCCAGGTTGAGCAGCGGTGCATCGGGTGGTCGCATCACGAGGCCGCGCTTCGTGACGTCCACAGCAAGGTACAGATCGTCGTCAGCCCAGTTGGCATACGCGGTCGCCGAAAACTCATCAGTGCCCGGATACGGCGCCTCGCTCCGGAAATAGTGGTGCTCCTCGTCGAGCAGCAGCGGTGCCGAACGATTGAATCCGCTCAGCGAGCCATTGAGCGCGGGCGGCGCGTCGACCCAGAGTGCCTGGCCCTCGGTCACCAGCGGGCGATCACGCATGAAGGACGCAGTCAGGAGCGGTTGCGGTCGGGCGCCGCCCAACACGGTGCGTGTTGACCCGGATGAGATGACCACTTCGCCCGGAATGGTTTGCACGCCAGTGCTCGCGTCGCCTTCCCGCACTTCGACGATGCTCCTCTTGACGTCGATGCCGGTCACGCTACCCGAGAAGTCCAGCACCGTGACGATGAACGCACCGTTGCGCTCGGCGCGGCGGACGTAGAACGCTTGGCGCCGAACGGCGCCGGGAAGACCTGGCCCGTTCGCGCGCAACAGGTCGCCGTCGCCGGCGAACCAGACACGCAACTTCCCCTGGTCGTGCGTGGCCGTGAGTACCACGCCGGTACCGGCCGCGTCGTCCGGCACGAATCGTTCGACACGATCAACGAACTCGTTCGCCAGGGTTTCGGGTTGCCAACTCCCCGCCGTGATGATCTCCGTCTCGCCGGTGACGTGCCACGGGACGTCGAGGCGGTGCGCGTTGCCGGTGTCGAGTTGCACGACGTCGACGGCCCACCGCGGCCCGAGCACCACCGTTCGGCGCACGTCGTTCCACGCGCCACTGGCGCACGACCATTCGCGATTGACGGCAAATGCGGCGGAGCGCGCGGTGTCGCCGGTCGGCTGATCCTCGCCGTCGAGCATCGGGGCGTTATGCGCCAGTGTCGAGCGGTACCAGAACAGGTCGCGGGTCGTGTAGGCACCGGTTCCCGGGTCGGGGAGCCAGTGCTGGCCGTCAGCATGGAGCGTGAGCTGCAAGCGATCGGGATGTCCGTGGCCGCCGCCACTGCCGCCACATTCCAAACTCACGTACGTGGTACCGTTTCGCAGGATGGCCAGCCCCTGTTGCTCCATCAGGCGGGCCTTGCCCGCCCACGGTGTGGCCGCCTCCGGGAGCGAGGGCGCCATCGTCAGCAGCGACCACCATGACAGGTCGGCGCGGGTTCGGCCTGCTCGTGGCGGTGTTCCGGCGTCGTGGAGCCAGGCGTCGTACGTCGGTTCGTCCCGTGGAGCCACGGCATAGAGTGCCTGCAGCCAGGCCGGCAGGTTTGCGGGCGCGGCTTCGCCCAAGGCGGCGACGCCCGCCTCCCAGCACTCGATATACGCCGGGTGTGCCAGTGACACGCCATACCGCGAGTCCTTGCGGGCCGGAAAGGAAAGGTCCGGCAATGCCGTATCGGCGGGGGCCATGAGCGCCTCGCCCAGATGCGCCGCGATGGCGTTGTCGGCGAGAAGGTCGACGCCGGCGGTGCCCGCCCATTGCAGTCCGACCATCAGACCGCGCAGTGCGAAGAGATGGTAGTTCTCCCCCTCGTACCACATGCCGTCGGCGCCGAAACCGTCGGCAAGGTGGCCGAGCAGGCCGGTGCGGCTCTCGATCGCGGCGATCGCCAGTTCTCCATCGCCAAACCATGTCCCGATCGCCGTGAGTGCTGCGCTGTTCCAGGTCTGCCGGTTGGACATTCCCTCGTTGAATTCGGCGATCAGGGTGGCGGCTTCGTCGGCGATGGCGTCGATGCGCGCAATGTCGTTGTCATCGAGCACCGCCATCTCGCGCAGGATGAACGCGGCAGCGAGATAGTCGAGGATCCAGATCGACTCGAGATAGGTCGAGAAGAACAGGTGCGACGGACCCAGCACGTTGTCTACGTTCGGCAGTTCGAAATAGAGATCGTAGTACGCCGCGAGCAGGTCGCGGGCACGCTGTGCCATCGCCTCGTCACCGGTGACCGCATGCACGGTGGCCAGGTGCGCGGCGCGCTCCGCGAGCCACAGGTGCTGCGCCCGCGCCCAGTGGGCGTGGTGACGCTCTCCGGAAAACACCTCGTTGCATCTGGGACACCGGTGTGCCTCGGGGCTCCATGGATCGAAGACCAACGCCGTCGCGTCGTTCGGGCAGCTACCACCGTCGCGGGAGAGCAAGGCCTTGACGCGCGGCACCGGCGGCATCCGCTCGAGGACCGGTCGGGCGCGGCTGATCAAGTGATCTCGCAACGCGGTGAGATCCGGCGATTCGTCGATCAGCGCACGGCGGGCGGTCAGGGCGTCGAAGCTCAGCATGACCGAATGTTAGACGGATCGGACCGGATCGTAGAGGTCCGCGGGTGCTGGGGCGGCGGCGAGCGCAAGCGGCACCTGACCGAGTTGCGTTCAGGCCACCGTGGCCAACGGTTCAAAGCGCCGCGAGCGTGAACAGGCCATTGCTCTCGAAGGTGCGGTTCCCCTCGCTGCCGTAGATCTTCGAGCGCCCGAGGCCGTCCTCGAAGGGAGCGACAAGGGGGCGATCGACCTCCGGCCGGGCAGCGCACACTTCGCGCACCGCGCCGCCCAACCGGCAGAGATAGTTTACTCAGTGGACCCCACTTTCGAGCAGTGCCCCGCCGCCCGACGATCCCGAACTAATCTGGGGTACGACGCTCAATCGACGGATACGCCCTGACCCGCCCACCGCACCGGCAACACCGTCGCACCGCACTCACGCGCAACATCGACGGCCGCTGTCACGTTCCCAGGCACGACAAAGAACATCGATCCGCCCGCGCCCGCACCCGCTGCCTTTCCGCCAAGCGAACCGGCCGCCGCCATCGCATTGTCGAGCCGGGCCATACCAACGGTACACATCGCCGGGTCAAGCCGTTGCTGTTGCGCCCAGTTGGCACTCAGCAGCGTCGCCACGCGACCGAGATCCGCTTGGACCAGCGCCTCCGCCATCTCTTCCGCCAGGTCGGCCATGGCGTGCAACGCAGCGACCACGCCCACATCCCGCTTGGTGTACGCCTGCATCACGCGAGTGATGGTGTCCCCGGAAAAGCGGGTGCGACCGGTGTAGCACACCACCGTGTGCTCAGCGAGTTCCGCGGCAAAGTCGGCGTCGATGGCGAGCGCCCGCGCGCTGGTCGTGCCATGATCGAAAACCAGATACTGAAAGCCGCCGAGCGCCGCAGCGTATTGATCCTGCTGGCCGCCGGCGACCGCGGCATCCACCGTTTCGAGCTGCCACGCTTCGTGGGCGATCTCGTGAGCGGCAAGCCGCTCGCCGGTCGCGACCTTCATCGCGTGCACCAACGCGACCGAGAGCGCGCCCGACGTGCCGAGCCCCGACCCCGGCGGCGCCTCGGCCGATGTACGCAACGAACATGGCCCGATTCCATAGCGGCGAATCGCTGCCTTGAGCAGCCCCAACTTCCCATCCGGAGCGAGTTCCTCGACTGTCGCCGCGTCGATCCCCTCGTCGAGGTCGTCCGCGCGGAGTCGATACCAGTCCTGCGCTGGGAGTAGTTCCACCCGCGTGCGGAGGTCGATCGCGGCGTTGACGACGACGCCCCGCTGCTCCAGAGCGAACGGCGCGACATCCGTCCACGCGCCGGCGAAGTCGAGGCGCACCGGAGCCGAGACTCGAATCGCGGCCTCGGATGCTCTGCTCATCGCTTCACGTGCCAGTCGTGCAAGGTGGCCAGCTCGCCGCGGAGATCCATCCGCACGCCGAGGATCCGGCGGTTCATCCCCTGGACGCCGCGAGCGTGATAGAGGAACGCGGCGGGGACAGAGTCGGTGAACAGGCGGAGCAGGGCAGTCTGGTCGCCGATCGGGGTGATACCGGTGGTCCGAAGCAGGGGCGAGAGTTGTCCCATTCCCAGGTCGCCCGACATTCCCAGTACCGCGGCATCGAAGTCATGTGCCGGTCCCTGCACCCGGTCGAGGAACGTCGACAGCTCGAGCTGACGAATCTCGGCCCGCATGCCGACCGCCGCGAGTTGACCCTGCAACATCTGTTCGAGCGCAGCCTCGCCGCTACCCACGGTGAGCAGCTCGAATCGGATCGGACGATTCCCGATCAGTGCCGTCGCCGCTGCGACGTTCGCGCGCTGCAGGCCGGAATCGGTGACCGGTGACGGGATCGGACCCACGGCGGGCGTCCCGAAGCCGAAGAGATAGCCGTCGACGATCGCCGAGCGATCAACTGCGAGCGACACCGCACGACGCGCGCGGGCGTCGTTGAACGGCGGTCGACGTGTGTTGAATACGACAGCATAGGTGACGAGCAACGGGTACTCGACGACCGCGAGGCGCGGATCACGTTCGACAAAGCTGGCGTGGGCCGGCTGGATGCCGGCGAAATCGAGCTCGCCCGACGTCAGTGCTGCGAGCTTGGTGGTCGGTTCGTCCACGACGGCGACGACAAACCGCTTGATCCGCGGTGGGCCGCCGAGCGAGGCGGGGAAATGGGGGTTGGCGGCGAACACCCAGCGCCGGTTCGGCGTGTGCGACACGAACATGAATGGTCCATTCCCGATCGGCGACTGATTCCACGCTGCCCCACGGAGCTGGGCGTGTGGCACGCCGTCGAACAGGTGCGCCGGGAGGATGGCCAGGTCCGTGAGGACGTCGGGAATCCCCACCTGCGGCCGACGGAACGCCAGCGTGAGCGTGGAGTCGTCCGTCGCGGCGGCCTGCTTGAGATCAGCGAGGTCGGTCTGCCGCGGATAGCCAGTCGCCGGGTCCCGCGCCGCATCGAGCGTCCATGCCGCGTCGCGTGCGGTGGTCAGCGCGCCATCGTGCCAGCGCAATTCCCGGCTGAGGTGAAATGTCAGCGTGAGGGAATCATGCGACCACATCCAGCTGCGTGCGAAATACGGCTCCACCTGCAGCGTGGAGTCGTACCGGACGAGCGTAGTCAACAGCACATACCGCTGGACCTGGTGCGCCAGCGGATGGGTGGTCAATAGCGGATTGATGCTCTGCAGGTCGGCGCCCGACGCGAAAACGATCGTGTCACCACGGTTCGTCGCCGAACCGGAACAGGCAACCAGCAGTGCGGCGAGAACGAGCGGGCGGCGGCGGGGCACCCTCAAGTCTACATTCTTCCCATGCACAGAGGCGCTGCCCTCGGTCTGCTCCGCGCCGCGGCCGTGGTCTTCGGCGTGGTGACGCTCACCTTCGTACTGCTCCACCTCGCTCCCGGCGATCCCATGCAGCGCCTGCTCGGGCCGGCAGCGACGGCAGGGCAGGTCGCCGCCGCTCGTCACGCGATGGCACTCGACCGCCCCCTCGCCGTGCAGTATGTCGATTGGCTCGGCCGGGCGCTGCGGGGAGATTTCGGTGCCAGCATCGCGACGGGCCGATCCGTCGCGTCGCTGCTGACCCAAGCGTGGCCAGCGACCGCGATACTCGTCCTGCTTTCGCTCGCACTCACCTACCTGTTCGGGATCGCCATCGGCGCGTATCAGGCGAACACGAGGCATCGCGTGGCCGACGGGTTGTTGACGGTCGGAACGGTCGCCCTCAACGCGATGCCCGGATACTGGCTCGGGCTCGTCCTCGTGATGTTCTTCACCTATCGCCTGCGCCTGTTGCCGGCCTTCGGCGCGAGCGGTCTCGATGCCGACTTCCTTTCGGTCAGCGGGCGCATGGTGGATCGCCTGCGCCACCTCGCCCTGCCATTGCTCACGCTCACCTTGATCGGCATCGGCGGGACGGCCCGATTTGTTCGGGCGGCCATGCGTGAATCCCGCGACGCTCCGTATCTCGTGGTCGCTCGTGCCAAGGGAGTTGGTGCGACCCGAATGGTCATTCGCCACCAGCTCCGGAACGCCCTGGTGCCGGTGGTCACCCTCCTCGGCCTCTCGCTGCCCGCCCTCTTCTCGGGCACGGTCTTTGTCGAGTCGATCTTCGCGTGGCCCGGTGTGGGTAGCCTCATGGTGCAGGGTGTCCAGGCGCGCGACTACCCAGTGGTGCTGGCCGCGGCAACGATCAGCGCCGTGCTCGTTGTCGTTGGCAACCTGCTCGCCGAGCTGCTCGTGGGCGTGGTCGATCCGCGGTCGCGGCGGACCCATGACGATCGTTGAGCCGGCCACGCGGTCGTCGGATGCGCGGACCCGCATTGGTGTCGGCGTGCTGGCGCTCGTCGTCGTTCTTGCCGCGATCGCGCCGCTCCTTTCCCCGGCGGCGAGTACGCAGGACGTGGTCATGACACGCTTCCTCGCCCCGATGACGCGCGACCTCCATGGCGCGTTCCACTTTCTCGGCACCGACCGCCTCGGCCGCGACGTCTGGTCGCGGCTCCTCTTCGGCTCGCGGATCTCGCTCACGGTTGGTGTGCTGACGATGGCCTTGTCGCTGGTGCTTGGTGTCGCGGTCGGGGCCGGCGCCGCGTTCGCACCACGCAGCGTGTCGGCGGTGCTGCTCGGCCTCACCGACTTTGCGCTCGGTGTTCCTCGCGTCGTACTGCTCCTGCTTCTCGCCGCGCTGTGGCCGCCAAACGCTACCCAGGTGGTACTCGTTCTCGGGGTGACGGGCTGGATGCCCATTGCACGCCTCGTGTACGCGGAGACACGCTCCCAATTGGGACGTCCCTACGTGGATGGCGCGGCGGCCTTGGGCGCCCGGCGCCTGCGCATCCTCTTTCGGCACATCCTGCCGCACGGGGCACCACCGGTGCTCGCGGCAGTCACGCTCGGCATTGGTAACGCGATCACCCTCGAGGCAGGCCTCTCATTCCTCGGTCTCGGCGTGCAGCCTCCTGCCGCGTCATGGGGCAGCCTGATCGCCTCGGGCCGCGACACGGTGGTCAACGCGCCATGGGTCGGGTTGGCGCCAGGCGTCGCGCTGGTTCTTGTCGTCATCAGTTGCGCACTGATCGCCGACGGCCTGTACGAACGGCGCTAGGCAGGGGTCCAGTTTGGCTGCCGACGGCGCCGCAGTTGCGCCCGGCGGTCAGACTGGATCACTGGCTAGCACAATCGCCATTGCCGGCGCAACCAGACCGTTGTTTGTTGCTCATTCACCCTACTGCATCAGGAATTGACTGAGCCGTGTCCGCCGACGCCCGCCGCCTTGAACGCCTCCACGTCGAGATACTGGATCCACCCGACGCACTCGCCCACGCGGTTGCGCACCGTATTGAGGCGGTGATGCGCGCCCGCAGTGCGGCGGGTCGCCCCTGTGTGTTGGGTCTCGCCACCGGATCCACGCCGGTGGGTGTCTACCGGGAGCTGGTCCGGCTGCATCGCGAGGAAGGGCTCTCGTTCCAGAACGTCGAGACTTTCAACCTCGACGAGTACTGGCCGATGGCCCCCGAATCGATCCACTCGTACCACCGATTCATGCGCGAGCACCTGTTCGACCTCGTCGACCTCGATCCGGCTCGCACCCACATCCCGCCGGGAGAGCTGGCCGCGGATCAGCTCGCCGACGGGTGTACCGCCTACGAGTCCGCGATTCGCGCCGCTGGCGGCATCGACGTGCAACTCCTCGGGGTGGGCAAGACCGGCCATATCGGTTTCAACGAACCCGGCTCCAGCGCCGATTCCCGCACCCGGGTTGTCACGCTGGACACGATCACCCGTCGCGATGCCGCCGCCGATTTCTTCGGCGAACAGAACGTGCCGCGCCAGGCCATCACCATGGGCGTGGCCACGATTCTTGAAGCGCGCGAGATCTGCCTCCTCGCCACTGGCGAGTACAAGAGCGGCATCATCCAGCGCACGGTCGAGGGCGACATCGATCACGAAGTGGCAGCCACCTTCCTGCAACGCCATCCCAATGTCACCGTGTACTGCGACAGCGCGGCCGCGGCCGACCTCACGCGCGTCGCCACGCCATGGCTCGTGGATGAAGTCGAGTGGGCGGCAGCCCTCGAGTTGCGGGCCGTGGTGTGGCTTTCCCAGCGAGTGGGGAAGGCAATCCTCAAGCTCACCGAGCGCGACTACGCCGCCCACCATCTCGGCTCGCTCCTCTCGCGCCATGGCACGGCGGGTGCGGTCAATGGCTTCGCGTTCAACGCGCTCGGGCAGCGCATTCGCGGGCGATCGAAGCTGCCGCGCGACCAGAAGGTGATCTGCTTCTCGCCCCACCCCGACGACGACGTCATCTCCGCCGGCGGGGTCCTCCACAAACTCCACCTCAACGGCAATCACATCGTGGTCGGCTACATGACGAGCGGCAACATCGCCGTGTTCGACCACGACGTGCTGCGCTACATCGAGGTGCTCGAGCGGCTCGCCGCCGATGCGCACCTCACCCAACGGCGCCTCGATACACTGACCGTTCGCGTGCGCGAGTTCCTGGCGGCGAAGCACGCCGGTGACGTGGATTCGCCGGAGGTGCAGGACCTCAAGCGCATCATCCGCGAGGCCGAAGCGGTCAGTGGCATCGAGACGCTGGGGCTTCAGCGTGAGGACGCACGCTTCCTCGATCTGCCATTCTATCGGACCGGTACGGTGAAGAAGGACCCGGTCGGCCCGGCGGACGTTGCCATCGTGTGCGCCCTACTCGCGGCCGAGCGGCCGGACCTGTTGCTTGTGGCGGGCGACCTTTCGGACCCGCACGGAACCCACCGGCTCTGCAAGGACGCGATTGATCTCGCCTTGGCCGAGGCGTATCCCGGAGGCGTCGGTCGTCCGGAGGTATGGCTCTACCGAGGCGCGTGGCAGGAGTGGCCGATCACCGAGGCGACGTGGTTGGTGCCGCTGGCGCAGGAAGAGCTTCGGCTCAAGATCCAGGCGATCTTCAAGCACCAGTCGCAAAAGGACTCGGCCCCTTTTCCCGGCCAGGACGAACGTGAGTTCTGGCAACGGGTTGAGGCCCGCAACAAGGACACCGCCGCGTTGCTCGATCGCCTCGGATTGGCCGAGTATTTCGCGATGGAGGCGTATGTCGTGGCGTGAGCGGTGGGTCTGCAGGCTGGCGGTTTCCGACCCGGGACGCGTTCTTACCCTGTCTCGTTGGCCACCGTCCCCTGGATGGGAAACGCGCGGACCCGCCGCGCACCGATCGAAGGACCGCCCGTGTCCCGCCGCCGCATCGTCCTGACATTCGTGCTCGTCGTCTTCCTGGCGTTGTGGCTCATGCCGGCTGCCGTGACGCTCATCACCGATCTCTGGTTCTTCCGCGAGATCGGCTACACCGTGGTGTTCACGCGCGAGCTGATCGCCCGCGTACTGCTCTTCTTCCTGGTCGGCGTCCCGAGTGCGGGCATTCTCTACTTCAACCTGCGGATGGCGCAGCGCGGCCTCGCACCGGTGCACTTCACGATTCCAGTCGGCGACGGCACCGCAGGGATGATCAACCTCACCGCACTGGTCCGCCG
Organism: Gemmatimonadota bacterium; assembly: GCA_025357945.1. Lineage (GTDB taxonomy): Bacteria > Gemmatimonadota > Gemmatimonadetes > Gemmatimonadales > GWC2-71-9 > Palsa-1233. The sequence goes on from JANYLJ010000046.1 coordinate 178,008, forward strand.
CCTGACCCTGCCGTTTGCGATCCTGATCGGCGTCATGATCGGGTTCGCCGCGAGCGCCTCGTGGGACATGGTGCTGCAGGTGACGAATGCGACACGCTTCGGCGTCACCGACCCGATCTGGGGGCGCGACGTCGGGTACTACGTCTTCACGCTTCCCGGCGTCACCGCCGCGGTTGGTCTGCTGCGCGGCCTGGCGCTCGGCATCCTCGTGCTACTGGTGCCAATCTACTGGCTGCGGGGCGACATCATCCCGGCGCCACCCCGCCAGCTTCGGATCGAGCCAACGGCGGCACGGCATCTCGCCATCCTGCTGGTGCTCGTGTTTGTGCTGACCGCGGTGCGACTCTGGTTCGTGGATATTCCGAGCCTGCTCTATTCCACCACCGGCCCGTTGGTCGGCGCCAGTTACACCGACCTTCACGCCACGCTGCCGATGCTGCGCCTCTCGGCGATCATCGCACTCCTGGGCGCGGTTGCTGTGCTCCTCGGCAGCCAGCGCGGGCAGCTCCCCCGGTATACGCTTTGGTCCGTTGGCGGCTATCTCGCGGTGGTGCTCGTCGGTCGTGGCCTCTTCCCGATGGCGATGCAGAAGCTGCTGGTGGCCCCCACCGAGCTCACCCGCGAAACGCCGTATCTTCGCCATCACATCGCCGCCACCCGGGCGGCCTGGGGATTGGACAGCGTCGAGATCAAGGATCTCGGCGATGCCGGCAACCTTACCATCGCCGACATCCGCGCCAACGCGCCGACCATCGACAACGTGCGCCTCTGGGACCGTGACCCGCTGCTGCAGACCTTCGGGCAGCTCCAGGAAATCCGGACCTACTACGACTTCCTCTCCGTCGACGATGATCGATACTGGATCGATGGCAAGTACCGGCAGGTGCTGCTCGCGCCTCGGGAGCTCAACTCGAAGGCGCTGCCGACCCAGACGTTCATCAACAATCACCTGACGTTTACGCACGGCATGGGCGCGACGGTGGCGCCGGTCAATCAGGTCACCGTCGAGGGGTTGCCGGTCCTGTTCATCAAGGACCTGCCGCCCGTGTCCACCGTGTCACTCAAGATCACCCGCCCGCAGATCTACTATGGCGAGGAACAGTACGACTATGCCTTTGTCGGCACCAAGCAGCGGGAATTCGACCATCCGGCAGGCGACGAGAACATCTACGCGAGTTACACCGGCACCGGCGGGGTCCACGTCGGAAATGTAGTGCGCCGCCTGCTCCTGGCGATTCGGTTCGGCTCGTCCAACGTCTTCTTTTCGGGTGACATCACCGACGACAGTCGGGTGCTGTACTACCGGAACATCAAGGATCGGGTGGGCCGGGCCCTGCCGTTCCTGCAGTTCGATCGCGATCCCTACCTGGTGATCGCCGCCGATGGCACCCAGAAGTGGCTGCTCGACGCCTACACGAGCACCGATCGCTATCCGTATGCCAAGGCGCTCGGTGACGGCACGACCTACATGCGCAACAGCGTCAAGGTCGTGATCGATGCGTACGACGGGGCGATGAAGGCCTACATCAACGCACCGAATGACCCGCTGATCCGGACATGGGCGAAGATCTTTCCCGGCATCTTCGTACCGATGGACAGCATGCCGGCTGACCTGCGGGCGCATATCCGCGTGCCCGACGAGCTGTACCGCATCCAGACGAACCTCTTCACCACCTACCACATGGATGCGCCGGAGGACTTCTACCATCGGGACGATCAGTGGCAGATCCCGACGGTGGATGAGAAGGACGGCGCCGTCCCGTTCATGCGGCACATCGTCATGCGGTTGCCCGATGAAAAGCACGCCGAATTCATCTACATGGTGCCGTTCACCCAGCGCGGAAAGGACAACCTCGCTGCCTGGATGGTCGCGCGGAATGATGGGACAGCGTACGGCAAACTTCGCGTCTACCGCCTCTCCCGCCAGAGCCTCGTCTACGGACCGACCCAGATCGAAGCCCGGATCAATCAGGACACCGAGATTTCCCGGCAGATCTCGTTGTGGGACCAGCGCGGTTCCAAGGTGTTGCGCGGCGACTTGCTCGTCATCCCGATCGAACAGTCGCTCCTCTACGTGCAGCCACTCTACCTGCAGGCCGACAAGGGGCGCATCCCCGAATTGAAGCGCGTGGTCGTCGCCTATGAGAATCAGGTGGTGATGGACGAGACGCTGGACGGCGCGCTGACCACAATGTTCGGCGGCGCCACGCGTCAGCGAGTCGTCCCCGACGCGCCGGTGAGCGGGGTTGCCGCCGCCGCGGGTGACGGTCAGTTGCAGACGCAGCTGACCGAAGCCCGCCGCCACTTCCTGAGCGCGCTGGACGCCCAACGCAACGGCGACTGGGCCAAGTACGGCGAGGAGATCAAGGTGCTCGGCCAGATCCTGGAGCGCGTCGGCAACCGGAAGTAACACCGCCCCGGGAAGGCCTCAGTTACCCGGGGCAGGCGTGTCGTCCAACTACCGCACGGCCGCGGACCGCTTGCCCGTCAGCAGCTGTTCGGCGGTCTGCTGGTGCTTGACAAGGGTTGGCATGATGGCATGAAGGTACGCCTTCACGCTATCGCTTGCCGCCACGCTGGCGTACCAGTTGTTCACCTTGTCGATCTCGCTGGTGTGCTCGTCGCGGATCGCGATCAAGAAGGCGCGGTCGAACTTGGCGCCGGATAGACGGCGAAGCGATGCCCGTGCTGCCGCGCCTCGCTTGGTGATCGCCTGGCTCGTGTCACCGGGGATCTTGAGCTCGGTCTTGAACTGTGCGGCCAGGTCCTTCGCCGCGTTCTGGGCGTTGGCGTGCCCGCGCAACAGGCTCTGCGCGAAGTCCCGGACCGGTTTCGTGCTGCCGTGCGTCGCTGCCCAACGTGCCGTTTCGATCTCTTCCTGATCGACGCTGGCGCGGACGCCGAGGATGTAGCTGTCGTCGAGTGTGATCACGGCATGGGTAATTCCTTGAGCTGATGCGTTCGCCGTGGCCAAGGCGCACATGGTACCGATCGCGCCCAATAGGGCAGTGTACCGCATGAAGTCCCCCCTGGTTGAGGAGCGTGGATGTACCTCACGCCTGCTCGGATGGTGACGCCAGGCGCCGGGGTTCGTGCACTAGGGCAGCCCAGTCGGCCGCAGGTTGCCTTTTGTACGTGCTCGAATTCCAGAACGCGGAGTCCGACGAGCGGGGTCGATTGGGCTAGCGGAATCCGGCGAGTGCGATACCTTCGCTGTCGGCGCGCGTCCGCCCGCCGAACTCGGCACATCGCCGGCTCGACGCCACGCCGTACGGGTTGCAGGACCGCGCAAGGCCGCCCCCCCAGGCCTTCTGCCCACCTGCTGCCCCAGGCAATTGGGGGCATCATTGAGACAATTTGCAGCTCGGCTTTCGCTTACCCTCGCCGTTCTGTCACCTGCTGCGCTTGGCGCGCAGGCCACGCCAATGGCTCCCGTCTACAACGTCCTCAGGATTTATCGGGAGACGATCAAGCCCGGGAGGGGGAACGCCCACGATGCGCTTGAGAATGCGTGGGCTGGTGCTATCGCGGCGGCCAAGACGCCGACGCCGATGCTAGCCATCACATCGATGACCGGCCCGCCGGAGAACTGGTACATGACCGCGTACCCCACGTGGGCCGATGTCGAGAAGGCCGACAAGGCCTCCGCGGCGAACCCGACGCTCACGGCAATCAACAAGAAGTTCACCGCCCAGGAGACGGAATTTCTGAGTGACGGCCGCGGGATGGTGCTGACCTACCGGGAAGACCTGAGCTACGGCGGCCCGCATGACTTGGCCGCCAGCCGGTACTTCTCTGTGACGCGGGTCTCGGTGCGGCCGGGGCACAACGCCGAGTACGAGGCGAATCGGAAGATGACCAAGGTGGCACACGAGAGCGTCAAGGCCGCCGACAAGTACTCGATGTGGCAGGCAGCAAGCGGCGCTCCCGCCGGCACTTATTTCATTTTCGTCGCGCGGAAATCTCTCGCCGACCTCGATCAGGACGCAACGATTCACGGACCGGCGTACATGACGGCGCTGGGCGATTCGACTGCCCGGAACAGGATGGCGGCGAACACCGCAGCCGCGGTCATCAGCAGTCAGACAGATCAGTTCGCCTTCGCCCCGCAGCAGAGCGTCCCGCCGGCAGAATGGGTGGCGGCCGATCCGGGCTACTGGAAGCACGAGGCAGCGCCGAAGAAGACGCCGTAGTCGCCTGAGCGAAGAACCGAGAGCGGTCGCCCGCGTGGGCGGCCGCTCCGGGTTACTTCAGCGGCGTCTGATATTGTGCTGGCGCAGCACCCTGCCGCATGGTGCCTCCAAATGCACCCCGAAAGTCTAGCGAACTTCTCGCTACGTGATGGGGAGGGCGTCGGCCGCGTCGCGACGACGCCGAATTGATCGCTCCACGCGCGTCAGTCTCGTTCGCTTACCAGCGCCAATACAAGCTCGCGACAGAAATCCGGGATATCGGCGACCACCCGGCCCCAAACCAGATTCCCTTCGCGGAACGCTGGCGCATCGACCCAGGTGGCGCCGGCGTTTACCAGATCGTCCTTGATGCCGATCGAACCGGTCGCCTTGCGCCCGCGCATGATCCCCGCTGAAATCGGCACCCAGCCGCCGTGACAGATGATGCCGATCGTCTTTCCCGTTTCGTCCATGGCGCGAACCAGGGCGGTCACCGCCGGCGAACGCCGGAGCTTGTCGGGGGCCCACCCACCGGGCACCACCAAGCCGAACAGCTCTTCGGCCCGAAGCGATGCGATGGTCGCCTTCGGCGTGATGACCAGGCCGCCCTTGCCACGCACCGGTTCCAGGTCGAGGGCGGCGGTCACAACATCGGCGCCCTCTTCCTGCAGTCGCATGAGCGGAACGAAATACTCGAGATCCTCGACGCCCTCCGCAACGAGGATGGCGATGCGCTTTCCTGACAGGCGAAAAGTCACGGTGTCTCCGGTGTGACCAGAATCGTAACGATGCCACGTGGTGGTGCCGTAAACTCGACGACCTGTCGATCAGGCACGTCAAGCGGCGCGACGATCGTCTCATCGGCACGCACCAGCATGACGCGTCCGATCGGCGACCGGAAGATCCAACGGCCCGCAACCGGTGCCGAGTCAGTGTTGTAGCACCGCAATACGAAGCCGTCACTCGTTTCGGCAGGCTTTAACGAGGAAAACACAAGACCGCGCCCCTCAAGTCCGATGCCAATCGACGCCATCGCCGCGCGATCTCCAACGAAGTCCCGCACGAACGTGGCCTGTGGCGCGGCAAACGTCTCTTCCCATAATTGTTCCAGCTCAGTTGGGTCCGCCAGGTCGGCGTCGTCGACCGGAGCCACCGCGAGTTCTATCACATGTCGTCCAGGTTCTTGCGCGTCCGGCGTAGCCATCGGCCACCCGGCGTGACCCGGGCGGGTGGGGAGTGTGCCGCGCGAGAGCTCGCCGACGCCCCGTATCACGGTAACCAGCAGTTCACGCTCGTTCGTCCATTCGTACTCGAAGAAGCCGGGGGAGAGCACGGCGAGACCACGCCCGTCGCCGCCTGCGGCGACATACCGGTGCGCCGGAGCGGTCGCGACCGGTTGTTCCGCTGGTAACTGATCGTCGTGCGTCGCCACCGCCTCGCGTCGCTCGAAGCCGAACGCGGCACCGGCGATCGCAGCCGCCCCGGTACCAACCGGCACCCGGAGCCGCAGTCGGTGGTCGATCGCGCCGTTGTCAATTTCCAGATGTACGCGGAGGACCGGACTGTCAGCGTGCAGCACCAGGACGAGACGACCCGCGATCTCACCATGCCCCGCCGACCTCATGGTGAACCGCAATTCCAGCGCACCGACAAGTGGACCACGCGCTAGAACGCGGCACCGCACTCGTCGGATCGATCGGGTCGTGGCGACGTCGGCGGGCACGTACGGAGTGTACGTATCGCCGAGATCACGTTCGTCGACGAGGTGAAGGATATCGCGATAGTGCTCGCCCGTGCGCCGGTCGATCAGGGTGATTCGACCATCCGGGGCGACGTGCACCTCGAGGAAGCGGTTGGCCATGCTTCCGTCGCGCACGTCGAGCCCGCACACCGGTGGCGTCGCCGGTCCGCGCGTCGGCACCAGACCGAGGAACCCGAGACCTGGAACCGGCGGCGAGTCGAAGGCGATGAGGACGCGGTCCACTTCGTCCTGGTCGGGATAGTGACGCGCTGCGTCGAGACGCTCGGTGCCGGGCGCGACCGCGAGTACCTGCACCGGAATGTCGCGGCCGTCATCCGTCGCAAGCGCGAACGGGCGATAGCCCGGGCCCACGCGCGGCGTGCGCCCGGAGGGTGGACCGACCAGCAGGTCGCGCCGGAAGCAGGTCACTTCCGCGGTGACAATGCCACCACAGCGTCGGGGCACCGGATTCCATAGCAGTAGCGTGGGGGTGACACCCGCCGGATCGTCGCGCGCGACATCCGGATCGTGCCCACTGATCTCGTGCAGCGTGACGCGGGCAATTGCGCGATTCGTCGCGACGACCGACATGAGTCGCGTCCCTTGCTCCCGCGCCACGTCATCACTGCAGCAGCCAGCGAGCGTGTCGTGGAACTGGCACTTCAACAGTATTCGCGTGGTACTTCGAAGCAGGCCCCGGTGATCGTGGCCGCCGCGCCACGCCGCAAGCGCCGCGAGTGGCTCGGCGACCCGCTGCATGTGAAGCTCGGCCGCGCCATGCCGGCGCTTGAGCCGTGCCCGCGACGCGTGGGTGCCCTGCAGCGTCCAGGTGTGCCCGTAAGACCAGCGGAGCTCACCCTGGAGCACGGGGACATCGCGCGCCTCCGCTGCGGCAGCCGCAAAGAACTCCGCCAGGCTGCTGATCCGGACATCGTGGCCGGGCTCGATCGCCTGCAGCGCGGCGCACATCGCACCGGGATCGCGAGGCGGCGCGTGGTGATCTGCGCCGACGAACACCGCGACGTGCGACGTGACCGCGCGCTGGTCGAGCTGCGTTCGGATCGCGTGCCAGCGTTCGGGCAGCGTCTGAGGCGAACCGGCCAGCTCGGCGCCGATCTCGTACCCTTGGGCCGGGAGATGGTACACCAGGACCTCGGCGCCGTCCGGCCCGCGCCAGCGGTACAGGTCACGATCGGCGCCGGTCGGGCGACCGAGTCCGCGCCAGACCACGCCGGCGTCGATAGCGAACTCGCGCGCCAGCGTTGGCAGGATCGCCGGGTGCCCGAACGCGTCCGGGCTGTAGAGTACGTCCAAGCGGCCACCAAGCGCGGAGGCATCGCGCCCACCCTGGAGCAGATTGCGCACCATCGACTCGCCCGAAGGGATGAGCTCGTCACCGAGGACGTACCACGGCCCGACCTCGAGGTGCCCGGTTGCCACGGCCTGCGCGGCTCGCGAGATCCATTCCGGCCGCGGGTCGAGCACATCTTCCGCCAGGACTGTTTGACCGTCGAGCACAAACCGCGCAGTCGAGTTGCGTTCCAGCAGGTCGAGCACCGATCCCACGGTCGAATCCAGCCGCGGCCGGAATGCCGCTTGCGGCAGGTACCACTCACGGTCCCAGTGGGTGTGCAGGATCAGGTGAAACGTCAGGCGGGGTGGCACGCCAAGAAGCTAACGAATGCGGTACACCGCGACGGCTACGTGGCGCAGCTCGCCCGATTCGGTCGGCAGGCGTAGCGCGGTAGGGCAGGGCGACCGGTGCCTGGCCTGCGGCGGACTCAATGGCGCGGCTCGCGTGATGGCGAGCCAGGTAATGACGCCCAGGCGGCTGCTCGATGATAACTTGCCCGCGGCCGCTGAGGCTTGATCGGGCGGCCGTTCCCGGCCAAGTTTGGCCCCCGCCGACTATGGCGTTGGACAGGTGTCCGAGTGGTTGAAGGAACCGGTCTCGAAAACCGGCATACCGGCAACGGTATCGAGGGTTCGAATCCCTCCCTGTCCGTATGATCCCCGCGGTAGAGCTCCGTGACGTCCGCAAGGTGTACCAGGGCTCACCACCCGTCACCGCACTCGCCGGGATCTCGCTGGACGTCCCGTCGGGCACGATCTACGGTCTCCTCGGGCCCAACGGCGCCGGCAAGACCACCGCCATAGGGATCTGCACCACCAAGGTCCGCGCCACAGGCGGCACCACCCGGGTCGCCGGCCTCGACGTCGCGACCGACGCGGTTGCCGTGCGTCGGCATGTCGGCGTCGCCAGCCAGGCGATCACGCTTGATCGGTCGTGCAGCGTTTCCGACAACGTCTACTATCACTGCCGCTACTTCGGCATGCCTGCCGCGGAGTCGCGTCACCGCACCGAGGAACTGCTCGATCGCTTTCTCATTGCCGATCGACGTGACGCGATGCCGAGTCAGTTGTCAGGCGGGTTGGCGCAGCGGGTGCAACTCGCCCGGGCGATCGCACACCGACCCAGCGTCCTCTTCCTGGATGAACCGACCGCCGGGCTCGACCCGCAGAGCCGTCTCGCCCTCTGGGACCTCGTCGGCACGCTCCGCGGCGAGGGGCTGACCGTCGTCTTGACGACCCACTACATGGAGGAGGCCGACAAACTCTGTCAACGCCTCGCCATCGTGGATCACGGCAGGATCTTGGCTGAAGGAACGCCCGAGCAGCTCAAGCAGGAGAGCGGTAGCACGGCGGTCATCGATGTTGCACTGGCCGGCGATCGTGTCGCCGCGCGTGCCGCGCTCGACGGCGTCGTGGGCGTTCGCGACGTGCAGGACACCGAGCGCGGCCTCCGCATCCTGGTAGCACCTGAGGGCGGCGGTGTGCCGCGCGTCGTCAGCCGGGTGGCCGAGCATCACTTGACCGACCTCAAGGTGGTGGAACCATCGCTGGAAACCGCGTTCATCCGCCTGACTGGGCGAGACCTCCGTGAGTAATCGCCAATCGATCCTCGCCTCGGTGCTCGGCCTCTGGGCGCGCGACTTCCGCGTCCTGCGCCGCGAGTGGATGCCGTTCATGCTCCGTACGATCATGAATCCGGTGCTCTCGGTCTTCGTGTTCACCTACGTGCTGCCGCGCACCGGCCAGAACCTGCCGGTGGCCGCTGGTGCCGGAACCATGGCCACGGTGCTCGTGCCCGGCCTCATCGCCATCGCGATGGTGTTCACCTCGATCGCGGCCGTGGCACTCCCGCTCTCGATCGAGCTGGGTGCAACGCGCGAAATCGAGGATCGCGTGCTCGCTCCGATCCCGCTTGCCACCGTACCGCTCGCCAAGGTCGCCTTCGGCGCCTTCCAGGGTGTGCTTGCCGGCGCGGTAATCTTTCCGATCATCATCGCGCTGCCCGCCACCGAGGTGCACATTCGTGTCGCCAGTTGGCCGCTTCTCGCGCTGATGGTGGCACTGTCGAGCTGGACGGCAGCGTCGCTCGGTCTCTTTCTCGGCACGGTCGTTCGCCCGCAGCACATCGGGTTGATGTTCGCCGTCATCCTCACGCCGCTCATGTTCCTCGGATGCGTCTACTATCCGTGGGCGTCCCTCTCGGCAATTCCATGGCTCCAGGTGCTCGTGTTGGTGAATCCGCTGGTGTACATGAGCGAAGGGCTCCGGATCGCCCTCACACCGGATGTGCCGCACCTGCCAATGGCAGCCGCTGCAGGAATGCTCTTTCTTCTGGCGACGATCCTGACGATGGCCGGGGTGCGGGGCTTCGGCAAGCGCGTCGTCGGCTAGGTGTAAATGATGAGGAGGTTGTTCACTGAGCCATAGCAGGTGAAGCTGGGAGTGGCGAAACCACCAACCCACTCACTAGAGGGCTCAGCGAACATGCATAAGCTAGCGCGGTTGACGCCGATGGGGCGTCGGCGGAT